>JAXMBD010000026.1:0-88286 GCA_046350035.1 Isosphaeraceae bacterium | reverse complement strand
ACGTCGCGATCGCGCTGATCGTGCTCCACTTCTTCGTGCCGTTCTTCTGCCTGCTGTTCCGCAACGTCAAGCGGACGCCGACCTACCTGGCCCGGGTGGCCGCCCTGTTGCTGGCGATGCACCTGATCGACCTGGCCTGGGTGACGCTGCCGGCGAACGCCCAGTGGGCCGAGTCGGACGCGGTGAAGGGGATCGCGGCGTTCACCTACACGATCAGCCCGATCGACCTGGCCCTGGTCCTGGCCGCGTTCGTCGGGATCGGCGGGACCTGGATCTTCGCGTTCACCTTCCTCCTCCGCGAACGCCCGGTGGTCATTCGCGAGGCTTTGATCCCGGCCGCCTCGGGAGGGCATTGATCGATGGCCGACCTGACCCCGCAAGCCTCCGAGTTCACCGACGAGAAGGCCCACGAGAGTTACGACCTGGCCCTGGGGGGGATCCTCAAGTTCGCCCTCGGCCTGACGATCCTCTGCGTCGTCTGCATGGTCGGGCTCCGCATCACCCTCGGCCGGCTGGAGAACCGCCGGCACGCCGAGGAGGCGAAGCGGCCCGCCCGGCTGGATGCCGACTTCGCCACGCCCCGGGGCGGCGACCTCGCCGAGAACCCGGCGCGGGATCGCCCGGACATACGCGCGAGCGAGTTGCGCCGGCTCCAGACGTACGGTTTTGATGAGGGACGCGGCGTCGCCCGCGTGCCGATCGACCGGGCGATCAAGATCGTGGCCGAGCGGGGCCCGGCGGCCCGGTCCGCCGCCCCCTCGCCGGCGTCCAACGCGCCGGCCCAAGCCGAGGCACCCCGATGAACCGCTCGCGTCGAGCCCCCCATCGAATCGCGCTTGCCGGCCTGGGCCTCGGCCTGGCCGCGATCCTCGCCGCCCCCTCGGCGGCCGACGATCGGCCGGGCGAATCGGTCCCCCTGGCCGAGGCGGCCGGGATGGTCGATTCGCCGATCCGCAAGATCGACTTCGAGCAGAAGCTCGATGCGGCAATCCCTCTTGACGTCCGTTTCCGCGACGAATCCGGCCGCGAGGTGATGCTGGCCGATTACTTCGGCGAGAAGCCGGTGATCCTGACCCTCAGCTACTTCCGCTGCCCGTTGATCTGCACCCAGGAGCTGAACGGGCTGGCCCGGAGCCTCCGGCCGGTCTCGCTCGAATACGCGAAGGACTTCCGGGTCATCACCGTCAGCATCGACCCGTCGGAGAAGCCCCCGCTGGCGGCCGACAAGAAGAAGGGCATCCTCAAGAAGTTCCCCCGCAAGGGGGCCGAGGAGGGCTGGCACTTCCTGACCGGCGACGAGGCGTCGATCCGCAGGCTGGCCGACGCCGTGGGCTTCAAGTACACCTACAACGAGTCCAAGGCCCAGTACCTCCATTCGGCGGGCCTGGTCGTCCTGACGCCGCAGGGGAGGATCGCCCGCTACTATTACGGGATCGATTACCCGTCGCGCGACCTGCAGTTCTCGCTGATCGACGCCTCGGCCGGCAAGATCGGCTCGCCGGTCCACAAGATCCTGATGTTCTGCTACGACTACGACCCCACGACCGGCCGTTACACCCTGGCGGTCACCTACCTGATGCGGGCGCTGGCCGCCGGCACGGCGGTGGCCCTGGGGACCTACATCGCCGTGATGCTGGTCCGCGAGCGCCGCCGTCGGCTGCCGCCGGTTCCCATCGCCCACCCGACCCACTGAGCGAGACGAGGAGCGCTCTCCCCATGAGGGAATTCTCCCTGATACCCGATTCGGCCTCGACGATCGCCTCGCGCGTGGACCTGGTGACGCTGTTCGCGATCGCGATCATCGTGTTCTTCCTGTCGTTCATCGCGCTCAACGTCCTGTACTTCGCCGTGCGCTACCGCCGCGGCAACCCGGCCGATCGCGAGAACGCGCCGTCGCACAACGACCGCCTGGAGATGCTCTGGATCGTCGTGCCCCTGATCATCGCCATGGTCCTGTTCGTCTGGACCTCGATCGTCTTCTTCCTCCAGAGCGACCCGCCGCCCGACGCCTCGACGATCTACGTCGTCGGCAAGCAGTGGATGTGGAAGGTGGCGCACCCCGAGGGCAAGAAGGAAATCAACGAACTGCACGTCCCCCTGGGCCGGCCGGTCCGGCTGGTGCTGACCTCGCAGGATGTGATCCACGACTTCTACATCCCCGCATTCCGCGTCAAGGTGGATGCCGTGCCCGGCCGCTACACCGAGATGTGGTTCGAGGCCACGAAGGTCGGCACCTATCGCCTGTTCTGCGCCGAGTACTGCGGCACCTACCACTCGGGCATGATCGGCCAGGTGAAGGTGATGGATCCGGTCGATTACGAGGCCTGGCTCCGGGAGAATTCCGCCGACACGGGGTACGTGCCGATGGCGGCCGAGGGGGAGAAGCTGTTCGTCCAGTACCACTGCGCCGGCTGCCACCGCGAGAGCCAGGTGGTGAAGGCGCCCCGGCTGGAAGGGGTCTACGGCCACACGGTGCCGATCCAGAACGGCAAGGAGGTCGGCTTCGTGATCGCGGACGACCGCTACATCCGCGACTCGATCCTGCTGCCCAAGTCGCAGGTCGTGGCCGGCTACGAGCCCCTGATGCCTTCCTACAACGACCAGATCCCCGAAGAGGATCTCCTGAAGATCATCGAGTACATCAAGTCGATCGGTGCCAAGGGAGTGACCGAATGAACCCCTCGACGTCAACGGCGAACGGCAACGGGGCGGCGATCGCGAACGGCCGCCCCCGCGTCGATTACCTGAACGTGAAGCATACCGTGGCCTCGTGGCTGCTCACCGGCGACCACAAGCGCATCGGCATCCTGTACCTGATCTCGGTCACGTTCTTCTTCCTGGTGGGCGGGGCGACCGCGGGCCTGATCCGGCTCGAATTGCTCACCCCCAAGGGGGACGTCCTCGACGCCGACCGCTACAACCAGATGTTCACGGCCCACGGAGTCGTGATGATCTTCTTCTTCCTGGTGCCGTCGATCCCGGGCATCCTGGGGAATTTCCTCCTCCCGCTCCAGATCGGGGCGAGGGACCTGGCCTTCCCCAAGATCAACCTGTTGAGCTGGTACATCTACATCATCGGCGGCATCTCGGCCCTGGCGATCGTGCTCTGCGGCGGGATCGACACCGGCTGGACGTTCTACACGCCGTTCAGCACGATGTTCTCGAACACGCTGGTCGTGCCGGCCGCCCTGACCGTCTTCGTGACCGGCTTCTCGTCGATCCTCACCGGCCTGAACTTCGTGGTGACGACCCACACGATGCGGGCCCCCGGCATGACCTGGGGCCGCTTGCCGCTGTTCGTCTGGTCGCAATACGCCACCGGGCTGATCATGATCCTGGGCACACCGGTCCTGGCGATCGCGGTGGCCCTGGTCGCGGCCGAGCGGGCCTTCCGCATCGGCATCTTCGACCCGGCCCTGGGCGGCGACCCGGTGCTCTTCCAGCACCTGTTCTGGTTCTACTCGCACCCGGCCGTCTACATCATGCTGCTGCCCGGCTTCGGCGTGATCAACGAGATCATCCCGTGCTTCAGCCGCCGCACGGTCTTCGGCTACAAGTTCATGGCCGGCGCCATGCTGTCGATCGCGATCATCGGCTTCCTCGTCTGGGGCCACCACATGTTCGTGAGCGGCCAGTCGATGTACGCGGGCCTGGTCTTCTCGATCCTGACGATGATCGTGGCGGTCCCCTCGGGCATCAAGGCGTTCAACTGGGTCGCCACGATGTACAAGGGCTCGATCCGGTTCGACACGCCGATGGTCTACGCGATCGGCTTCCTGGGGCTGTTCACCATCGGCGGCCTCACCGGCCTGATGCTGGGCACCCTGGCGATCGACGTCCACGTGCACGACACCTACTTCGTGGTCGGCCACTTCCACTACATCATGGTCGGCGGCACGGTGATGGCCTTCATGGGCGGCCTGCACTTCTGGTGGCCCAAGATGACCGGTCGGATGTACCCCGAATTCTGGGGCCGGATCGCCGCGGTGACCACCTTCATCGGCTTCAACCTGACGTTCTTCCCCCAGCTCCTCCTCGGCTACCTGGGGATGCCCCGGCGGTACCACTCGTACCCGCCCGAGTACCACATCCTCAACATCTTCTCCTCGGCGGGCGCCACCGTGCTGGCCCTGGGCTATGCCCTGCCGCTGATCTACTTCGCGGCCTCGTTCTTCAAGCCCAAGACCGCACCCGCCAACCCCTGGCGTGCGTCTGGCCTGGAATGGGAGATCCCGTCGCCGCCGCCGACCCACAACTTCGACCGCACGCCGATCGTGACCGCCGACCCGTACGAGTACAACCCCGTGGCGGCCGAGAGCCTGACTCCGGCCGATGAGAAACAGCTGGCGGAGGCCGCCCGATGAGCAGTGCCCTGGCCGATCCCCATGCCCACCACCACGCCGACCACGGCGGGGATGGGACGATCGTCGAACACCAGTTCGACGACCTGCCCCAGCAGGTCGAAAGCTCGATGCTGGGCATGTGGACGTTCCTCGCGACCGAGGTCATGTTCTTCGCCGGCCTGGTCGTCTCGTACATCATCTTCCGCGCCAGCTACCGGGACGACTTCGAGGCGGCCAGCCACCACCTCAACGTGCCCCTGGGCGCCTTCAACACCATCATCCTGCTCAGCAGCAGCTTGACGATGGCGCTGGCGGTGCGGGCCTCGCAGCTCGGCAAGGTCCGCAACTCCGTCTACTTCATGATCGCCACGATGCTGTTCGGTTGCGGGTTCCTCTGCATCAAGTACATCGAGTACTCGACCGACTACCGCGAAGGCCTCTTCCCCGGCCTCCACTGGGACTGGGAATTGGCCAACAAGCACTCCGACCATACCCCGCAGCCCGCACCCGCCGGCGCGGAACACGGCCAGGCCGCGGCGGCCGGCGGAGACCATGCGGCGGCAACGGCGGCGGCCGCCGAGGGTGCCGACTGGTATCCGGCGGTCGGCACGCTCAACCCCGCCCCTTCCGCGAAGGGGATGCTGCCGCTCCTCGGCGGCAAGCCGAGGGGCCAGTCGGAGCATGCCAAGCTGTTCTTCATCTACTACTTCTTCATGACCGGCCTGCACGGGATCCACATCATCGTGGGCCTGGGGCTGATCGGCACGATGGCCGTGCTGGCCTGGCGAGGCTGGCTGTCGGGCAACGGCACCACCCAGATCGAGGTCGCGGGCCTTTACTGGCACTTCGTCGACATCGTCTGGGTTTACCTCTACCCCGCCCTCTATCTGATCGACAAATCCCGATGAGCCAACACGCCCCCATGTCGTTGCAGACCAACATTGTCATCTTCCTGGCGCTGCTGGGCCTGCTCGTGCTGACCGTCGCGTTCGCCTACCTGCCCCTGGGCTACCTGGCGCTGCCCGTGGCGTTCACGATCGCGACCATCAAGGCGATCCTGATCCTGATGTACTTCATGCACGTCAAGTTCAGCAGCCGCCTGATCCTGCTCTTCGCCACCGGGGCCACCGTCTGGGTGGTCATCATGCTCGTCTGGACGGGCAACGACTACTTCACCCGCGACCTGCTCGACATCGCCGGCAAGTAACGCCGGGCGACGCCGAATCCGAACCGCGCGCCAACGGGGCCGACGATCGGCCCCGTTTCGCTGCGCGCCCGCCGCCCTGCCCCGGCCCCTTGACTCCGACCCGGCGTCGGGCGACAACGGACCGAATCCTTGCGGGCTGAGCCTCGGGGGGGCGACTCCATGCGCGGGCATACGGGTTTCGGGCAACACTGGTTTGCCTTGCCGGTCATCGTCGTCGCGGCCTCGGCCGCTCGGGGCCAGGATCTCGCCTGGACTCTCGACGGTTACCGCCCGGACTGCGGGGTCGAACTCCGGGCCGAGGCCGGCCGGATGCTCCTGCGTTGGCCCATCGCGGAGGGGGAACGGGCCCGGCTGGCGATCGACCCACGACCCGACCGGCCCCTGGTCGAGTTCCTGGAAATCGCGACGGGAGAGGGCGAGCCAAAGGTCGTCCTGAAGGCCGCCGATGTCTCCTTTTTCCTGACCGAGGGCAGCCGCGAGTCGCCCCCCGACCGGCCGCCGTCGATGAGCGTTTTCAACGTCTTTTTCGACTCGCCCGCGAATCGCCCTCATGCGTCGTACAAAGCTCGCCTCGATCGGACATCGGCCCGCGTTTTCAGCCGGGGGCGTTCGGCAACCGTCGCGCTGGGCGGCCTGTCGGCGGGCCCGTTCCGGGGCGAGCTGCACCTGAGCGCGTATCCGGGTTGCCGATTGATCCAGGTCGAGGCGGTCGTTACCACCGACGAGGATCGCCGGGCTTTCCTGTACGACGCCGGATTATCGGGGGCCGGCCCGCTCGGCTCGAGAGTTGCCTGGATCGATACGGAAGGCACCTTCCGATCGGAGGATTGGGCCGGCCAAGCCCCGGATCGTCCCGTGTCGGTCCGGCACCGGGCCATCGCGGTCGAATCCGAGGCGGGATCGGTCGCCTGCTTTCCCCCCCCGCATCAGTACTTCTTCCCAAGAGACCTGACCGACAACCAGCATACGGCCTGGTTTGGTCGCGGCCATCGCGGGTCGGAGGAACGCCCGGGCTTCGGCATCCGCCAGACCGAAACGGGGGGCGGTCGGTATGTGCCCTGGTTCAACGCCCCGCCGGGCACCGAACAACGCCTGGGGATGTTCCTGGCGGTCGCCCCAACCCCGGCCCATCAAACCCTCCGGGAAGTCCTGCGGTTCACGCATGGCGACCGATTCGCCGACCTTCCCGGCTTCAAGACGTTCTCCAGCCACTGGCACCTGGCCGCGGCCGTCGCCGCGATGAAGGAGAAGCAGGCGGGGGGGCCCCGCACGGTACCCTCGTTCGTCGGCATGTTCGGGGCGATGAACGTGCAGATCCTCCACCTCGCCGAGTTCCACGGCGACGGCCACCCGCAGGATCCCGGCCCGCTCCGGCTGGGCGAACTCGAAGCGATGTTCGACGAATGCCGGCGGCTGTCGAACGACCGCATCCTGTTCCTGCCGGGCGAGGAGGCCAATGTCCATCTCGGGCCCGGCGAAAAGGTCGCGGGTCGAGCGGACGGCCACTGGCTCTACCTCTTCCCCGGGCCGGTCTACTGGACGATGCAAAGGGCTGCCGATCAGCCGTTCGTCCAGCCCGATCCCCGCCTCGGCACGGTCTACCACGTCGGCAATCGCGACGAGATGGCCCGCCTGATCCGCGAACAAGGCGGCCTGGCCTGGACGGCCCACCCCCGCATCAAGTCGTCGAACTGGGCCCCCGACCATTACCGCGACCAGGCGTTCTACCGCGACGATTCCTGGCTCGGCGCGGCCTGGAAGGCGATGCCGGCCGACCTCTCCCGACCGAAGCTGGGCGAGCGGTCGCTCGACCTGCTCGACGACATGGCCAACTGGGGCGGGCGCAAGCAGCTCGTGGGCGAGGTCGACGTCTTCCAGCTCGACCCGACGCACGAGCTGTACGGCCACATGAACATCAATTACCTCAAGCTGGACCGGATCCCCCGGTTCGACGACGGTTGGCGCCCCGTGCTCGATGCTCTCCGGCAGGGCCATTTCTTCACGACAACCGGCGAAGTCCTCATCGAGGATTTCCGGGTAGACGGCCGCGAAAGCGGATCCGAGGCTGCGATCGGCGAGAATCCCCCCGAAATCACCGCCCAAATCTCCTGGACCTTCCCGCCGAGGTTCGCGGAAATCATCTCGGGAGATGGCACGAAGGTGTACCGGCAGCGGATCGACCTGTCGAACGAATCGGCCTTCGGCCGCAAGAAACTGGCGATCCGCGCGGCGATCACGGGCCATCGGTGGGTGCGGCTGGAAGCCTGGGATGTGGCCGCCAACGGGGCGTTCACGCAGCCGGTCTGGCTCGTCCCCGCCGGCGGTCGCTGATCGGGCCGGATCAGGGTGCCTTGGCCGTCCGGCCCTGCGCCTGGTACTCGGCATCCAGGCGTTCCCAGATCGCGGCCAGTTCGCGGACCTTGCCGGGTCGTTCCCTTGCCAGGTCATGCGACTCGGCGCGGTCGGTACCAAGGTCGTACAGTTCCCAGGGTGTATTGGCACCCGAGGCGACAATTTTCCAATCCCCCACGCGCAGGGCCCGGTTCTTTTCGTGCTTGAAGAACAGCGGATCGCGGGCGATCGGGGTGTCGTCGGCGAACGTCGGGACGAGGCTCTTCCCGGCCATCGGCGGCCGCTTCCGCCCGGCCCAGGAGTCGGGCGGTTCGACCCCGGCCAGTTCCAGCAGGGTCGGGGCGAAGTCGACGAAGTGCCCGGGCGCGCGCCTCAGTTCGCCCTTCGCGGCGATGCCGGCCGGCCAGTGGGCGATCAGGGGCGTGGAAATCCCGCCCTCGTGGACGAAGATCTTCGACTTGCGGAACGGCGAGTTCGCCAGGTTGGCCCAGGGGGGCTCGATGCAGAGGAACGTCTTGCCCGATCCCGGAGGGGCGTCGGGGTCGTGGCCGTCGCCGCGCAGCACCTTCTCGGCGCTGGCGCCGTTGTCGCTGGCGAACAGGATGAGCGTATCGTCCCAGAGCCCGGCCTGTTGGATCCGTCCCAGGATCCGGCCGATCTCGCGGTCGATCCGATCGACCATCGCGGCATGGACCTCCATCCGCGACTCCCAGGCGGCCTTCTCGGCATCGCTCAGGGAATCCCAGGCCGGCACGCCGGGCGTCCGCTCCGAGAGTTCGCAATTCACGATCCCGAGCGACTTCAGCCGCTCCCAGCGACGCTTCCGAAGGACGTCCCAGCCTTCCCGGTAGCGGCCCTTTTGCCGGGACACGTCCTCGGCCGGGGCCTGCACGGGGAAGTGGGGCGACGTGTAGGCGACGTACAGGAAGAACGGGTCGCCGGCGTGATCGGCGAGGTGACCATCCAGCCAATCGATCGCCCGGCTGGTGATCTCGGTGGTGGTGTAATAGTCGGTTCCCGGTTCGACCGGCGGCAGCGGCTTATCGTCGAGCTCGTGCTCCTTCGGGTAGAAATTCCGGTTATGGTCGAGCAGCAGGTACGACCTCGAAAATCCGCCCGAGAGCACGGGCCCATCGACGTGCCACTTGCCCGAGTGGTACGACCGGTACCCCCCTTTCGCGAGCATCTCGGGCAGCAACGCCGCCCATTGGGGCCGGGGCCCCTGGGGGTCGCGATTCACCTGCTGGGCGTAGTAGCCGGTCAAGAGGGCGGCCCTCGACGGCCAGCATCGGGCGGTGTTGTAGAACTGCGTGTATCGGAGGCCCTTCGACGCCAGCGCATCGAGGTTGGGCGTGGCGATCTCGCCGCCGTAGCAGCCCGCGTCGGAGAAGCCCATGTCGTCGGCCAGCAGGATCACCACGTTGGGCCGCTTCGGCGCATCGCCGGCTTCGGTGGGAGCCGGCCAGCTCCCGCTCATCACCGCGACCAGCAGGGCCAACCATCGCCGTCGTGCCATCGGTCTTCTCCGTCAGCGTGACCACAGATACAGTTCGGAAACCCCGCTCCGCGCCCGCCCCTTGTGCTGGAACACGACGCGCACCTTGCTCGCCGTCACGGGGTCGAACGTCGCCTGGTTGAACTGCCCGCCGACCGGCTTCTCGGGCGCATACCGCGGCCTCGCCACGTCCTTCCAGTCGTTCCCATCCCAGGCCTGGATGGTATATCGTTCGGGGGCCTGCACGCCGCCGCGGTCGTCGTAGATGGCCAGTTCGGCACGGCCGACCTCTCGCGGCTCGCCCAGGTCGATCTCCAGCCAGTCGGTCGCGTTGGGCGACTGGTACGAGGTCCAGCGATTGGCGGGCGACGGCTGGAACGACACGATCCCGTCGTTGGCCAGCGACACCCGGTCGAATTGGGACGTGAAAGACGCCGTCGCGCGGGGGAATTCGCGGCCGCCGGGGTTGTACGCCAGGTTACCCGCCGGCATCGGCGCCGGGTCGAGCGACTGAATCCTGGCATCACCCCAGGCCTCGATCTCGCTCAGGCCAGACCTGGACCCGGCGCGATGGTTCAGCGTCACGCGGAACTTCGTGACGGCCGCCGCCGGGAATCGGATCACGTTGGCCCGGTGCCCCTCGGGACTTTCGGGCGTCCGACGCTGGCCCTCGGGCGCCTTCCAGGCCGATCCGTCCCACAATTCCAGGTCGATCCGCTCGGGCGCCCGGATTGGGCTGCCCTCGCCGTCGTCGAGCACGTACAGCTTCACCCGATCGATCGTGCGGGCGGTGCCTAAGTCGATCTCGACGGTATCGGCCGCGTTGGGCGAGCCGGCCGAGGTCCACCGATTGGGCGGGTCGATGTGATACCAGGAATTCCCGTCGACCAGCTTCGAAGTCGAGCCGCCCGGGCCGGTGAACGAGGTGGCCACGCGCGGGTAGTACAGGCCGTCGTTGTTCACGGCGAAGTTCTCGAGTCGAGGACCCGACTCGGCCGGGCCGACCCCCAACCGGGCGGACAGGCGGGAGAGCGTCGCCGACGACGCGACCTCGCTCCCGTCGGCCCAGGCCTTCAGCCCCGGCCCCTTGCCGTAGCGGTTGCCGTCGCGGTCCCAGGCGATCGTGAGGGAGTGGTCCCGGTAGGGGACGCCTTCCAGCCGGAAGTAGGGCCAGTCGTCGGGCGCCAGGGGCACGATTTCCAGCATGTCATCGTCGCGGGGCCGGAGGCCGACCAGGCCGGTGATGATCAGGTCGTTGAAGCCGGAGTGGAAGTAATGCTCGCTGTGGTTGTGGCCGTCGTATCCCTGGAACGAGCCGGTGTCGGGGTCGGCCGCCTCGGCGAGATAAGGACGGCCGTCCTTGCGGTGGGTCCGGGCGTAGGTCGTCAGCAGTTTGAGGTAATCGGCCTTCGACACCACCTCCTGGTCGTAACTTTGCAGCAGGTTGGCCATCGCCTTGAGTACCTGGGTCGTGGCGTAGGGCCACGATTGCCCGCTCCACCAGCAGCAGGTCTTCGTCACCAGGAACTGCGGGTCGTGGCGCTCGGTGAAGCTCGGGCCGAACGGGGCGAGGAAGCCGTCGGGGTCCATCAACGGTTTCCAGGCCGCCTCATAGCCCGGGTCGACCATCGAGAATTGCCAGGGGACATAGCCGATCAACTCGCGGCCGTGCGAATCGCCGGCGTATTTCCCGGTCTGATAGGTCAGCGACCCCTTCTTGACGACGTCGCCATCCTTCTCCTCGTCCTGCCGGGCCATCGGGTAGAAGAACCGGCGATTCGTGTCCCAGAGGCGGTCCTGAAGGTTTGCCTTCAGGCCCTGGGCCTTCTCCCGGTAGAGCTTCGCAGTGGCCTCGTCGTGGGCCAGTTCGGCCACCCGGGCGATCGCCCGGGCGTCGGCCCAGAGGTAGGCGTTGATCGTGGGCCGGCAGGCCGGGGCGCCCCGGAGGATGTCCCTCGTCTGGCGGCTGTTGATGTTGTATTCCATCCCGTCGTCATGGCCGGTCTGCCAGAACAGGCCGAACTCGGGCAGGAAGTGCGACTTCTCCCATGCCTCGTAGTTCGCCTTCAGGTCGGGCAGCAGCTCAACCAGGCCGTCGGGGTCGGGGTGGACCTGGTGCACGGCCCAGGCGGCGTCGGCCAGCCATGTGCTGTAATTCCTCGGCTGCGCGCCCGGGGTGCGGAACCAGCATCGGGCGTAATCGCGGGCGATCCGCGGATCCTTGAGCCAACGGGCCTCATAAAGCTGATGGCCCGCCGGGCAACTGATCGCCCCGTATGCCCCCGACCAGAAAGGCCGGTCGATGAACTCGGTGAAGCTGTAGCCGGAGCGCGTCGAGCCGTAAGTGAGGTGCTTGGTGAGCAACTCCCAACGGTAGTAGTAGGTGGTGCTGATATCGGGGTCGGGGCATTCGAAGAACGGGATGTGGGCTTCGTACCAGGCCCAGTCGCGGTTGTCCCAGAAGGTCTGGGATTCGAGCAGCCTTCGGTGCGGTTCGGGCAAGGGATCGTCGGCCAGCGTCGGGGTGCTGGCGATCAGGAGGGCCATCGCGGGCCAGGAAGTCCGACTCATCCTCGCGGCTCCTTCGCTCCTCGGCCGTCGAGGAATTCGAGCAGGTCGCTCGGCCGGTCGATCACGACCTCGGCGCCGGCCCCGGCCAGGATCTCGGCATCCTGGAATCCCCAGGAGACGGCGACGGGACGCATCCCTGCGGCCTTCGCCGTGAGCACGTCGGCCACGGAATCGCCCACGAAGGCGCACCGATCGGGCGACACGCCCAGGCCCGCGGCGACGTGCCGGGCCGATTCCGGGCTCGGCTTGCGGGGCCATTCGGGTCGGTGGCCCAGCACGCATTCGAACGGCCACCGGCCGAGGTAATGGCCGACGCAGAGCTGGGTGAACTCGTCGGGCTTATTCGACAGGACGGCGAGCTTGAGGCCCCGGGCGACCAGCGCATCCAGCAGGTCTTCGACGCCCGGATAGGGGTGGGTCTCCCGATCCCAGCCGGCGGCGTACTCGACGCGGTAGGCTTCCACGACCCGGTCGATCGTGGCCGGGTCGCCGCTTTCGGGCGGCAGGGCCCGCTTGACCAGCATCTGTACGCCGTCGCCGATGAACCGGCGGAAGTCGCCCCGGGGGTGGGTCGGGAAGCCCTCGCGTTCCAGGGCGCGGTTGGCCGAATCGGCGATGTCGTCGAGGGTATCGAGCAGCGTCCCATCCAGGTCGAACACGATCGCGTCGGCTGTCATCCGCATCGGGTCGGGCCTCGGGCCGGTCGGTCTCGGGGTCGGGCCCTGAGTATCCGCGCCGAGGTGCCGCCGGTCCAGCCCCCCGGCCCGGCCATTCCCCCTCGTCCCGCGGACGCGGTATAATTCGAGCAAGGCCCCTGCCCCGAAATCCGCCCGCCATCCCGGCGGGTCGGCCCCCAACGACGCCAGGCCGACCCGCCCCTCCCGCCTCAACCGGAGTCGAGCCGATGATCGACTTGCCGAGATTCTCGCTGCTGGCCCTGGCGATCCTCGGGGCGGTCGCCTCGACCGCGACGGCCGACGACAGGGCCCGCGTGTCCTACGAACGGGAGATCCGGCCGATCCTGTCGGCGAATTGCTTCGCCTGCCACGGGCTGGACGAGAAGAACCGGGGCGCAGCCCTGCGGCTCGACATCCGTGATGGGGCCATCGCCGAATTGAAGAGCGGCACGAAGGCGATCGTCCCGGGCGAGCCCGACGAGAGCGAGCTGCTCGAACGCCTGGCGACCGACGACGCCTCCCTGAAGATGCCGCCGCCCAAGACGGGCAAGTCGTTGAAGCCCGAGCAGGTCGAGACGCTCCGACGTTGGATCGCCGAGGGGGCCGAATACTCCCAGCACTGGGCGTTTTCACCGCCCCGGCGGGCCGAACCGCCGGCCTTGAAGCAGGAAGGCTGGGCGAAGGGCGTGCTCGACCGCTTCATCCTCGCTAGGCTCGAAGCCGAAGGGCTCGCGCCCAGCCCCGAGGCTGACCGGACGACCCTGATCCGCCGGGTGACCCTCGACCTGACCGGCCTGCCGCCGACCCCGAAGGAGATCGACGAATTCCTGGCCGACTCCCGGGCCGATGCCTACGATCGCCTGGTGCAACGCCTCCTCGAATCGCCCCGGTTCGGCGAGCACATGGCCCGGTTCTGGCTCGACGCCGCCCGGTACGGCGACACCCACGGCCTCCACCTCGACAACTACCGGGAGATCTGGCCCTACCGGGAGTGGGTCATCCGAGCCTTCAACAACAACCTCCCGTTCGACCGTTTCATCACCGAGCAACTGGCCGGCGACCTGCTGCCCAACCCCACCCCCGAGCAGATCATCGCCACCGGCTTCAATCGCTGCCACGTCAGCACCAGCGAGGGCGGTTCGATCGAGGAGGAGGTCTATGTCCGCAACGTCGTCGACCAGGTCGAGACCAACGGCACCGTCTTCCTCGGCCTGTCGATCGGCTGCGCCCGATGCCACGATCATAAATATGATCCGGTGAAGATGAAGGACTTCTACAGCCTCTTCGCCTTCTTCAACAACATCGACGGCCCGGCGCTCGACGGCAACGCCTCCAAATGGGCCCCGTTCGTGCAGGTGCCCACGCCCGAGCAGTCCGCGGCGCTCGCCGCCGCCGATAGCAAGGTCGCCGAGTGGAAGGGCAAGCTCGAAGCGATCCTGAAGGAGTCGAGGGACGCTTACAACCCGGCCGTCGACGCCGATCAGAGCGAGGTCGTCCGGCGGGTCGATCACGTGTGGGTCGATGATGCCCTCCCGCCCGGCGCCAAGCCCGGCGAGATCCCGTTCGCGTTCGCCCGGTCGGCCGACCAGCCGGTGCGGGGCGGGGCGCAGTCGATCAAGCTGCAGGCGAAGGGCCTCCAGCAGGTGTATTTCATCGGCGCCGGCAAGAAGCTCAAGGTCGGCGAGGCCGATTCGCTGTTCGCTTACGTCTACCTCGACCCGCTCGACCCGCCCAAGGAGATCATGCTCCAGTGGCACACGGGCGCCTGGACCCACCGCGCCTACTGGGGCGAGAACCTGATCGACTGGGGCAAGGACAACACCGGCGAAAGGCTCCGCATCGGCGACCTGCCGCCGTCGGGCGAATGGGTCCGGCTCGAGGTCGATACCCGCAAGCTGGGCATCAAGCCCGGCACGGTGATCGACGGCTGGGCGTTCACCCAGCACGACGGCACCGCCTACTGGGACCAGGCCGGAATCCGGTCCTGGACGCCGCAGGACGGCCAGACTTACGACACGTTCACCGACTGGCTCCGGGCCCGAAAGGCCGACAAGGCGGCCGGCCTGGCGAAGCCCCTGCAAGAGGCCGTGCTCGCCGAACGCTCGAAGCGGACCGACGCCCAGAAGGCCCAGCTCCTCGACGCCTTCTTCAGCAACGGCTACGCCGGCAACCGCGAGAAGCTTGACCCCGTCCGCGCCGAACTCGCCAAGGCCGAGCAGGAACGGAAGGCGATCGACGACGCCATCCCCACGACCCTGGTCTTCCGCGAAAAGAAGGGCGAACCTCGCACGGCCTACCTGCTCAACCGGGGCGAGTACGACCAGCGCAAGGACAAGGTGGGGCGCGCCCTGCCCGACTTCCTGCCGAAGATCCCCGAAGGTGCCCCGCTCGACCGCCTGGGCCTGGCCCGATGGCTGGTGATGCCCGAGCACCCCCTGACCGCCCGGGTCGCGGTCAACCGGTTCTGGCAGCAGGTCTTCGGCACCGGGATCGTCAAGACGGCCGAGGACTTCGGCCTCCAGGGCGAGCCGCCCAGCCACCCCGAGTTGCTCGACCGCCTGGCCGTCGACTTCCGCGAAGGCGGCTGGGACGTCAAGGAACTGGTCCGAACGCTGGTCACCTCGGCGACCTACCGCCAGGCGGCCCGGGTCACGCCCGACCGCCTGGCCAAGGATCCCTCGAACCGGTTGCTCTCGCGAGGACCCCGATTCCGGCTCGACGCCGAATCGCTCCGCGACCAGGCGTTGTTCCTCTCGGGGCTGCTGGTCGAGAAGGTGGGCGGGCCCAGCGTGAAGCCGCCGCAGCCATCGGGGCTCTGGGAAGCGGTCGGCTACACGTCGAGCAACACCGCCCGGTTCGTGGCCGACCAGGGGCCCGAGAAGGTCAACCGCCGAAGCCTCTACATCTTCTGGAAGCGGACCTCGCCCCCGCCCCAGATGACGATCACCGACGCCCCCTCCCGCGAGTCGTGCGTCGTCCGCCGCGAGCGGACCAACACGCCGCTCCAGGCGCTATTGCTGATGAACGAGCCGCAGTACGTCGAGGCCTCCCGGGCCCTGGCCGAGCGGGCGATGAAGGAGGGCGGCAGCACGGCCGAATCCCGGATCGAGTTCCTGTTCCGCCTGGCGACCGCCCGACGCCCCGAGTCGAAGGAACTGGCCGAGCTGGCCTCGGCTTACCGGGAGCTGCTCGATCATTACAGGGCGGCGCCCGAGTCGGCGAAGGAGCTGGTCGCCATCGGCGAATCGAAGCCCGATCCCGCGCTCGATCCTTCGGAACTGGCGGCGTGGTCGATGATCGCCAACGCGGTGCTGAACCTGGACGAAGTCGTCACGAAGGGTTGATCGCCACTCCTTCCCGGCCCCGAACCGCACAAGGGCAGGTTCCATGAACGATCCGATCCACGACCACATCGACGGGATGACCCGCCGCCACTTCTTCGCCCGGTCGGGGGTCGGCCTCGGCGCGGCCGCCCTGGCGTCGTTGTTCGCCCAGGAAAACCCGGTTCGCGCCGATTCGTCGGCTTTGGGCGGGCTGGCCTCGCTGCCGCATTTCGCGCCGAAGGCGAAGCGGGCGATCTACCTGCACATGAACGGCGGCCCGTCGCAGATGGACCTGTTCGACCACAAGCCGACCATGTCCGAGTGGTTCGACAAGGACCTGCCCGACTCGATCCGCCAGGGGCAGCGCCTGACCACGATGACCAGCGGCCAGGCCCGTTTCCCGATCGCGCCCTCCAAGTACAAGTTCGCCCAGCACGGCAAGGCCGGCACCTGGGTGAGCGAGCTGCTGCCGTACACGGCCAAGATGGTGGACGACCTCGCCCTGATCCAGACCGTCTGGACCGAGGCGATCAACCACGACCCGGCCGTCACTTATATCTGCACCGGCAACCAGCTCCCCGGCCGGCCCAGCCTGGGCTCGTGGCTGAGCTATGGCCTGGGCACGATGAATCAGAACCTGCCGGCGTTCGTGGTCATGACCGCCACGTGGTCCAGCAAGACCGACGCCCAGGCGATCTACAACCGGCTCTGGGGCTCGGGCGTGTTGCCCAGCAAGCACCAGGGGGTGGCGCTGCGGGCCAACGGCGACCCGGTCCTGTACCTGTCGAACCCGGCCGGCGTCGACCCGGGCACCCGCCGTCGGATGCTCGACACCCTGAATCGGCTCAACCAGCAGGAATTCGAATCGCTGGGCGACCCCGAGACCCAGGCCCGGATCGCCCAGTACGAGATGGCCTTCCGCATGCAGACCTCGGTCCCCGACCTGGTCGACATCGGCAACGAGCCGAAACACATTCTCGACATGTACGGCCCGGACGTAAACACCCCCGGCACGTTCGCGCGATGCTGCCTGCTCGCCCGCCGCCTGGCCGAGCGCGACGTCCGGTTCATCCAGATTTTCCACCGGGGCTGGGACCAGCACGGCAACCTGACCGGCGACCTTCCCAAGCAGTGCAAGGACGTCGACCAGGCCGGCTACGCCCTGGTGACCGACCTCAAGCAGCGCGGCCTGCTGGATGACACCCTGGTGATCTGGGGCGGCGAGTTCGGCCGGACGGTCTACTGCCAGGGCAAGCTCTCGCGCGACAACTACGGGCGGGATCACCACCCCAAGTGCTTCCCGATCTGGATGGCCGGCGGCGGCATCAAGGGCGGCGTGGTCCACGGCGAGACCGACGACTTCAGCTACAACGTCGTCAAGGACCCGGTCCACATCCACGATATGAACGCCACGATCCTCCACTGCCTCGGCATCGACCACCGCCGCCTGAGCGTCAAGTTCCAGGGGCTCGACGTCCGCCTGACCGGGGTCGAGGACCACGGGCCCGTGAAGGCGATCCTGGCCTGAAGGTCGAGTCACCCCAGGGGAACGGGGGCGGGTTGAGTGGCCCGCCTCCCATCCTCATCACGAACCGATCAACCGTCCTGGCCGCCGTCGAGCCAGTCGGCCAGCTCGCGGAGGCAGTGGGGCAGGTCGCGGGGCCGGCTAAAGATCTTCTCGACCTTGCCCAGGTGGATCGCGGTGGGATGGCCCTGGTCGTCGCGGTCGACCACCAGGCGGGCGCCCGGCTCCATCGTGTCGAGCACGGCGTTGAGGATCGCCAGCTTGGTCCGGTCCCACGGCTCCTTCTCGGTGTACGGGCCCCGCTTGTAAGTCAGCGACGAACCGCAGAGCTCGCCGACGAGGGCCGGTTCCGGCGTCGTCGCCTTGGTCTCGGCGGCGCGTTCCTGGGAGAGCACGCGGTACATGTAGCAATCGCCCGGCGGGCAGGGCGGCTCCATCGTGCAACGCCCGCTGGGTTTGGTTTGGCATTGGGCCATGACGGACTCCCGATCGTGCAGGGGCGGGACGGGGCAGGACGCCCCGCGCGGGCGGGGCGGCCGACCGACCGATCAACGGAAGTAGGGGGCCTCGCGGTCGCCGCGAGACAGCAGGTAGGCCATCAGGTCGAGGACCTCCTGCTCGTTCAGGGTGTTGAGCAGCCCATCGGGCATCATCGACACCGGGGACGGCTTCATCTCCTCGACCTTGCGGCGGTCGACGTTGACCAGGCCGTTGGGGTCGAGCATGTTGGGCATGACGGTCAGGTTCTCGCCGTTGAGGTTGATGATCCGCCCGGTGACGACGCGGCCGTCCTCGGTGGCGATCATCACCGCCTCGTACTGGTCGCTGATCGTCTTGCTGGGCAGGACGATCGACTCCAGCAGGTCCTTCGGGCTGAACCGGCCCACCAGGCCGGTCAGGTCGGGGCCGACCGAGCCGCCGTCGTTGCCGAAGCGGTGGCAGGCGAAGCACTGGGCGGCGGCGAACAGGTTGCGGCCCTTGTCGAAGTCGCGGCCCTTCAGGCCGTTCTCGACCAGCGGCGCGAGATCTTCCAGCTTCCACTCCTTCACGACCGGCCGGGGCGCGGCCGTCGCGACGGCCTTCGCCGGCGGCTGGTACTCGATCACCTCCTTGAGCGAGGCGACCTGGTCCTCCGGCATCGCATCCACGGAAGCCTTTTTGATGTTGCGGAGGAAGGCGTTGAAGCTGTTGCCGCCGCGGTAGGCGGCCGCCTTGTGGAACCAGCGGAGGTAACGCTCGCGAAGCTCGGGGGTCCAGCCGGTCGTCAGGAACCGGAGGTCGCGGGCGTAGTCGATCTGTTCTTCCTGCGTGGGCGCCTTATCCAGCAGGTCGAGGACCTTCGCCGCCACGCCGGGGGCCTGGTAGGCGACCAGCAGTTGCGCCAGCTCGCTGTTCATCTCCCGGCCCTTCGCCGGGAACTTGCCTTCGAACCGGGCGATCAAGGTATCGCGCAGGGCCCCTTCCGGCGGCCCGATCCGTCGGGAAGCGACCTGGTAGACCCGCACCAGCTCCAGCTTCTGGCCTTCCTTCAGCGAATCCCAGGAGATCTTGCCGAGGGCCTCGTACAGCCTGGCGGCGAGGTCGGCGTCGGGCTTCGGGTCGCTGTCCTTGCGGTGGGCCGGATCCCGATAGTTGGCGCGGACGAGCCCCAGCAGGGCGTTGGTCGCCGCGACCGGGTCCTTCTCGCCCAGGGCTCGGTCCCGCCAGAGGGCCGGGTCCTGCGACTCGACGGCCAATCGGGCGGCATAGCGGATCGACCGGTCGGCGTCGCCCAGGTAGGGCCAGGCGACCTCGATGGCTCGCGGATCCTTCTTGCCGTGGAACGTTTCGAGCTTGTGACGCGTGGCGCGTGCCATCGTGCCGGCGTCGTCGCCCGAGGGCGCGGGCGCCGTCGATTCGTTGCCGGTGTAGGTCACGCGGTAGAGGCCCGACTGGGTCTTGCGGCCGCCCACCGCGAAGTACATGGCCCCATCGGCCGGGTTCACGACGATGTCGGTGAGCGGCAGCGGAGTGCCGGCGATGAACTCCTCGACGTCGGCCGAGTAGGCGGCCCCCTCAGGCTTCAGGTGGATCGCGTAGAGCTTGCCGTAGCTCCAGTCGCAGATGTACAACGCATCCTGGTACCTGGCCGGGAACTTGGCGCCGTAGCCGAAGGTGACGCCCGTGGGCGAGCCGGGGCCGATGTTGACGGTCGGCGGCAGGCTATCGGGATAGTAGGTGGGCCACTTGCCCGAGCCGTTCCGGTAGCCGAAATCGGCGCCGCTGGCGGCCATGCAGACGCGGGTGGGACGGTACCAGGGCAGGTTCATGTCCCATTCCATGTCCGAGTCGTACGTGAACAGCTCGCCGGCCTTGTTGAAGGCCATGTCGTAGGGGTTGCGGAACCCCATCGCGACGAGTTCCCACGACTTGCCGTCGGGGTCGAGCTTGCAGATGTACCCGCCGGGGGCCTTCTCGTCGGCCATGAAGCCGCTGCCGTCGGGCAGGTGCGGTACCGCCTGGTCTTCGCCCCAGAAGCGGGGGACCTGCGAGCCGGCCAGTTCGGGCACGCGGGTGGCGTTGCCGGCGATCAGGTACAGCGACTGCTTGTCGGGGCCGAGCAGCACGGCATGCGGGCCGTGCTCGCCGCCGCCCTGGAGCGGGCGGAGCAGCTCGACCTTGTCGAGCTTGTCGTCGCCGTCGGTGTCCTTCACGCGGTAGAGGCCGCTGGGGTACTTCTGGCCCTTGTTGACCACGACGTACAGGCTATCGAACGCCCAGAGCAGCCCCTGCGCCTCGCCCAGGTCGACCTCGATCGGCTCGACCTTCACCTCGGGCTTGAGGTCCACGCGGTAGAGCTTGCCGTACTGGTCGGAGACGATCAGCCGCCCCTTGGGGTCGATCGTCATGCTCACCCACGACCCCTGCGTGTCCTTGGGCACCGAGTAGATCAGGTCGGCCTGGAATCCCTTGGCGACCTTGAGGCCGCGGGCCGGGTCGCCGGTGATGCCGCCCTTCTTCTTCTCGGCCTTCTGCGCGGTGCCGTCGCCGTCGGGCAGCACCTTGAGCATCACGTCCTTGATCTCGACCTTCATCGGCGGGCCGGCGTGGATCTGGAAGGCCAGGATCCCTTCCTTCCGCTTCGAGTAATCCTGGTCGTCGCGGATCTCGGCGGCGACCTTGCCGTTCACCTTGTGGATCAGGACCGGGCCGTTGGCGGTGATCTCGTACTCGTTCCAGCCCTCGGGATCGGTCGGGGCGATGTCCCCCTTCGTCACGGTCTTCTTGCCGTCGGCGGCGATGCCGACCTTCTGGCCGTTCTCGCAGACGATCCCCCGGTTCCGCTCGTCGTAGAGCATGCCGTTGTAAGGGGGATTCGGGTGGATGTCGCACTGATACCCGCCGACGACGTACTTGGCGACCTCGGGCATCTCCTTGCTGCGGTACTGGATGCCCGAATTGTTCCCCTTCTGGCGGACCTTGGCCTTGAGCACGAAGTTCTTGACCGTACCGCCTCGCCAGATCAGGAACTCGTTCTGCTTGAGCGGGGCTTCCTTGGTGGTCTCGCCGACCACGACGCCGTCGACGACCTTCCAGGAGCCGGGCGCGCCTTCCCAGCCGGTCAGGTCCTTGCCGTTGAACAGGGGCTTGAATTCGGCGTCCTGCGCGGCGGGCGCCGCCAGGGCGAAGCAGGCGAGGGCGCCCGCCAGCAGGGCGGCCAGTCTCGGGGCAAGCTGGGGCATGAGCAAGGGCCTCGGGCGGGTCGTCGGGGTTGGGAGAGTTCGGGGGTGGTCTACGGGTCGCGGCTCAGCGGGCGGGCCACCAGGCGTCGATCGATCGCCGGAGCGCTTCGACCTTCTCGGGGCGGTCGCCCGACCGATCCGCGAGTTCGTCGGGGTCGGCTTCGAGGTCGTACAACTCGGGTTTCGAGTCGCCCTCGTTCCTGGGGTCGGGCAGGATCAGCTTCCAGCGTCCGGAGATCGTCCAGCGATGCCGGAGGTTGGCGGCCGGATCGCGGAGGCTCACGGCGTTGTGGGTGAAGATCGCCCCGAAGATCTCCCCGCGCGCCTCCACTGCATTGTGATCGAGCAGGTTCACCCCGGGCAAGTCCGCCGGGGGCCGGATTCCGCACGCCCGCAGGATTGTCGGCATCAGGTCGATCGATTGGGCGAGCCGGTCCGATCGCGCCGGGGCGATCTTGCCGGGCCATCGCAGCAGGATCGGCGTCCGCAGGCCCCCTTCATTCGGCGACTGCTTGGAACGGGGGGCGTACCGGTCGGCATTCGGGTCCTGGATCCAGCCGTTATCGGCCAGGTAGACGACCAGCGTATCCTGCGCCACCCCCCGCGTATCGAGGTGATCCAGCAACGCGCCGACCGTCTCGTCGAACCACTCCACGCAGGCCCAGTACCTGGCGACCTGCAAGGTCGGGGCGGCGTCTCGGTACTTCGCCAGCAAGCGCTCGGGCGGGTTGTGCGGCTGGTGGGGCAGCATCGGCGCGTACCGGCGAAGAACGGCACGCGGTCGCGGATCGACGCGTCGATGAAGTCGGTGATCGACGCCATCGACTGCCGGCCGATCTCCAGGCCCATCCCCATGTCGCCCGCCCTGGTCCGGTCGCCGTAGCTCATCCCCGACGTGAACCCGCCGTGCCGGTAATCGCCGCCCCACCACTTGCCCGACTGGAAACTGGCGAACCCGCGCGTTGACAGCAGCCGGGGGAGTGTCGGCAGCCGGTCGAAGTTGGCGATCATCTCCCGACGTGCCTCGCGATAACCGGGATCGGCGTTCGCCGCCGCGCCGGTCTTGCCCGCCGGCAAGGGCGGGTCGTTGCCGGTGATGCCGTGCTCGTGTGGATAGCGACCCGTCAGGATCGTCGCCAGGCTGGGCGAACAGAGGCTCGACGTGACGTAGCCCCTCGGGAAGACCAGGCTTTCCGATGCCAGGCGGTCGATCCGGGGGGTGCGGATCGTGGGATGGCCCAGGAAGGAGTAGTCCTTCCAGCCCTGGTCATCGGACACGATCAGAACCACGTTGGGCGGCCGGTCCGAGGCGTCGGCCCAGGACGAGGCCCCGAGCAGGGCCCAGGCGATCCCGAAGCCGAACGCCCATCGGTCGCGGAACGATCTCGGTGTCATCCTGGCGGGCCTCGTCGCAAGGTGGGTGAGACCCGAAATTCTGACCGGACGGCCCGCTGGCGTCAATTTGCCGGGGACCCGGGCGATCGATTAGGCTGGGCCGACCTTTTTCCCGGAGGCACCATGCGCCGAAGTCGCCGCGGTTTCACGCTGATCGAGCTCCTGGTGGTGATCGCCATCATCGGCGTCCTGATCGCGCTGCTCTTGCCGGCCGTCCAGCAGGCTCGCGAAGCGGCCCGCCGGATCCAGTGCGTCAACAACCTGAAGCAGATGGGGCTGGCCCTGCACAACTACGAATCGGTGGCCGGCGCCTTCCCGCCTTCGAACGTCTTGCAGGGGACGGGCAA
The DNA here is from genome assembly GCA_046350035.1 of Isosphaeraceae bacterium. Classification (GTDB taxonomy): domain Bacteria; phylum Planctomycetota; class Planctomycetia; order Isosphaerales; family Isosphaeraceae; genus CALLYK01. The sequence continues at coordinate 65,329 of JAXMBD010000026.1, read as the reverse complement.
CACGGTTGCGTGGCGGAACGGCTTCAGCATCCACGCGAGGATCCTGCCGTTCATGGAGCAAGGGCAGTCGTTCAACGCGATCAACTTCACGTTCGACCACCGATCGGCCCAGAACTCGACGGTGGTGGCCCTCTGGCTCCCCTATTTCGTCTGCCCGAGCGACCCCAAGAACACCCAGACGACCGCATTCCCGTTCGGAGTCGCCCGGGTGACCAGCTACGGATTCAACCACGGCGACTGGTTCGTCTGGAACGGCTTCAACCCGCCCGACAACCGCGGCCCGTTCGGCCCCAACCGCAGCCTCCGCATCGCCGAGATCGCCGACGGCACCAGCCAGACCCTGTTCGCCACCGACGTGAAGGCCCTCAATCCGCTCTACCGATGCACGGCGCTGGCGAACATCAACAACCCGAACATCATCCCCGACCCCAACGCCGATCCCCTCACGGTCGCCCCCGAATACGGCGGATCGTGCGGCGCCGCGGCCGCGTCGCACACCGCCTGGGTCGACGGCAACACCCACGAAACCTCGGTGACGACCGCCTGGCCGCCCAACAAGGTCATCCTCTCGCCCAAAGGCGACGGCGACATGGACCTCGAAACCCGCCTCCCCGTCCAGGGCGGCCCGACCTACGCCGCGATCACCGCGAGGAGCTACCACTCGGGTGGCGTGAACGCCTTGATGGCGGACGGCTCCGTCCGATTCATCAAGGGCAGCATCGACGGCGCCACCTGGCGAGGGTTGGGAACGATCCGGGGCGGTGAGGTGATTTCGGGCGACGCGTTATAGTCCTGCTTAATATCCCGGCTCACGCCCCCACGCAATCGAGTAGCAAGTCGGGGGACTCTCCTTGCGAAATCGTCCGATGATTGCCTGGTATGCCTTCCTGGGCGTATGCCTCGGGCTCGTCTGCATGACTGCGCGAATCGATTCGGTGGAAGAACTGCGCTTGATCCTGCAAATGGATGCGTATGTCGGGGTCGCGGTCGGAGCCGGTCTGTTGGTTGCCTCCCTAACGAGCTGGCCAGGACGATCTCCGGGTCGCTTCTTGTGCGTGACGATCCTGGCGATGTCGGTGGGGGCGATCTTCGCGTGGACGAGCATCGGGTTCCATAGGGGAATCACGCGAGCAAGGCGGACGACGTCGCCCCGGCTGCTCGCGATCAACAACATTGAGCAGGTTGCCCAGGCCATCGGCCAATTCGCCAGCGACTGCAACAAGTTGCCGAATCCCGAGGATGGGTTCGATCCCTTGATGCAGGATCCTGGCCTGGAGGGATGGTCTGGGCCCTACTTACGAGCGGACCAACTCGTGGATCCATGGGATCGCCCGATCTGGTATGGCACTGAAGGGGGTCGCGTAATCGTCTCCTCATCGGGGCCCGATCGAAAAGTCGGGACCTCGGACGATTTGAGTCGGGAGAATCGGTAGCCAGCCCCATAAGATGATGGGGACGATAGGTCGGGCCAATTACATCTGCGCCGCCCACTTCTTGCCCGACTTGGCACAGGCCTTGGCGTACGCATCTCATGAACATCCTTAAGTCGATCGAAGAGTCGTTTTCCGATGTGCCCGACCCCGATTTGCTCTCGGATTGTTCTTGCGAAGAGTGTTGTTGGAGCGTTTCCAATTTTATCGGAAAGCACTGGCATAGCCTGTGTCTGGAAGATGCTGTCTCGGACAAGGGCGACGCCGTGATCGGCAACCTCTCTCCGGCGGCTTTCCGGTTCTTCCTCCCCGGGTTAGTAAGAATCGCGATTCGGTGCAAAGATGAAGGCCACATGATCGAGCACAACCTACTGGATTGCTTGACCGTCAGCGACAAAAGCCCTCAATTGTCCTACGGGTTGGGCTTGATCCAGGGAAGGCTGGACGCGCTGGATCGGTGGCAGAGAACTTCGATCGCGTCATTCGTCGATTACCTCCGAGGTGACGATATCTATTGCCCGGAGATCTTGCGTTCGGCCTCGCAGAACCTGTCGACCGGCATAGCACACCCCTATTGCCATCGCCTCCTGGACGACTGGTTGGATAGGTTCCTAAACTCCAAGAATCTGAAGGATTTACCGTGAACGGTACGGAGGCGATCAGATACCCTCCGACCTGTCCAAGTCTTCGGTCGACTTGCTGGAGTATGATCTTGCCATCCTCAGAAGAACCAGACTTTCCGAGGGCACCTGTGCCTTCCAACGAGGTGGCGATCGTGGGTCGCCTCATCCAGTCCGATCGGAGTATCTTCTCCCCAGAAACGGCCCGGGAAATACTCGGCCTCCGATTCGGGGAGGAAGAACTGGCTCGGATCCTCGAACTATCGGCCAAGGCTCAGGCCGGGACGCTCACCGACTCCGAATGCGGCGAGACAGAAAACTATCGGCAAGTCGGATACCTCCTCGGCATACTTTGGTCCAAGGCTCGACTTTCCCTGCAACGCTCCGATCAGGAAAGTCGAGCTTGAAATGAACGATTCCTGATCCTCAGGTTTGCGCCGTCCACTTCTTCCCCGACCCGGCCTCGGCCTTGCGGAATGCCTCGCGGATCCGCTCGATCACGGCCCCTTGCAGCAGGCCATGTCCGGCCGTCCGGCGGTTGGCGTCGATCCGTTCACGGTTCGTCGTGCCGACGATCGCCGTGTGCACGCCCGGCTGGGCCAGGGTGAATCGCAGGGCCATTTCGGCCCAGGCGTTCGGCCCTTCGAAGCCGAGTTCGGCCGGGTCGAGTTGCATCGCTTGCAGGCGGTCGTGATAGACCTTGGCGTAGCCGGCGTAGAAGCTGCCCATCTCCGACAGCGGCTTCCAGGCGGCGTTGGCGATCGGCCGCTTCACGATCACGCCCACGTCATGCTTCACGGCGCCCGGCAGGACCATGTCGATGTTCGCCTGGTCGGCGATGCTGATCGACGTCTCCAGCACGGCCACGTCCGGCATCGTCACCGCTTCCGCAGCCGCCTCGTTGTCGCCCGAGTAGCCGGCGAACTTGATCTTCCCCGCATCCCTCGCAGCGACCAGGGCGTCGAGCGCCTCGCCCTTTTGCAGGGTCGCCAGGTCGCAGGAGTGGAGCAGCATCACGTCGATGCAATCGGTCTGGAGCCTCTGGAGGCTCCGATCGACGAACTTGGTGATCCCCTCGGCGGTCCAGTCGCGGTCGCCGACCTTGTTCCAGCCCGAGCCGCATTTGGTGACGAGGATGTATTCCTTGCGGCGATGGCCGACAGCCTTGCCGATGAGCTCCTCCGAGCCGGGGTACATCGCGGCCGTGTCGATCACGTTGATGCCGTGGTCGAGCAGCTCGTTGAGCAGCCGCTCGATCTCGGCCGCCTCGGTGCCCAGGAAGCTGACCGGCGCCCCGCCGAAACCGAGGACCGAGGCCTTCAGGCCGGTCCGGCCCAGGATGCGGTGTTCCATCGCGGTGAATCCTTGAACGTGCGGGCCGGGCCCGGGGGAAGGTGTGGCGTGCCGACGAAGCGCGTCGAGCCGCCCCCTCGTGGAAACGGCTCGCGACACTTCTTATCCGGCCAGGGTCGGCCGATCATCACCGAAAAAAGTGGGCGGGGTGGCACTGGTGGCTTGTCCACCAGTGCGCAACACCCTGGCCTTTCGCAGTCACTGGTGGACAAGCCACCGCGCCCCACCCCGATGTGTTCCAAGAAAGGAACGGGCCCGGAAAGCGATCAGCCGAACAGGCGGGTGACCGCCTCGGCCTTGACCAGTTCGCGGGGCTGGTTCAGGTGGTTGTAGACGATGGTGGCCGGGTCGATGCCGAACGCGTGGTAGATCGTCGCCAGCAGCTCGCCCGGGTGCACCGGGTCTTCCACGGGCGCCGAGGCGGTCTTGTCCGACTTGCCGTAGACCTGGCCGCGCTTCGTGCCGGCCCCGGCGATCACCGCGGTGTAGCAATACGGCCAGTGGTCGCGGCCGTTGGCGTCGTTGCCGTTGCCCGAGGTGCTGACGCCCTTCTGCGGGCTCCGGCCGAATTCGCCCACGGCGATGACCAGCGTGTCCTTGAGCAGGCCGCGGTCGTCCATGTCGGCGATCAGGGCCGACAGGCCGGCGTCGAGCATCGGGCCGGAGCGGTCCCGCATCCGTTCGTTGAGGCCGGAGTGGTGGTCCCACGAGTGGTTGTCGGAATTCGCCACCTTGGGCCAGATCACCTCGACGACCCGCGTGCCGGCCTCGACCAGGCGGCGGGCCAGCAGGCAGCTCTGGCCGAACGTGTTCCGGCCGTACAGGTCGCGGGTGGCGGGCGATTCCTGCGACAGGTCGAACGCGGCGCGGGCGCGGCCCGAGACCACCAGGCTCAGCGCCTTGTCGTAATACTCGTTGAGGTGATATTCCTCGACCGACTTCTCGATGATCGGCATCTGCGAATTGATGGCGTCGCGGAGCTTCGCCCGACGTTCCAGTCGTGTGGCGAAGACCTCGGGGCGGAGCTGGAGGTCCTCGCCCTTGATCCGCTCCATCTTGGCCATGTCCATGTCGTCGCCGTCGGGATACAGCGTGTAAGGGTCGAACGCCTTGCCGAGGAAGCCGGCGGTGCCCCCCTTGCCGACCACGTTCGATTCCTGGAGCGGCCGCGGCAGCATCACGAACGGCAGCATCGGCTGCGTCGGCGGCTGGAGCCGGATGATGTTCGAGCCGAAGTTGGGGAAATCCTTCGGGCTGGGCGGTTCGAGCTGGCCCGAGGCGCTCACCTTGTCGGTGGTGTAGCCCGTCATCATCTGGTAGATGGCGGCCGTGTGGTTGAACAAGCCGTTCGGCGTGTACGACATCGACCGGATGAACGAGAACTTGTCGGTCTGCTGAGCCAGCTTGGGCAGGATCTCGGTGACCTGGATCCCGGGCACCTTCGTGTCGATCGTCTTGAAGGCGCTCTTCACGTTGTCCGGGACGTTCTCCTTGGGATCCCACAGGTCCAGGTGGCTGGGGCCGCCCTGGAGGTAGACCATGATGATGCTCTTGGCGTTCCCCCAGCCCGGGCGGGAGCCCGGCTTGGTGCCGACGCCGTCGGAAGCCCTCGTGGTGGCCGCCTGCAACTCCAGCAGGGTGCCCAGCGAGAAGCCCAGGAGGCCCGAGCCGCCCACCCGGAGGATGTCGCGCCGCGTGACGCCGAGGCCGCTGTCGCAGAGGTCCTTGCCGGGCCGGCCGGGGACGAGGATCATCGGGCCATCTCCGTGTGGGGGTGGAAGGTCAGTTCGATCGATCAATGATTGAACAGGAACGCCGGGCTGTTGATCAAGGCCCAGGCGATATCCTGGGCGGCGGTCAGGCGTCGGGCGGCCGCCTGCTGGACGCTCTGCTCGATGTCCTGCCGCAGTTGGGCCAAGACCGGGTCGATCGGCACCGGCTTCTTGGCGTATTGGAGCTGGTCGCGGAGTTCCTTGAGCCGTGCATCGACCGGCAGGGGGGCCCGGCTGGCGTTCAACTCGTTCAGGCGGCGGCGATATTCCGGGTCGACCGCGCGGTGGTACGACAGCAACAGTTGCTGCTGGGCGGGCGTGCGGACCTCGGGCTGGGTGGCGACGATCGCCCGCAGGTCCTCCGAGAGGCCCAGGCCGATCGGCTTGGCCCCGCGGGTGACCGAGAGCCGGAACCGCCCCGGCATGAACTGCTTATTCTGATACTTGTGGGAGAGGGTGATCGTCAGCACGGTGCCGCCCGCGAAGCCGGCGTTCTCGGCCAGCTCGAAGGTGGCCCAGTGCTGCGAGCCGGTCGCCGGGCTGACGGCCCAACCCTTGCCATTGTTCGGCGAGCCATCGACCGCGTTCTTGACCTCGAACCCCTGCTGATTGAAGTCGGCCACAGGGTTGATCAGGTTGATCGACCGGACCTGCTTGGGGTCGCCCTTGGAGGAGGCGGTCACCTTGATCTGGTTGAGCACGAAGTTGCCGTCGGGCGCCCGGCCGGGGCCCTTGGCGGGCAGCGAGTCGTCGTTGAGCATTTCGAGCCGGAGGCCGACCAGGTCGACCAGGTCGGTCTCGGCGACGAAGGTCAGGTCGCCCCCCTCGTCCTTGCCCGAGGCCAGCACGCTGCCGTCCCCCTGGATGGCGAACGTCGCCTTGTTGGTGTCGCTGACCTGCTTGGGGGTCAGCACCTGCCAGCGGTTGACCGGCGACTGCTGCTTCTCCCACTCGGCGACCTTGGCCGGGAGCTGGGCCTCGTACTCCTGGAGCGCGGCTTCCAGGGCGGCGGTCCGCTCGGCCTTCTTCTTCTCGGCCTCGGCGGTCCTCGGCGCCAGCTCGGCCTCGTAGGCGGACAGCGTCGCCTGGGCCGCCTGCACGGCGGCCGCGCGGTCGCGTTCGAGATGCGGGCGCTTGAGGGCGAATTCGCCTTCAAGGCGGCTCAGGCGATCGGCCAGGGCCTGGTGGTCGGCGTCGATCGTCTTCAGGTCGTCCAGGCAGGCGGAGACCTCGGCGGCCGTGGCCGGCCGGTTGAGGACACGCAGGAACAACTCCTCGACCAGCGCCTTGTCGTCGGCCAGCGTGCCGGCGAGCTTGGTCAACTCGCTGTTCGGGTCGGCGATCGCGTCGGCGACGGTGGGCCCGCTGACGAGCGCCATCACGGGGCCGAGCTGCAGGCCGCTGGTCCGCTCGCACTCGCAGGCGCTCTCGCGGGGGGGCCGGCCGAACGTGTTCAGGAAGCCGCTGGGCAGCTCCACGCCCGAGTCGGGCAGGGCCGAGGCGCGGGTCCCCTCGGGCACGCCGGGGATCTTCGACACCGAGCCGGTCACCCGGTAGACGCTGTCGAGCAGCACCTCGGCCGGCAGCCGCCGGGCGATCGCGTGCGAGTAATTGACCTTGTCGTCCTCGTTCCACTGGTTGGTGGCGACCGAGAGCTGATAGGTCCGCGACTTGACGATCAGCTTCACCACATGGCGGACGTCATAGTTGGCCTTGAGGAACTCTTCGGTCAAGTAGTCGAGCAGTTCCGGGTTCGACGCCGGGTTGCCGGCCCGGATGTCGTCGATCGGCTCGATGATGCCGACGCCGAACAGGTAGCCCCACAACCGGTTGACGTAGCTCTTCGCGAAGTACGGGTTATCCCGGGAGGTCAGCCACGAGGCCAGTTGCTGGCGCCGGGGAGCCCCTTCCGATCCGTCGAACTTGCAGTCGAACGGGAACTTGGGGGGAGTGATCGCCTTCGTCCGGTCGTGCTTGATCTCGCCGTCGCTCTTGTCGAAAACCTCCTCGAAGAGGGGCTTGGCCCCTTCGACGGCGGTGCCGCCGATCTGCCGGCCCTTCGATTCCGGGTCGGCCTTCAGGCCGAACTGGGCGAAGAAGGCGGCCGTCTCGTAGTACTGATCCTGGGTCCAGCGCTCGAACGGGTGGTCGTGGCACTTGTTGCAGTTGAACCGGATCGCCAGGAAGAGCTGGGTCGTGTTCTCCATGGTGGCGTCGGCATCGCGGAGCACCTTGAAGTACGACGCGGCCGGGTTCTGGTTGTTCGAGCCGGTGGCCGTGAGCACGGCCTTCACGAACTGGTCGTACGGCAGGTTCTTGTCGACCTGGTCGCGGATCCACTTGCGGAAGGCCACCGAGCCCTCGACGCCCAGGAACTTGCGGTTCACCTGGAGCAGGTCGGCCCACTTGTTCGTCCAGTACTCGACGTAATCGGGGCTGCCAACCAGGCGATCGACCAGCGCCTCCGCTTCTCGCGGGAATCGCGGGGATCGGCCAGGAACGCCTTCACGTCGGCGGCCGAGGGGGAACGCCGGTCAGGTCGATCGACACCCGGCGGATGAATTCGGCATCCGTGCAAAGCTCGGACGGTTGGATCTTGAGCCGCTGCCACTTGGCGGCGGTGTAGCCGTCGACCGCGTTGAACTTGGGCGGGTCCTGCCAGACGAAGCCGGAACGGTCGCCCATCACGGTGATCGTCGAGGCCGCGTAATTCCCCTCGTAGCGGATCAGGACGGGGGCCTCACCGCGTCGGATCGAGGTGAGCAGGCCGTTGCGGTCGACCGTGGCGACCTCGGTGTTGCCCGACTCCAGGAACGCTTCGCGGGTCACGTCGCGGGTCTCGCCGTCGGCGAAGGTGGCCACGACGCGGAGCTGCTGCTTCGAGCCGACCCGGTCGAGCGCCGCCTGCGGCGGGAAGACTTCCAGCTTGTTGACGCGGGGCACGCCCAGGTCGAGCTTGCAGCCGTCGGCGATCCAGCCGCGGAGGATCTCGTAGTACGGCTCGCCGGGGCCCATCACCACGCCGCCGACGTGCGGCACGCCGCCGCTGGGCTTCATCAGCATCAGGCTGTCGTCGGCCGAGGCCAGGTTGATCCGCCGGCCGCCGTGGTCGTCGGTCAGGGCCCGCAGGTCGAAGATCGGGTCGTACCCGCGGAGCGACAACTTGAACCCGTTCTTCCCCTGGGCCGAGCCGTGGCAGGTGCCCGCGTTGCAGCCCAGGCGGGACAGGATCGGCGCCACGTCCTGGACGTAATCGACCCGGCGGCCGCCCGCCTGGCCGGTCACCTTCACCGGGATCTCGGCCGAGAGGGCGCCCACCGACACCTTCAAGGCCCCCTGCCCGTCCGCCTTCGGGAGGATCCGGCCGTGCTTCGAGGCCGAGACCAGGCCGTCGGAGGGGGCGTAGGTGGTCAGGCGGGTCACGTCGATCCGGTCGCCGCCGGCCGTCTTGCCGGTCACCACGAGTTGCGTCGAGGCGTACTTGCTGCGGAGGAAGATGGATGTCGGCTGGACCTCGATCGAGGCGAGCGTCACCCCTTCGGGCAGCACCTCGGCCGATTCGGACTCGGCCGGCTGGCTGACCGCCGAGGCCACCGGCGACGGCCGTTCCGGGGGCGTCCCGCCCGTCGGCGCCGGCGAGAACTCGCGGATCGGCACGCCGTCCGCGGCGTTGAAAAGCCGGATGACGCCGTCGCCGCCCCCCGCCGCGACCTGCTTTCCGTCGGGACTCATCGCCACGGCGTAGATCGGGCTGGAAATCTTGACGCTCGCCACCCGCTTCACCGATTCGCGGCGCGCCTTGTCGAGGTCGGCGCGCTCCTGGGGCGAGCGGGTCGGGCCGGCCTTGGCGTGGATCTTCTGGACGCCCTCGGGGGCCTGGGCCACGTCGAACGTGTAGTCGTAGATGTCCAGTTGGCCGCTCGCATCGAGGCTCGACACTGCCGCGAACCGCTTGCCGTCGGCGCTCAAAGCGATGCCGAAGATCCGGCCGGGCATCGCCTCGAAGCTGCCGATCGCGTTGGCGTCGTCGCCGATCACTCGGGGCGTCTCGCGGTGGATCCGGTAGAGTTTGGGGGCCCCGTCGGAACCGCCCACGAGGATCTCATCCCGGGTCGGGATCCGGGCGACCGCCGCCAGGCCCCCCTTCAGGGCCCCGGGGGTGATCGAGGTGATGTTGTCGACGAACCGCTGGGTGGCGACCTCGGTCAGCTTGGCGGTCATGTCGCGGCCGACGGAGATCAGGTGGTTGCCGTCGTTGGAGAAGGTCGTGTCGAGCACCCAGTCGTTGTGCGAGCCCATGAACAGCACCTGCTGGCCGGTCTTCGCGTCGATGGCCCGCACCGAGTTGTCGCCGCAGCCGAAGGCGATCCGGGTGCCGTCCGGCGACCAGCTCGCGCCGTAGATTGTGTCGAAGGTGACCGGCTGCGAGGTCCGAAGCTCGCGCTCGGCGACGTTCCAGATCTGGACCTCCCCCATCCGGCCCGGCAGGCCGCCGACGACCGCCAGGTACTTGCCGTTGGGCGAGAACTTCACCGCCTCGATCCGCTCCGACAGGCCGATCAGCCGCGCGACCCGTTCGGAACCGTCGGCCTTCCAGAGCAGGACCTCGTGGAACCCGCCCACGGCGATCAGGGAGCCGTCGGGCGAATAGTCGAGGGCCGTCAGGATCGGCGGCCGGGAGTAGACCGGCGGATGCTCCGCGTCGTATTGCCGGTTCGCCGAGGCCGGCGTGTCGTCCTTCGCCCCCTCGTCGATCCAGCGTCGGATCAGGGCGATCTCGGCGGCCGAGAGCGGAGTCCGGCCGCCCGGCGGCATGAAGGCCTTGCCGTCGACGACGGTCACCTGGCCCAGGATATAGCTCTCCTCCGAATTGCCCGGGAGGATCGGCGACACGCCCGACTCGCTCACGCCGAGCAGCCCGGCGTGGGTCGTCATGTTGTAGTCGCCTTCCTCCTTGCCCGGCTGGTGGCAGCCCAGGCAGTGGGCCTGGAAGATCGGCCGGACCTGCTGGTAATAGCTCACCGGCTTGGGCGCGGCTTCCTGCGCCCCCGCGACGGGGACAATCAGGCCGAGGAGGGCGATCGACCAGGCGGCGGCGGACTTCATCGGGAGCACTCCTCGGACGGCCGCCCGGCCCATTGCGGGCCGGGCACGCCCTGGCGGGCGATTCGGAGGCGGGATCGATCCGGGCACGACCACGGACAGCCGCGATGATCGAATGTTAAACCTGGCAAGGCCCATCCCACAAGGGGATGTCTCCCCGAAAACCGCACCAAGATGGCCCGGTCGCAACGGTTTTGACGGCCCGTTCCTAGGCCAGGATGCCGGTGGCGACCTGCCCATGGACGTCGGTCAGGCGGAAGTCGCGCCCGCTGTAGCGATAGGTCAGCTTTTCGTGATCCAGGCCCATCAGGTGCAGGATCGTGGCGTGGAAGTCGTGGACGTGCATCCGGTCTTCGACCGCCTGGAAGCCGAACTCGTCGGTGGCGCCGTGGACATGCCCCCCCTTCACGCCGCCGCCGGCCAGCCACATGCTGAAGCCCATGCTGTGGTGGTCGCGGCCCTTGGACCCCTCGGAAGTGGGCGTCCGGCCGAACTCCCCGCCCCAGATCACCAGCGTGTCTTCCAGCAGGCCGCGCGACTTCAGGTCGCGGAGGAGGGCCGCAATCGGCTTATCGCTCTTCTGGGCGTGGTTCCGGTGGTTGGCGATGTCGGCGTGGTCGTCCCACGGCTGGCCGTTGCCGTAATAGACCTGCACCATCCGCACGCCCCGCTCGACCAGCCGCCGCGAGATCAGGCAGGCCGACGCGAACTCGCCGTCGCCGTAGGCTTCCCGCGTCACCTTCGATTCCCGGCCGATGTCGAACGCCTCTCGGGCCTCGAACTGCATCCGGTAGGCCATCTCCAGCGACGCGATCCGGGCGTCGAGCGCTTCGTCCTGGCCGCGCTTCGCCAGGTGATCGCGGTTCAAACGCTGCATCAAATCGAGCTGTTCCCGCTGCGCCGAGGGGGTCAGGTTCGGGTTGCGGATGTCCCGGATGATCTGGTCGGGGTCGATCTTCTTGTTGTCGATCTGCGTCCCCTGGAAGATCCCCGGCAGGAAGCTGTTGCCCCAGAGCTGCGGCCCGACAACCGGCTTGCCCGGGCAGAGCACCACGAAGCCGGGCAGGTTGCGATTCTCGGTCCCCAGGCCGTAGCTCAGCCACGAGCCCAAACTGGGGCGGATCGGCTGCATGTTGCCCGAATTCATCATGAGTAACGACGGCTCATGGTTCGGGTTGTCCGTGTACAAGGACCGGATCACGCAGATGTCGTCGATGCACGACCCGACCTGCGGATAAAGCTCCGAGACCTCGATCCCGCTCTTTCCATACTTCTGGAACGAGAACGGGGACGGCATTAATGTCCCCTTCTTGCGGCCGGTGTCGGCCTTCACGGCGTCGGGCGTCTGTCCCTCGTACTGCTTGATGGCCGGTTTGGGGTCGAACGTATCGACGTGCGACGGCCCGCCGTTCATGAACAGGAAGATGACCCGCTTGGCCCTCGGCTCGAAATGCGGGGCGCGGGGAGCCAACGGATCGATCGACAGGCCCGCCTCATCGCCCCGGGCGGGACTCGACAGCCAGCCCGCCTCCTCAAAAGCGCCAGCGATCCCCAGCAGGCCGAAGCCTCCACCGATTCGGGTCAGCATGCCGCGACGGCTGATCGGAGCATTCATGAGGTTCGGGCCCGAGGAGGGTGGGAAGGTTGGGAGGCGGGACCGTTCGGCGATAGTTTAACATCGGATGAAGCCGCCGTCTGCATCTCGATTCTTCAGCGGCGGTTTGTAGGCCGCCCAACCAATCCCGTGATGGATTCGGGATGGGGTAGGAGAAATTCCAGAAGGACGCCCGTAGGGCCGTTCGTACGCGAATGTCAAACGGACTGGGCGGTATTTAGCCCCGACGGGGCGACCGTGAATAGCCCGGGGTGGGAGCCGCAGCGGAACCCCGGGAAACGCAGGGCCCCCGAACAGACGGGCCCGGCAGCGCCGGAAATCCCTGGTTTCCAGGGATTTCCGGCGCCGTGCCGGGGCATACCTTCGAGCCGATCGTGATCACCGGGGCTAGCGCCCCGGGCTATCCACCGCCGCCCCTCCCGGGGCGGAAAGTCCGGGAAAACCGCGGCCGGATGCTTGGCGGTCCAATCGCCGGAAATTCCAGGGCTTTTCGCAGCCCCGAAGGGGCGACCGTGAATAGCCAGGGGTGCAAGCGCAGCGGAACCCCTGGAACCCCGGCCACCGCCCCGATCTCGCCGCGCGCCCGAAGACCCCGGAAACAGGGTCTTCGGGCCCGCGACGGGGCCAATCTGCTGGCCACCGACGACCCCCGGGTTGGATTGCAAACAATTCCGGGAAATGCCGGTGCTGGGCTCCGCTCGCGGGTTTTTTCCCGCCTCGGCAGCCCCCGTGGTTTAAGGAAGAGGTAACGATCCAGCGAGCAGGCCCGACCAGGCAAACCAATCCCATCGGTCCAGCACCAGGAGCCCCGACGATGACCGTCGCCACCCGGACCAAGACCCGGACCCGCAAGAAGGCCGAGCGCACCGAGGCCCAGAAGCAGCAAGCCCGCATCAACGGCTCACGCTCCCGGGGCCCCATCACGGCCGAGGGCAAGGCGAAATCCTGCCGCAACGCCGTCCGACACGGCTTCCGATCCGAAACGATCGTTGCCGAGGAAGATCGGCCGCAGTATGAAGGGCTCCGCAATGGCCTGCTCCTCGAACTGCCGAGGACGCCCCGGGCCGCCGACGGCCTGCTCGCCGGCAACGTCGCGTCGGCCGTGATCCAGGCCCAGAAGATCGGCGCCGCCCGAATCTCGTCGGTGGCCGAGGAGAAACGGCAGATCCGCAAGCGGCACGACCGCAAGCGTGAGGCCGCCGGCTCGACGATCCTCCGTGCCGTGCACGAGGGGAAGATCGCCGAGGCGTACGAACTCCGCCGCCAGTTGCCCGAGGGCTGCGACGAGATCGCCGAGATCTGGTCGGAGATCCGCGACCAACTCGCGGTGCTGCCGACCGGGGCCGCAATCCCGGCCGAGGCCTGGGACGAGATCCTGGGCAACGTCGTCACGCTGGAACCGCTCTATCAATCGATGGTCACGCACCAGTACGAGGAGGCCGCCCGCACCGGGTTCCTGCCGCCCAGCAAGGTCATCGAGCATTGCGACTCGTACATCCGCATCTTCCGGGAGCGGGCCGCCCGCCTGCGGAAGGAACAGAGGCGGTCCTTGAAGCACAAGCTGACGATCGCCGAGGCCGACCTGGGCAAGGACGGCCAGCTCCGCGAGCGCTACCTGGGGATGGCCCGGTCGGCGATCGCCCGGAACATTCAGCAGATGGACATGGAAACCCATCGACAATGGCGTCGGGAAAAGGAAGGCTGGCCGGCGCCGAACGAACCCGACGCTTCGCCGCAAGGTAATGCCGAATCGACGGTTGAAGAAACGCCGGGTGGCATGCCCTCGTCCGCGTGGGCTTGCGAGCGGCCCGAGGCGAAGGACGCTCCCCAGCCGGCCACTTCGAATGGCCTGACGCATGCCCACGAGGACGAGGGAATGCCACCCAGGGCCTTCCACGAGTCCGAGCTCATGGCGCCGAACGAACCCGACGCTCGGACGCAAGTTGCTAGCGAATCCACGGTTGAAGAAACCTCGGGTGCCATGCCCTCGTCCGCGTGGGCATGCGAGCGCCCCGAGGCGATGGACGTCTCCCAGCCTGCCGATCCCGAAGGCCGGTCGCATGCCCACGAAGACGAGGGCATGCCACCCCTGGACCATCTCGCCCTCGCGCCGAACGAACCCGGGGCCGTGTCGCAACCCGAGGCTTGCATAATCGTTTGCGACGAGGAGCCCAAGACCCCGGGGGACGCCTTCTACCTCGAGGCCGAGCGGATCTACGACCTGCGCAACATGGCAGCCCTGATGCTGGAAATCCAGGGGATCGACCTGTCCTACCAGATCCCGCTACCGAGCTGCCCCGAAGTCGCCCGGCATCTCCGGGAATTCGAGGAAGCGGCGGCCAACGCCCGCGAGTTTGCCGCCAGCACACCAGGCCGCTCGCCCAACCCAACGGCCGCCGGCCAACCGGCCTGGACCGCCCCAAACTCCGCCACGTTCGCGGCGCCGAACGAACCCGAGCGGTCGCCGAAACCTACCAGCAATTCGGGACTTGCGACCAATCCCTCGGCCAACAAAAGCCGACAACGGTCCCGGTCCCGGAAGGGTCGCCGCCGCCGTTGATCGGTTCTCACGCTCTTTGACAACTCGTTGATGGAGGGTCGCCGGGATCGCTGGCCGCTTGGTTCGGGTCGCGACTTCCGCTAGGAATAGGGGGATCGGGCCCCGGACGGGGCCGTTGCCTTCGGTTCGGAACGGGAGATTGTCCGCCCATGACCTCGCTCGCGCTGTTCTTCGCCGCTTCCGTTTCCCTCCCCGCCGCGATCGACGGCCCGATCCCCGACGCCAACCTGGCCCGGGCCGTCAAGCAGACCCTCAAGCTCGATGCCCAGGCCGAGTTGAAGGAGGAGAATCTCAAGAACCTGTTCATCCTGGAGGCGGTCGGCCAGGACATCGCCGACCTCTCGGGCCTGGAGAAGTGCCCCAACCTGTCCCTAATCCGGCTGTCGAAGAACCGGATCGCCCGGCTGGAACCCTTGAAGGACCTCAAAAACCTGCAATCGCTGGATCTCTCGGGCAACGCGATCGAGGACCTCGGGCCGATCGCCGGCCTGGTCAAGCTGCAGTACCTGGCGGTCGCCGACAACAAGATCGAACGGCTGGACGCCGTCGCCAACCTGTCGGCCCTGGCCTCGCTCGACGCGGGCGGCAACCGGATCGCCGACCTCAAGCCGGTCGGCGGCCTCAAGAAGCTGGCCTCGCTCTATCTAGGCAGGAACGCGGTGAAGGACGCTGGGCCGATCCACGGCCTCACCGGACTGTCGACCCTGAACCTGTCCGACAACCCGCTCGCCGACCTGACGCCCGTCTCCGGCCTGCCCGAGTTGAAGCTGCTGGTCCTGGAGCGATGCCAGGTCGCCGACCTCGCGCCATTGCTCCGGGCGGCGAAGGCCGACGCGGAAGGCTCGAAGCGGTTCGCCCCCTATTTGCGGCTGTATCTCCAGGGGAATCCGCTCAGCGACGCCGCACGCAACGAGCAGCTCCCGGCCCTGAAGGCGACCGGCGTGCGGGTGGACCTGGGCAAGTGACCGGTGAGGACATCCACGGGAGGAAAATGGGGACTGGCTCCCGGCCCCAGGGGCCTCAAACAAGATAGAGGTCGCCTCGCGGCCGGGTGCCTGTCCCCCATTTTCCGGGCTCCGCCGGCGGAGGAAGTGCCCGAGGAGGGCTCGCGACCAGGCCAGGCCCGGGTAAAGACAGGGACGCGATATGGCCAACAAGCAAGCCATGAAAAGCAAAACGATCGCCAAGCAACTCTGCGTCGGGATTGCGGTAATTGGGTTTTTGGTAATTTCAGCTTATGGCCTGAAAATCTACATCAGGCACGAAGATTACCTAAATAAATCAGATTATTACGCATACAAAGAAAAAATTTGTCAAGACATCTTGAATAACGATGAAGTTGCAATCAAAGAGAACCAATGGACATGGACCACGGACAGGATTCTCAACTCGGTCTGGGTTGTTTATTTCGCTAAACAGCGAGAGAAATTTGCCCGTGCCGCCGAAAAACCTTGGATCTATGTGGAAGCTGATCCAGAGCCTGATTTCAGCAAATAAGTTGGGCTAATGATGAATTCCTGTTAGGTCCCGGTCCAAATACCCCCCGATCCACCCGGGATCGGTATACCCCGCCCGCGTCAGCACCGAACGGACCTCCTCCGGATGCCGGGCCAGGATCTCGACCGCCTCCGTGATCGCCTGGGGCCGGTCGGCCAGCAATCTCCGGAGCCCTTCGACCAGCCCCGACTGGTTGTTGCGCGTGAGGATCGACCGGAGCCGCTCGACTTCGGGCCGCTCGCCGTCGACGCCCGCGACCAGGCCGTTCGCGGCCGAACGCAGGCCGTTCGGGTCGGATACGGCCCACTGGAAGGCCGGTTCGTAAACACCGGGCCGATCGGTCGGCTCGGCCAGCCCTTCGCCCCAGAACCGGGCGATGATGGGGAATCGTGACCGAATCTCGTCGGGCAGCGGGGCGCGGACCGGGGCCGATTTCGGGCCCGGGGCGCTGGCGAGCAACGTCAGGGCATAGGCCCGCGAGACCGCCGCGGGATCGGCCACCGAGGCGACCCGGAGGCCGCCGAGTTGCCGGGGTCTCCGCTCGTACCAGGGGGCCATCGCGAACAGCAGCCGCGAGAACCCGTTGGCCTTCGAGTCGTGCGTGAGCAGCCACTCGTAGGGGTATCCCGAAGGGTCCTCCCCTTCGAGCCGAACATGCGAACTCAGCCGACCCAACGCCTGGAGTTCGGTGAAGGTCGGCACCCGCTCGTCCTCGTTGGGCGGGCCCAGGAGCGATCCCTCGGGGAGCCGATTAAGGGCATCGATCGCCACCGGATCGAAGGCATCGTACCAGTACGACAGCTCGAAGCCGCGGCGCCAAGCACCCGCCGGCCCGCCGACGAACGCGTTGTAGTACGAAAGCTCGAAGGGATGGATCGTCACCAGGGAATAAGCCGACGTGAATATTAGGACGCATGTTAACACGTCGCGCGCAATTCGCCCCCATTTCCCCGAAAACCGGCTGACGCCCAGCCCGGCCAGCCCCGCCAGGAAGAAGCAGGAGGGGAGCATCAGGCGGATCCCGTCGTGGGCCGGCGTCGGCAGCATCCGCAGGACCGGCCAGGTCAGGGCGTTCACCAGGAAGAAGAGCGGCAAGCGATCGGAACGGGAGCGAGCCAGGGCGTAAATCGCCCCCGCGGCGCCCGCCAGGAGGATGGCCGGCGGAGTCGCGATCCCCAGCAGGACCCAACCGTTATGCCAGGGCAAACTAAACAGGTATGTCTTTCCCCAGTAAATGATCCGAATATCGGGGAGCGCACCCTGGCGGTCGACATTGAGGCGGTAATAATGGGCCAATCGGGGCAAGGTCTCGCGCCACCAGGAGGGGTTCCCCAGCCAGGCCAGGATCGGCCCGAACGCCAGGATCGCCAGCCAGATCTCCAGGGCCGGCCGCTCGACGCCCCAGAGCGGGCTGCCAGGGAAGAGCCTGGCCAGCAGCCGACGGACCAGCCAAAGGACCAGCGGCGTCGCGAGGATCGCACCCGGGATGGGGGTGTCGAGGTGAATCCAAAGCAGGTTCGTAACCTTGGGCTCGGGCAGGAGGACGGAAAGCCGCCGGATCTCGGCGAAAGCGACGACCGACGGGGCCGCGATCAGGGCCGTGCTCAGGAGGCCATCGACCCAGGAAGCCCAATCCCGCCGGGAACCCAGGGCCGGCAGCAGGTGGCCGGCCGCCAGCCAGCCCAGCAGCGGCAGGAGGACCATCAACGCCGCCATCTTCTCCAGGAAGGCCAGGCCGACCAGGAAGCCCACGGCGATCCGCCAGCGTCGTCCGTCGGTCTCGTACAGGCCCTTCCAGAAGGCCAGGGCGGCGGCCGCCCAGATCAGCATGCCGGGGATGTCGGTGCCGATCAGGTGGGCGTCGGCATGACGCGGGGTTGAGCAGCAGCGCCCCGGCCGAGGCGAGGCCCGCCACGGACCCGTAACGGCGGCCCAGGAAGGCATAAAGCAGGGCGACCGCCGCGGCAAACTCCAGGCACGAGGCGAGCCGACGGCTGGACAGCTCATCGAGGAATCCGCCAAACAGCTCATAGGTGAGCAAGTTCAACTGGCCGGCCAGCGGCGGATGGAAGTTGAAGCCGTGCCGCCCGTAGGGCCAGTAGAACAGCAGCGTATCGGGCTCGACGAGCGACCGGAACTCGTCGGCGGAGCGGGCCCGCGCCAGGCGTTCCCACCACTGGCCCGACATTACCTGGCTGAATCGGTAGGCCGGCTCGTCCCACGTCAGGCCGAAGTCGCCGGTGGTCGGCACGATCGCCAGCAGGGCGACCAGGATGACGAGGGCCACGCCCAGGGGCCGGACGGGGGCGCTCGCGGGAGGGCTCATCGGCCTTCCCCCGAGCGGAGCAAGGCCGAAGCCTCGTCGAACGGATAAACCCAGATCAGGGGGACCCCGAACTTCGACCCGACGTAGGCGGGATGGCCCTCGCGGATCAGCCGGAGGTGGCCCTCGCGGAACTCCCCGGGGCGGTTCTGGAGCACGAACCAGGCGGGCGACGGCGTTTGCTCCGGGGTGATCGCGGCCGGCAGCTTGCCGGTCCGCTGCAAATACATGAAGGAGGTTGGATTGGTGGCGAAAGCAATCCCCCGCCCCTCGGGCGTGTTGGCGTTGAGCCAGGCGATGGCCTCGGAGTCGAGCGAATCCCAGAAGTAGGTCGGCTCCAGGCCCAGCGAGTAGGCCCCCGGCAGGCCGCCGATCGCGGGGCTGTAGTAGGAGAGCGGCACGGGCAGGAAGGCCGCCAAGCTGACCGCCAGCTCGACCAGGGAGGCCACGATCAGATACCGGCCCCAGCGGCGGGTCGCCAGCCAACCGGCCCCCAGGCCGGCGAGGATCGCCAGCAGGCCGAAGGCGGTGAGGATCTGGCGGGTGCCGTCATGGCCGGGGGTGTTGGGCAAGGCCCGGAGCGCCAGGAGGAACAGCCAGTGGATCAGGACCAGGGAGCCGAGCCCCCGGACCGCCCGGTCGGCCAGCGACCGCCAGCAGCCGACCAGGCCCATCGCCAGCATGCCGACCGGGGTGGCAAACAGGGTCCAGGCCAGGGTGTTGTACCAGGGAAGCGACTCGCGGGGCGTCTCGTAGACATGTCCCAGGAACAGAACCGGGATCACGATGGTCTTGTCCCGCGTCAGGTTCGACCGCAGGAACCGGGCGATCCCCTCGACCGGGGCCATCCAGATCGGCGGGTTGAAGGCGTAGAAGGCCAGGGCCGCGACCGGCAGCAGGACGGCCCAGGTCAGGGCGATCCGACGCCGGTTGGGGCCGGGGATCAGGCTCCAGAGCAGGAACGGCACGGGCAGGAACCAGCCGGTCAGCTTGGTATCGGCCGCCCAGCCGACCGCCAGTCCGGCCACGACGGCGGCCGCCCAGTCGGGCGACCGGCGGCCCTCCGCCGGCTCATCGGCACCGGACGCCCGGGCGAACGCCAGGACCGCGATGACCCAGAGCGAGGCCAGGATCGCATCCACGGTGGCATAATGGCCATGGGCGAACAGGTGCGGATGCAAGGCCCACGTCGAGGCACCCGCGACCGCAGCCCAGGCGCCGGCCCGGGCCCTCAGGGCCGAGTAGATCCAGGCGGCGGCCAGGCTGAAGGCCACCATCGGCCCCAGCCGTGCCCTGGGCAGGACCTCCCAGCCGGGCGCCACGAGGTCGCCGAGCATGCCGACGATCGCGTAGAACGGCGGATGTCCGTGCGGCTCCTCGCGTCCGAACGGCCAGGAGTACAGGAGCCGGGCGTGGTCGAAGGGGCCGGCGGTCGGCGGCGGGGGCGGGACGACGGCCCTCGCATTATCGAGCTGGACCAGCTCGTACCGCGGGCGTTGGGGCGGGTCCGACTGGCCTCGGAGCTTGCCCAACCAGCCGCGGACGCGGGCCTCGCGGCCCAGGGTGTAGCCCTCGTCCCAGACGATCGCCAGCCGGGGCTCGGTGGCGATCATCAGGGCCAGAACCGCGACGAAGGCGGCGGCCGGCTCGGCGGCCCGACGCCAGGCGGGGGGCATGTCGCGGGCTTAGCCGACGCGACGGGCGGGTTGCCCATCGTCGGCCGGTTCGGCGGCGGGAGCGGGCAGGTCGAGGTCGTCCCGGCGGTCGGCCAGGTGGCGTTCCAGCTTGCGGAGGGCCTTGTACTTCTCGTCGCTGACCCGGGCGTGGGACAGGCCGAGCTTGGAGGCGATCTCGGGCACGGTCCAGCCGCGTGTCCAGAGTTCGACGATCTCGTCCTGCCGGTCGCTGAGCACGGCGGCCCGCGCGGCCTCGAGGATCTCGCCCAGCTCCTGGCGCTGGCGGGCCTGGAGGTCGAGATCGGGGGCGGGCATCAACTGGTCGTCGATCGCCTGGTGCCGCTTCGCCCGCTGGACCCGCTTGCGGACCATGTCGATGGCCCGGACCAGCTCCCGACGCTCGGCGGTGTCGTCGGCGAGAACCTTGTTGAGGTCGAGCTCGCCGGCCCGGGCCTTGCCGAGCAGGCGGCAGCAGACTTCTTGGGTGCAGTCATCCCAGAGGCCGGGGTCGAGCTTGGCGTTCCTCCAGCAGACCGCGCAGTATCGTTGGATGTCGTGCAGGAGGTCGGACTCGGCCGCCTGGGCGGTGAGCGCCGCCAGGCCGATTACCAGGGCCATCGTTGCCGGGCCGGCCCTGTAGCCGCTGGGGCGAGGGGCGGGGGTCTTGTTGGGGTTGGGATCCATCGGGTGGCTGATTGGGGTCATCGAACGGGTCCCCCGGCCTTGGACGAGCCGGTCTCCGCCATCATAGGACATGCACACCCCGGGCCGTCGCGGTCCCCGGGAAATCGGCCTCGGGATTACCGGGGGGCCCTGGCTCGGTCGGCGACGCGACGCCTTCGGGGCCGTGCGGGCCGGGCCACGATCCATCCTCGCTCTTCGGCCAGGCGTCGGAGGCGTTTGCCGGGGTGGACCACCACCGCGGTCCCTGCCTCGGCGAGGAGGGCACGATCGGACCAATTATCCGCATAGGCGGCCGTCGCGTCCATCCGAAACCCTCGGGCTTCCGCATAACGGCGGGCCCAGTACAGCTTCCCCTCGCCGTAGCAGACGGGCCGTCGCCGATGTCCACCAGGATCCCGCCCTCGATGAGGACGGGCGTGGTCAGGGTCTCCACGCAGCCCAGGTAGCGGCTGAGCGGATCCAGCACGATCCCCGGGGAAGACGACACCAGGACGAGCTGCGTTCCCGAGCGTCGGAGGGCGTCGAAGTGGTCCACAACGCCCTCGTACAGCCTCGGCTTGACGTGGTGCTCGAAATTCTCGAGGGCGATCTGCTCCAACTCGGTGACCGGGATGCTGGCGATGCTGCGGAGCCCGAAGGCGATCAGGCGGCCATAGTCGAGCCGGCCGAACTTGTGCTGGAGGCCGTGGTAGGCGGCCCGCAGGACGAACGAACGCCGGATCAGGCCGCGTCGGCGGAGGATCTTGGTGAACAGGAAGGTGGTCGTCTCCGCCAGCAATGTCCCGTCGACATCGAGGAAGGCTATGGGGGGCGGAGTTTCGTACCGGGGCCAGGGGTTCACGGGCGATTCCGCTGTCATGGGGTGGGGCGTGGGTCGATCCCCGGGCTCGCGGCCCGGTTGGCCCGATCATACCCGATCGCGGCGGCGTCTCCAGGCGTTCCTACGCCGGAATCGCCCGGTTCGTTCGATGCCGGGCCTTCCGGCTTGCGTCGGCCCCCGGCGCCGTCCACAATCGAGCGGTGCCGCAGGGCGACTCCCCGCGCCCCGAAAACGCCTGGATTTTCCGCCTCAAAAGTCCTCTTCTGCAGGAGACGTCCTACATGCGCCAGCGCCTGGCCCTGCTCGCCTTGCCCACCCTGATGCTCGCGGCGTTCGTGCCGCTTGTCGGCCTGCGCGCCGAGCCGCAGGCCCCCCCGCCTCAGGCCCGCCCTCAGGATGCATCCCGCCCTCTCGGCGGCCCCGACACCAGCGAGGCCATCGCCAAGATCCGCGAGGAGGGGATGAAGAACTCGCAGGTGATGCAGACCCTGAGCTATCTCACCGACGTGATCGGCCCGCGCCTCACCGCCTCGCCGGGCCTGAAGCGGGCCAACGAGTGGACCCGCACCAAGATGAGCGATTGGGGCCTGGAGAACGCCCACCTCGAGGCCTGGGGCCCGTTCGGGCGGGGTTGGACGCTCAAGCGGTATTCGGCACAGGTCACCGAGCCCCTGTGCGTCCCGTTGATCGGCTTCCCCAAGGCCTGGTCGCCCGGCACCGGGGGCGAAGTCGCGGGCCCGATCGTCCACCTCGACGCCACCGACGAGGCGGGCCTGGAGAAGTACAAGGGTAAGCTGAAGGGGGCGATCGTCCTCCTCGGCTCGGTCCGCGAGGTCAAGGCACTCTGGGAAGAGCCGGCCGTGCGGTTCACCGACAAGCAGCTGCTCGACATGGCCAATGCCCCCGAGCCGGTCACCCAGGTCCGAAGAGGCAACTCCCCCTTCGAGGCCAAGAAGGCGGAGCCGAGGAAGGCCGAAGCCGGCAAGGACGAGCCCAAGAAGGCGGAAGAGTCGGTCGTCAAGAAGGTTGAGGACGCCGCCAAGGAGGTCGTCAAGAAGGTGGAGGAAGTGGTCAAGAAGGCCGAAGAGGTCGTCGCCAAAAAGGCCGACGCCCCGGTCCGCATGCAGTTCCCCGCCGGCGCCAATTTCGCCGCCAAGCGGCTGCAATTCCTGATCGATGAAGGCGTCGCCGCGACGATGGAGCCCAGCTTCCGGGGCGACGGCGGCACGCTCTACGCGATGTCGGCCACGGTACCCCAGCCGACCCCCGCGGCCGGAGGGCCCGGCGGCATGATGGGACGGGCCTCGGCCTACGCCAAGGATGCCCCCAAAACGATCCCGCAGATCGTGCTGGCCATCGAGCACTTCAACCGCGTCCTGCGGATGCTGCAGGCCGGCGAATCGCTCCGCGGCACGGTTGATATCGCCGTCGAATTCCACGACCAGGACCTCATGTCGTACAACACCGTCGCCGAGATCCCGGGGACCGACCTCAAGGACGAGATCGTCATGCTCGGCGGGCACCTCGATTCGTGGCACAGCGGCACCGGGGCGACCGACAACGGTGCCGGGTGCGCCGTGGTGATGGAGGCGGTGCGGATCCTCAAGGCCCTCGAACTCAAGCCCCGCCGTACGATCCGCGCCGCCCTCTGGAGCGGAGAGGAGCAGGGCCTGTATGGCTCGCGAGCCTACGTTGCCGAGCACCTGGCCGCGATGGGAGGCGGCGAATCGGCCGCGATGGCGGCGATGTTCGGCGGCCCGCGCGGTCCGATCACCAAGAAGGACGAGTACGACAAGTTCTCGGCCTATTTCAACCTGGACAACGGCACCGGCAAGGTCCGTGGCATTTACCTCCAGGGCAACGAGGCCTGCCGGCCGATCTTCCGCAAGTGGCTCGCCCCGTTCCGCGACCTCGACGCCTCGACCATCACCGCCTCGAACACCAGCGGCACCGACCACCAGGCATTCGACGGGGTCGGCCTGCCCGGCTTCCAGTTCATCCAGGACCCGATCGAATATGAGAACCGGACGCACCACTCGAACATGGACGTGTTCGACCGGATCCAGGCCGACGACATGAAGCAGGCTTCGGTGATCATGGCGGCGTTCGTCTACAACGCGGCCATGGCCGACGAGAAGCTCCCCCGCAAGCCCAGCCCCGCCCCTCCGGGCGGGAGTTCGGCCGCTTCTCGATGACAACTTCCCTGGGATGAGTGCACTCGAATGGGCCCGGCCGTCCAAAAACGGCCGGGCCCATTCGGTTTGACAGGTCCCGATTCGTGGAGGGAAGCTCTTGGCGATTCGCCGTGAGGTGCTCGCGGCATACCCGCATGGGCTGGCCTGGGCGTTGATGATCGCCGGCCCAGTCGCCTCATGGTGCGCCTGGCCATGGCTGGGTTCGCAGGCATTCACGATCGTCATCCTGGTCGCACTCCTGGCTTCCTGGAAGGCCGCCGCGTTGATTTGCCTGCCCCGCGAGTCCTGGGGGGATTTCCCCCCTTTGCACCTCCTGGCGTTCCTGGTTTGGCCGGGGATGCAGCCCCGACAGTTCCTCCGCGGCGCGGTAACTGCCGAGGGTACCCCCGTGCCGACCTGGGCCGGGTTCGCGAGGAACCTAATCGCCGCCCTGGCCCTCCTCTTGCTGGTGCCTCGGCTACTCCCTGCCGAGACGCCCCGGCCGGTTCGGGTGGCGATCGCCGTCGTGGGCCTCGGTATGCTGACGCTCTTCGCCCGGTTCGATCTCGCAACGTTGATCTTCCGGGCGATGGGCTTCGCCGTGGAGAAGGTCTTCGCCTGCCCCCTCGCCGCGACCAGCCTGGGCGACTTCTGGGGCCACCGCTGGAATCGGATCGTCTCGGGGATGCTCCGCGAAGTGGTCTACTTGCCACTCGCGCGCCGACTCGGCGCGCGGGCCGCATTGTTCGCCGTCTTCCTCTACAGCGGCCTATATCACGAGGTCGTCAGCGTACTGGCCGGCTCGGGCTATGGCGGGCCTGCCCTTTATTTCCTGCTGCAAGGCTTAGGCGTCGCGATCGAGAATACCCGCCCGATTCGGCACCTGATCCGGCGGCGAATATGGCTCAGCAGGGCCTGGACCCTGGGTGTCGTTGTCGGGCCGATCGGCCTCATTTTGCACCCCGGCTTCGTGGAGGGCTTCCTGGTGCCCATGGCGAAGCAGGCCGGTGTGCCGGGGCTCCGAGAGCCGAGTGAATCCGGTCCAGTACGGGCGGGTCAGGCCAACGTCAAGGGGTGGGATTCGACCCGGCCCGGTTCGGAGGACTCCTCGGTGTCGAAGAGTCGGCTAACGCTCTCCCGGTAGTGGATCGACCGGATCGCCTCGGCGAACAGGGGCGCGACGCTGATCGTCGTGCAGTTGGGCGGCAGCGGCTCGAACCGGTGGCCGATCGTGTCGGTCAACGCGAGTTCCTTGATCGGGCTCCGGGCCACCTTCGCGGCCGAGCCCTTCGAGAAGACGCCGTGCGAGACGCAGCCGTAGACATCGAGCGCCCCCCGGGCGCGGCAGGCGTGAGCCATCTCGACCAGTGTGCCGCCGGAGATGGTGAAGTCGTCCACGATCAGGACGTTCTTGTCGTGGACGTCGCCGATGACCTCCAGGATCTCGGCCTTCTCATCATGCCCGGTGCGGGTCTTGTTGCCGAACGCCACCGGCGCGCCCATCGCGGCCGCGTACTTGTAGGCCTGCTTGCTGAATCCGGCGTCAGGGCTCACGACCACCAGGTCGGGGATCTGCTGCTGGCGGAAGTACTCGACCTGCACGGGCATCGCATAGAGATGATCGACCGGGATCTTGAAGAACCCCTGGATTTGCGGGCTGTGCAGGTCCATCGTCAGCACGCGATCGGCGCCCGCCGCCTCGATGGCGTCGGCCACCACGCGGGCCCGGATCGAGACCCTCGGCTCGTCCTTCTTGTCGCCCTTGGCGTAGGAGAAGAACGGGATGACGGCCGTCACCTGGCTGGCGCTGGCCCTCTTGAAGGCGTCGATCCAGAACAGGAGCTCGACGAAGTTGTCGTTGACCGGGTGGTCCATCCCCTGGACGATGAACACATCGCGGCCCCGGACGTTCTCCAGGACGCGGACGAAGACGTTCCCCTCGCTGAAGAGCTTCGTCTCGGAACGGGCCAGGTCGCATCCGAGGTGCTCGCAGATCGCCCGGGCGAGCGACCTGCCCGAAGAGCCCGCGAATACCTTCAATTCGCCGTACGGATCGGCCTGCCTCGAAACGCCCGTGCCGTCGAGCGAGTGGTCCATCGCAAGGCCCCCGGCCGAACGCCCCGGACTCCATCCGCGAGGCCCGGGGCCAGGGCCGATTCCGTAAGTCTCCACGTCAGCTTAACGGAAGCTTCGCGACCGATCCATGAGCCAGGTTGGTCCTTTTTGTGGGAACGTGGATCGGCCGGGTCGCGCACGTCGTCGGGCTCAGCACCATTCGGGTGGTCGCCACCTTATCCCACCCATCCGGTTGCGTACAATAACCGGCTGGGCGCCATCCGCCGGGCGTCAGCCCCCGGGCGTGGCAAACCGCAGTCGCCCCGAAAGGATTCCGCTTCATGGCTTCGTCCCCAACCCCGATCCGCCGAATCCTGGGCGGATTCCTCGTCGCTTCCTCCGTCGGCGGGATTTTCTCGGCCATCGCGCCCCGACAGGCGGTGGGAATCGCATCCCGTTCCCTGCACCCGAACCTTCCGAGCTCGACGGGGGTGGTCATGCCGGGCCTTCCCGATCAGGACGAAGATGTGGACCTCTTCAAAGGGGCCGTAGACTGGATCAACACGTCCGGCCCGATCCGCTGGAAGGACCTCCGCGGCAAGGTCGTGGTCGTCGATTTCTGGACGTATTGCTGCATCAACTGCCACCACGTCCTGCCGGATCTGGAGAAGCTCGAGGCCAAGTATGGCGACGGCCTGGTCGTGATCGGCATCCATACCGCCAAGTTCGATGCCGAGAAGGATACCGAGAATATCCGTAAGAAGGTCCGCGAATACCGGATCGCCCACCCGGTCATCAATGATGCGGATATGACCCTCTGGAATCGGTTCGGCGTCCGTTCCTGGCCGACGCTCTGCATCTTCGACGTCGATGGCAAGGTCGCCTGGGCCCGCGGTGGTGAGGGCCATTACGAGGAGATGGATCAGGTCATCGGCGGCCTGGTGGATAAGGCCAGGGCCGACGGCAAGCTCAACACGACGCCGCTCTACTTCGGCGCCGAGAAGGACAAGCCCAGCCCAGGCCCCCTGCTCTTCCCCGGCAAGGTGATCGCCGACGCCGAAGGTGGGCGGCTTTTCATCTCCGACACCGGCCACAACCGGATCGTCGTGGCCGACCTGGCCGGCAAGGTCCGCGAGATCATCGGCAACGGGGAAACGGGCCAGGCCGATGGTGCCTACGATCGGGCCATGTTCAACCGGCAGCAGGGGATGCTGCTCGTCGGCGAAATCCTCTATGTCGCGGACGTCGAGAACCACCAGATCCGGGCCATTGACCTGAAGGCGAAGACGGTCAAGACGGTCGCCGGCACCGGCAAGCAGGGACGCCTGCGAAGCGGCGGCGGCGAGGCCCTGGCGACCGCGATGAATAGCCCGTGGGATCTGGCCCCCCTACCCGGCTCGGACGCGATGATCGTGGCGATGGCCGGCCCCCACCAGCTCTGGAAGTTCGACCCAAAGGCCGGGACCCTGGAGCACTGGGCCGGCTCGGGTCTGGAAAATAGCACCGACGGGAACCTGGAAAAATCGGCCTTCGCCCAACCGAGCGGCCTGGCCACCGATGGTAAAACGATCTACGTCGCCGATAGCGAGGCTTCGGCCATCCGTGCGGTGGACGCGGCCGCGGGTAAGGTCGGAACCGCCGCCGGTACGCACGACCTTCCCAACGGGCAGAGCCTCTTCGCCTTCGGAGACCGCGACGGAAGCGGGCCGAACGCCCGACTCCAGCACTGCCTGGGCGTCTCCTTCGACGTGGGAAAGCTCTACGTCGCCGACAGCTATAACAACAAGATCAAGGTTTACGACCCCGAATCTGGGTCGATCCGCACCCTGGCAGGCGACGGCCAGTACGGCGATCGGGACGGAAGATTGGCGGAAGCCCGATTCGATCAGCCGGGCGGCCTGGGTACTGGCAAGGGGATCCTGTACATCGCCGATACCAACAACCACCGGATCCGCACGATCGACCTCGAATCGGGTGCCGTGGGCACGCTGGCGATTGAGGGATTGAAGGCCCCTACCCCGGCCCGCAAGGGCCTTCGATTCCCGAACGCGAAGGCGGTCCCGGGCGACCCGATCCGGGTGCGTCCCGGGTCGGACCGGTTGCGGATCGCGGTCTCCCTGGCCATCCCCGAGGGTTTCAAGCTCAACGAGGAGGCACCGATGCCCTACCAGGTCGAAGGCCAGTCTGTGGTCGATTCGCCGGTCGTGGGCAAGCTAACCCCGCCCACCTCGCAATTTGTCGTCGAGGTCCCCCTCTCAAAGGCGGTCGCGCTGGGCGATTCGATCGACCTGAAGATCTCCCTGTCGATCTTGCTGTGCAAGGAGGGGAGCAATGGTTACTGCGAGATCCGAAGCCTACCTGCTCGGTCCCCGTCCGCTTCGAACGAGGGGCCCCGGAGGCGGGCGAGTTGACACTTGCCACCCCCGAGGCCCGCTGAGTTAGTCGTCGGGGGTTCGCGCCCACTAAATCCGGGCGCGAACCACTTTTTTTCCAATTCAACCGGGGATGCCGACGACGAGTTCCTCGGTCACTTCGGTGGTGATGCCAGGGGCCGGCTCGTCGACCTCCTCTTCCAACCGGAGTTCCTCACCGATCCCCCACGCGGCCGGCCAGATGTGGAATCCGCCGCGGCCCCAGCCCCGGAGGTCCCAGAGGCCCCAGATGCCTTTCCCCTCGTTGTAGCCTTCGTAATAAACGTCATGGGCGCCGATGTACTGCTTGGTCCAGTGGCATTTTCCCGACTGGACGTCATATCGGCCGCGGAGCAGGAAGTCGCCGACCCCGTCGCGGCCGTCGCCGCGGATCTCCCCCTTGCGGAAGGTCAGCGTCAGTTCCATCGTGTGCTTGCCGTGCTGCTGATAAAAGCCCTTCCAAAGGCCGGACGGGAAGCGGTCATCGCTCTCGACGGGCTCGGGAGGGGGCAGGTTGGGATCGTCGTAAGGTCGGGGCATCTCGGAAAACCTCCTCGGCCGGGCGAGCGGGGCACACGGCACCGTCTGGTATGATAGGGTCCACTCACGAAGCTGATACGTCGCGATTTCCAGGCGGTTCGACCTCATGACGCTTCCGTCGTCCGAATCCCCCCGGTCGCAACCTTCGGGCCGTCCCCGATACATCGTGGGGATCGACCTGGGGACAACCAACTGCGCCGTCGCCTACGTCGATACCCGGGGCCGGGAACGTCCGACGGCCGACATCAAGGTGTTCGAGGTCCCGCAACTGGTAGCGGCGGGCGAAACCGCCCCTCGGTCGATGCTGCCCTCGTTCCTGTACCTCCCCGGTCCCCACGAACTCCCCCCCGACGCCGCCCACCTCCCCTGGCGGAACGACGCCGACCGGATCGTAGGCGAATTCGCCCGGATCCAGGGGGCCCGCGTGCCGGGGCACCTGGTGTCTTCGGCCAAGAGCTGGCTCTGCCATGCCGGCGTCGACCGCGAGGCCGATATCCTGCCCTGGGGTTCGCCGCCCGAAGCCCGACGGGTTTCGCCGGTCGATGCCTCCGCCGAGTACCTGAAGCACATCCGAGACGCCTGGAATCACGACTTCGCTTCAGGGGATTCGTCCCACCGCCTGGAACATTGCGAGATCGTCCTGACGGTCCCCGCCTCGTTCGACGAGGCCGCCCGCGAACTCACCCTGCAGGCCGCCCGGCGGGCCGGCCTGGAACGGATCACCCTCCTTGAGGAGCCGCAAGCCGCGTTCTATTGCTGGATCGTGGGCCACCAGGATTCGTGGCAGAAGGAAGTCCGCGCCGGCGAATTGATCCTGGTCTGCGACATCGGCGGCGGCACCAGCGATTTCAGCCTGATCACGGTGGTCGAGACCCCGATCGGCCCCGGCTTCCGCCGGGTCGCGGTGGGGGACCACCTGATGCTGGGCGGCGATAACATGGACCTCGCACTGGCCCACACGGTCGAGCAGAAGATGGGCGGAGTACGGCTCGACACCGAGCAATGGAGCGCCCTCCGCTCGGCCTGCCGGACCGCCAAGGAGAAATTGCTCGGCGACGACCTCGCGGCCCAACGCTGGCCCGTGACGATCGCGGGTCGGGGCTCGCGGATCATCGGCGGCAGCATCCAGTCGGAACTGACCCGCGAGGAGGTCGAGCAGGTCGTGCTGGGCGGCTTCTATCCCGAAAGCGGCCCGCTCGACGAGCCGACGAAGGGGGCCAAGCTCGGCTTCCAGGAATTCGGCCTGCCGTTCGTCGCCGACCCCGCGATCCCGCGGCACCTCTCGGCCTTCCTGAGGCGGCACCAGGCCTCGCCCATCGCGATCGACGGCCCCCACCCGACCGGCCCGGCCCGGCCTGATTCGATCCTCTTCAACGGCGGCGCCTTGACGCCCTCGATCGTCCGGGATCGCATCGTCTCGATCGTCCGAGGCTGGTTCCAGGCCGACAACCCGGGGTACTCTCCCAGGGTCCTGAGCAACACCTCGCTCGACCTTGCCGTGGCGATCGGCGCCGCTTATTACGGGGTCGTCCGGCGCGGCGGGGGTATCCGAATCGGCGGCGGCACGGCACGTTCGTTCTACATTGGCTTCGAGGCCGAATCGCACGCCGATCGGCCCTGGCTCTGCGTCGTCCCCAGGGACGCCCAGGAAGGCGAGGAGATCCGCATCGGCGGGCACGATTTCGACCTCCTGATGGGCCAGCCGGTCGCCTTCCCTCTGGCGAGCAGTTCGGTCCGCCCCCAGGATTGCCCCGGCGACCTCGTGCCCACCGACCCCGATTCGATCCGCCCCCTGCCGCCCCTGCGCGGCCTGATGCGTGTCGGACGCAAGGCGAAGGCCGAAAGGGTGCCGGTGCAGTTGGAGGCGAAAGTCACCGAAATCGGCACGGTCGAACTCTGGTGCAAGTCGAGGACCGACGAGCGTCGATGGCGGCTGGAGATCCAGTTCCGGACGGCCGCGACGGGCGGGTCAACCAGGGCCGCGCCGGGTGGCACGATGGTCAGCCGCGAGGCCGATCCCCAGGTCCTGGAACAATCGTTGGTCGATGACGGCGTCGCGGCGATCCAGTCGGCGTTCGGTCCCAGCCCGCCGGCCGATCGGGGGCCTTCCCGGCTGATCCGGCGGCTCGAGGAAGTCCTCGAAATCCCCCGCGAACAATGGCCTCCCTCGGCGCTTCGGTCATTCTGGGATCCCTTGCTGGCGGCGATGCCCCGACGTCAGAACAGCCCGCAGGTCGAGGCCCGATGGCTCAACCTCGCCGGCTACTTCCTACGGCCGGGGATCGGCTTTCCGATGGACGAAGGGCGGATCAAGTCCCTCTGGCCGGCCTTCCACGCCGGGGTTAAGCACACCAAGGACGTGCAATGCTGGGCCGAGTGGTGGATCCTCTGGAGGCGGGTCGCCGCCGGCCTGAACCGGTCGCACCACGAGGAAATCCACCGGCGGCTGGCACCGTTCCTGATGCCGAACAAGGGTGGTGCCGGCAAGAAGCTGCCCCGCCCCAAACCCGAGGCCCACGAACTGGCCGAGATGTGGCGATGCGCCGCGGCGCTGGAACGGCTCTCCGACGCCACCAAGCAAACGCTCGGCGAAGCCCTCCTCCGGGAGATTCGCGGGCCGATCATCCCCGGCTACGGCCTTTGGAGCCTGGGTCGCCTGGGCGCCCGGATCCCCCTGTTCGGCCAGGCGAATACGGCCGTGCATGCCGAAACCGCGGCGAACTGGGCGACGTCCCTCCTCGAACGCGAATTCGCCCCGGGCCGCGAGTCGAACGACGCGATCTTCGCGCTCTCCACGATCGGCCGTGTTTCGGGCGACCGGGCCCGCGACCTCGACCCGGCCTTGCGGGAGCGGATCACCGCGCGGTTGCAAGCAATGGGCGCCGACGAGACCACCATCCGGCCGGTCCGCGAATTCCATGAACTGGAAGCCGGCCAGACGGCCCAGGCGCTCGGCGACTCCCTGCCTGTCGGGCTCAGGCTAATCGCGAGCGAATCGGCCCGAGCCGAATGATCGCCGGCCCGTTCAGCCGACGAAGAACCAGTTGCCGAAGTGCAGCACGAGCAACCCCTGGAACAGGCCCATCCCATAGACCAGGGCCCGATCCACGTCCCGATTCCGACCCCAACCGGCCAGGACCAGGAACGCCGGGAAAATCACCGCCTCGCACCGCATCAACGATTGCACGCTGCCGCTGGTCAGCGGCACCAGCACCATCAGCCAGGCGAACGCGGGCAGCGCCGGATCGGCCTTGCGGATCAGGAAGGCCGGCAGGGCCAGGAACGGCAGGACGCTGAGCAGGTCCATCGCCCGGATCGTGTTCACCATGTTGCGTGGCAACGCCCAGTCGACCTGCCCGAACGTCTTGAGCAAGGTCTGGTGGGGCGACATCGATTGCCTGGACCACAGCGAGTGCGACGCCAGGAACGCCAAGGGCTCCCCCATTTTGAGGTAAAGCAAACCGGCGAACGCGGCCGTCCCCAAAGGCATCAGGAGCAGCCAGAACGCCCCGGCCCGTCGCCCCTTCAGGCCCTTCCAGGAAATGGCGGCGCCCAGCAGGCAGGCCACGAATAGTGCTAGCCCCACATGCCTGGAAGTACAGGCCAGGGCCCCCGCGATCCCGGCCGGCAGGAACCACCTTCGGAGATAGAACCACATCGCGGCGGTGGTTAGCAGGAGGAAGAGGCCTTCCGAGTAGTAGCTCGACAGGAAGAACGACGTGGGGAAGGCCAGCAAGTAAAGCTGCGTCCGCCGGGCGCCATCCTCATCCAACCCCACGTGCCGGGCAATCCGACCCAGGAAAAACAGGGCCCCTAGCAGCGAGAGGTTCGAGACCAACAGCCCGGCAATCCAGTGATTTCCGGTCAATCCCGCGATTGTCCGCGTCAGGTACGGATACAAGGGGAAGAAGGCGGCCTTGCGGACATCGGCCGAGTGATCGCCCGCCGGCGCATACCCTTCCTCGACGATCTTCATGAACCAGCCCGAATCCCAACGGGCCCACGTATCCCAGAAATAAGAATCGGGGAACGCCTGCCAGGTGCCGAACGACGGGTCCCGGGCCGCGGTCGAGCGGGTCAGGGCCGATCCGAACAGGACGAGCATGCCAAGCAATCCTCGGGCAACCAGGAACAGGGCGAGCACTCCGACAAGTTCCCGCCAGAGCGGAAGTACCTCGGGATCGGCGGGAGGGGCCATATTCTCGGCGGTCGACATCTTCGAGGGTCTCGTTCGTGTTGGCGGGTGCCGATCATACAACCGGCCGGCCCGATCGGCCAGCGTGCGGGACGTTGCTACCGTTCCTGCCTCCGAAGGGTTAGCCTGGAGCGATCGACGTCACGACCCGAGCCGACCCGACCGTCGAGGACGATCATGAACCAGCCGACCACCAATCGTCGCCAGTTCCTCCGGGGAGCCGGCCTCGCGGCGGGCAGCCTCGCCGGCCTGGGTTTCGACCTGGAGCCCGTCCGCGCCGAGGTCCCCCGGATCAAGATCCAGGGAGCCCGCGAGTTCACCAGCGTCTGCCCCTATTGTGCGGTGGGCTGTTCCCAGGTCGTCAGCGTCAAGGGCGGGCAGATCGTCAACATCGAAGGGAACCCCGACAGCCCGATCAACCGGGGCACGCTCTGCCCCAAGGGCGCGGCGACCTTCCAACTCGCGGTGAATCCCGAGCGCCTCACGAAGGCCCGCTACCGACGGCCCGGCGGCACCGAATGGGAGGAAGTCGAACTCGACTGGGCGATGGAGCGGATCGCCCGCCGCCTCAAGGAAACCCGGGACGCCCATTTCCGGGAGACCTGGGAAGTCACCGAGTCCGACGGCTCGAAACGCTCGAAGATCGCCAACCATTGCGAT
This sequence comes from Isosphaeraceae bacterium, assembly GCA_046350035.1. GTDB lineage: Bacteria > Planctomycetota > Planctomycetia > Isosphaerales > Isosphaeraceae > CALLYK01. The sequence continues at coordinate 31,841 of JAXMBD010000026.1, read as the reverse complement.
GCCATCGCCTCGCTCGGCGGCGCCACGATGGACAACGAATGGAATTACGCCCACCTCAAGATGTGGCGGGCCCTGGGCGGGATCTGGATCGAGAACCAGGCCCGCATATGACATAGCGCCACCGTGCCCGGTCTGGGCACCTCGCTCGGTCGCGGCGGAGCCACGACCCACCTGATGGATCTGCAGCACGCCGACGCCGTCCTGATCATGGGCTCGAACATGGCCGAGTGCCATCCGGTCGGGTTCCGGTTCGTGGTGATGGCGAAGCTCCGGGGCGCGAAGGTCCTGCACGTGGACCCGCGTTTCACCCGGACCTCGGCCCTGGCCGACCTCTACGCACCGCTCCGCGCCGGCTCCGACATCATCTTCCTGGGAGGCCTGATCCGCTACATCCTGGAGAATGAGCGGTATTTTCGCGATTACATCGTCCGCTACACCAACGCGGCGACCCTGATCACGGACGAATACCGGGATTCGGAAGATCTCGGCGGCCTCTTCTCGGGATTCGACGAGGCCAAGCGGGCGTACGACCCGAGATCGTGGCGGTACGACGGGTCGACCCCGCCACCGGCCGAGAAGTTACCCGAGCCGTCGCTCAACGAGCCCCACAGCTTCGCGGCCCGGAGCGGAAAGGTGATGGCACCCCCGCTTACCGACCCGACGCTCCAGGATCCGCGATGCGTCCTGCAGATCCTCAGGCGGCACTACGCGCGGTACACGCCGGAAACGGTCGAACGACTCTGCGGCACCCCCAAGGGGGTCTTCCTGAAGGTCGCAGAGACGCTCTGCGACGCCTCCGGGCCCGACCGGACGGCGGCGCTCTGCTACGCGGTCGGCTGGACGCAGCACACGACCGGCGTGCAGATCATCCGGGCGGCGACCATCTTGCAGCTCTTGCTGGGCAACATCGGCCGGCCGGGAGGCGGGATCCTGGCGCTCCGCGGCCATGCGTCGATCCAGGGGTCCACCGACCTGCCGACGCTTTACAACCTGCTCCCCGGCTACCTGAACTCCCCCAGCGTGCTCAAGAACCACGACACCTTGACGGAGTACCTCTCCACCGAGATCACGCCGACCGGCCTCTGGGCCAACATGCCGGCCTACATGGTCAGCCTGCTCAAGGCCTGGTTCGGCGATGAGGCGAACGCCGATAACGATTACGGCTTCGGCTGGCTCCCCCGGACCTACGGCGACCACTCGCATATGCCGATGTTCGTGGCGATGAACGAGGGCAAGATCCGCGGTTTCCTCGCCATGGGCCAGAACCCGGCGGTCGGCGGCCAGAACGCCGGGTACCAGCGGAAGGCCCTCGCGAAGCTCGAATGGCTGGTCGTCCGCGACCTCTACGAGACCGAGACCGCGTCGTTCTGGAAGGACAGCCCCGAGGTCCGCTCCGGCGAGTTGAAGCCCGAGGAAATCCCCACCGAGGTCTTCCTGCTGCCGGCCTCCGCGACGGCCGAATCGGACGGATCGTACACCAACACGATGCGGCTACTTCAGTGGCACGACCGGGCCGCCGACCCTCCCGGCGACGCCAGGTCGGACCTCTGGTTCACCTTCCACCTGATGAGACGACTCAAGGAACTCTACCTTGACAGCCCGCTGGAGCGCGACCGGCCGATCCGAGCCTTGACCTGGGACTATCTCGATTCGGAGGAGAACGGGCCCTGGAAGGTCAAGGATGAGCCGTCGGCGACGCTCGTACTCCGCGAGATCCACGGCCGGTTCACGGCCGGGGGCCGATTGATCCGGTCCTCGGCCGACCTCAAGGCCGACGGCTCGACCGCCTGCGGCGCCTGGATTTACTCCGGTGTCTTCGCACCCACGGAGGAGGACCCGGAAGGGCGGAACCATGCCGCGAATCGCAAAGGGGACGACTGGGTCGCGTCGGGATGGGGGTTCGCCTGGCCGGCCAACCGTCGGATCCTCTACAACCGGGCCTCGGCCGATCCCGACGGACGGCCCTGGCCCAAGGAGGCGAAGCTAGCCCGCCTCTTCGCGCAAGGCCGGTCCGAAGGCTACGTTTCGTGGGACCCGGATCGTCGGAAGTGGGTCGGGCTGGACGTGCCCGACTTCCCCGCCCAAAAGGCGCCCGACACCCCCGCCGATCCCCAGGGTTTTGGTCTGAACTTCCACGACGGGGCGTCGCCCTTCATCCTCAAAGGCGACGGCAAGGCGTGGCTGTTCGTGCCCAACGGATTGGTCGATGGCCCCCTGCCGACGCATTACGAGCCCTATGAATCGCCCGTGATCAACTCGCTCTACCCGGAACGCCAGGCCAACCCGGTCGCCAAGGTGTTCGAGGTGCCCGGCAACCCGTACGCGACGCCCGGCTCCGACGATTTCCCGTGCATCCTGTCGACCTATCGCCTGACCGAGCATCACCTGAGCGGTTCGATGAGCCGATGGCTCCCCTGGCTCAGCTCGCTCCAGCCCGAGTTATTCGTCGAAATCAGCCCCGAGCACGCCCGGGAGATCGGGGCGGATAACCTCGACTGGCTGGCGGTGACCACTCCCCGGGCATCCATCCAGGCCCGGGCCCTCGTGACGCGCCGGGTCCGGCCGCTCGTCATCGACGGGCGGACGATTCATCAGGTCGGGATGCCCTGGCATTGGGGATACAAGGGGGTCGTGACGGGGGCGGTCGTCAACGACCTGACCGCGATGGTCGGCGATCCTAACGTGAGCATCCACGAGTCCAAGGTCTTCGTCTGCCGGGTCGTGCGGTGCGGCCCGCGTGGATAAACCCCGCGGCCGCCGTCAAGGGCCATCCCGTCCAGGGTGGCCGTGGCCGGGCTGTCAGGCCGGATTTCCAGCGACTCGGCGGCGGCCCGGGCGTGATCGTGCGCGGTCTCCCAGGTCGACTGCAAGGCACCGCTCGATTCCAGGTAGGGGCGGAGAGCCTTCCGGTCGGGTGCCGAGGACGACAAAATTTCGCGGACCCTCCGCGCGTCGGGCCCGTCGGCATTCGCCAGGAAGCGGATCAGGGGCAGGGTGAGTTTCTGCTTCTCCAGGTCGGTCCCGAGCGTCTTGCCGGTCTTCCGCTCGTCGCCCCAGAGGTCGAGGACGTCGTCGGCGATCTGGAACGCGATGCCCAACTCCCGCCCGAATTTCTCGACGGCTTGCACGACGTGCTGGCTCGCGCCGGCAAAGTGGGCACCGAGGCGGCAGCTAACCGCGGTCAACTCGGCGGTCTTGCCCGAGATGATATGACGATAGGTCTCCTCGTCGAGGTCGAGATTGCCCCGGTTGTGCACCTGCAGCAATTCGCCTTCGCAGACAACGTTGGTCGCCCGGCCGATCCACCGGCAAGCGAGGGTCGTATCGAGCGAAGCGGCCAGGTGGAAGGCGTGCGTGAACAGGTAATCGCCCATCAGGACGGCCGCCTCGTTACCCCACTCGGCGTTGACCGTGGCCGCGTGGCGGCGGACCATCGACTCGTCGAGCACATCGTCGTGGACCAGGGTCGCGGTATGCACCATCTCGACGACCGCGGCCAGGACCGGGTGCTCGCGGCGGACCCCGCCGCTGGCCTGGGCGGTCAGGAGCACCAGGACGGGGCGGAGCCTCTTGCCGCGAAAGTCGGCGGAATGCTCGACCATGTGCTGGACGAACGCGTAACGGCTGCCCAGCTCGGCGGAATAGATCCGCTCCGCCTCGGCCAGCTCGGCGGCGATCGGCGAGTAGATCGACGCCAGCCGTCGGCCGAACGTATCGGGCAGCGTTTTGAGATCGCCGGGGCCCATCGCGCGTCTCCCGGGGAGGGGGGCCTGGGGGCGCGCCGGCGGCGGCGGCCCGTCCACACGAGAACCGGGGGAATCGTGCCGCGCTTCACTGCTCATGTTCGACGGTTTCGCCCCGGCGATAGGTCCCGCTCCGCCCGCCGGTCTTCTCCTCCAGGAGGATCCGGTCGATGGACATCGAGCGATCGACCGCCTTGCACATGTCATAGACGGTCAAAGCGGCGATGCTCACGGCGGTCAAGGCTTCCATCTCGACGCCAGTCCGGCCCTGGACCTTGACGGTTGCCTCGATCCGCAGGCCTTCGGGCCCATCGGGGCGGATGTCCAGCTCGATCGAGTCCAGTCCCAGGGGATGGCAGAGCGGGATCAGGTCGCCGACCTTCTTGGCGGCCAGGATGCCGGCCAGCCGCGCCACCTCCAGAACATCGCCCTTGGCCATCGAGCGATCGGCGATGAGCGCGAGCGTCTCCGGCCGCATGCGGACCCGTCCGCTCGCCCGCGCCGATCGGGCCGTCTCCGGCTTGGACGAGACGTCCACCATCCGGCTGGCGCCGCGGTCGTCGAAATGCGTCAATCCGGCCATCACCACCCCGCCGCGATCTCGGAAATCCAAGGCCGGATTCTAAACGAGATGGCCCCTTGCATCAATTCATCTCCGGGCCCGGCCAAATTCCCGACAGCCAAACGCCTTGCCGGGAACGTAAACCGATCGGCCGCCTCCCTTCCAGTTCCTCGGCCATCCCCCCCGGCCAGTAGGCCGTCCGCCTGGAAATCAGCAGCCAACGGGCCCGATCCCGTGCTTCCTGCGGTTCCAGCCGGATACGACGCTCCAGCAGTTTCGCCGTCATCATCGAGCCGGGCTGGATGTGATGCAGCGTCGGTACGACCGAGGTTACATCACCGGGGGAGGCAACCCGGGCCAATTCATCCAGCAAGGTCGCATCGATCGCGTCGGACCAGAAGGTCAGTTCCAGGCCCAGCCGTTCCGCCCCCGGTAATCCGCCGACTAGGGCATTGTAGTAACTCAGGCCGAAGGGGTGCAGGGCCACCACGCCATACCCCTGCCCCGCGACCAGGATGATGATGCCGGCGCGAAGCCATCGACGATTGGCGAGGTCCCACAGCCAGGCCAAACCCAGGCCGATCAACATTGCCCAGAGCGGGAAGGCAGCGAGGAAAAGCCGCTCGCCGTCGTAAACGGGAATACGGGTGCTGAAGAGGATTAAGAACATCAGGATACCCCCGGCGAGCCGCAGCCCCCAACCATGGCGTAGTTTCAAGGCCCATCCCAGGCCAAAGATCCCGAAGAGGTGCAAACCCACGGGGACGGTCGTGGCGAAGTAGAACCAGGGGTAATGCCAGGGCACATCGCGGTCGTCGAAAATTTTCCCGAAGTACAGGGTATGCAAAGCGATCCGGTCCGTACCTGTTGCCAGATAGGCCCGCAATCGAGTGCCTGCCTCATACCAAAGCCAGGGCCATCCGGCGATAAAAATCGCCAGGCCCACGGTCAACCAGAGTCCGAAAGGCAGGATGGCCCGCTTTGGGCCCAGCCGGGCCAGGCCATAGAGGCCCACCAGGGGGGGCAGGAGCCAACCGTGGATCTTGGTCAACAGCGCCAGCGCCCAAACGATTCCGGCCAAGGCCATCATCGGCCCCGGATTCCGCGATCCGATCGCTCGGTCAGCGGACAGGAACGCCGCCACCCAGAAGAGGGCCACGAAGGTATCCAGCGCGGCGAAATGGGCATGCGCGAACATCCGCGGCATCAGGATCAAGGCCAGGCCAGCCCCGATCCCGGCAACCCGACCGCCGTGCCGTAGTGCGGATCCCGCAACCAGGCCGACCAAGAGTCCAAAGCTGGCGGCGGGGGCCAGACGACCGGCATGGACACCATAAGGATCGGCCCCGCCGAGGTAGCCCTCGAACGGCTCGCCCAGTACCGAGGCGATCCCGAGGAGCCATCGGCCCAGGGGGGGATGCTCGGCGTTATCGGCGAAGACGGCTCGGACCGAGGCCGGCCCGAAGAACCGCAGACCTTGCTTGCCGAGGGCCTGAACATAGGTTCTCCCGGGGCGTACATCCAACGGTTCGTCGATCGTGATGCCCGGATGCCCCAAGGTGGTCAAGACTGCCAGGAATGCCAACAGGCCCAGCCCCGCAGGAATCAGCCGATCACGCGATTGCATGCCACCTGCGATCGGTCCAATCTCCTGTCGGTTCCCCATTTATGAACCTCCTCCTCCGCCTCGGGCAACGGCCGCAAGCCATGAAAAAGCCTGCCCGGTTATACCGTTCTGCGTGGCAGATGACCATTTTCACGATTTCCGCGGGGCGGTTCCTCGGGGGACCATGCCCCCGGCCACGCAAACCCGAGGAGCGGCCTCACTTCGTCGTTGATTTCCCGACGATTGGCCTTGATAATTCGCTCGCCGGCCAACCTGAGTGCACGACCAAGTTGTCGCGAAGGGATCCCTCGTTGGGTTTGTTCAACCGGGCACGGGCCCTGATTCATGGCATCTCCCCCGCGCAGCCGGCGGAACCCGAATATTACCGGGTGGCCTGCCCTGAAGGTCACATCCTCCGGGGGCTGAGGACGGAAGGGTTCCAGGCCGTCCGTTGCCCCAGCTGCAGTTCCGGCGTCTTTATCTTGCCGAGATGCCCCCTGCCCCAGCCCGCTCCTCCCAAGCAACGTCGAATTGAGTCTGCTACCTCAATCGCGGACCGCCCATGGGAGGATGAGGGCCCGATCCCGCTCACCGACCCGATGATGGAGCCCGAACTGGCTGGTGCGGCAGGTCATGAGGATGAGATCGAGTGGGTCGATGCTCCTGTCCCCGAATACGAGGAACCGGAACCTCCACCCCGCTGGGAGCGGCAATCTCCCAACCATCGCCCTGAGCAAAGACCGGCCGCGAGCCCTGGCCCTTCGAGGCCGTTCCGCCCCGAGCCGATCCGTCAAGCTGTCACGACCCGGCCGGATTCTGTAAGCGTCCCGCGGGGGAGGCCGTCCGGCCGAGATTGGTTCTACCGCAACCGGCACCGATTGGTGATTTTGAGCGTGGCCGGACTGATCGTCTTGACGATCGGGATGAGCCTTCGCAGGAAATGGCTTGAATCGGCACCCGAGGCAATCTCCCGTGCCCAGACCGAGGGGATTGAGGCCCTGGAACGGGGCGATTATGACGAGGCCAATCTCCTCCTCAGCAAGGGAGCCCGTGCCGTCGAAGCCCTCCGCGGCGAGCACCAGGACGCATCCTCGGTCCGGCAGGCGGCCGAAGAGGCGGCGATCCTCGTGAACCTGTCGCGTTCCCCCCTCGAGGACATGATCGAGGAAGCGGCCCGATATGACCCGCCAGCGTCCTGGCCGGGGCGTTTCCGCGATCTTTACCGGGGACAGAGCGTCCTGATCGATGCGCTGGTCACCGACGTCGGCAGCCCGCCCGAGCGCGGGCCCACCCTGGGCTTGCGAATTTGCACAGGAAATGGCCCCCAGGCCGCCCGTCGCGGCCGCATCGATACGACGGGCCTGACGATCCTGGATTCGGCCCGACCCAAGGTCGGCGATCGGCTGCTGTTCGGTGCCCGCCTGGCGTCCCTAACCCTTGGCAGCGATGGCGAATGGGTGTACACGTTAATCCCGGAGAGCGGAGTGCGGTTCACCCATTGGAAGGCCTTGGTGCCCCTGGGATGGCCGGATACCGAACGCGAAGTCGCCATCCGGGGGGAGGGGGGTGCATCGGCCGATCGTCGGGCTGATGGAACCTTGAGGAATGCCACGGATCAGGAGATCCAGTCTTTGCTGGGCAAACCCGATTCTCAGGCTCGATGGGCAACCCAGGGCAATACTACGGAGCAATGGATCTACCGGAGCCAGCAAGGTCGGGGATCCCAGGTCTTAAATTTTCGACGACGCTCGGGCGAGGCTCGAATGCTCGTAACCGCCAATTTTTCGGTCCCATGAACTAGCCCACCCGCCCAATTTTGGCCCACCTCGCCTAACCGCTCCCGGAACCCTTGCCCACTCGCTCCTGTCCAATGAATCATCCCCCGCAACCGCAAGAGCCAGGTGCCCCAATTCTGCGTCCGAATTACCCGCCCGGGCCGTATCGATCGGAAGGCTGGAGAGCTTCGGTCTCCACGAACAATTTCGTCAAAAATGAACGGGCACGTAAACCTTCGAGCCTGGCGGACGTATTACTGGATGCGGTGAACCTTGTCGGGCAAAGGATCGGCCGTGGCGCATAATCTGCTACGTGCCGTATGGGAGCCGGGCAAGCGGTGTTAGCCGGTACAGGACGAACGGAAATCCACGACGGTTCAATCAGACGCCTCAACTCGATCTAGACTTACGACGCGGCACGAGGACGGCGGTCGTTCGCCCTCCTCGCGACCCGAGACCGCGGGGAACGGTTCGAGCGCGACGTCCATGGGAGGTGGGAGATGGCCCGCAAAGAAGCAATGCTCAGGCTCCACGCGCGGCTGGTCGCCCGGCGTGACGCCCTCCGTAAGGCCCTGAACGGGGACCTCGATAGCCTCCGGCAACTCTCCTCGCTGTCGGTCGGCGATCAGGTCGATGCCGCGGTCGAGACGGCCAACGATGAAATTAGCTCCCAACTCATCGAGATCGAGAGCCGGGAGCTGGAACAGATCGAGCACGCCCTGAAGCGGATCGTCAAGGGTGTCTACGGTCGGTGCGAGTTCTGCGGCGACAAGATCAATGAGGCCCGCCTCAATGCGTTGCCCTATACGAACTCCTGCATCGAATGCGCCCGCGAGAACGAGAGGCTAGGCCATCGCCAGGGCTATCGCCCCGATAGCACCCGGTGGGCCAAGGTTTTCGAGAAACACGACGACGCCGATGGCGAGGGCCCGGTGAACCTGTCCGATTTCGAAATGGACATGAGCGAGACCGGCCGCTAACCGTCTCATGGCCGCGGCGGCGCGGGTTGACGCTCGCGACCGCCCGTCCGTATGCTCGAAGTCACCCGAAGGGCCGGGTCGCGCGTCCGCGGCCCGGCCCTTCTTCATTTGTCCGATCCCGACTGATGGGGAATCCGCGCGTGGCGTCGCTGTTCGTGATCCGAGGGGCCGATCAGGGCAAACGGTTCGACCTCGGCCAACCGACCGTGTCGCTGGGCCGCGAGGCTTGCAACACCGTCCGACTCCACGACAACGAGGTCTCGCGACGACACGCCGAGATCCGCCGATCCCCGCAGGGTTTTCGCCTGGTGGACCTGGGCTCGGCCAACGGCACGTTCGTGAACGGCGACCCCGTCGACCAGGCCCTGATCCACCCCGGCGACCAGGTTCAGATCGGCCAGACGGTGATGCTCTTCTCCGAAGGGCCGGGCGCCGAGCGCGAGATGACGCGGCGCGTCGACCTCCTCAGCGCCGTCGGTCGCGACGACCGCTCGGCCATCATCAAGGCGATCCCGGCCGAGGACGGCTCGAAGGTCCTGAAAGCTCCGGCGGAGGCCAGCGGCGACTGGCTCCGCACCCGCCTGGCCAACCTGGGGGTGATGTACCAGGCGACGCAGGCGATCAGCCACATCGTCGACCCGGACGAATTGCTGCCCAGGATCCTGCAAGCTCGTCGCCGAGTCGATCGAGACCGATCGAGGCCATCCTGCTCGTGGGCCACGACGACCAGCTCGAGCCCAAGGCGTGCTGGCGGCGACGGCCGAATCCTCGGGAGATCGCCTGCAAATCTCGAGGACCATCGTCGATTTCGTGAGGACCCAGGGCCAGGGCGTCATCACCACGGATGCCCCCCGTGACAAGCGATTCGGCCCCGCCGCATCGATCCTCAACTCGGGGATCGTCGAAGCGATTTGCGTGCCGATCCAGGGTCGCCATGCCACCCTCGGCGTGCTTTACGCCGATACCCTGACCAATCCCGAAGGCGACCTGGAGGCGGGACGGAGGCCTGCGGTCACGCGGCACCGCTTCACGCAGGACCACCTGATGCTGATGGTCGCCATCGGCCATCAGGCCGGCATGGCGATCGAGAACACCCGGTTCTACCAGGAAAAGGTCCAGGCCGAACGGCTGGCGGCCGTCGGCCAGACGATCGCCACCCTGTCGCACCACATCAAGAATATTCTGCAGGGCATCCGCGGCGGCAGCTACCTGATCGACATGGGCCTGAACCAGAAGGACGAGGACATCGTCCGACGCGGCTGGACCATCGTCGAAAAGAACCAGGGGCGGATCTACAACCTGGTGATGGACATGCTCTCGTTCTCCAAGGACCGGGAGCCGGCCCTCGAAGCGTGCGAGCTGAACCATGTGGTGGCCGACGTGGTCGAATTGATGCTCCCCCGGGCTGCCGAGTTGGGGGTCGAACTGGCCTGGAAGCCGGGTGACGCATTCCCCCAGGTCATGATCGATCCCGAGAGCATGCACCGGGCGGTCCTGAACATCGTGACCAATGCGTTGGACGCCGCCGAGGACCGCGAACGGGCCCGTGTCGAGGTCTCGACCGAGTGGGACGACGCGAAGGGTACGGCCCGGATCGCCGTGACCGACAACGGCATAGGCATTGCCCCGGAAGACATCGCCGGCATCTTCCAGGTCTTCGCCTCCAAGAAAGGCGGCCGCGGCACCGGCCTCGGCCTGCCCGTCTCCCGCAAGATCCTCCGAGAACACGGCGGCGAGATCCACGTCACCTCCCGATTGGGTAAAGGCTCCCGATTCGTCCTGGAGCTGCCGATGCGTAAACAACCGGATCAGGATCAGGACTCGGACGAGGACGGCTTCCAAACGATGGTTTGAACGAACCCTTTGCGGACGTCCCTCCGCTCCGGGAAGATGATGCGGACCCGACCGCCCTCCCGGAGACCCGATCATGCCCTCGAAGGTCGTCTGGACCCTGATCCTCGCCCTCCTCGGAGCCGTACCCATCCAGGCGAAACAAGGCACCTTCCCGGACGGTATCAATCAGGACGAATCCCGGGTTCCCGCTTACACGCTGCCCGACCCCCTGGTCGCGCTCGATGGCACCCGGATCGCCGACGCCGACGCCTGGTGGAAGGTCCGCCGGCCCGAGATCTTCCGCCTGTTCGCCACCGAGATGTACGGCAAGACGCCCGATTCCAGGATCAAGATCACGGCCCGTAAGGTCTCCGAATCGTACGTGGCGATCGGCGGCAAGGCGACCCGGCAGGAAGTCGATCTGCTGTTCACCGCCGAGCCCGACGGCCCGAAAATGACACTCCTGATCTATCGTCCCAATCAGGCAAGGGGACCGGTTCCGGCCTTTATCGGGCTGAACTTCCAGGGCAATCACGCGGTCCAGGACGACCCGGAAATCCGCCTCTCCACGCAGTGGGTCCGCAACGACAAGAATCTGGGGATTGCCGACAACCGATCGACCGAGAAATCCCGGGGAGCGGAGGCCTCGCGGTGGCCCGTTTCGATGATCATCGAACGGGGTTACGCCCTCATCACCGCCTACTACGGCGACCTCGACCCGGATTTCGACGACGGCTTCAAGAACGGCGTCCACCCGCTGTTCCCTGGGGACAGGGCTGCCGAATCGTGGGGTTCGATCGGGGCCTGGGCGTGGGGGCTGAGCCGGGCGCTCGATTACCTCGAGTCCGACCCGGCATTCGACTCCAAACGGGTGGCCGTTATGGGGCATTCCCGGCTGGGCAAGACATCGCTGTGGGCCGGCGCCCAGGACCCGCGTTTCGCTTTGGTCATTTCCAACGACTCGGGCGAAGGCGGCGCGGCCCTGAGTCGCCGTTGGTTCGGCGAGACCGTCAAACGGATCAACACCTCGTTCCCGCACTGGTTCTGCGGGAATTACAAGAAGTACAACGACCACGTCTTCGACCTGCCGTTCGATCAGCACATGCTCGTCGCCTTGATCGCGCCCCGGCCGGTCCTGGTTTGCAGCGCCCAGGAAGACCTGTGGGCCGACCCCAAGGGCGAGTTCCTGGCCTGCGTGGGGGCCGACCCGGTGTATCGGCTGCTCGGGACGGACGGACTCGCGACGAAGGAAATGCCGTCGTTGAACACGCTGGTGCCGAGCCGGATCGGCTACCACATCCGCCCGGGTCAGCATGACGTGACCGATGTCGACTGGAAGGCATACCTCGACTTCGCCGACCAGCAGATCAAGCCGCGGGGCGAGACGCGATGATCGAAACGGTCGGGTTGACGAAGCGCTACGGCAAGGTCGCCGCCCTGAGCGACCTCACCGTGGAGATCCGCAAGGGGGAGGTATTCGGATTCCTCGGGCCCAACGGGTCGGGCAAGACCACGACCATCCGATGCCTGCTGGGGATGCTCCGCCCGACGGCCGGGAGGGGCGCGGTGAACGGGTTCGACTGCTGGAATCAGAGCCTGGAAGTCCGCCGGGCCGTCTCGTACCTGCCCGGCGAGCTGCGGCTGTACGGCCACATGAGCGGGCTGGCCGTGCTCGACTTCCTGGGCAGCCTCCGCGGCGGCGGTACGCTGGAACGAGCCGTGGCGATCGCCGACCGCGTCATGGGGCTCGACCTCAAGCGGAAGGTGCGGACCTACTCCACGGGCATGAAGCAGAAGCTGGCCCTCTCGCAGGCTTTCGCCGACCCGGTGGACGTCCTGATCCTTGACGAACCGACCTCCGCACTCGACCCATCGGCACGCCAGACCGTCCTGGAGCTGGTCGGCAATGCCCGGAGCCATGGCCAGACGGTCATCTTCTCGGGCCATGTCCTGTCGGAAGTCGAGGCGATCTCGGATCGCGTCGGCATCATGAGGCGGGGTCGCCTGATGCACGTCGAGGACATGCACAAGCGGAGGAACTTGCGGATGGTGCTCGCCCGGTTCGATGGGCGGGCCCCCGATTTCGTGCCCGATTCCCTGCAGGCGACAATCCGGGAACGTCGGGCCGGCGACGTCCTGCTGATGGAGCATCGAGGCGAGGCCGCAGCCCTGCTCGCCTGGCTCGGCACCCAGCCGATCGCCGACGTTGCGATCGGCACGGAGGATCTCCGCAGCCTTTACGACAAGTACCACGGGCCGGATGTGGACGATGATGACGTGGCCCCGCGGGGGGGCCCGGACGAACCCGCCCCGCGGGAAGCCGGCCGATTGGCGGACGACGGGGAGGTCGCCTGGTCATGAGCCCGTTCTTCATCCTCTTGCGCAAGCACCTGACCGAAGCACGGTGGTTCATCGGCCTGGTCGCGGTCGCCGTGGCGATGCTCGGCTGGCTGGGAGTCTACCAGACGCGGGAATACCTGGCCGCGCAGAAGGCCGCCACCGATGGCATGGCCCGGATGCGAGGGGCCGGCATGATGCGGGTGTTCGGAGGGCCCGATTTCGACGGTTCGCCGGCCGCGCTCGAGGTCGCCCGATGGAATTTCCCGCTCATCCCCCTGCTCCTGATCTGCTGGGCCATCGCCCGGGGCTCGCTCGCCATTGCCGGCGAGATTGAGCGGGGTACGCTGGACATCGCCCTGTCCCGGCCGATCTCGCGATGGAGCTACCTGATGGCCCACGTTGCAGCCGCGGCGGGGGGCCTGGCCCTCATGCTTGGCGCGCTGTTGCTGGGGAACCAGGTGGGTAACTGGTATTACTCGATCGAGGATGCGCCCGGTCCGCTCCCCATCCTCCGGCCTTGCCTGAACATGTTCGCCCTGGGATTCGCCGCCTTCGGCTACACGCTCCTGTTCTCGTCATACGACGTGGTACGATGGCGGGCGACCCTGATCTCATCCTCGCTGACGGTCGGCGGCATCATCGCTTACTTCATCGCCAATACCGACGAGTTGAAGGAGCGGTGGGGCTGGCTCGAATGGCTGACCGTCTTCAAGGGTTACGCACCCGTCGAGGCCGCGGTGAAGGCCGTGCAACTCGGCCCCAACGTCGGCGCACTCTGCGGGGTGGGCCTGGCGGGGATCGCCATCGCCTATCTTTTCTTCCAGGGCCGGGATCTGCCTGCGAATAGCTGAAATCCAGGGGCAAGACGATGCGATCCGCGGCGATCCGACTCCTGCTCGGCTGCGGCCTGATCGCCGCGGCCTCCGTTGCCAGGGCCCAGGAACCGCTGTCGGAGTACTTCCGATGGGCGACGGCAAGGATCGAGGCGAAGGGGCTGGAGGGCATCGACACGGCCGGCGAATGGATGGCCCGTCGGCCAGAACTCCAGCGGCAAGCCCTGGAGATGCTCGGCCTCGACCCGATGCCCGCTCGGACGCCCCTGAATGCGACGATCACCCGGACGATCGAGCGGCCCGATTTCCGCGTAGAGATGCTCCACTACGAATCGTCGCCCGGGCTGGTCGTCACGGCCAACCTGTTCCTTCCCAGGGAGATCCGCGGCCAGCATCCCGCCATCCTCTACGTCTGCGGGCATAGCGATCAGAAGAAAGACGGGATCATCTACGGCAACAAGACCCACTATAACCACCATGCCGCCTGGTACGCCGCCAACGGATATGTCTGCCTGGTGCTCGACACGCTCCAGCTCGGCGAGGTGCCGGGCCTGCACCACGGGACCTTCCGCCAGGGGATGTGGTGGTGGTACTCCCGAGGATACACGCCGGCCGGCATCGAGGCGTGGAACGGAATCCGCGGCATCGATTACCTCCTCGGCCGGCCCGAGGTCGACCCCTCCCGGATCGGCGTGACCGGCCGGTCGGGCGGCGGCGCCACGACCTGGTGGCTGGGCGCGATCGACGACCGGATCGCCGCGATCGTTCCCGTCGCGGGGATCACCGACCTGCGGAATCACATCCTCGACGGATGCGTCCAGGGTCACTGCGACTGCATGTACTTCGTGAATACCTATCGCTGGGACTATGCCACGCTGGCCGCCCTCTGTGCCCCGAAGGCGATGCTGCTGGAGAACACCAACCGGGATCCGATCTTCCCCGAGGACGGAGTCCGCCGGGTCTTCCGGGCGCTGGAGACCGTCTACGGCTGGTACGGCGCCCGGGAGCGCCTGGGGTTGCTCATAGGCGATGGCGGCCACATCGATTCGATCGAGCTTCGCCACCCCTCATTCGCCTTTTTCGAACGCCATTTCAAGGACATCGCCGAGCCGGTCATCACGGAGCCGCCCCGGAAATTGGCGATGGAATACCTCAAGGTTTTGGAGCCCGGATCCCCCCCGCCCGACTCTCGGAACGCGACGATCCACGAGGCATTCGTACCCCGCGCGATCACCCCGCCCGTGCCGAAGGATGCCGAGGCCTGGCGGACCTGCCGGGATGCCTGGATCCAGGAGCTGCGCGGCAAGGTCTTCGGGGGCTGGCCGGACGCCGGCGAACTCGTGGATCTCGAGGTCAGGCCCGTGGGCCATAGCATGCCGGGGCCGGAGCAAGCGGTCATTCCTCGATTTCTCACCTACGCCAGCGAGCCCGGGATCCGGTGTTTCATCACGCCAGAATCCGGCCCCGGACAGCCGGGTGGCCCCGTCTTCGTCGGCGTGGGAGACTGTTCTTCGGCCTCCCATCCCCTGTCGTGGACTCTTTACCCGAGGGGGCTAGATCGGATCAACCGGGTCGCCTGGCCCGAGTCCAAGGATGCCCAGATTCGCCGGAGATTCTATCTCCTGGGCGAGACTCTCGACGGCCAGCGGGTGTGGGATGTACGCCGGGGTTTGGCCGCGCTTCGCGAGCAAACCAACCCATCGGTCCTCGGCGTGCGGCCGAAGAGGCGGGAGGGCGGGGTCACCCTGGTCGCCCAGGGATCGATGGCGCCGATCGCCCTCTTCGCCGCGATCTTCGAGCCCGACGTCGCGGCAGTCGAGCTGGTCGATCCGCCGTCGACGTTCGCCGACGGCCCGGCCTTCCTCAACGTCGAGAAGATCCTCGACATGCCGCAGGCCGCCGCACTGCTCTACCCCCGGCCGCTGACGATCCGCGGCAAGGTCCGTCCCGAGGAATGGCGTTGGTCGGCCGAGTTGGCCCGACGCCTCGACCCCGACCGCGCCTGGCTCACGATCGAGGTGCAGCCCTGATGCTGCCTGGGCCGGTCTTCACCAACGAATTGCTGATCACCTCCCGGCGAGGCCGATACTACTGGGCGAGGTCGGGCTTCGGCTTGGTCATGCTGGCGGTGGTAGCCCAGTCCTTCCAGGGACGATTCCCCCGGACCCCGGGCGGCATACCGGCGGCCTCGATCCGGCAGATGGCCGAGTTCGGCCGAGACCTGTTCGAATCGCTGGCCGCCTGGCAGTTCGCCGGCGTCTTGCTGATGACGCCAGCCCTCGTCGCCGGCTGCGTCGCCGATGAGAGCCAGCGAAAGACCTTGCATTACCTGCTCGCCAGCTGCCTCTCGGGCGGCGAGATCGTCCTGGGCAAGCTCGCCGCCCGCCTGATGATGATGATCGTGCTGATCACGGTAGGCTTGCCGATCCTCAGTCTGCTCGGCCTGTTCGGCGGCGTCGACCCGAAGCGGGTCGCCTGGGGTTACGCCGGGACGATCTCGACCGTGCTGGCCCTGTCGGGCCTGGCGATCCTCGTCTCGGTCCACGCCCGGCGGGTCCGCGACGCGATCCTGCTGACCTACGCCCTCGAAGCGGCCATCCTGCTCGGCCCGCTGTTCGCGATGGGCATGAAGGCCGAATGGCCGATCCTGTACGGCGCCGTCGAACCGATCAACGACTGGTTGCTCGTGGTGAACCCCTTTTGGACCTTCTTCCAGGGCAACCCGCGGGGCCTGCCGTTCGAATTGGCGATGCCTAGCATGCTGGGCCTGCACTTCGCGGCCTTCCTGGCGACCACCGGGCTCGCCGTGCTCCGACTCCGCCCGCATTTCCGCAATGAGGGCAGCGGCTTCCGACGGTTCCTGTCGGGCCGAATTCCTGCGACACGCCCGACAAGAGGTTGGGCTCTGTTCGGCCGCCCCGAATGCGGCGAAGAGCCGATGTTGTGGAAAGAACGGCACGTAGCCCGGCTCCGCGGGCCCACGAAGGTCATCCTGGGCTTCCTGGGCCTGGTGGTCCTGTCCTTGGTCGCTTACGGCACCTGGAGACTGGGCCTCGAAGCCTGGACGAGCCTGGCCGCCGACCGATTCGATCTGATTGCGATTTCCGGCCCCCGGAACGGCTTCAACGAGTTCCTGCGGATGGTGGGCGTCCTGCTCTACGTCATCACGGGCCTGGGTGTCGCGGTGGCGTCGGCGAGCAGCCTCACTTCGGAGAAGGAAGAAGATACCTGGATCACGCTCACATCCACCACCTTGTCCGGTCGCGAGATCCTGGCCGCGAAGATGATCGGCTCCCTCTGGGCCCTCCGACGGCCGGTTGCGGTCATCCTGGCGATGTGGGCGGTCGGCGTGGCGACCGGCTCGCTCCACCCGGTCGGGTTCGTCCTGGCCGCGACGCAGATGGGCTGCTACCTCGGCTTCATCGCAGCGCTGGGGACCACCGTTTCGCTCCAGGCCAGGTCGACGGGACGGGCGCTGGCCGCGACCCTTGGGATCTTGATTTTCCTCAACGGCGGCTATCTGATCGCCTTGTTCCTTTTCCAGCCCGAGGGAATCCTGGTCGCCCTGGGATTCTCGCCGATGATCCTGGGGATGTCGCTCTTCTCCTACCCCGAGCTCTGGTCGATCCTCGGCTGGAGCGAGAGTCGATGGTTTTTGTTCACCAGCGAGAAGGAACTCCCCCAGACGGTCGCCACGCTCCTCCTCAGCCCGATCCTCTACGGCTCGGCCGGCCTCGCGCTGGCCTCATGGACGGTCCACCGATTCGATGTGCTGGTCGACAGGCCCAGGTCGGTCCACTGACCGCGCATGGCTCAACCGGCCGAACCCAGCAGGAAATTCGAGAGCCAGGACCCGGGCAAGTCGGCACGGACCAGGCGATCCGGCCTGCCGAGGTCTTGCAAGATCCCCTCCGCCGCGAGGTAGCCGCTTCGGACCGCGCCTTCCATCGTGGCGGGCCAGCCGGTTGCCGTCCAATCCCCGGCCAGGAAGAGCCCGGGGACCTCGGTCCGTTGCGGTGGCCGGATTCGGTCGATTCCGGGTCGGACCGCGAACGTGGCCCCGTGTTCGGTGACGATCCAACTGCGGACCAGCTTCGCCTCGCGTACCCCCGGCCAGATCGCCGCCAGGTCGTTGAGGGCGATCTCCTGGATCTGGCGGCGATCCATCCCGACCAGGTCGTAGGCGGCGCTTACGACCAGTTGCAAGTACTGGCCCCCGCCCTCGGGCTCCCGCCCCTGCAGTGCGGTATGGTTGAAAACCCATTGGACCGTCCGGCCCAGGGTGACGACGTGTTCGTACGGGCAGACGGGCCGATCGAACCAGAAGTGAATCCCCGTGATGGGCGAGGATTCGATCGCCTCCACGTCGTTCCAATGGGGCAGCCGTGCAGCAGTCGATTCGCCCAGGACGGCCCGAACCCGGTCGAACGGGACGGCCATCGCCACGAGATCGGCCGGCAGGGAACGGCCATCCCGCAGGGTCACGCCGCAAACCCGCCCGTCGGGCTTGAGGTCGACGGACCGGACGCCTGCCTTGAGCCGGACTTCCATCCGATGTTGCGCGAGCCAATCTTCCAGGCGATTGCCATAGAGTTCACCTAGAGGTGCAAGCGGCAGCTCCATCCGATAGCCGTCCCGATTCCGGAGGAAGCCCTCGAGGAAGACCTTGCGGGCATGGCCGACGTCCATCCGGTCGAGCCGCTCGTTCAGGGCCGAGACCAGCACCGTTCCCCAGAACCGATCGATCGCCCGGTCGGTCTGGCCGTGGCGCCTCAGCCACGATTCGAAAGGCTCGTTCGAATCGACGGGGGCCCAGCGAAGGCACGCCATGCCGTACGCCACCCGGATCCGTTCCCCGAGGCCGAGATAGCGGGCCGCCAGGAAGCTGCCCGTCAGGTGCAACGGAGCCGGCAGGGGGCCCGCCTTCAGGCGGCTTATCCGCCCTTCCGGGTCGAGGAAGACCATCTCTTCGACCGGCCGGAAGAGGTCGGCTGTGCCGACGCGCCGGCAGAAATCGTTGAGGTTGGTGCAGCATCCCATCGACACATGCTGGCAATTATCGACCGGCTCGCCTGTCGACGGGTCGTTGAACGAGCTCGCGCGACCGCCGAGCCGGGGGCGGCTCTCCAGGATGGTGATCGCGAGCCCGCGATCCGCCAGCGCCACCGCCGTCGCCAGGCCGGCCAGCCCGCCGCCGACGATGATCAGGCGGGGCGCCCCCGCGGGATCCTCCTCGTCTTGGCCTCCCATATTAGCCGGCCACCAGGGCGCGGAGCGTGATGGCGGTCTTCCGCCAGCCCGGCAGGGCGATGCGGCCCGCCATCACGTCGTAATCCCGCCGGGCGATCTCATCGAGGAGGGCCCGATAGATTCCCACGATCGCCCGGAGCACGGGCCGGCCGACGGGTGCCACGAGGCGGATCAGGGGGGCGGCCTTGCCGTAATAGTCGTAGGCTCGTTTCCCCTCGAATTCCAGGAGGGCCCGGACGGCCGGGCTGGGTCGTTCGGCGGTCAGGTCGTCGTCGGCCACGCCGAATCGGTCGAGGTCCTCGCGGGGCAGGTAGATTCGGCCCGCCTGCGCATCCTCGCGGAGGTCGCGGAGGATGTTCGTGAGCTGCAACGCGATACCGCAGGCCTCGGCCATCGACTCGGCCCGGCCTCCTTCCGACCGATACCCCCAGATATGAATGCAGCAAAGGCCCACCGCAGAGGCGACCCGGTAGCAGTAGCCGCGGAGGTCGTCGAACGTCGGGAACGGGCGGGGTTCCAGGTCCATCAGCACGCCGTCGATCACCTCATGGAGGTGACGCCCGGGCACCGCGTGCCGGGTCACGGTATCGGCCAGCGCCGCGAACCCGGGCCAATCGGCCGGGTGGCCGGCAAGTGTCGCCGCCAGGTCGGCCCGCCAACGGTCGATCGCCGCTCGCTTCTCCTCCGGCTTGCCGGGCCCGTCGGCGAGGTCGTCGGTGTGCCTCATGAACGCATAAAGGGCGCACATCGATCGACGCCGCTCGGGCGGCAGGACCAGGAAGCTGTAATAGAAGTTACGAGCCTCCCGGCGGGAAAGGTCCCTGCAATACGCGTAGCTTAGATCGAGCGGGGATCGCATGGAATCAGACCTTGGCGGCGAGATACTCGTCGTCGGCCGGCCTGGGTGCCGGGCCGAATTTCGAGGCCAATGCGCGCATCAGCAGGCGGCCCTTGGCGGCTTTCGAAAGCTTCGGCCGCGAGGACAGCACATCGTACCCGGCCGAACCGATCCGGTCGAGGATCGCGAGGCCACCCCGGGTGAACAGGTCCACGTCGATCGCCAGTTCCCGGGGTATCCGCGAGACGAGCGGCCAGCCTTGGTGGAACAATTCCCGGGTTCGCGCCACCTCGAATTCGAGGAGTCGGCCGAATTCCGGCGTGAACTTGCGGGCCCGGAGTTCGGACTCGGCGACACCGAACCGGTCGCGGTCCTCGCGAGGCAGGTAGACCCGGCCGATGTCCAGGTCGCGGCCGACATCCTGCCAGAAATTCGCCAGTTGCAGCGCCGTGCATGTCCTGTTCGAGAGCGCAGCGTTCGCCTCTTCGTAGCATCGTCCCAGGTAAAGCACCAGGTGGCCCACGGGATCGGCCGATCTCGTGCAGTAATCGAGCAGTTGGGGATAGCTGTCGTAATCGACGACTTCCTGGTCCTGCTCGAACGCGGAGATCAGGGCCAGGAACGGATCGGCCGGGATCTCGAATTCGCGGACGACCTCGGCCAGGGCGATCATCACCGGGTGCCGGGCCTCGCCGGCGTACATCGCCGAGAGTTCCCGCCGCCACCAGGCGAGCAGTTCCTTCGATCGGTCGCGGTCGCCGACCTCGTCGCCCAGATCGTCCGACCACCGGCAATAACTGTAGATCGCCCGGAATGCCGCCCTCAGCGGCTTCGGGGTCAACCACGTGACGACGCTGAAGTTCTCGTAATGCGAGGCGGTGAGGCGGGCGCAATAGGCCCTCGCTTCTTCGAGCGTGGGCCGCTCGCTCGAATCGGGCCCGTATCGTCGCAGGTCGTCGGAGAAAGGCATGGTGCAGGGGCCGTGTGCGGGCTAGCCCAGGGTGATCTCGACCCGGAGCATCTCGAACGGGGTCAAGTCGACGAGGACCGCGTCGCCCTCGATGGTCAGGTCGCTGATCGTCTCTCCGTGGTCGTCGATGTGCCGGGCCCACGACGGATCGCGGACGCATCGGATCCGGCAGCGGACCGAGCGGCCGTCGGTCTCCCGCAGGTAGGCGATCACGCCCCAAGGGCGGTCCTCGCCGGTCGCTTCGGCGAATTCCAGGCGCGTGAGGACCACCGCCTTGCTGTCGATCAGGAAGAACCAACCATGCGATCCGGCCCGGGGGGGGCCCGATACCCCCGGGATGACGATGGCCGGGCCGTGGAAATCGAGCGCCGCCTGGCAGGGGAATTCCTGGTCGATTGCGATGCCCATCCGGAACGACCGGGCCTTTTCGCGACCGGCGATGAGCAGGGTATCGAGCATCCGGGCCCCGTGCTTCTTGTGGTGGGCCAATCCCCCGAAGAGCAGGGCCGTACGCTGCTTCCGCGTGCTGATGTCGATCAGGTCGGGGGTTTCGGGCCGATCGGCGTTGGTGGATTCGATCGCCAGCAGGCTGGTCCGTCGCAAGGTCGCCTGGGCATCGGGCCAGGCCCATCGGCAGGCGAGGTAGGTCGACCAGGGGGGCTGTCCGGAGATGCCCACGGTCAGTTCGGGCACGATTTCGGAGAGCTCGATCTCGAGTTCGACGGCGGCCCGGCCGGTCCAGAGGGTGGCCGTTTGCGCGAACCGCGCCAACCGCTTGCCGGCCGGGTCGAGCAGGGAGCCTCGCGAACGGATCCGCACCACCACCGGGCCATCCTGCAGGATGTCGAATCCTTCGGCCTGCATCCTCACGGCGACGGGCTGGGCATCGGCCCCGTTCAGCCCGACGACCACCAGTTGCTGGCCCAACCGGGCGCTCGGTTCGCCGACCGCCTTCACGCTGCGGATGCCGCCGGACGCCGTGTCGAACTCGACCTCAATCGACTCGTTCCGCAGCATCTTGCCGGCGGCCGTCATCGAGGTCCCCGCGAACTTCGGCAGGCTCGCATCGGCGACGGTCGGCACCCAGGCGAACCCCTGGGCCGGTAAGTCGATGACCGTCCAGGTCCGATCGCTCACCGACTGCGAAGCCCGTAAAGGACCCTCGGGCCGCAGGTCGCCGGAGGTTCCTGGTGGCATCAGGACCGGGATCCGACGGGCCATCCCCAGCGGGTTGAGGACCAGGACACCGGCGCGTTCGCCGGAAGAGCCCGCGATCGTCGCCGCCGCGGAGGCCGCCCAGGTCGCTTCGAGCCGATCGATCAACTCCATGGCACCGGGATCGCTCGACTCGACCAATTCCTCGACGGCACGGAAGGACGGATCGGCCGATTCGGGTTCCGCCCCCCCCAGGGTCCGCAGGATGGCCCTCATCCAGGCAAGGCTGTCCAGCTTCGCCCGGAGGCCCGCATGCCGGACCCCCGAGGAAATCGGGCGAGCGTCGCCGCGAGCGACGGCCTGGGACAGGTAAGGCGTCTCGTACGAATCGGCGCCCGGTCGCATGGATTCCCAGGGGCGATCGGTCAGGTGGAAGAAATCGCCCAGGGTGACCCATCGGGCCAAAACCGGCGAATAGGAGGCAACCCGACGAAGGTCCTGGTACCAGCCGGCGCCCGAATTGGGCCAGTGGGCGATCGGCACGACGGCGACCTGGTCCTCCTTCATCGCTTTTGCCAACCGCCAGGCCATCTGGGCCCCCGAAACGGGGCGGTCGGCGGCCAGCGGCGGCCGGGTCAGGGCCTCCAGGGCCGTACCATCGATCCCCTCCCACAGCTTCTTGGCTTCCTTGGGGAGCGGGAACATGCCGGCGTCGAAACCCATCGCCAATGCATAACGAATCGAAAACCGTCGCGCGATCTGCGGGACGGACGGATGCAGCCCGAAACGTCGCCTCGCGAACGTCTCCACGTCACGTCCATCCAGGTGCTGCCGATAGACCTCACTCCCCTTCCGATACTGGTAGCGGACCGACTCCAGTGGGCGGAGCGACTCGTCGGTTTCCTCGTAGGTCCCACCGACCACGTCGGCCCATCCCTCATCGATCGCTCCGAGCAGGCGTTCAATCGCCTCGGGATGGGTCCTGGCCTGCGATTCGATGGCCTTTGCCGGCGCGATCAGGGTGAAGGGGACGCGAGCCTCGAGGCTGTCCGTGAGCGAATCCCGGGGCGAATTCGGGTCGAGGAGCACGAGGTCGAGGATGTAAGCATCCAGCGGATAGATGCGCTCCCTGGCCTGCGTGAGCAGTTCGAAAGAGGCCCGGAGGCGACTGGCCGCGGTGTTGCTATCCCCCTGAATCCATGCCTTGGCGCCGGCGAGCACCTCGCGTCGGAAACTCTCATGGTCGAGGCAATCGACGTGACCCATCCCATGGGTCAGTTCCCGGAGCCAGGATCGCGCCGTCCCCAGGGCCAGAAAGTCGCGGGTCAGGGTCGCTACCTCGTTATTGGGCGGCGCCGGATCGATCCCCAGCCGGTCGGCGATCGACCGAATAAGGTCCTCGCGATCCAGGTCCCCCTCGAACCAGGGGACGCCCGCATCATCGGCCTGGGTGCGTTGGCCCGAGGGGATCCGCGAGGCGACCCCGCCGGTGATGACCCGAACCTCGCCCGAGACCGGAGAGGTCGGATAGCTGGCGTCCTCGACCCGGGGGATATCGCCCGAAGTCGCCAGCAACGCGGGATGCCAGGGTGCCGAGACTGCGACCCACGAAGCCTGCGCCCCGGCGTCAAGCTGGGTCGCTGAGGGCTCGCGATCCTCGTCGGCGATCAGGCTGACGAAGACCCGACGAGGTCCCGCTTCGGCCTCGGCGGAAGGCTGGGGCTCATCCATCCATCAGGCCCCCAACGCTTCCTTGAGGGTTCGAATCTCGCCGGCCAGGCTTTCCACCAGGCCCCGAAGTGACTTCAATTCGCCGCGAAGCTGCTCGACTTCTTCGATCCACGCAGGATCGGGCTGGGGCGGCGACGTGGCGGGAGGCGAAACCGAGCCCAAAGGTGTCCTCTCTTCCGCGGCCGCGGCAATCGCGGCCCCGGCCAATTTGACCCGCTCCAATTCGTTCGGCGGATAGAATCCATGGGTGACGACGACACCCCGCTTCTGGCCCCTCGGCGAGAGGTAGATCACGTAGCCCTTTGTCTCCAGGAATTCGAGTTTCGCCTGCAAGGTCGCCAGGTCCGGGATCGGATCCATCCGGCTGGCCCGGCCTCGCAGTTCGCCCTCGGTCTGGGCGCCACGCAACATCAATTCCGCGAGGATGGCCATCTCCTCGGGCTTGTGGCGCAAATCCAGCCATTCGTAGAGATTATGCTTCCACTTGGTGACCCGGCCCGAGCCCTCGACGAGGATGGCCGCACCACGCTTGCGAAGCCCTTGCAGCACCGCCTCGACGTCTTCGGCGTCGTAGTTGGTAATCGGATCGCGGTTCGATTTTTGATTGCAAGCGGTGGCAATCCCCTGGGACGACATCGGGTAATATTCCGGAGTCGTTTTCTGCTTCTCACTCAGCCCCCCGAGCACGCGGCGCTCGGGGGGGGAGAGGGGGCCTCGGGTCGCCTCGGGGGTGGGCAGGGACATAAATCGGGGGCCTCGGCAGGGGGCAGGGGCAGCGTCCCATCGTAGAACGCCGGCCCGGGCGGTTCAAGCCGACGCCGTCGGCCCCCGGATCTGGCTTCAGACATGCTGGTCGATTCGGATCGGATTGCCATCCGGATCGACCGCCATGAAACTGGCCTGCCCCGTCGTCGATTCGTCCGTTTCGGTGGCAAAGATCACGCCCTGCGCCCGCAGTTCCCGCTGAAGCTCGCGGACATCGGTAAAGGACCGCAAAGCCTGGGCCTTGGAATTCCAACCGGGGTTGAAAGTCAGGAGGTTCTTGTCGCACATCCCTTGAAATAGCCCGATCACTGGATCGCCGTTCTTGAGAATGACCCAGTTCTGCGACGGGCTGCCGCCGAGTCGCCGAAAGCCAAGCTTCTCGTAGAATGCGAGCGAAGCGGCCAGGTCCCTCACCGCGAGGCTGATCGAAAAGGCGCCGAGTTCCAAAAGAGTTCCTCCGTCCTACCTTTCTTGGCCTTGGATGGGTGGCCAACTCAATCCGGATTGTCGGAAGCTTGATACAAAGATTCACTAAAACCACCCGAGAATCCTCGGTGATGGTAGGGGGCGTCGTCCATGATGGGCATCCTCGACGAACGGTTCTTGATCCTGGCCAGCGCGTCGCCCCGCCGCCGGTCCTTGCTATCCGAGGCGGGCTACCGATTCATCGTCGATCCCTCCGACGTCCATGAGCCCGAGCCGGACGCGGCATCGCAGGCCGATCCGAAGGGTTATGCCCTGCACCTCGCGTTGAACAAGGCCCGGGCGGTGGCCCTTCGACACGCCCGCGGCCTGATCCTGGCTGCCGACACGGTGTGCTCCGTGGCTGGGGAGATCCTGAACAAGCCGATCGATCGCGCCGATGCGGATCGCATGATACGCCTCCAGGAAGGCAATGAGACCGACGTCCTGACCGCGATCGTCCTCCAACCGGCCGGGCGCGACCTCTGGGTGGCCGGAGTTGAGCGGTCCACCGTTTATTTCCGCCCCCTGACCGAACGGGAGCGGGCCGATCACCTCGATTCGGGCCGCTGGGAAGGGAAGTCCGGGGCTTACGGGGTCCAGGATAACGACCCCTATATTCGGCTGTCGGGCGGCAGCCATTCCAACGTGGTAGGACTGCCGATGGAGCGGCTCGCCGCCCTCTTGCGGGAACACCCGTCCCTCTGGGATCCTTGACTTCCGAGAATGGATTGCCCCCAGCCGTAGCCCCGACGAGGCCCCGCCTTCGATGACGCCCAACCCGTCGAAATCCCCGAGGCCGACGCGGATGCGCCTGGTCGTGCTGGCCGGATTGCCCCTGGCCCTCCTGCTCGGCGTCGGGGCGTGGGTCTGGAAGACCTCCGAAGCCCAGACCCGAGCCCAGGCCGTCGCGCTGAACCCGGCCCCGATCAGCGGGGAGAGGGCTTACGGCTATCTCAAGAAGCTCTGCGACATCGGCCCGAGGATCGCCGGCAGCGAGGCCAACGAGCTTCAGAGGAAGATGGTTGCCGAGCACTTCAAGAAGTGCGGTGCCAGGATCACCGAGCAGCCGTTCAACGCCAGGGACCCGCTCAGCGGCAAGCCCGTGGCCATGACGAACCTGGTCGCATCCTGGTTCCCCGACCGGGCCGAACGCCTCGTCATCGCCGCCCACTACGACACCCGGCCCCACCCCGATCAGGAGACCGACCCCGCCCGCAAGGCAATGCCGTTCCTGGGGGCCAACGATGGGGCTTCGGGCGTCGCGCTGCTGATGGAAATCGCCCACCACATGAACGATCGCAAGACGCCTTACGGCGTCGACCTGGTCCTGCTCGACGGCGAGGAACTGGTCTACGACCGCGTCGGCGAGTTTTTCCTGGGCGCCAAGGAATTCGCCAAGCGGTACCGCACCGGCCAGCGAGACCGATCCGTCACGTATCGCTACGCAGCCGGATTAATCCTGGACATGGTGGGGGATGCCGATCTGAATATTCTGCCCGAGGTCAACAGCGTCAAGCTCGCACCTCAAGTCGTCCGCGAGGTCTTTGACATCGCCTCCCGGCTCAAGGCCCGGGGCTTCTCGAATCAGCCTGGGCCCGAGGTCCTCGACGACCACCTGGCCTTCAACGACGCGCGGATCCCGACCGCCGACATCATCGACTTTGATTATCCCGCCTGGCACACGGCCGATGACCTCCCCGAACGCTGTTCGGCGAGGAGCCTGGAGGAGGTCGGTAGGGTGGTCACGGCATGGATCGAGCTTCCGAACAAGGGCAAGCGACCGCCGCGATGACGGGAAACCATGGGGCCCGGCGAGTACCCGTCGCCACCCTCGATTTCCGATCCCGCCGGGAACCGGCCGGTGGCTCCTTCCCACCCGTGACCGTCCCGTCGCGAGCCGCAAGGTCCTGCCGATTCGGAATTTTTCGGCGGCGCCGGTATTGGCCATCTCCCGCCCTCGCGCTACCATGGAGGAAACCGAGGCCGCCGATCCGAACTCGGTTCGCTCGGCCGAATCGATGCGGGGGATTCGGCGATGGGGATGCTGGGCGTCGATCAGCTCCGGAACGCGGTCGAGATCTACCTGGGCATCGCTTACCCGACGGGCGAGATCCCCCAGGCCGTGCGTAAGCGGCTGGAATGGGCCGAATCAGCTGACCTCGAAACGATCCTCGTCGGCCGCCCCTTCGAACGAGTGGTCAACCCGCAGGGCGAGGGTGTGCCCATCTTTGCACTTCGCCTGGGAAACGCGAGCTATCCCAACATGAAGCTGCAGGTCCAGCCATGGGCAGGGCCATCGGGTTACCTACTCTCGGTCAACAGCCATGATCATGTGCCCGAAGCGGCAATCCTGCCCGCCGAACTCGAGCGTTACAGGTCCTTGCAAGTCGAGAACCAGCGGATCAAGTCGCTGGTGGAGGAAGCCTGGGATGGGGCGGGCTTGCCGACGTTCAATCGCTACTTGAAGGATTACCTCGGCGAAAACCCGGTGGGCTAGGCGGGGGCCGGTTCGGGGGGATAGGCCGGCCGGGAGCTTGATTTTCCGCCCTTTCCGTTGCCATCGCCGGGGCGACGAGGCATACGCACCCGAAAGAGCGTCCCCCGCTGTTCCTCGCTCTCGACCTCGACCCGGCCGCCATGCAGGTCGACGAATGTCTTGACCAGCCGGAGGCCCAGGCCGATCCCCTTCCTCCCGAACTCGTGGACGCCGGAGGAATGGTGGCGTGTATCACGGCCCGTGTAGAACGGTTCGAACAGGTAGCGGCGGTCTTCCGTCGCGATACCGACGCCGTTATCCGCGACCTCGATCCTGAACTCATCGTCTCCGTCCGGCCCCGCCGCGATCCGGATCGTACCGCCGTCGGGGGTGAACTTGATCGCGTTGATCAGCAGGTTGGCAAGGAGGTCGCCGAGTTTGGAGGGATCGACCACGGCCTTGCCGAGGTTGGGATCGATGAATACCTCGAACTGCTGCCGGCGGTCCAGCCGGAACGGGTCGACCTGCTCGATCGCCTGGCGGATGAGCGGGGCGAGTTCCGTCGGCCGGAGGTCCAGCGTTTCGAATCGCTCGGCCCGGAGCAATTGGCCGATCCGCTCGACGATGGCCGCGAGCCGTTCCCCGGCGTGCTGGATACGATCGATCCACGCCAGCTCATTCGGCGAGGCCTGCGGGCCCTGGGTGATCTTCCAGAGTTCGGCCAGGCCCAGGACGACGCCCACCGGCGTGTTCAATTCGTGGCTCGCAACCTCGATAAACCGCTCCTTCACGGCGTTGGCTTCGGCAAGGTCCCGGTTGTTTCGCTCCAACTCCTCGATCAGGCGTCGCTTGTCGCGGATCAACTGGTTCCGCTCGACGGCCTGCCGGAGCGTTTGTTGCAATTCATCCACTTCCCAGGGTTTGCTAATATACCTGAAAATGTTACCTTTGTTGATGGAATCGATCACCGCGCCCAGATCGGCGTAGCCGGTGAACAGCAGGCGTGTGGCGTCGGGGCGGATCAAGGAAGCCTGTCGAAGCAGATCGACCCCCGTCATCTCGGGCATCCGCTGGTCGCTGAGGATGACCTGGACGTCTTCCTCGGCCAGCATACGCAGCGCATCGGAACCACGCTCGGCGGTGAGGATGCGGAATTCGAGGCGGAACAGGTCGTAGACCGATCGGAGGACCTCGGGCTCGTCGTCGACAACCAGGACGATCGGGCGCGTGCCGCTCATGACCCGGCGACCTTCTGCGTCAATCGCAAGGCATGTGGGTGCGCGGGCGGGGGGAAGTGCCGGACGAGAAGCACCTCGTTGCCGGCCTCGTTGTACCGCAGGTCGTCGACCATGCCCCGGACGATCAGCAGGCCGAACCCGCCGTCGCGCAGGCCGAGGTTCTGCCGGACGTCGAGGTGGGTAATCGGATCCTCGGCACAGGCCGCGTGCGGCAAACTGCGGGGATTGAAGCCCGGCCCCTCGTCGCGGATGCTCACTTCCAGCCGATCCACGAACTGCCGATATTCGACGCGAACCCGCTTCGAGGGATCGAGGCGGTTTCCCCACTCGATTGCGTTCTGACCCATTTCCAGGAACGCCTGCCGGAACTGTCGCGTCTGATCCTCGGGCAACGAGGTGCTCCCGATTAAGTTCAGGAGCAGTTCGGTAGCCTCGAAAAGGTGATGCGTTGTGCTCTGGAACTCGATCGTGGCCTCGGCCACCCGCCGATCGTTCTGGAGCTTATCTCGCCAGGCCCTGGCCAGGGTAATCGCGTCCCGGACCTTCGATTCATCCCAGGGCATGGCGATCGGGAAGCTGGGACCGACCTTCAAACCACGCCGGGCCTGACGATGCTCCCCGAGAGGGATTAGGGCCGTCCCGGCCAGCCCTCGTCCGCATCGAATCGGCGCCCATGGATCGCCGTAAGCTCCATCCGGAGCGAGCCTTGCATCAAAGATCATCAGGTCCGCCGATTCCCGCCCGGCCTGCTCGATGGCCAATTCGGGTTCGGCGACCCACACCGGTCGCAATCCCCAGGAATGGAGGAGGGAACCGAGGCGATCGGCTTCTCGACGATTGCCCAGGATTAGCAGGGCCAGGGGCATGGTATCCGCTCCTCAACCCGGTCGGACCGAGTCGGCTCCGGCATCCATCCCGCGGAACACGACGCGACTCCCAACCCCAGCCCACAGGATCTCAGGATGGCCTGTCGGGACATCCCATCGTGCGGCACCCTGGACCGAACAGGAAGCGAGGATGGCCGGCCGAGAGAGAAGCCGGAAGGAGAGGTGGACTTCCAGGATTGTAGGGGGGATTTCGCCAGAGGTCCAGGGTTGCCAGGTCTGCCATTCAGACGCGAAAACGTCGGGGAAGTTCGAGATGGGCGCGTTCCCATCGCGGTGGACGCGACCGGGATCGTGCACGCCGAAGTTCGACGCGAGAGTCATGGCGAGAGAACGGCCTCCCCTACGATCTCTTTTCGGCGAAATCGGCGGTCATCATCACGGGTGCCCCGTGCAAATACAAGGAGTTTCTGCAAAAAGATGGGGCGGGTTCGCTTCATGAGCCCTTCAAGGCGACCTCGGGCCCTCCTGAGGACCCATCCGCGAGATCACCTGGGCATTATCGGATCGCCAGACAAAGAGGGTACCGTCCGCCCCGCCCGCCGCCAGGCGCCTCCCATCCTCAGAGGCGGCCACGGCGAGGACGTAATCGCTCGGTCCCGCAAAGCCCCTCAGGATGCCGCCGTTGTCCGGATTCCAGAGACGGACCTGATGATCGCCACTGGCCCCGGCGATCATGGGCTTACCCGGCAGCCATCGGACGGATGTGATCTGCTTGCCGGCCGCCTGCAAGGTCCGAACCTGGTCCCCCGTGCCAACATCCCAGATTTTCAGGACCTGATCGGCACCGGCGCTGACCAATTGGGTTCCATCGCTCTTCCAATCGGCCCCCATCACATGGTGTGTGTGGCCTTCGAAGGAGCGAACCTCCCGGGTATTGGTCAGCTTGACAACCTTGAGGAAGCGATCGGCCGAGCTGGTCGCCAGGTAGAGCCCGTTCGGGCTGAAACGCACGCCGAAGACGGTGTCGGAATGGATGTTATCGAGCGAGTAAGCCAGGAAGCCACGAGGAACTTCCCAGACCTTGACCTCGCCGGATCGCGAAGGATCACCGCCCCCGACCGCCAACAGGTTCCCGTCGGGGTGGAAGTCGAGGGCAAGGATGCGGAAGGCATGCGGGCCCAGGGAATTGCGGAGAATCCACGTTCCTTGAAACGCCCAAGTCTTGATCGACTTGTCGGCCGAACCGGTTGCGAACCGATCGTTGTCGGCGAAGGCCACGGTTTGGAGCGATTGGAGCGGCTGGTTGACATCGGCCCGATGCCCGAATGCGATGAGCCCCTGGCCCGAGTCGGTTTCCCAGATCTTGACGGCCCCGTCGCCGCCGGCGGTCGCCAGGCGTTCCCCGGACGGCGAGAATGCCACGGCCAGTACTGGTTTGTTGTGGGAAGAGTACGATCGGACCATCGAGCCGGTTTCGCAGTCGAACAGCCGCGCCGTGTGATCGCCGAAACCGGCGACCACGGCCTTACCGCGGGGGTCGAATGCAAGGTCGAGGATCTCTGCAGGCAGACCTTCCAGGACTCGGCCTGCCTTGCCATCGTCGGCGTGCCAGAAACGGATCGTGCGATCGTCGCCGCCCGAGGCGATCGTCAACCCGTCGGGCGACACGGCGACGGATCGGACGGGCCCCCGGTGCCCTGTCAGAAGGATTGGCTCGGCATTCGCCCCCCCAACGGCATCGGGCAATTTCACCACCCGAATCTGGCCATCCCCGCACGCGACGACGAGGCTTCCTGCGCGGTCCCGAAAGGCGAGGGATGCTACCGAACCCGCCTTGCAATCGAGGGTGGCGAACGGCTTGCGGTCCTCCAGGGTCCATACCCGCACGACGGGTTCTTCGGAGCCGACCGCAACCAGGCGCCCATCCGCGGAAACCGCCATCGATCGGACCTTCGCCGCGGGCACGTCAATCCTACCGACTTCCTTGCCTTCGCCGGGATCCCAGATTCGAACCGTCCGGTCGCCCGCGAGGGAAACCAGGCGGCCGTCGGGCGTCGGGCGGATGGCGAGGATGGCATCGGAATGGCCGGCGAGCATCTTCAACTCGGAACCGGTTGGCGCGTCCCAGACGGTCACGATCTGATAGCTTCCTGCGGCCAGCTTCGAGCCGTCGGGGCTGTACCGGACGGCCTGGACGAGGTCGCGATGGCCGCCCAAAGAGAGGATCTCCAGGCCGCTATCCGCGTCATAGACCTGCACGGTATTGGCCCGCCCAGCCGCGACACGTCGGCCATCGGCGGTCATATCGACGGCCGTCACGGGATTGACGCCCGCGGGCAGTTCGCCTAGCTCGATGGCGCGAGGACTTTCCTCCTCGAGTTCGCCATCGTCGGTCGCGCCGGAGTCGATCCACAGCTTGAGCAGGCCGAGTTCGTCGGGGCTAAGCGGCTTGAG
>JAXMBD010000025.1:0-89657 GCA_046350035.1 Isosphaeraceae bacterium | reverse complement strand
GACGTTCTTCTCCCAGTCCAGTTGATCGACGATGTAATCGAGGTCGCGGTGGTATTCCCGGGGCACGTCCTTGACGAGCAGCTCCCAGGGGACCCGCCGACCCTCGACGAGCGATTGGTACATGCCGAAGACGTCGGAGCCCCACTGCGGCTCGTAGGTGACGAGCGATCCGGGTGCGTGCAGCACGCAGGGCGGCACCAGCCAGCCGGTGCCCGGCTTCAGGCGATACGCCTTGGAGAGGTCGAGGATGCCGTTATCCCCCTGGTCCCACCGTTCCAGGCATTGCCGAAGTTGGGCCTTGGTGGTGCCCGGCTCGAAGCCGAAGAAGGTGTAGGGGAAGTTGTTGCCCGTCCAGTTGAGCTGCGGCGGGAAGTAGTAGCTCTCGGGCTTCCCCTCCTGCCCGACCAGCGCCGCCTGCTCCTGGCTCTGGTGCATGTGGTGGGGGATCGGGCCGAGGTTGTCGAAGAACTTGCTGTAGACGGGCCAACGCTTGTAGGAGTTCCAGATCGGCCCGCCGACCATCTCGGGGCCGTGCTCGGCGATGGCGTCTTTCAGGGTGAAGCCGCGGGCGCCGTCGACGACGACATAGCTGAGCCCCTCGTCCGGCGGGGCGCCCTCGTTGGCGGCGGCGGTGGTGGAAGAAAACCAACGTTCGTCGATCCCGCCCCGATGGGTACCCAGCGCATAGAGGTCTTGCCGGGCCAGCTTCAACCGGGCCCCCGGCATCAGGAATGAGCGCGGCACCCAGGTCGGGGCCAGGCGGAGGATCCCTTCGCCGGCGTCCAGGGCCGAGCGCACGCGCCCGGCCATGTTCTCAACGGTCATCAGTCCGGATCTCCTCGAACGAACTCGGATGGCGGGCCCGCGTGCCTCGGAATCGACCCACCCGGCCCGAACTCGGTTGTAAGCCGGAAACCGGCCGGAAGCAAGGACCGACCGACGCCGAATCGGCCCCGGACGACGCTGGAACCGGCACAAGCAATCCGATACGATCAGGCCCGTTACGTCGAGGCCCCCCTGCCCCGAACGAGGCTCGATCGTGAGTGCCGACCTTTCCCGACGAAACCTCCTGGCCGCCTTCCCGGCGGCCCTGGCCATCCCCTCGGTCCGGCCCCCCCACGCGGCCCCCGATCGGCCGCCCGGCCGGTTCCGATTCAGCCTGAATACCAGCACAATCCGGGGCCAGAAACTGGGGATCGCCGACGAGGTCAAGCTGGCGGCCAAGGTCGGTTACGAAGGGATCGAACCCTGGATCGGCGAGTTGCAGGAGTACGTCAAGGCCGGCGGGTCGATGGCCGAACTCGCCAAGCTGATCAGCGACTCGGGCCTGACCGTCATCGACGCCATCGGCTTCGCCGAATGGTCGGTGGATGATGAAACGAGGCGCAAGCAGGGGCTCGAGAACCTCAAGCGCGACATGGAGATGGTCGCCGAACTCGGCGGCAAGCGGATCGCGGCCCCGCCGACCGGCATGACCGACCGCGCCGATGCCGATTACGGCAAGCTCGCCGAACGCTACCGGGCCGCCTGCGAGGTCGGCGAGAAGCAGGGGATTACGCCGCTCGTCGAGGTCTGGGGGTTCTCCAAGGCGATCACCCGCCTGGGCCAGGCGGCGCAGATCGCCATCGACAGCGGATTCCCCGGCGCGGCGATCCTGCCCGACATCTACCACCTCTATAAGGGCGGCTCCGACTTCCACGGCCTGGGCCTGCTCCAGCCCGCCGCCCTGCCGATCCTGCACATGAACGACTACCCCGCGAACCTGTCGAGGGAAGCGATCAAGGACGAGCACCGCGTCTACCCCGGCGATGGCATCGGCCCGATCGCCGACACCTTGAAGACGCTCCGGGGGATCGGCTTCGACGGCTGGCTTTCCCTGGAACTGTTCAACCGTGAATACTGGTCCCAGGATGCCGAGCTCGTGGCGCGGACCGGCCTCCGGAAGATGAAGGCCGTCGCCGAAACGGGCCGATCCGAATGAGCCTGCAGACTGAACCGGCCGCTCCGGCCTCAAGGCGCCTCGACTCGCTCGACGCCTTCCGCGGCCTGACGATCGCCGGCATGATCCTGGTGAATAACCCGGGGACATGGTCGAGCATCTATGCCCCGCTCCGGCACGCCGAGTGGCACGGCTGCACGCCGACCGACCTGGTCTTCCCGTTCTTCCTCTTCATCGTGGGCGTGGCGATCGAGCTGTCGCTGTCCCGAAGGGTCGAACGGGGTGATTCTCGGCGGGACCTTCTCATCAAGGTGGCCACCCGATCCCTGATCCTGTTCGCGATCGGCCTGTTCCTGAACGGATTCCCCTACTTCAACCTGGCCAAGCTTCGGATCCCGGGCGTCTTGCAGCGGATCGCGGTGTGCTACGCATTCGCGGCGGCCCTGCGACTGTTCATGCCGACCCGGGCACTGGTCGCGATCGCGGCGGCCCTGCTGCTTGGGTACTGGGGATTACTGGAATTCACGCCCCCTCCGGGGGGTGTGGCGGGGGATCTTACGAGGGAGGGCAGCCTGCCTTCCTGGTTCGATCGCCAGATCTTCGGCGCCCACACGTACAAGCCCGAATATGACCCCGAGGGTTTGCTCAGCACGATCCCGGCCATCGGCACGACATTGATCGGGATCTTCGTGGGCGCCTGGCTAAAATCGGGGCGATCCGGCCGCTCGAAGGTGCTGGGCCTGATCGGTGGCGGCCTCCTCCTGGCGGTGGTCGGTTGGTTGTGGGATCGCGCCTTCCCGATCAACAAGGCGCTGTGGACCAGCTCGTTCGTCGTTTTCACCGCCGGTTGGGCCGCGTTCCTGCTCGGCTGCATGTACCTGATCATCGACCGCCTCGGTTGGAGGAGATGGTCCTGGCCATTGCGGGTGTTCGGGCTCAACCCGATCCTGGCGTTCGTGGGCTCAGGCTTGGTGGCACGGCTGATGGGCCTGATCCACATCCCTTCCGGCGGCAAATCGGTGACCCTGAAGGCGGCGATCTACCAGGGGGCCTTCGGTAGCATCGGCGACCCGCAACTGGCGTCGTTGCTGTTCGCGATCGCTTACGTCCTGTTCTGGTTCCTCCTGATGTGGCCTCTCGAACGCCGCGGTATCGCGGTGCGGGTTTAGGGCCCTCTCGAGGGAGAACGATCGAATCGGCGACGCCCGATGTCCCGCCCGCAGACTTTCCGGGCGGATACCGTAGGAAGCGCCCCGGTTTCGGGGCGGACTTGAGCGGTGCGCGCGGCGATTCGCCCGCCACCCGGACGAA
Source organism: Isosphaeraceae bacterium (assembly GCA_046350035.1). Classification (GTDB taxonomy): domain Bacteria; phylum Planctomycetota; class Planctomycetia; order Isosphaerales; family Isosphaeraceae; genus CALLYK01. Next base: position 86,407 of record JAXMBD010000025.1, on the reverse strand, counting down.
TTGGTCTTCGTCGTTACGATCACCTCAACGGAGAGGCCCCATGCATCTCGTCCCGATCGCCCTCCTCGCCCTCCTCGCCGGCCAGGCCACGGCCCCCGACGCCTTGCCCAGGCGTGGCGCCCTCGGCCTGGCGTTCAGCCCCCTACCGCCGGACCAGGCCGAACGGCTCCGACTCGAATCGGGCCTGCTCGTGCAACGCCCGCTACCGGGCCTCAGCGCCGAGAAGGCGGGGGTCAAGGCCGGGGACGTTGTCGTGGCCCTCAACGGCAAGACCGTCGAGATGGGCACCGTCGCGGCGACCGTCCGCGAGCTGCCGGCCGGCAAGCCCCTAGTCCTTTCGGTCGTGCGCGACGGCGAGAAGCTGGAGTTGGAGACGACGCTCCTCGAGAAGCCCCGCGACCCGGGCAATGCCCAGTACGAGGTGGTCTATGGCCACGTGGTGAGCCATGGCCAGCGGATGCGCACCATCGTCACCCGCCCCAGGAAGCCCGGCAAGTACCCGGCCTTGATGTTCATCCAGGGATTCTCGCCCGTCTCCTATGACTTCACCCTGGAAGGGTCAACCGGGGACGTCTCCACGATCGACGGGCCGATCCTCTACGAATTCGCGAATTCGGGTTTCGTCACCCTGCGCATCGAGAAGCCGGGCGTGGGGGACAGCGAGGGCGGGCCGTTCGCGTCGATGGATTACACGACCGAGCTGGACATCTACCGCCAGGCGCTCAAGTCGCTCAAGGCCATGGGCGGGGTCGACCCGACGAACGTGTTCATCTTCGGCCACAGCATGGGGGGCGCCTTCGGGCCGATGATCGCCGCCGAGGAGCCGGTCAAGGGGCTGGCGGTCTACGGCGTCGCCGCGAGGACCTGGTTCGAGTACCTGCTCGATACGCTTCGCTACCAGGGCCTCGTGGCCGGCGAGGGTTTCGAGAGCACCGACGAGAAGGTCCGCCTCGGTTCCCGCCTGATTGCCCGCGTCTTCCTCGAAAACCAGTCGGTCGAGGACGTCAAGAAATCCAGCCCCGAGTTGTCCGAACTGGCCGACGCCCTCCTGCCAGGCGGCCTGTTCAGCGGCAAATCGCTCGACTTCTGGAGGCAACTCGCGGCGACGAACTTCCCGGCCTACTGGGCGAAGTGCAACGCGCATGTGCTCGCCGTGCGGGGGGCCAGCGATTTCGTCTGCTACGACGCCGACCACAAGCTGATCGCCGACGTGGTCAACAAGGTCCAGCCGGGCTGGGGAAAGAGCCTGACCCTGCCCGATTCCGATCACCTCTTCCACAACTTCGCCACCGAGGCCGAGAGCCAGCGGAACTTCCAGAAGGGGAAGTTCAACCCGGCCTTCGGCCGCTTGATGAAGGACTGGATCGCCGAGGTCATGCAACAGGGCTAGACCGTTCTGAACGACACATCCCGGGCGTCGAAATCGCCCGGGATATGAGCTTCTCCCATTATGTCGCCCATTCGAGCGTTCGCTTACGATCGGCCTGTTGACGACGCTTCCCGGACGGCACGACGGAATCGGCCTCAACCCGCCCTTGCCGGACGCGCCCCAGGCAGCGGTCGAACAGCAGCAGGACGGCCGCGTAAAGCACGGCCGCCATCGAGGCATAGAACAGCGTCCAGCCGATCCCGAAACCGACCAGCCACCTCCAGTTCTCCTCGAGGTCCAAGGCAACCACCGTGTTGCCCATGGGCTTTTCGGTCGATTCGTTGGCGATGATGCCCACGCCGAAACAAGGCGTGCCCTCAACGAGCCCCAGGCCGATCCGGTGATTGGATTGGCCGAACAACTCCGCCGCCATCGCCCCGAAAAAGTAGGCGCCCAGAGTCATCGCCACATACCCGCCGACCGACAGGCCGATCGCCCGCCCCAGGCGGGGCGTCGCCAGCGAGACCGCCAGGCCGAAGCTGGTAATCAGGGCCCCCGAGGCGAGCAGCAGGGCCGACGACACGAAGAAGCCCAGCCATCGACGATCGGGGTTGGCCAAGAGAAGCTGCATCACCCCGGGGATCACCACCAGGGGCGGGACCGATCGGAAGATCCCCCACCACTTCGCCCAGACGATCGACGGGGTCGAAAGGGGCGTGGAGAGCAGGATATCCAGGCTACCCCTCGTCCGTTCCTCGGCCAGCGCCATCGGCGCATTCACGCTCAGGAACAGCAAGGCAAAAAAGAGATAGAGCATGTCGATCAGCAGGATGCGCTCGTCGAGCGAGTTGGCCGCATTGGTGGTCAACAGGGCCGGTACGATCAGGGCCGCCGCGAGGACCAGGACGAGCACCGTAATGCTCGAGCGGGCGATCCTCGAACCGATCGACGGTTTCGTGTAATGCCATTGCCGCCAGAGGACCGGGTTGCGGTCGATCGCCGGCCCCGGCAAGATCCGGCCCACGCGATTCGCCAGGGCTCCCCGCAGGCCGAGCCTGGCCCGGTGGATTTCCCGGAGGAATGCGACCCGGCGGATCTGGGAAATCGCGATCGCCGAAAGGCCCGCGGAGATGGCCACGCATGCCAGCAGGAACAGGGCCTGGCTCCCGAACCAACCCCGGCCCGGCTCCCAGTACGGGCCGTAAGCCATCCCGTAGGGGTTGATCGGGAACAACGACGCGACAAAACTCTCGAACCGGGTGCCGCCCAGGGCCCAGGGCATGAATTCGGCGACCAGCCACAGCACCGGGCCCACGAGCACCCAGGCGAACAGGATCATGTAGGTTACGATCAAAACCTCGTGGGGCCGCCGCCCGCGGAGCGACAGGACCATCGCCAGGGACGATCCGACCGCCGCGACGCCGATCGTCACCAGGCCGGCGCCGATCATTGCCGCGACGTCGATCCCGCCCAGGAGGGACGACAGCGCCATGATCGGCACCGTCGCGATCACCAGGCCGATGCTCGGCAACAGCCGGGCGACGAGCTTGCCCAGGACGATCTCCGACGAAGATAGCTCGGTCGACATCAGATGGGCCAGCGAGCCCCGGGCGCGGTCCAGGCAGATGGCGCCGGCCGTCGCCGCCGGCGCGACGAGCAGGACGGCGGTCAATTCCAGGAACGTGATCGTATAAAAGAACGTTTCGCCCGCCTTGGCCATCCGCTTCGACGTCGGCACGCCGGCGACCTCGGTCACCCAGAGCGCCGCCAGCACCGCGATCAGGACCGCCACGAACCCGGCGCGGGTCGCGTAGACCTGCCAGCGCCGGGATGCGGCGAGGCATTCATAGAAGAAGACCGGCCCTAAACCCAGGTTGCGATCCATCCGCGTCGGCCCTCCGTGCGCCCCGATCTTCGAAGGAATACGGACAGGGTATCGGCCGCCCAGGAACCCGGCAAGGCCACGGTCGGGAGGCGATGTGCCTGCGAAAACGCCCAAATTCCCGGGTCGAAGGATTCTGCCAGGGATAGCCAGGCGAGCCCTGTCACACCTGCCCCCCCTGCCGGCGGTACTTCCCGGGGGCATCCTCTCCTGCCCGGGTGTCCGAATTTTTTGGGAGCATCACGAACCAGGCCGACGCCGCGATCGTAAAATCAGGAAACCCCGGAAAATTCCGGTCGCCGGTGCGGTTGCCGGTGGCCCCTGCCGATCTTGTGTGATCGGGGAACCCGGGCTAAGATCGCAAGGTCAGGCTGGATTCTCCCGATCCCGTCTCCATACTCCCGCAACTCGGGGAACATTCGTCCATGTCGCATTTCTCATGGCATCGGCCGCGGGGTGTGATCGCCGTCCTGGGAACACTCGCCGGCGTGGTCCTGATCCTGGGCGCGCAGGCACCGGGCCTCAAGCCAAAGCCCGAGGACGACATCAAGAACAAGCTGACCGCCCGCGTGGTGGTCGCCTTGCTCGAGAACAACCACCTCGCCAAGCCGACCATCAACGAGGAGATCAGCAAGAAGTGGGCCCGCAACTTCCTCAAGAAGTTGGATCCGCTCAAGCATTATTTCCTCAAGTCCGACGTGGACGAGTTCCTGGCCCAGGACACCACCCTGGCCTCGAAGATCAAGAACGGCGACATCAAGTACGCCCAGAACGTGCTCGCCCGCTTCGTCCAGCGGCACGATGAGCGGTACAAGGACATCCTCGCCCTGCTCGATCAGAAGCCCGACTACACCGTCGACGAGGTCTACGTCGACGATCCGGACCAGCTCGATTACCCCAAGACCGCCGACGAGGCCAAGGAGCGTTGGAGGAAGCTGCTGAAGCTCCGCCTGCTCCAGATGAAGGTCTCCCGCGAGCGGAACAAGGACAAGGACGAGAAGGCCGAGGATCCGATCGACCAGTTGAAGGTCGAGTACAAGGATGCCAGCCGGATGGTCCACCAGTGGGATACCGAGGAACTCCTCGAGCGATACCTGACCGCGCTCACCGAGACGATCGACCCCCACAGCGAATACATGGGGCCGAAGCAGCTCGAAGACTTCATGAACCAGGCGCTGCACCTCAAGCTCGAAGGGATCGGCGCCACGCTGGGCACCAAGAATGGCCTGCCGTACGTCAGCGACATCGTCCCCGGCGGCGCCGCCGACAAGGACGGCCGGCTGCAGATCGACGACAAGATCGTCGGCATCGAGTCGGAGAACGGCGAGGAAGTCAGCTTCGCCGAGAAGAAGCTCAACGACGTCGTCCGCCAGATCCGCGGCCCCAAGGGCACCAAGGTCAAGCTGATCGTCCAGCCCGACGGCACGAAGGACCGCAAGGTCTACGAGCTGACCCGGCAGGTGATCGAGCTGGTCGAGCAGCATGCCAAGGGGAAGGTAGAGGATGTCAAGGGGGCCAACGGCAAGGCGCTGAAGGTCGGCGTGATCGACCTGCCCGGCTTCTACGGCAACATGGACGACATCCGCAGCGGCCGGAAGGACGCCGTCAGCGCCACCGCCGACTGCCGACGCCTGATCGAGGAGTTCAAGAAGCAGGGCATCGATTGCGTCGTGCTCGACCTGCGCAATAACGGCGGCGGCCTGCTCGAAGAGGCGATCTCGCTGTCCGGCCTGTTCATCGACCGAGGCCCGGTCGTCCAGGTCAAGGATGCCCGAGGCGTCAGCCATCGCGACGACAACGAGGGCGGCGTGGCCTGGGAAGGCCCGCTGGTGGTCCTGACCAACCGCCTCAGCGCCAGCGCCTCCGAGATCTTCGCCGGTGTCATCAAGGATTACGACCGCGGCCTCCTGGTCGGCGACGTGAGCACCTTCGGCAAGGGCTCGGTCCAGAACATCATGGTCCTCAACGAGTGGCTCCGCGACCCGGACCTGCCCGACCTCGGCGGCCTCCGCCTGACGATCCAGCAGTTCTATCGGGCCAACGGCGAGAGCACCCAGATCCGGGGCGTCGAGCCGCACATCCACCTGCCCTCGCTCTACGACCAGATGGATCAGCTCTCCGAAGGCAAGATGGAGTCGGCCATGAAGTGGGACAAGGTCGATGCCTTGCCCCACGACCAGTACAAGCGGGTGCCGGGCGACCTGGTCGATCAGATTACCAAGCGTTCCGAAGCACGCCGCCAGGCCAACCCCAAATTCCAGCGGCTCGAGAAGGCCATCGCCAAGCTGATCGAGCGCAAGCAGCGGCACGAGATCGCCCTGAACGAGGAGAAGTACAAGGCCGAGGCCCTCGTCGATGATGAGGACGAATCGGTCAAGGACGGCGACCTCGCCCCCAAGAGCAAGAAGAAGAAGAAGGCCTCCGAGCGGACCGCCTGGGAGTCGAACTACTACAACGACGAGATCATGAGCATCGTCGGCGATTACCTGTCGCTCGGCTCCAAGGTCCTGGCCTCGACCCCGATCCGCACCTCGAGCGCCCCCGCCACCCGCCGTTAAGCGGTCCGTGGCGGTCTCGATGCGGACCTGAATTGAGGGAAGATCCCCGCGAAATTCGCGGGGATCTTCTTTTTGATGGATGAATCGACATCCCCCTTGATGTCGCTGTTCCCGCCCGGCTGGATCCTGGCCGATGGCGCCTGGGGGACGGAGTTGCAGGCGAGGGGCATGCCGGCGAGCATGCCGCCCGACCTGGCCAACATCGATCGCCCCGGCGACGTGGAAGCGGTCGCCCGTTCCTACGTCGAGGCGGGCAGCCAGGTCATCCTGACCAACACCTTCCGATCGAACCGGATCGCCCTGGAACCGTTCGGGAAGGCCGATCTCGCCCGCCGCCTGAATCGCCTGGGCGCCCGGATCTCGCGTTCGGCCGAGGATGCGGGTGTCCGAGTTTTCGGCTCGATCGGCCCCGCGGGCCGGCTCGCGACGCCGAACGCCCTGCGCCAGGCGTTTCGGGAACAAGCCGAGGCGCTCGCCGAGGAGGGCGTCGATGCGCTTGTCTGCGAGACATTTACCGACCCGATCGAGGCCGCGCTCGCGATTGAGGCCGCCCGATCGACCGGGTTGCCGGTGGTCGCCTCGTTCGCCTTCGTGGGTGGCCTCGAGCCCGAGCGGGCCGGGAAGCTTGCCCTGGATGCGGGGGTCGATGCGGTCGGGGCGAACTGCATCGAACCGGGTGCGGCACAGGATCTGATCCGGCGCTTGCGGGCCGCGACCGGCCTACCGATCTGGATCAAGCCGAACGCCGGCTTTCCTTCATTCGTCGAGGGGCTCTTCTTCTATCCCGATGTCGCCGATTCGTTCGCCGCATCCCTGACGGGATGGCTCGAAGCCGGCGCCGATTTCGTGGGGGGTTGCTGCGGGACCTCCCCCGGGCTCATCCATACCCTCTCCGCCCATCGGCCGCGGGGCGGGCGTTAGGCCCTTCCCCGCAGCCGAGCGGCCGGAATTAGCAGCCGCAGCAAACGGGCGTGTTGCCCATCATCAGGCAGCAGGTGCAACCGGCCTTCATCATGCCGGTCATGCAGTCGCAGCAGGACTGGATCATGGCGCAGCAGGCGGGGTCGCCGCTGGTGCAGGTGATGCAGACGCCGTTGTCGGTCATCTCGCACTTGCACATGCCCATCATGAGGTTGCAGCAGCAGACCATCATGCCGTTGAGCATGCAGCAGCAGGAGCACATGCCGCCGGCCAGCATGGTGCAGAGGTTCTGGAGCATGCCGGCGGCGACCTTGTCGTCGCACTCGCACTTGATCTTCATGCCGCCGGCGCACTTCTCGAAGGTCATGGTGCACTTGGGCACCATCACCATGTTGGGCGCGGCCGCCCCGGTCGTCCCCATCATGCCGGCCGTCCCGGCCATGCCCATCCCCGGCATCCCCATGCCGGCCCGTTCCATCATCAAGGTCATCGTCCCGTCCCTCCCGAGGAGCATCGTCTGGTTGCTTGCGGCGGGCACGTCCCGTCCCGCCTCGAGTCCTAAGCTAACGGCCGCGCAAGCGGCTTTCAAGAAAAAACCTCGGAAATATTAGCATACGATGATCATCATCTTGATCATCATGCTGCGTTTGGTAAATTTTCGAAACCGGCTCGATTCGGGCCGAAATCCCGGCCGATAGGACTTGTCAACCGCACCCCGATGGCTTATTGATGAGCCGCCGGATTGACTAATCCCCACTGGCGCGATAGACTAACTGAAGATTCGACCGTTGTTCACCCCTCAAGGGGATCCTGGCCATGAACGCCCACCGCCTTGGCCCGTTCCTAAAAGCCTCGGATGAAACGACTTCCGCCGTCCCGGCCGGCTTCATGGCCTGGCCGGCGCCGTTGCCGGCGCCCGCCTGCGGGTCCATGGACCTGTACAGGATCGCTTATGAACAGGCGTGCGCGGTCATGCGTCCTTCGCTGATCGATCGGGCGTTGAGCGTCCACGTCAACTGATCGGGACGGCCTCGCGAGGTTGCGAGGCCCTGGATATCGCGAGGATCGCCCCTTCCGATCGGATGCGCGGCCGATGAGGATCTCCGCGAAGGCCGAATACGCATGCCTGGCTTTGATCGAACTGGCCCGGACCGGGCGTGAGGATCCCCGCCGGGTCCGCGAGATCGCCGGATGCCATGGGATCTCGGGGCGGTACCTGGTCCAGATCCTGCTCCAACTCAAGGCCGCGGGCCTGGTGGAAAGCGCCAGGGGGTCACAGGGCGGGTATCAACTCGCCCGGCCCGCCGCGCGATCACGCTGGCCGAGGTCGTCTCGGCGATCGACGGCCCGGGCGATCCCACGATGAAGGCGGCCTCGTCGGCCGCCCGGGAACTCGGCGACTCGTTCACCCGGGCCCACGAAGCCTGGCTCCGGGTGCTCTCTTCGATCAGCGTCGAACTGCTGGCCTCGCGCCTGGAAAACGAGGGCGACCGACCCGCGTTGGCGAATTTCTCGACCTGAATCGGCAATCTTGACCAATCAAGTGGGGTAGACGTCACTCCCGCATGCCGATATTACAAGGCGCCTGACGCGAGAACGCCCCGGGGAACGGGGAACGCCTTGGGATGCAGGGAGGCGATATGGACGCATGCCGACCGCTCGAGGAGGCTCTGCGCCGCTGGCTTTCGCGGGGCGAAGTCCTCCCCTACGCCGAATTGCTCGCCGAAATGAAGGCCATGGAGCTCGATTGGAGCGAGCTCGCCCGGCTATTTCCGTTCGATGAGCGGGCCTACCGCCGCAACAGCATCGCCCGCAACGAGCACTTCGAGGCCCTCGTGCTTTGCTGGCGGAGCGGGCAGATGAGCCCGATCCATGACCATGCCCGGTCCTCTTGCGTGGTCCGCGTGGCCGTCGGCACCGCCACCGAGACCCGTTTTCGCAGGACCGGCAGCGGCCATCTGGTCGCCGAGCGATCCCGCCGCCTGGCGGCCGGGTCCACGCTGGGATGCCGCGACGGCGGGATCCATCAACTGGGGAACCTCGAAGCCGAAGGGCAAGACCTGATCACCCTGCACGTCTACTCGCCGCCGCCGGCGTCCTGGCGATATTACACCCTCGACCAGACCGCGTTCGCCGGCCACGACCGGCTGATCCACGAACCTGCCAAGACCGTCATCGTTGACCTGGGATCGGCCCGGCCCGCCCCCAAGCTGGCACGTGCCGCCCGAAGCCGCAAAGGAGTGCAGCCATGAGTTCGAACGATCCGGGACCGGTCATCGCCATCATCGGCGGGGGATTCAGCGGCGCGATGGTCGCCGTCCACCTCGCCACCCGCGGCGGCCCCAGGCGGCCCCGACTCGCGCTCTTCGAGAAGTCCGAGCGGTTCGCCCGCGGCCTGGCCTACGGGACGAAGTGCGATCGGCACCTGCTGAACGTGGCGGCCGGCATGATGAGCGCGTTGCCCGATCAGCCTTCCCACTTCCTCGACTGGCTCCGCGATCGCGACCCCGAGGCTCACGCCGGCACGTTCGCCCCCCGGCGCGTCTACGGGGATTACCTCGAAGACCTGCTGATGAAGGTCGGGCGGGACTCGGGGACTCGCATCGACCTGATCCGGGACGAAGTCCTGGACATGGCACCGGTTACGCCGGAGGGGCCGCTGCGGTTGACTACCCGATCGGGACGCCACCTGGTTGCCGACCGCACCGTGCTGGCGCTCGGCAATCCGCTGCCGACCGATCCCGGCGGGACCGCGCCGGGGAAGTTGCCCGGCTATCGTGCCAATCCGTGGGCCGCCGACGTGCTCGACGGCCTGTCGCCGGAGGAATCGATCCTCCTGATCGGTTCCGGACTGACCGCCGTCGACCTGGTCGTGGAGGCGTGCGAACGGGGCCACCTGGGGACCATCCACACGGTCTCGAGGCACGGCCTGCTGCCGTGCGGCCATCGGCCGGTGGCCCCCCGGCCCCATTTCCACCTGGCCGCGCAGCGGTCCACGGCCCGGGGCCTGCTCCGCTCCGTCCGCCAGGAGGCCGCGGTTTGCCGCGAGGAAGGGGGCGATTGGCGGTCGGTGATCGACGCCCTTCGGCCCGACCTCCCCAACCTCTGGAAATCGATGGACGTGCCGGAGCGGGCCCGGTTCCTGCGGCACGTGGCCCCGCGTTGGGATGTCCACCGCCATCGCGTCGCGCCCGAGATCGAGGATCTGCTGGAGAACCGGCGGCGGCAGGGCCAGCTCCAAATGACGGCCGGCCGCGTCCTGGACCTGATACCCAGCCACGGCCGGATCGGGGTCCGGATCCGCCCGCGAGGCGAGGATCGGACCGTCCAGGTCGAGGCCGATCGGGTCATCAACTGCACCGGGCCCTCGAAGGACTTCCGCCGGGGCGGGCCGCCCCTGCTGGCCTCGCTCATCGCCCGGGGGATCGCGAGGCCGGGACCCCTGGCCCTGGGGCTCGACGTGCTGGACTCGGGCGCCGTGGACGGACCGGCGAGCGACCGACTGTTCGCGATCGGGCCGATCCGCAAGGAATCGCTCTGGGAGACGACCGCCGTCCGCGAGCTGCGTACCCAGGCCCAGGACCTCGCGCGACTGCTGCTCGCCTAATCCGGTTGAGAGCCGGCTGAGGACGCTCAGGATACGACCGAGTTGGTCCCGTAGGGGCTCCTCTGGGGCCGTTCCCGGACGCGATTGGCCTCACCATCGCCGGGGAACGACTCGGTTTCGGGATCCCACCGGAGCGTCCGGCCCAGCTTCATGGCGGCGTGGCCGAGCAGGCAGGCGGTGCAGGAGCGGTGCCCGTCCTCGGCGGGCGCCGCGGGCGGCTTGCGGTCGCGGATGCTGACCAGCCAGTCGAGGTGATGGTCGTTCTTCGGGCTGTTGTGGAGCCGCACGGCGTCCTTCGGCAGGGAAGCGTCGAGGATCCGTCGATCGCTCGCGTCCAGGGGCCGATTCGTCCCGGTCGCCTTCGAGTTGGCCGGCTCCGGATAGTTGCCGCGCGTGACCCAGATCCAGCCCTCCTCGCCGACGAACTTGATGCCGTTGGGCAGCTGATCGCTGATCACCAGCCGGGCCCCGTTGGAATAGAGCGCTTCGACCCGGAACGGCCCGTGGACGTCCCACAGGCCCTTGCGGGGGAACTCGGCCCTGGCCTTCACCTCGACGGGCCCGGAGTGTTCCAGGCCCATACCCCAGTGGGCGATGTCAACGTGGTGGGCACCCCACCCCGTGATCATGCCGGCGCCGAATTGCTCGCAACGGAGCCATCCGGGCCGATCGTACCGCCGGGCGGGGTCGGCCGACTGGGGATGCACGCGGGCCTCGGTGTAATAGACTCCCGGAGTGGATCCCAGCCAGGCGTCGTAATCGAGGTTCGACGGCACCGGCATCCGAGGCTCGTCGGGCCCCGACGGATCGACGGGAAGGCCGATCTCGATGGTCTGAATCTTACCGATCCGGCCATTGCGGACCAGCTCGCACGCCAGGCGGAACTGCGGGCCGGAGCGTTGCTGGCTGCCGATCTGCAAGATCCGCCCGGTTTTCCGGATCACGTCGGCCATTTGCCGGCCTTCGCGGATCGTCAAGGAAGCGGGCTTCTGCAGGTAGATATCCTTGCCGGCCAGGGCCGCTTCCATCGCCGGTTGGGCATGCCAGTGGTCGGGCGTGCTGATGCAGATCGCGTCGATCGACGGGTCGGCCAGCATCTCCCGGTAATCGCGGTAGGCTTTCACGCGGGCCTCGCCCTGCTTGCCCGAACGCCGGCTGGAGGCGTCCTCGATCATCTTCCGGCCGTCTTCGAGCCGGATCGCATCGAGGTCGCACACCGCCACGAACCGCGCGATCTCGGGATGCCTGAGCACGCCGGGGATCTCGGACGTCCGGCCGATCCGGCCGCAGCCGAGCTGTCCTACCTGGATCCGGCGGCTGGGGGGATCCTGGCCGAAGACCGACGCTGGCACGATGGCCGGGAAGCCAAGCGAGGCGGCGGCGAGCCCCCGGAGCAACTCGCGTCGTTCGATTCGAGGCGCATTCATGGCATATTTCCCGCGTTAGGGGCCGGCCGGTCCGGCCTGCCCCATCGCCCATCGGATGCCGCCCAGCAGGTGCCGGAGGAAGTTCGGGTCCTTGTAGTGTTCGGACTTGTGCCCGAGCGACGTATAGAAGGTCCGCCCGCCGTCGGCCTGGAGCGTCCAGGCGAGCGGTAACGCATGGCCGAACAGTTCGCCCGGGAATTTCGACCGCCCCGGGTCATCCAGCCGGGTGGGGTCGGTTACCAGCAACGGGTGGATGTCGGGGTTGAGGAATTCGAGGAAATAGCACTCGTCTTCCCAGTCGAACGAGGCGGGGAGGCCCCGGGTCGCGGGATGCTCGGCGTCCTTCACCGAGATCGAGAACTTCTGGAGCTTCGGGTGACGGCGGAATTTGCCGCCCATCACTCCCCAGAAATAGGGCCACGACCGTTCCGACCCGGAAGCCGAATGGATCCCGACCAGGCCGCCGCCCGCCCTGATGTAGCCCTGGAACGTCTGGCGCTGGGCCTCGCTGGCGAACGCCTCGTTGTTGCTGTTCGAGAACACGATCGCCTTGTAGCGACGGAGGTTCTCGGGGGTGAACACGCCCGGGTCGTCGGAAGGATCGACGGCGAATCCGTTCTCCTCGCCGAGCTTCCGAATGGCGGCGACCGAATCGGCGATGTTGGCGTGAACATACCCCTTTCCGTCGGGCGTGTAGTTGCGGGTGTAGACAAGGACCCTGGGGCCTTCCCACTCGATCTCATTTCCTTGTTGGTAGGCCCGGTCGAGTTCCTCCAGCATCGAGGCATCGGCCGATCCTCGATGGATGGCGACTCGATACTTGAGCGTGACCGGCTTGCCCGGCTCCAGCGTTGTGGGGGTCACGCCGGGCCAGCCGACGCAGAGGACGCCGTAGTGGCGGGTTAGCCAGGTGGGAGGATAATCGGGGTGGTCGCGGGCCACGAAGATCGCAGCACCGGCCGGTTTGCCCTCGGCCGGGGCCTGGCTCAGGTCGCCCCAGGCGAGCCGGGTCATCAAGAGGTCGCCGGGGCCGTTCCCCTTCGGAGTCGTGATGACCCGATCGGTCCCCGGCGCGAACCGGAGGTTCAGCCCGCCGTAGCTCTTACCCTCGGCCCCGTCGAGCGTGGCCGGCTCGCCGATCGGCTCCAGGGTGCAGGAAAAATCGAGGATCCGAACCCCATCCGAGACGGGATAGGTGACCAGCCAGACCCGTTCGCGGACGGCGCGGTGATCGCCGATGTACCAGCCATTCTCGACCCCCAGGACGGCCGAAGAGGGGCCGACTTCCCGCGCCAGCCATCGGTCGAACTTCTGGCGGATCCCGCCCAGGGTCCAGAGGTCGTAATCCTTGCCGCCGATCACCACGTGCGGCCAGGCCCAGAACAGGCCGCGATGGTGGTAGTGGTCCTTCGGGAAATCGTCGGTGAGGATGGCCCCGTCGAGGTCGTAAACCGGGTGAAAGTAGGTGCCCCGGTTCCGATCGGCTGGCACGCCTTCTTTGTTCATGATGCCGTGGTTGTAGGCGTAAATCGGCCGATCGCCGTCCCAGAGGCCCAGCGAACGATCGGAGATCTCGCCGAACCGGAAGGCCGGGTTCGGCCCCTTCGAAACCGATTCCAGGGCGAACCGACGAATCTCCTTCGTTTGGGCCGCGGGGATGGTGGCGATCAAGTTCTGGGAACCTTCCACGACCGATCCATCGGCCCCGATCCGGGGCATCAAGGAGGCATCGACGCGGGCACCATCCCCCCCCTGCTCGACCAGCTGCCAGGCCCCCTCGGTGACGCCCGACGGGGCCGGCACGTTGAGGAACAGGGGCCGGGCACTGGCTGGAACCACCAGTATCCGACAGGGGCCGTCGGCGGCGATCGAGGCGGAGCCGATCGCGAGCAATCCCAGCACGGAGGAGAGGGTCGGGCGGATCATGACGGCTTCACCAGGAGTTCGGGGATCCGCGACTCGTCGATCTCCACGCCGAGGCCGGGGCCATCGGGCACGGCGATCGAGCCGTCGAGGACGGTGAACGGGGACTTCAAAAGGCTGGCGCCGAGGAATTGCGGCCCGTTGAGCGCGGCCGGGTAATTCAGGTGATAGGCCCCATAAAGGGCCAGCGCGGCGGCCAGGGCGATGTCGGGATCGGTCAGGCCGCTGCCCAGGAACATCAAGTTGTGCTGCTTCAGGAATTCGACCTGGCGACGGGCTTCGGTCAAGCCGCCGCAACGCGCCGGCTTCATCGCCACGCCGTCGAGCAAGCCCATCGCGTGGAATTCTTCGAGTTCGACCCGCGAGACGATCCCCTCGTCCATCACGATCGGCAGGGCTTTTTGCTCGCGGAGCTTCCGATACCCCCCCAGGCGATTGGCCGGCAGCGGCTGCTCCAGGACGGCCGCGCCGGCGTCGGCCAGCGCAGGGGCGACCTTCAACGCCGTGTCGAGGTCGTAGCCGCCGTTGGCGTCGGCCCAGAGGAATCCGTCGGGGACGAGGGCCTTCACGCGCCGGCAGAGTTCCAGATCGAAGACGGGGTCGGGCGCGACCTTGATGTTGAAATTGCGATAGCCGCGGGCGCGGCCCTGCTCGATCAGGGGTTCGACCTCGTCGAGTGTCCGGGGGTTGAGCGTCCAGCTCAGCGTGATCCGGTCGCGGCCCGCCTTGCCCCAGCGTTGGGCGGCCGATTGTTTGAGCCGCTTGCCGGTCAGGTCGAACAGGGCCAGGTCGATCCCGGCCTTGGCGATCGGCTGGCCGGTCGAGAACGACGGGGCGATGGCCCGATGTATCGCGTTTTCGATGCCCTCGCCATCGAACGGATCGCGGCCGATCAGTTCGGGGGCCAGGTAGCGACGCATCGTGGATTCGACGGTTTCGAGCGTCTCGTAGCTCCATCGCGGGATGGGGACGCTCTGGCCCCAGCCGACGATGCCGTCGCTATCGGTGATCTTCACGAGCAACGAGGCTCGGCCCGTTTGCCGGCCGTCGGGCCCCTCGAAGAACTTGAACCGGCCGATGACCGGATAGGCCACGGGGAAGAGCTCGACCCGGTCGATCTTCGAGGCGGCCGACACGGCAAGGCCCTCGGCCCGTCGCGGCCGTAACAAAGGCGCGGCCGAGGCGGCCATCAGGCCCTTCAACGCCCATCGCCGGGAAATGCCCATCGGGGGCCCTCCCTCCGCCCGACCGCCCACGGACCCGCACTTGAATGTCGGGCTACGCGATGACGGAGTCAAGTGGGCGGCCTCGAACGGCCCGGGGCATACGGGGCCCGGTCACCTCCATCTCGATGCCAGCACGAAACGCAAGCGAGTGATCCGATCCCCGGGATGTCCGGTTCCAGGACCACCCGCTCGCATTTCTTTCCGTTATCCGTCGAACTCAGGAACAGACGAGCAACTCGTCGTCCTCGATCTCCTCGGCCGATCCTTCGGCCCAGTCGTCGCCGTCCTGCTGGGCCCGGAGGACGGTGGCGAGCCGCTTCCGGGCGGTGTGGAGGCGACGCTTGATCGTGCCGACGGGGGTTTCCAGCCGCTCGGCCATCTCGATCAGGGACTGGCCCTGGATGTAGAAGGCCACCAGGGTCTCCCGATCGAGCGGCTTGAGCCGGCCCAGGCCCTCCCAGAGCCGCTCGGCCCGCTCGCGGGCGATCAGCTCATCGAGCGGATCCTGGCGGAGCGATCCGGCGCCTTCCAGGACCTCATCCTCGACGCTCGACGGCGCGACCTTTCGGGTCGCCCGGTTGATCGCCATGCGGACGGCGACCTGCCGGATCCAGCCGGCGAACCGCTCGGGTTCGCGGAGCTGGTGGATCCGCCGCAGGACGTGGAGGAAGACGTCCTGGGTCAGCTCGGCCGCCTCGGACGGGTTGCCGAGCCGGCCCATGCAGTCCGAGTACACGGTCCGCTGGAACTGCTCGACGAGCTGGCCGAACGCCTCCCGGTCGCCGAGCTGGGCGCGCTCGACCAGCAGGGCCACACCGCTCCAGCCGGCCTCCCGGGCCGGCGACAGGGTCGAGTCGCAAACACGCGTGGCGAACATGGTGAAGGAACCCATTCCTCAGGTCATGGCCGGTTCGGGTCGGAACCCCAAACGGCCGGCGGGCGGTGCACCGGATCGCGCCGCGGGGCCTGCGTGATCGCCCGACCCTCACCCGCCAGGCTCGGCGGTTCGGGGGCGCGATCGCGGGGTATCCCGCGGGGATCCAAACGGTGTACGTCGGGTGCGCGGCCCTCTCGCCCCGTTGGGGGCCATCGGTTCCGCACGGGCCGACCTACCGCTCGGCTCCGCGAGTCGGACCGAATCGGGCCGGGTTGGAATCCCGGCGCCCGGTTCGGGTCAGACGGCGTCGTGTCGAGTCAGCAAGGCGGCGTTCATCCGGCCGGCGCGGCCCGGTTAAACCGGGGCCTGCTGGCTTCAAGGCATTCCTTTCCGTCGGGGGCCGAATCGAACGCATGCGTTAGGGCATGGCGTCGATCCGAACCGCCTGGCGATGTCTCGACGACTTCTCGCCAGGCAGGCGGTGCCTCCGCTCGGAGCGGACTGCCTTGCGACCCCTGGACTTGCCCCGGAATTTGGGGCGACCACGGGTCGAGGGACGAACCCGGATAGCTCGGCTTGGATTTGGTCCCCGGCATGGGCCTGGGGAGTAATCCGGAGCCGGCCTTGCCGGCACGCACGGACATGCATTCGCCCTGAGGATGGGCGTCGCGGATGGTCGAGGTCGGCACGGCCACGTTGAGGTCGTTCGCCAGGCGGGCGATCGACCGAGCACGGAGGTTGCGGCTGGAATTGGCGGCCGACAGCGTGCGGTTCAACATGGCCTTACCCTCGCATCCGCCGAAAGATGGGCGGTTTCTGGGGGGTGACTCAAGGCATCGCGGCGGAAAAAGCCGCCGCAAAGACCGGGGAGCCTCCAAGGGAACGAGTCTCGGAGTCCTGAATCCCGCGGGATCTCGGGCCGTCCCCGGCCCGGGTGGGGTCCGACCGGGCCCACCTTGCGAGGGTTGGCTCGGTCTGCGGGCATGGACAGTTTCCGATACCGACAGGTTCGCGTCCATCCGATTTCTTTTTCGGATGGGCCGCGACATTATTTTGACGCCCAACCATGAACGCAGATTCAAAAGAAACTCAGAACCATCCCCGGCCGGCGAAACCGTCGATATTCAGGCCCACCCGACCGGGCAGATGCCTCGCGGCGACCGCCGCCATCCGGTCCCGATAATCGAGCGCGGTCGAACCCGGCTCGGCCGCTTCCATCGCCTTCGGCAGGGCGGTTCGGAGCGTCCTGGATCCGTTCGGGCTGCCGTCGCCGCCGATGAAGTGGTCGAGGACCACGGCGTCGGCCGATTCGGCGATCCGGGCGAAGAAGGCATCGGGGTCGGCGATCGGCAGCAGCGGCGAGACGGTGATGACCACCCGGATCCCGGCCGCTTTCAGGGCCTGGGCGGCCTCGAACCGGGCGGCGATCGGAGTCGGATGGGGGGGCAAGCCGGGGAGGTTGTCGCGGTCGGTCTCGATCGAGAGGTGGACGCGGACCTGGCATTGCTCGGCGAGGCCTCCGAGGATCTCGCGATGGTCGGCGACCCGATCCGAATGGGTCTGGACGATCAGGCCGTCGGGCGGGTTGTCGTTCATCGCCTCAAGCACGCCCCGGGTGATCCCCAGGCGGACTTCCTGGGGCGGGAACGGATCGGTGGCGCTCGACAGGAAAATGACGAACTCGCCCCGGGACTGGCGGGCCCAGCGACGCTCGCGATCGGCCGAAGCTCGGTACGATTCGGCCGCGTTGGAGCGGGCCTCCAGGAACGATCCCCAGGGACGCCCCTTGGTGATGTGCAGGCTGTGCTGCACATAACAGCCGACCCCGCAGAGCGATCGGCCGAAGGCGCATCCCCGGTAGGGTTGGAGCGAATGCGAGCAGACGGTGGCCAAAAAGCCGGTCGTCCGGGTGAGGATCGAGCCGACGGTGGTCATCTCGACGGCCATCGGCCCCCCTCCCTTGATGCTACGTCCTCAGGAACTCCCGGTTCACCACGTTCCGGGGCGGCTCGCCCACCAGCAGGCGGCGGGCTCCGTTGCGGCCTTCCGCCGCATCTCCTCGTAACCTTCCGCGGCATAATACGCGACGTGCTGCGTCAAGGTGACCGCCGGATGCATCCGCCTGCAAGAGCGCCCTCCTGGACGATGTCCGCGCCCGCCACGAGCGATTCCACCCGAAGCACGGTGAAGGGCTTGCCGACATCGACCCCGCTTTGCCGACAGGGCACGCCCGGCTTCAGGGCTCGGAAGGCGGCCTCGTTCATCAGGTGGTGGGAGTTTTCGTCGAGGTAGCAATGCAAGCTGACGAACTCGGCCTGGGCGAGCAATTCGTGGAGGGTGGCTGTGCGTCGGATCCCCAGGGCCTTGTCGACTTGTCGGGCTGATAGGGGTCGTAGAAGGATTACGTCCAGTCCCAGGGCCTTGCCGTGCGTGGGCCATGGCGGATCCGACCTGGCCGCAGCCGACGATCCCCAGGGTTTTGCCCCGCAGCCTCGGGGCCCCAGGATCGTCCCGGGCCCCATTCACCTTCCGATCGATTCGTGGCAAGCCACGAGGCGTCGGGCCGCCGCTGGTAGTACATCAGGGCGTGGTCGGCCACTTCCTCGGTGCCGTAGTCGGGCACGTTGCAGACGACGATTCCGCGACGGCCGGCTTCGCGGATGTCCACGTTGTTGTAACCGACACCGGCGCGGACGATCCCACGACACCGGCGGGCGGCGTCCATCGTGGCCGGGCCGAGGCGGGGATGTCGTGGAAGACGATCAGGATATCGGCGTCGGCCAGGTGCGGGGCGAGTTCGGCCTCGGTGGAGCGCGGGCCAGGGTGATGGTGGGCGTATTCGGCCAGGATCGGCGTCTCGACCGTCGATTCCTGGAGATAGTCGGTGATGACGACTCGGGAAACGCTCACGAAAGGCCCCTTCCAGGATTGGCCTGGGGATCGCCTCGAAGTGGGATTCCGATGCCGGGCGGCCCTCAGGACGGATTCGGGGTCGAGCAGGGCGAACGTCTCGGCCTCGAAGCCGCGTCGATAGGCCAGGCGATCGGGCAGGCCGGAGACATAGCCCCAGGAAAGCCGCCGAGGCGGGGCGAGCTGCCCACGAATTCGGGCAGGCGTGGTCGCGGGCGACCGACCAGGGCTCGCCATCCCAGGCGTGAGGGAAGAACCAGCGCACGGTCGGTGAGCACTAGCACGCCGGCCCGCCACGATCGGCCCCCCACCCAACGACGCGCCGGCCACTCGGCCTCGGCCCGCTCGCCGGGCGACAGCCGGAAGGCATAAGGTGTGGCGAACGAGTTCTCCCCCCGGGGCGTCAACCATCGACGGATCCGGGGCTCGGTGAGCAGCCGCACGAAGAGCCAGAGCAACAACGCGGCGCCGAGGCCCGCAGCGGCCGCGACGAACAACGATTCCGGAACTTTGAAGAAAGCGCGGGCCAGGCCGGCCGAGATTCCCCGCGGGGATCGGAGCGATTTCCAGAAGAAGAGCGCCTCGCGGACCAGGAACACGCCCAGGGTAATGCGCCAGGCGGCGGCCCAGAAGGCGAAGCGCAGATCGAGGTTAGGAGTCGAGTGGCCGCGGCTTTGCGGCTCGAATCGGAACCCTTCGGTCATCAGCTCAAGCCTCGCGGGTAGGAGGAAGGGGAGTTCGGCCGGCCGGCCACCGGCGGGGCCGCTCCTCCCTGCGGGGCCCTGGTTGCATATCCGATACCTTAACGATTGCCGATGGCCCCGGCGACACCTTCCAGGCCCCGCCATCGCCACGGCCCGATACAGCCATTACAATCGCCACGATCGGCCGGATCCCGCGCCGATTTCCTCAAGTTCGCCGGGTCGGAGCCGAAGGGATGCCCACGATCAAGAAGAAGCTCGCCGAGGGCGGGACGGTCCGCCTGTTCGGAGTCGGCCAGCTTTTCTCGCCCAAGCTGATCGAGATCATCGGCCGCCACGGCGAGTTCGACGGCCTCTGGCTCGACGCCGAGCACTCCGGCCTGACGATGGCCGAGATCGCCTTGGCGACGCTCGCCGCCAATGCCTCCGGCCTCGACCACTTCGTGAGGATGCCGCCAACCGACTACGCGACCGTGATGCGGACCCTCGAAGCCGGCTCCCACGGCCTGATGTTCAGCATGATGAAGGGGCCTGAAGACGTCGAGCAGGCCGTCCGCTGGGCCAAGTTCTGGCCCCGCGGCGAACGCGGCATGAATGGAGGCAATCGCGACGGCGGTTTCGGCCTCGAGCCGCTGGGGGATTACGTCCGCCGGGCCAACGCCGAGACGTTCCTCGGCGTGCAGATCGAGACGGCCTCGGCAATCGCCTCGGCCGCCGAGATCGCGGCGGTGCCCGACGTCGACCTGCTGTTCGTCGGCCCGGCCGACATCAGCCAGGTGCTGGGGGTGCCCGGCGACTTCGAGAATCCGCGATGCCTGGAGACGATCCAGGGCATCGCGAAAGCCTGCGAAAAGGCGGGCAAGCCCTGGGGGATCGTGCCCAGGGGCCCCGAATACGCCAGGCGAATGGCCGACTGGGGATGCCGGATGTTCGTACTAGCGTTCGACCATCAGGCGATGCACGCCGGCATCCGGGCGGCCAGGAACGGTATGGTTCGTTCTTCGGGACCCCGTGATCGACGGGACCGATGCCTCGGTGAGGGGTGACCGGGCGATCTTCCCCCTGTCCATGGTCTCCAGCATCTCGCTCCGCAAACGGCGAATTTCCTGGAACGGATTCAAGATGGACTCCGCCAATTCCGAGAGTTGGGCGAAAGTGCCATTGTCGATGGGGTCGGGATGAGACGGCCCGCATGGCCATCCCGAACTTCCCCTTCTCCCCGCGAATTGCCGGCAATTCGCGGACTTGCTCAAGCCAGTCCACGACTTGCTCATGCACCTCGGGGTCGCCCGGATGATCAGGCTATTGTTGAGGATATAAGGGATAATCCGACCGACCCGGCCATCCTTGCCTTCATTCTTCGTCCAGATTTCGGGCGCGACGGATTATGTGAGCAAATCGACCAAAGGCCTGTAATTGGGAGCCAGTTCGGGCGCGATGACCATGACATTCGCGGGTTTGGGAGTCGGTGCCGCCCGTTGCTTGGGCGTCAGGACCAGGTCGCCAACCGGATAGGTCCGTTGGACCAGGCGATCGGCCTTCCTATCCACGGCTTCCTGTGCCCATGCCGGGGCACCCAGCATCACCATCAAGGCCGCGAAGGCCCACGCTTGCCGCTTCATGACGAGTCTCCTTCCGGTGTTCAGCCATCACAGCGAGCGGCGCGAAACATAGCGGATGCAACCATCCGGTCAATGCCAACCCGTCAGTCCCTCCGATTTCGTTCGGAGCCAGCCCCTTCCGGTCCCCACGGTCGGCCCATTACACTAGTCCCCGGCGGGACGGTCCCGGGTTGTCGGCGGGGGAGGCGCGGCCCATGCAGGTCGGGCGTTCGTGGGGATGGATCGCGGCGGTGATCGCACTACTGGCGGTCACGACGTCCGCGCCGGCCCGGCAAATCCCGGACGATCTCCAGGGCCTGCCCGACGAGAAGACCGATTCGGCCCGGAGCAAACTCAAGGCCCTGACCGAGCCCGACGCCGCGAAACGGAAGGGCCGGGAGTCCGTGAAGCCGCCGTTCGAGTTTTATCGCCTCCAGGTCCTTCCCTTCGACGTGCTCCCCTACGTCAAGCCGCACCACTGGAGCACGCTGTCGCTCGAAATGAAGGCCAATCATTTCGACTACGAGGGGTTCATCCAGACGGCCCCCGTACCCCTCTTCGAAATGCCCCACGCGGTCACCTATCGCCGCGACGCCCGCCTGGTGAAGGGCCAGCAGGCACGCCTGAGCCTGCAGGCGATGCTGCCGACCTACGCCAAGACGATCAACCTCGACCTGGGCCGGCCCGACGCGATCCGGTCCGACGCCGGCACCGAGGCCAACCTGCTCGCCCTCGAGCCACACCAGATGCTGATCCCCTGATCGGCAAGGAAGGGCCCAATTATGTCACCTGGGGACAGAAATTCCAGGCGTTCCGGCATGTGGGCGACGACATGGGCATCCAGGTGGGCGAGCCGCTATCGCTATTACCGGACGGTCGTGACGCAGACCCCCGACCGGCCTTCGCTCTCGCCCCACCCTCTCACCTGGACCACCATCAGCCATATCGTCTGGGACGGCCAGTCGCCCGACGGCCTGACGTCGGCGCAGCAGCAGGCGATGCTCGACTGGCTCCACCTGGGGCGGCCAGCTCGTCGTGATCGCCGGCGCCGCGTCGAATTTGCAGGAACTGCAGGACAGCTTCCTCGGCCCGTTCCTGCCGGCCGACCCGTCGGCCGAGAACTCGTTGCTCACCCGGGAAGACCTGCTCCCGGTGGCGGCCGCCTACCCCGCCCCGCCGCAGGTCCGCACGCCGTTCCAGGAGGAGGAACCCCTCGGCGATCAAGCCGCCCCGAACCTCCCGGACCCCGCCCAGGCCCGCGACATCCTCGCGCCGGTGAAGGAGCGGCCCGTCTACCTGGAAGGGCTCCGGCCCCGGCCGGGGGCGACCGTCATCCCCCTTTCGGAATCCGACGGTCGGCCTCTGGCCGTCGAGAACCGGGTCGGGCGGGGCCGGATCATGATCCTGGCGGTCCGGCCGACCGACCCCGCCTTCGCCGCCTGGCGCGGGCTCGATACGATGGTCCGCCGGCTGGTCCTGCGACGGCCCGACGAGACCCTCGACGGCAACCGGCGTCGTTTCCTCTCCGGCCCCGAGTTGACCTGGGTGCGCTACGCAGGGCGTGACCTGGGCGCCCCGGGCGGCGCATCCGGTACCGAGCCGCAGCAGGGGACGAGGAACCGGAATAATAGCCTTTCGGCCGACGGCGAGCCGTCGCCGCCGCAGCCGGTCGCCGCCTGGCTCGATTCGGCCGAGGCTCCATCCGCGATCCGACAGGCCCTCGACGACGCTTCGGGCATCTCGATCCCCGAATCGAACTTCGTGCTCAAGGTGATCCTCTGCTACATCGCGGCCCTGGTGCCGCTCAATTACCTGCTCTCCCGCTACGTCCTCCGCCGCCGCGAGTGGGCCTGGGTGATCGCCCCCGTGCTGGCGATCGGCTTCGCCGTGGCGGTCGAGCGGGCCGCCGCCTACGACCTGGGCTTCGACTCGGCCTGCGACGAGGTCGACCTGCTCGAGATCCAGGGGGGCTACAATCGGGCCCACCTCAGCCGATTCTCGGCGCTCTACTCGACCGGCCGAGTCCGCTACGACCTGAGCTACCCCGCCGACCCCACCGCCCTGGCCCTGCCGATGCGGTCCGACGTGGTCGTCCGCGGGCAGGAGCTCGAACAATCGACCTGGAGCAGCTCGCCGGTGCCGGAGCTGAGCGGGTTGCAGGTGCAGCCCCGCAGCCTGTCGATGTACCGGGCCGAGCAGCAGGTGTCGCTGGGGGGCCGGATCGAACTCCGCGACGACGATGCGGGCCGGCGGATCCTCAACCTGACCGAGCTGGAGTTGCACGACGCCGCCCTGATCGACGGGGCCCGGGGGATCCGCTGGGCCCTGGGCACGATCAAACCGGGCGACAACCTGCCGTGGCCCGACGCGTCCCAGGCGAAGCCCTTCGACGAGCAGGATCGGGCCGATTCGATCGACGGCTGGGCCGCCGTCGGGGGTCTCCTGCACAAGCTGGAGATGTACCGATGGGAGCGGCCCGAAGACCTGCGCGAGGTCCGCCTGGTCGCCTGGGCCCGCGAACCCTGGCCCGGCCAGGCGATCCGGCCGACGGTCGATCGCCACCGGGGCGTCACCCTGGTGCTGGCCCACCTCGCGTACGGCCCGCCCCCCGACCCGGGCCTGCGCGTGTATAACCGGAATGCCCCGATCGCCCTGGAACAGGTCCTGGATGCATGGTGGCCAGGTTCCCCGTCTCCAAGCCCTAACCCAACGGCGACCTCGCTCAGATCGAGGCCAAAACGCCCCCGGAGAGCTTCCCGTCATGATCGAGGTGATGCACTTCACCAAGCGGTACGGCGACTTCGTGGCGGTGGACAACCTCACGTTCTCGATCGGCAAGGGCGAGATCTTCGGCTTCATCGGCCCCAACGGCGCCGGCAAGAGCACCACCATCCGGTTCCTGGCCACCCTGCTGCGCCCCACCTCGGGCGAGGGGCGGATCTGCGGCCATTCGGTCGTGACCGAGCCGATGGCTGTCCGCCGGGCGATCGGCTTCATGCCCGACGACTTCGGCGTCTATGACGGGATGAAGGTCTGGGAGTTCCTGGATTTCTTCGCCGTCGCCTACGAGATCCCCCAGGCCAGCCGCCGGCAGATCATCGGCCAAGTCCTGGAGCTGCTCGACCTGACCCACAAGCGAGACGACTACGTCAACGGCCTGTCCAAGGGGATGAAGCAGAGGCTCTGCCTGGCCAAGACGCTGGTCCACGACCCGCCCGTCCTGATCCTCGACGAGCCGGCTTCGGGCCTGGACCCCCGCGCCCGGATGGAGATGAAGGCCCTTCTCAGCGAGCTGAAGGGCATGGGCAAGACGATCCTGGTGTCGAGCCACATCCTGTCCGAGCTGGCCGATTTCTGCACGTCGATCGGCATCATCGAGCGGGGCAAGCTGCTGGCGGCCGGCGGTATTCAGGACATCCAGCGGCGGTTGCGGGCACACCGCGTGCTCCGCGTCCGCGTGCCCGAGGGCCAGGCCGAGCAGGCCGCCTCGCTCATCCGCGGCCAGCAGGGCACCGCATCGGTGGAGGTCTTCGACCAGGCGATCACCGCGGAATTCCACGGCCAGGACGATGACCTGGCGCACCTCCTGGGCCGGCTCGTCGGCGGGGGGGTCGCCGTGCAATCGTTCGCCGAGGAGGAGCTGAGCCTGGAAGAAGTGTTCATGATGATCACCAAGGGGATCGTCAACTAGTCGAGGTAGCGAGAGGGTCCGGCGATGCCCCTGGTCCGCGACAACCCCGTGCTGGTCCGCGAGCTGCTGGTGAACCTGCGGTCGGCGCGGGCCTTCTGGCTGCAACTGCTCTACGTGGCGGCGCTCAGCTTGCTCGTCTACTTCGCCTGGCCGGTGGGCGAGGGGGCCGCCCGCCGGGTCCAGCCGGCGAGGGCGCAGCAGCTCTTCCAGCTCTTCTTCGTCGGCCAGTTCCTGCTGGTGTCCCTCATGGCCCCCACCTTCGCCGCCGGCAGCATCACCGGCGAGAAGGAGCGCAAGACTTACGAGATGCTGCTGGCCAGCCCGCTGGAGCCGATGACGATCCTGGTGGGCAAGCTGCTCAGCTCGCTGAGCTACCTGGTGCTCCTGATCCTGTCGAGCGCCCCGCTGGTGATCCTCTGCTTCCTGCTGGGCGGCATCCTGCTTTCGGAGATCCTCCGTTCCTACCTGATCCTGATCCTCGCCGCCGGCACGTTCGGCATGATCAGCGTCGCGTGCTCCAGCTTCTTCCGTCGGACGAGTTCCTCGCTGGTGGTCAGCTACCTGGCGATCCTGCCGCTGGCCCTGGTGTCGGTCGACCTGACCAGCACCGGGGCGAACGTCGACCAGCAGGTGCTCCGCGACTTCGTCACGATCGCGCTCCTGCCCCCCTGGTGCCTGGCGATCTGGACGGTCGTCGCGGTCGTCATCAACCGCCGGCTGCTCTACCCGCCCGACGTCGGCAGCGAGGGGAAGGAGGTCGTCGACGAGGAGGAGGAGATGAAGTACGCCGTGGGCGTCGTCATCGACCGCGACCTCTTCCCCGACAAGCTGTTCGCGCCCGCCAAGCGGGCCGACCTGATGCCCGACGGCATCAACCCGGTGCTCGACAAGGAGCTGAGGAGCGAGATCTTCAGCCAGGGGACCTTGATGCTCCGCCTGGTCATCCAGGTGAGCATGTTCCTGTCGATCTTCCTGATGGCGATCCTGCTGTTCTGGAAGCCCGGCAACGCCGGCTACTACGTGGGTTATGTCCTGGTGTTCAACCTGCTGGTCGGGCCGGTCTTCTCGGCCGGGTCGATCACCGGCGAGCGCGAGCGGAAGACCCTGGGCTTGCTCCTGACCACCCTGCTCACCCCCGGCCGGATCGTCTGGGCCAAGCTGATCGCGGCCCTGCGGGTCTCCACCGTGCTGACCCTGCTGCTGACCGAGCAGCTGCTGCTGGCCTACGCCCTGATGCCCGACCTCCGCAACCTGTTCTGGGGCCTGTTCATCTTCCTGGCGATCATCGTGGCCACCTGCCTGGTCACGACCTCCGTCGGCCTGCTCTGCTCGGCCCTGGCCCGGCGTACGGCGGCCGCCCTGGTGCTGACCTACCTCGCCCTCCTGCTGCTCTTCGCCGGCCCGGTCGGCCTGTCGCGTTACCTCCGCCTGACCGCCCCCGACATCAGCGAGGCCCAGCTCACCGCCCTGGGCGTCACCAGCCCGTTCTCGGCCGCATTCAGCGTCCCGGTGCCGAGCATGGGCGAGGGCTTCTTCGGCATGACCGACGGGCGGGCCACGCCCACCATCATGCTCCCCGGCCTGGGCGTCCCGCTCTGGGCGGCCTTCCTGATCGTCGCACCCGTGCTCAGCCTCGCCTGCTTCGCGCTGACCTACCTGGCGTTCCGATGGCGTTGGTGGAAGGCCGGCAACACCATCTGACGGGCCCCCCGGCGACCGGCCGCGCTGGACTCGGCCGGTTG
Organism: Isosphaeraceae bacterium; assembly: GCA_046350035.1. Classification (GTDB taxonomy): domain Bacteria; phylum Planctomycetota; class Planctomycetia; order Isosphaerales; family Isosphaeraceae; genus CALLYK01. Next base: position 59,972 of record JAXMBD010000025.1, on the reverse strand, counting down.
CCGTCGGGTAGGCTGGGACGTTCCTGCTCGCCGCCCGTCGGCGGCCGCCCCCGGTTGTGCTTGAGGATCGCGCGCGATGGCCGCAGTCGAGCCGTACTCCCCCTGCCCCTGCGGCAGCGGCGAGAAGTTCAAGTGGTGCTGCCAGAAGATCGAGTCGTACGCCGACAAGGCGCAGCGGCTCTACGAAGGCGGCCAGATCGACGCCGCGCTCAAAGCCCTCGATGAAGGCCTCCGCAAGCGCCGGCCAACCCCTGGCTGTCGGTCCGCAAGGCGATGCTCCTGATCGAGGAAGATCGCGCCGGCGAATCGCTCGCGGTCCTGGAACCGGTCGCGGCCAAGAACCCGAACCACCTCGGCGTCCAGGCCCTCCTGATCCGCCGCCGTGCTGATGACCGAAGGCCCGCGTGGCCGCGGCCGGGCAACTCCAGCAGGCCCTCTCCGGCATCCCGCCCGAGCATCGTCGGGCGATGGCCCCGATGTTCCAGATGGTCGGCGTCACCCTGGCGCGACTCGACCACACCCCCGCCGCCATCGCGCACCTGCACCTCTGCGACGCGATGGATCCCGAGGGGGATCCGATGCTCTCGACCGTCGCCGACCGCCTGGAGAGCGACCCGGAAGTCTCCCCCTGGCTCCGCGCGGCCTACCGCCTCTCCCCCCCGCCGGAAGGGCTCGACCCCGAACGCGACGCCCGATTCCGCGAGGCCCTGGGATGGGCCGAGGGCGGCCTCTGGGCCTCGGCCGCCGCCGCATTCTCGGCGCTCGCCGGCGACGGCGGCCCCCCCGAGGCCGATCGGAACCTGGCCCTCTGCCGGCTCTGGCTGGCCGACGAGGACGGCGCCGCCGACGCGCTGGGCCGGTACATAGCCGCCTCTCCCGACCGCGAGGACGCCGTCGAACTGGAGGCCCTCCGCCAGCTCATCGCTCCGGCCTCGGAGGAAGATCAGCTCGACGCGATGCAGCTCACCTGGCCGATCCGGGACCGGGCCCGGCTCCTGGCCAACCTCGATGCCGACCCGAAATGCCTGGTGGTCGGCGCGGAACCGATCGACCCGGACGACCCCCAGTCCGCCACGGTCGACCGCTACTGGCTGCTCGACCGCCCCCGGATCGAGGCCGACGCGGTCCGTACGCCCGGCGACATGCCCCGGGTCGTCGCCGAGGTCAGCATTTCCCCCGACAAGGTGACGCTGCAGGGGGTCGATGACGGCGGCCTCGACGCCCTGGGCGATCGCTTCACCCAGCTCGCCGGCCCGGCGATCCCCCCCGCCCACCCCAAGACCAAGCGGGTCGGCAAGGTCTCGCGATCGCTCTACCGGATCGACGAGCGCTGGGCCATCCCCAAGGGCCTCGACCCCCAGGTCGTGCTCCGCTTGATCCGCGAGGACCTGCCCCGGATCCTCCGCGAGGTCTGGGCGAAGACCCCGATGCCGTACCTGGACGGCCGGACCCCCGAGCAGGCCGCCCGGGACGGCGACGCTACCGTCCCGCTGCGGGCCGCCCTGGACCTCATCGAATACGACCGGACCGCGATGGACGGCCCCTCGATCGTGGCGGCCGTCCGGGGGGAGCTGGGGATCCCGCCCGAGCCCGAGATCGACCCGTCCACGGTGGACGTCCTCGGGGTCGCCATGGGCCGGCTCCACACCCTCCCGTTCGACCGCCTCGACGACGACCGCCTTGCCCTGGCGTACCGGCGGTCCCGGGCCTTCCGCCTGGCCCTGGCCCTGGAGCGGGCCGCCCTGGAGATCGCCCGCCGGCCGGCCCTGGCCTCCGACGGAGAAGCGCGGGGGGTGGACCGGGTCGCCCTCTTCGGCGACCTCGCGATGATCGCCGTCAGTCGCCGCGATTTCGACAGGGCCCGGGAGTTCGCCCGCGAGGGGCGAGAAGGCGAAGATCCCTCCCGGAAGGCCGCCCACGCCCCGGGCTGGGACCTGCTCGACCTGCGGATCGCCGTCGAATCGACCCCGCCCGAGCGATGGGTGCCCGACCTCGTCGTGCTGCTCGACCGCTACCGCGAGAACCCCGCCGCGAACGAGCAGATCATGGGCTTGCTCGTCGAACTCGGCCTGCTCCGCATGGTGCCCGACCCCGAATCGAGGCGCGGCATGCTCCTCGACCCGCGGCCCTTGCAGGCCCTGATCGAGCGGTACGGCCCCCGAATCACCACCGCCAGCGGCCGGCTGGGCGTCGCCGAGGCCTCCGGCGGGATCTGGACCCCGGACAAGGAAGCGGCCAGCCGGGGCGGTTCGTCGATCTGGACGCCCGGCTCCGGCAACCCGCCGCCGGCCGACCCGGGGCGGCCCGACTCCCCGCCCTCCAAGCTCATCATCACCGGGCGCTAGCGTTGACCGATCACGAGGAGGCCCTCGAACTCGTCCATCGCGGCTGGGACCACCTCCGCCGCGAACGGCCGATCGCCGCGCGGGCCTGCTGGCAGCATGCGCTGCGGCTCTCGCCGGGCGATCCCGCCGCCACGCGGGCCCTGGACACGTTGCAAACATCCCCCGAGCTGCCCGAAGCCGCCCGCAAGGAATGGCGGCTCCGCCCCCCCTCGGGCGAGGGCCGGCGACTCCGCTGGGATCAAGCCCTCCGCCGAGGCGACCTGGGAGACCTCGAACGCGCCTCGGCCGCGTTCCGCGACCTCGTCGATTCGGACGCCGACGACCACGAGGCGCGCTTCAACCGGGCCCTCTGCCTCGCCTGGCTCGGCCGGAATTTGCCGGCCCTTCGCGAACTTCGCCAGCTCGTCGCCCGGTCGGCCCGTGCCCAGCCCGACGCCGCCGCCGAGGCCTGGGCCCTGGCGGAGATCCTCCGCGCCGGCGCGGGGGCCGAGCCCGAGGCCGACGACCTCAGCCACGCCTGGACCCTCCCGCTCGGGCCGGGCGAGACGGCCCCGAGGGGCGGCAAGATCCTCCGCCCCGTCTCCCTCAGCGCGGACGCCCCCGCCGGGGCGGCGCGGGTCTTCGAGTGGCTCGATCGCGACTTCCCCGCTCCCGAGGTCGAACTGCAGGCCGAGGACCTCCCCCGGGTCCTGGCCACCTGGGTCGAGACCCCCGGCCAGCTCCGCCTGTCGAGCCCCGACCCGGTCCTGCTGGAGGAGGCGATCGATCGCCTGGGGCCCCATCGGGAAAGGGGGGACCGGACCGCCACGCCGCTCCCCCTGCCGTTGCTGGACGCCGGCCTCTGGACCTTCCGCCTGCCCCCGGGCCTCGACCTCAACGACCGACGTCGCCTGACCCGCGAGGCGGCCGAGCACCGCCTCGAAGACGGCTGGATCCACTGGCCCCGCCACGGGCTCGACGGAGCTTCCCCGATCCAGGCCGCCCGGAAGGCCGCGGAAGGCGATCCCGAGGCGATGGCCATGCTCTCGGCGGTCGTCCGGGTCCGCGAGCAACTCGGCGAACGGACTTCGACCTCGGAACTCTACGGCGGTTACCCCTTCGCCCGCCTCCGCAGGCGCCTGGGGCTGCCGATCGGGGCCGACGAACCCGCCCCGGAAGTGGCCGACCGATCGTGCGCCGGCCTCCCCGAACTGGCGGCCCTCGACCCGTCCGGGCTCGACGACCCGTCGCTGGCCGAGGCCGCCGCTTCGGCCGCCGGCCTGGGCGACGACGCGATCACCCGGAAGATCGCCGAGGCCCTCTTCGACCGGGGCCCGAAGGCGATCGGCTTCGCCGCCCGGGCCCTTCCCAAACTGGTCGCCGCCGGGGTCCGCCGGTCCCTGGCGCAGGGGGACGAATCGGCCGCCCTCCGATGGCTCGAACGGGCCGAAGAAGCCGACCCCGACCGGCGCGCGTCGTATGCCACCTGGCGGGCCGAGGTGCTGGGCGGGATGGGCGACGCCGAGGGGGCCGCGCGGGCCTATTCGGACGCGATCGACCTCGACCCCGATGCCGAACGGGCCCTGGAAGCGGCCGAATCGTTGCGGCTGCTGGGCCTGCCCGAGGCGGCCTATGCGATCGCCGAAAGGGCGAGGGACCTGGCCGATAGCCCCGAGGATCGGGCCCGCTCCGAAGCGATCCTCGCTTCCCTCCGCGACGGCATCCACGACGATTCGGATTGAACCCCGAACGCCCCGAAATCGTCTATCCTCCCCTTGAGGACCTGGCGTGGCTCCCGAGACCGACTGGATGGACACTCTTCGCTGGGACAGGGACGGTTTGATCCCGGCCATCGTCCAGGACGCCGAGAATGGCGAGGTCCTGATGATGGCCTGGATGGACCGGGACTCGCTCCGCGACACGCTCAAGACCGGTCAGACCCATTTCTATTCCCGGTCGAGGCGGTCCCGCTGGCACAAGGGGGGGACTTCGGGCCATGTCCAGCACGTCGAATCGATCCGCGTCGATTGCGACGCCGACGTCCTCCTGATCCGGGCCCGCCAGGTGGGCGGCGCCTGCCACGAGGGCTATCGGTCGTGCTTCTTCCGGCGGCTCGAAGGCGACCGCCTCGAAATTGTTGGCACCCCCGTCTTCGATACGGGCGCGGTCTACGGCCGCGATCCCTCCCCCGCAGGAACCCCGCCATGACCACCGCCTTGAATTTCAACGCCGGCCCCTCGATGCTCCCCCGCGACGTGCTCGAGCAGGTCCAGGCCGAACTGCTCGACTACCACGGCCGCGGCATGTCGATCATGGAGATGAGCCACCGCTCGAAGGAGTACGAGGAGATCAACTCCCGGGCCGAGGCCAACTTCAAGCGGCTCATCGGCGTGGGCGACGGCTACCGAGTCCTGTTCGTCCAGGGGGGTGCCTCGACCCAGTTCGCGATGCTGCCGATGAATTTCCTGCCGCCCGGCGGCACGGCCGATTACGTCGTCAACGGCTCCTGGGGCGAGAAGGCGATCGACGAGTGCAAGATCCTGGGCCACGCCCACCTGGCGGCGTCGACCCAGGAGGGCGGCTTTAAGCGGACGCCCCGGGCCGACGAGGTCCGCCTCAGCGACAATCCCGCCTACATCCACCTGACGTCCAACGAGACGATCCAGGGCGTGCAGTTCGCCGAATTCCCCGACCTCGGCCACGCCCCGCTGGTGGGCGACATGAGCAGCGACATCCTGTCCCGGCCGATCGACGCCGGCAAGTTCGCCATGATCTACGCAGGCGCCCAGAAGAACCTGGGACCCTCCGGCGTCGCGATCGTCCTGATCCGCCAGGAATGGATCGATCGGGCCAACAAGGGCCTGCCGACCATGCTCCGCTACGCGACCCATGCCAAGAACAACTCGTTGTACAACACCCCGCCCAGCTTCGGCGTGTACGTCGTCGACCTGGTCCTCCAGTGGATCGACAAGCTGGGCGGCGTCGCGGCGATGGGCGAGCGGAATGCACGCAAGGCCGAGCTCCTCTACAACGCCATCGACGCCAGCGGCGGGTTCTACAAGGGGCACGCCGAGGCCGGTTCGCGATCCCAGATGAACGTCACGTTCCGCCTGCCCGACGAGGCCCGCGAGAAGGCGTTCCTGGCCGAGGCCCAGAAGGCCAACATGGTCGGCCTTGCCGGTCACCGATCGGTCGGCGGCATCCGGGCCTCGATCTACAACGCGATGGGCGAGGAAGCCTGCCGGACGCTCGCAACCCTCATGGCCGACTTCGCCGCCCGGAACGGTTGACCGCCCGATGCGCAAGCCCCGCCTGATGACCCCCGGGCCGGCGCCCGTCCCCGAGGATGTCCTCCTCGAGCTGGCCCGGCCCCTCAACCACCACCGATCCGACGGGGCGAAGCAGGTCCTCGCCGAGGTCCAGGACGGCCTCAAAATGGCCTTCCAGACCTCGAACGACGTACTGATCCTGACCAGCTCGGGCACCGGCGCGATGGAAGCGGCCCTGGTGAACGCCGTGCCGCCGGGCCGATCGGTGCTGGTGCTCGACGCCGGTCACTTCGCCGACCGCTGGGCCCGGATCGCCGAAACGTTCGGCATCGAGGCGATCCGCCTGGAGGTCCCCTGGGGCGAGGCGGTCGATCCCACCCAGGTCGCCGAGGCCCTGGAACGGCACCCCGACGTGGCCGCCGCTTTGCGCGACGTTGTGCGAGACATCCACCGGCACGGTCCACCCGATCGAGGCGATCGGCCGGGTCCTGGCCGGCAAGGAGCCCCTGTTCCTGGTCGACGGCATTTCGGGCGTGGCGCGATCGAGTGCCGTACCGACGCCTGGGGGATCGACCTGCTCTGCGTCGGCTCCCAGAAGGCCCTGATGCTTCCCCCGGGACTGGCGTTCGTGGCGGTCAGCCCGCGGGGTTGGGGGCGGATCGACTCCTTCGAATCGCGATCGTTCTACTTCAACCTGAAGGCGGCCCGGGCCGCGCTGGGGCGGTCGGATACCCCCTGGACCCCCGCGCACCCGATGATCCTGGCCCTGCGGACCTCGCTGCAACGCATTGAGGATGAAGGAATTGAGAAGATCTGGGGGCGACACCGACGGATGGGCATGGCCTGCCGCGCCGGCGTGCAGGCGTTGGGGCTGGAGTTGTTCAGCAGGAGCCCGGCGGATGCCATGACGGTGTTTCACATCCCCGGGGGCTTGCGAGATGCCGAAATACGCGGCATGCTTGACGAGCGATTCGGGATCACCCTCGTCGGCGGGCAGGGTCGGTTGCAAGGCCGGGTTTTGCGTGTCGGACACCTCGGTTACATGGACGGCTCGACGTCGTCGCCGGTTTGTCGGCCGCTCGAGCAGGTGCTCCAGGACCTCGGTTACGGCATAGAACCCGGGGCGGCGGTGGCCGCGGCACAACGCGTGCTCCTGGGAAGTGGCGGGAAGGAAGCCTGACGGGGCGATCCTCACCAACCGGGCCTCCCGACGGCGGTCGGGCTATCGGGGGCCACTCCCACCCTACCCGATCGACCCATTCCCCGAGTCCTCGCCGATGTGGACTGCCTCCCTCCTCCTCGCCTCGGCCTTGCTCGGCTTCGCGGACGGCCCCCCATCCAACCCGCCGACCCAACCGGTACCTCCCATGCCGCGCGGGCATCTCGTCATCATCGGCGGCGGCACGATCCCCAACGAGGTCCGGTCCCGGGCCCTGCAACTTTCCGGCGGCGCCCGGTCGCACGTCCTGATCATCCCGGCCGCATCGGCCTCGCCCGAGAACGCATCCCGGGAAGTGGCGGAGAAGCTCAGGGCCCTGGGTGCCGCCGACTGCGAGGTCAACGACCTCAGCCGGGTCGATGACGCCGTCTCGGCCGTGCTCCGCGCCGACCTGATCTGGTTCACCGGCGGCGATCAGTCGCGGATCATCCGCGCCATGGCCGGCCCCGGCTCGCCGATCGCGGAGGCCATCCGCCGCCGCTACCTCGAAGGCGCCACGATCGCCGGCTCCAGCGCCGGCGCCGCCGTGATGTCAGGCCTGATGATGACGGGAGGCTCCGACCTGGACACGATCCGCAACGGCACGACCCAGCTTTCCGACGGCCTCGGCCTCTGGAACGACGTCATCATCGACCAGCACTTCCTCAAGCGGGGCCGATTCAACCGCCTGGCCGGCGCCGTGCTCGACCACCCCGACCTGCTCGGCATCGGCATCGACGAGGCGACCGCCGTGGTCGTCTCCGGCCGAGAATTCGAGGTGACCGGCCAGAGCAACGTGATCGTCGTCGACGGCCGGCCCTGCAAGAAATCCCGTTCGGCCCAGGGTCCGCCCCCGCACGCGGGCGATCCCGCCTCGGGCGTGAACATGTCGCTCCACATCCTCAAGGCGGGGATGAAATACCACCTCGACAAGGGGGTGGTGGGCACCGGCGACGCGGCGCAAGGCGGCGGCCAGTAAAAGGTTCCGCCCCGGCGCTGGCGAGCCTCGCGGGAACGCCGGTCCCCGGGCCGTGCGTTCTCCTGTTGGATCCGGTCCGGCCAGAGCATACGCTAGGATGGGGGGAATTCCCCCGCTCATCTGGCCGATCGGATCCGCCCCGGAGCATGGTTTCGTGCCGCATCGCATCCTGGTGACCGACAAGCTCGCCGAAGAAGGCCTGGCGCTGCTCCGCCAGCGCCCCGAGCTCGAAGTGGTGGTCAACACCAAACTGGCCTCCGATAACGACGCCCTCCGCGCCGCACTTGCCGAGGCCGAGGGGATCGTCATCCGCTCGGGGACGACGCTCACCCCCGAGGTGCTCGACGGCCAGACCCGGCTCCGCGCGATCGTCCGGGCCGGCGTCGGCGTCGACAACATCCACGTCCCCACGGCCACCCGCCTGGGCATCGTGGTGATGAACACGCCCGGCGGCAACACGATCTCGACCGCCGAGCACACCCTGGCGATGATGCTGGCGCTGTCCCGCAACATCGCCCCGGCCAGCGCCAGCATGAAGGCCGGCAAGTGGGACCGCGGCAAGTTCACCGGGAGCCAGCTCGAGGGCAAGACGCTGGGGATCATCGGCCTGGGTCGTGTCGGCCTGGCGGTCGCCTCCCGGGCGCAGGCGTTCGGCATGACCGTGATGGGCTACGACCCGTTCCTGGCCGCCGATAGGGCCCACGAGCTGGGCATCCAGAACGTCGCCGACATCGCCGAACTCTGGCCCGCCTGCGACTACCTCACCCTGCACACGCCGCTCACGCCCGAGACCCGCAACCTGATCGGGCCCGCCGTGCTGGAGAAGGTCAAGAAGGGGGTGCGGATCATCAATTGCGCCCGCGGCGGCCTGATCGACGAGCCCGCCCTGGTCGCGGCGATCGACGCCGGCAAGGTCGCGGGCGCCGCCATCGACGTCTTCGAGCCCGAGCCGCCCGCCGCCGACAACGTGCTGGTGCCGCACCCCAAGATCCTCGTCACCCCCCACCTGGGCGCCTCCACCGAGGAGGCCCAGGTCTCGGTGGCGGTCGAGGCGGCCCACCTGCTCACCGACTACTTCACCAAGGGCCAGGTCCGGTTCGCGGTGAACATGGGCTCGCTCGACAAGGCCGAGCTCGATGACATGCGCCCGTACCTCGACCTGGCGCACCGGCTCGGCATGCTCCACGCCCAGATGGACCGCGGCAACGTCCAGGCCGCCGACCTGATCTACCGGGGCGACGCCGCCGGCAAGAACACCCGGCTGCTGACCGCCGCCTTCGCCGCCGGCCTGATGGAGAAGGCCCTGGAGGAGCAGGTCAACCTGGTGAACGCGGTGGCGCTCGCCGAGGAGCGCGGCATCAAGATCCGCGAGCAGATCTCCAAGCCGCCCGGCGACTTCACCACGGTGATCCGCGCCGAGGTCGCGACCGAGCGGAAGTCGTACATCGCCTCGGGCACCCTGTTCGGCCGTCAGTTCTTGCGGCTCGTGCGCCTGGGCGAATTCCGGCTCGACGCCCACCTCGACGGCCACCTGCTCGTGTTCACGCACCACGACCGCCCCGGCCTCATCGGCGCCATCGGCACGATCCTGGGGCACCACGGCGTGAACATCGCGCAGATGAACGTCGGCCGCGACATCCCCGGCGGCGAGGCGATCGGAGTCGTCAACCTCGACACCCGCCCTTCCGAAGCCGCCCTGGGCGAGATCGAGGCGCTCGACCACATCGTCAGCCTTCGTCTGATCGAGCTGCCCCAGGCCGACCAGCTCCCGCCCTGGCTGCGATGAGTTGTGCGACGGCGCGGCCCGGGCGGGCCGCGCCCGCTCTCATGGGTTGGGCTGGCTTTCAAAGTAGCGAAGGGCCTTGCGGAACCGTTCCAGGTAATTCTGGATCTGCTTGTCGCTCGGCACCCTGTCGTGCAGCACCTCCAGCCGCCCGACAGCATCCCGGAATGCGGCCAGGGCCGCGTCCTTCTCCCCCCGGGCCATTTCGATCTCGCCCAGCAACCACCGCGCCTGCGCCGCCCACAGGCTTGTTTCATGGTTCTCGGGCTCTTCCCGCGTCAGGGCCTCGAGTACGTCCAGCGCTTCGCTTGCGGCGTCCAGCCCACGTCGGGTGCGCTCCTCCACGCCGGTGAGCAGGTCGAGCTGGGCCAGGTTCAAAAGGTTGCCCGCGTAGATCCTCCGGCAGTTCCCCTGCGCCTTGGCTTCCTCGGGCACCTCGTCGCGATAGATTGCGATGGCCCTGGCTAGCGTAACGGGTGCGGCCGGATTCATCCGGTCTTTCTCGATCGCCCCGATCGTCCCGATCACCTCGAACCGATCGAACGCCTTCGCGGGGCCGTGGAAGCTCTCGTAGAGGTCCAGGGCCTCCGCGAGGAAAACGTCCGTCTTCTCCGGATCGTGCATCGCGTGGGCCATGCGCCCGGATCGATAAAGTGCGTAGGCCAGGAAGACACGCGTCGCGTCGTCCGGCCTCAGTTCCACCGCCTTCCTCGCGAGGATGACCGCCGCTTCCATGTCCCCTACGGCGGGCTCGGTGCGCCCCTGCTTGAAGTAGATCTGGCCGAGATCCACGCGTAGGTTCCCCAGCCGGCAGATCAGGTCGGGGTCGCCCATGTCGAGCACGGCTTCCTGAGCGTTGTCGAGTTCCCGACGGCGGCCATCGAGCAGCCGGAATCGCGTTTCATCCATCTCCGGGGCCTGGAGCGCCCGCTCGCTGCCCAGGTTCGTGATGTTCTCGCGGACCGAGTCGATCAGCCGCGTCAAATGGGCGATCGCCCGTTGATAGTTGGCGGTCGCCCGTTCGCCCGCCTCGCGCAAGTCCCGATTCTTTCCGGACAGCACGGCCGAGAACACGGACGAGCCGACTACCGTCAACAGCAGCCCGACCAGGATGGCCGCGGCCGGCGCCCGATGCCGGCGGGCCCATCGAGCCAGCCGGACATGCGGCGGGTCGGGATGCGCCTGGACCGGCTCGTCGGCGAGCCATCGACGGACCTCATCCGCCAGCTCCTCTGCCGACTGATAGCGGTCGGCGGGCTCGTCCTTCCGGGCCTTGTCCGCGATCGACAGCAGCGGCGACCAGGCGCGCAGGCGGGCCGGGAATCGGCCCCGAGACGGCAGGGCGCCCGTCACAATTCGGAACTGGATCGCGCCCAGGCTGTAGACGTCGCTCCGCGTATCGATCCGGTCGATGTCCCCCGCCAGCGCCTCCGGCGACATGTAGCCGAGGGTGCCGAGCTTCCCGCCCTCGCCGGTCAGCTCGATCCCGGCCGGGATCGGCGGCAAGCTCGCCAGGTTTTCGGGGATCGGCTGGCCGCGCAGGCCGATCACCTTGGCGAGCCCCCAGTCGGCGACGAGCGTCTCGCCGAAGTCGCCGACCAGGATATTGCCCGGCTTCAGGTCGCGATGGATCACGCCCCGCGCATGCGCGTAGCCGACCGCCTCGCAAACCACCAGGAATCGCCCCAGCAACTCCCGGAAGGCGATCGAGCGGAGGGCGGGATCCCCCCGCATGGCTTGCCGGTGGAAAGCCTCGATCTCGTTGTGCAGGGTCGCCTTGCGGATCAGGGGCATCGCATAGAAGGGCCGCCCCTCCCCGTTCCGGCTGTAGCTCAGGACCGGCATGATCCCCGGGTGCTGGAGCAGGCCGGTGATCCGGGCCTCGCGATCGAAACGGAGCGCCACGACGTCGTAGTCTTCCGGCCGGATGTCTTGCCGGATCGTCTTCACCGCGACGTCGCGGCCTAGCTGGGTATCGCGGGCGGAGCGGATGATTCCGAAGGTCCCTTGGCCGATCGCCTCGCGCAGGTGATAGCGATCGGGTTCGCTCGACGGGCCGATGGCGACCGGGCCGGTCGCGATGGCCGAGGCGAATTCCAGCGTCGCCGAACCCGACTTCATGCCGCTGAAGGCGTCGGAACACGAGGCGCACCAATCCAGGTGGCGTCGAATCTCCTCCGAGTCGCCGGGACCCTCGGCATAGGCGCGAAGCTCGTCGCGCGAGGGGCAATCGCCCGGCCCGAACCGCTCTTCCCTGCCCATGGAACCCCCTTCACGCTCAGGGATCCAGCAGCCGTTCACCGAACCGATCCCGGAGGATCTCCCGGGCCTTCGCCTTGAACCGGCTGACGGCGGTACGCACGGCGCCCGGGTTCATCCCCAGGCGTTGCTGGATCTCCCCGTATTCCAGCCCTTCGACGAGCTTCATGCGGATGGCCGCGTAAGTCCTCGGCTCGACCCCCTCCGCGGCCATCTCGATCGCTTTTTGCAGGATCCAGGCGTCATCGCTCGCCCGCTCCGACGGCTCGTAGTCCGCCCCTCCCGGGCCGTCCTCCTCGGCGACCTGCGCCAGCCAATCGGCGTCCAAGCCGCCGGGCGCGTCGCGGAGCTTGCGGCGATGCTCCAGCACCTTGTTCCTCAGGATCGCGAACAACCAGAACCGGAACGCGGGCCGCCGGTCGGCCGGGTCGGGTAATTGGAACGACTCAATTCGTCCCCAAGCAGTCACCAGCGTATCCTGCACCACGGCCTCGACGTCGGCCTCGCCCCGGACATCACGGCGGCAACGCCGTGCCAGCACGGGTGCATAAATGGCCTCCATCTGGCGCCAACGGGCGGCGTCGGGCCCGCGCAGGCCGTCGATCATCGAGCGGGACGTGCTCGGCAGTTCCTCGGACATCCGCCGGACAGGCCCGGGGTCGTCCACGTTCGCGCCTCCCGATCCAGGCCGATCGCCCGCCGCCCCGGCGGGATCCGCCCCCCGGATCCCGGGGCGAGGGAGAAAGTCGTGTAACGTCCCCGACATTCACCGATGTCGGGGCTTTTTGTGCTCGCCCCGAAACGACGACGGCGCGGAGGCCGGCATCGGGGCGCAGGTCCAGTCCGGCCGATTATCGCCGCCCCCGCCCCCGGACGCCACCAAAAAGCGGCCCTTCGCCCCGTCGTCGAGCGGACCGCGTAGGCCGTCGATAACCCGGCCCCTATCTGAGAGGATGCCACCATGCGATTCCCATCCCCGCGGACCAGCCCCCAGCCGTCGCCGAAGGCCCGCCACCGGACCCGCACGATCCCGTCGGCCGTGCAGCAGGTCACTTGTTCGGGCTTTCCAGGCCCTCGGGTGGCTGGCCCAAGACGATCGGGATGAACAGGACGCTCAGATGGACCGGGGATTCCGCCGAGGAACGACTGGCCCTGAGCGTGGAAACTCGCCACCTCGATCCCCTGGGCACGACCGCCGAACAACTCCCGTAGACCGTGCCCGAATGGACGCGATACGTCTTGATATCGGGCGAGCTGATTTCGATCTCGACCTCGTCGAAGGGAGGATCCTTACCGGCTACGGTCACCACGACAACGCCGTCCGTTTTCGCAGGATACTCCTGGTAAGCGTTTCTCGGGAGTGGATTCCCGATAACCCCATTCTTAAGGGTCTTCTCGAAGTGATCGAGCCGATTGGCCAGGGCTTCAAGGTCCTGTCCGCTCTTCTCCGTACCGCCGGGCCCAACCCGCGGAGGGACGCGCGGCAAGACCGATGCAAGTTAAATCAGGCAAGCTCCCATGAGCCCCATCACAAATAATGCCCCCCAGGAGAATCGGCGCAGCTGCGAGATCTGGCGGGCCGCTCCTTGGATCCGAACTTCGAGCGCGCGAAGGCGTTCCGGATCGATCACGGGCTTTCTCCCGGTGATGCCCCATTCGAGATGGTCGATGCCCTTCTCGTCATCGAGGGAAGTCATCTGCACCCAGTTCGCTTCCCGAAGGAACAGCAAGCCTTCCGGGAAGGCACCGTTCGGCAGCAAAACCGGGATGACCGGAATCCCCCGCTCCAATCCCTGGTTGACGGCCGACCGCAGCTCCATCACCTGAAAACGGCCCAGGCCGCTCCGGCCGAGGAATAACACGATGGATCTTGCTTTGAGGATGCCTTTCTGGATCCCATCGATAAACCAGCGACCCGGGGGAATCTGACTGGTATCGAGCCACACGGCGACGCCCCGCGCCTCGAGCATGGCCGCAATCTTCTCGACGTCTTCCCTGTCGTCACGATTATAGGAAAAGAAAGCGTCGAATTCTTGCCGTTCCGTTCTCATACACATGATCCCCGGATAAGACTTGCGTCACTTGGCCCTGGTGGCCTGACCGCCCATCTTTAACTGGACCGTACCGAGGCACCGGCGGTCGAATAACCAGGGCTAACCAACGCGATGCCGATCGAGGCGTTTCGGAGAGCATCACGTCCCGGTGGATCCCAGCCTCCTCGGCCCGCTCGATCCCGTCGCCGGGCAGGGACTCCGATAGCCATTCGTCCTCGATGACCTGCTAGCCTTTGGCGCAAGAGGTTATGCCTTTGGACCAGGGGTCGGCCTCGAACTGGAGCGGGCGGCCTCGGTCCAGGGTGTTCGGCCGGCCCATCTCCGCGAACAGCCCGTCGCGAAGGTACGTCGTGTTCGCGTCGAGTTGCGCTCGGAGCGTCTGATTGGCGTCCGACATGGGTCTGCTCTCGGCCTCCAGACTGCGAAGGTCGGCGGATCGGCCACGGACCCGAACCACCCCGAACAGTGTAACGCTCAGGCCAACCCGGAACCGCCGCGGCGCGAGGTTCGGCGGCCTATCGGGCGGCTTTGCCCTACGCGCCACCCCTCGGTGATGCCTTGCTGGCGTCGAGCCCCGCCCGTGTCGAGCCGTCCTAGTGCTGCTGACGGATCGACCTAATTTCCGCGATCGGGAGGGTGGGCACGATTGGGCCACCTCGAGGAGGGCTCGGCCCGCCCCGGGCCGCCGATTGGATCCTTTGAGAGCAAGTCAGACGCCGCAGCGGTGCGGGGTAGGCTGCCAAGCGGGATCAGGCAAAGCCTTCCGGCAGCCATCGACGGATCGTGGCGTGGTGCATCGACCAGGCGGAATAGGCCTCCCTCGCCCATCTGCGGACGAGTTCCCCGTTTTCCCCGGTGGAGAGGCCCTGGCCGGAAATCGGCCACAGTGATCCCCCCATCGTCGCGGGCCGCTCCAGCCAGGTGAACTCGGACTTCCGCCGGCCGGCCGCCAGGACCGCGTCATTCGCCCGCTCGGGCGGGAGGTTGTGCTCGAACACCAGACACAGGCGGATCAGGTGAATGACCACGGATTGGATGGCCCTGCGCGAGGTCCCGCCGGGATGCTGGACCGCATAGGCGTCGTTGGCCAGGCGATAAACGTCCGCGAACGAGGGCATCTCGCTGTAGTGGCAGGCGAAAACCTCGCCGCACGCGGCGGCGCAGCCTGGCGACGATTCGAGATAGGGGTGAGTGGGCCCATCGGCCTCGGGGAAAAGCCCACCGCATCCCACGCAAGGTACGAGTCGGATCATCCCACCGCCCCCAGAAACGCCCGCAAATCCAGGGAAGCCGCTTGGCCCCTCCAAGGTTCGTCGGGAGTATCCGTGCCCTCGAACGACCCCTAAGCGAGTGGCCGTGGTTCTCCTGCATTCTCGCCCCGGCAGGGGCGGCGGTCGATAGGCCGGGGCGCCAGCCCCGGCAGCCGACCGGCCGAGGAAGAGAATGGAGTCCGGGGGGACGACAGTTCGCCGGCGCAAGCGGGCTGCCGCCCCTTCGGGGCTTGGTATCCAAATAAGACGGCCTTTCGATCCCCGGGGTTTGCACCCCGGGCTATCGACCGCGGCCCCTCCGGGGCCCCGAAACACGGAAAGTCGGGAGGAACTCTGTCCGCCCGCTTAGCTCAACGCTTGGGCCGCTTGAAGAGTAGCGTGTAGGTTTGTTGCTCGTTCGGGAGGGGAGACGTCACGGTGCAGAGTTCCCACCCCTCTGCTCCAAGCCGGTTGAGTTCCTGTGGTGTACGCGGGTTCGACTGAACAGACACATGATATTCCCACTGTGGGGGCAGATTGGCCACTTGCCCCGAGGCGGCCTGCGGGGCACGCGAACCGGCAACTCCGATCAGCGCCGCGACGAGGATGGCACCAATTGCAATGGATTGAGGCCGCTTCATCTGGTGGCTCCTATACGTTACCCCTAACGAAGACCTCAGCGGCCGGCCAGGTGGCCCCCCGACCTTCGGCAGGCTTCACGGCCAGTCCGCTGAAGCAACCGCCGACCAGACCCGAGCCCCGCGCCCCCCCCGTACAGGCCGCCGAGCTCTCCGTTGAGCCGCAATCGCCGTCCGAACGCTGAGCCCCTCTCGAGTCGGTCGCCGGCGGGGCCGGGCCCGGCGACGCCGATGGCCACTGGGACAGGGGGGCCATCTTACCCTGCCGCGACGCCGTGGGGTACGGCCTCGCATCCGAACGCCTCTCGAAACGAGGCACTTCGCGGAGGCGGTTGCGGCTTAACGACCAAGCTCAGCGGACCCGCACCGCCGAGAAAGCGATGATAGCACGACAGGCGCCGCGGCGGTGCGGGGTCCGCTGCAGCGCGAAGTTAGGCGTCGGAGTCGGGATCGGGTGGATCTGGATCGGGGACGTACTCGTAGCGCGGCCAGGGGCGGAGGAACTCCATGGGCAGGCCGTCGATCCCGGCGACTTCGGCGGCCATGGCATAACGCGGGGGGTCCGAGCAGATGTCGGTCCAGGTCACGCGCGACTCGAACAAGACGACGTCGCCGTGGTCCGCGTCGTACGACCCGTAGCGGCGTTCCTCGGGGAGCCAGACGAACCAATACGAGAGGTCGATCTCCGGCCAGTTTCGGCAGCCCCGGATGAGGTTGACGGCCGGCACGGCGTAGTAACCGTAGTCGCAATAGTGAGGGTCTTCCTCGGCGAAGGGCGCGTTGCCGGACGACCTCACCTCGAGCGTCGCGAGGCGCAACTCGGCCAGCGGGAACAGCGACATGACCCCATAGCCGCCCGCGTCGAGTTCCGGTGGGATCCCGCCGCGTAGCGAATCCTCCAGGTCCGGGGGCAGGTGCAATTCGCTCACGGCCACCCCCCCCGCGGCCTTCGCCGCCTAACCTTGATTCGATGGACGAAAAGGCGTGTGACTCCACGCCCTGCGTCCGCATAATCGCCGCCGAGGATGGATTTCACCATCGAATCCGGGGCCTTTCAAGGATTTTCGCCGTGACATTCAGGACCAAGGGCGGGGCGATTGCGCAAGCGATCCGGCGAGGCCCAAAGGGATCGAATCGGTCCGCAGCGCCGCCCGTCGGCTCCATTTCAGTATCCGCACCGAGGATGCCTACGACCCCTGGGTGAAGCGATTCGTCCTGTTCCACGGCAAACGCCACCCGTTGTTGATGGGCGAGGCCGAGATCGTCGCCTTCCTGGATCACCTGGCCGTGCAGCAAGGCGTCGCCGCGTCCACCCAGAACCAGGCCCTCGCCGCCTTGCTCTTTCTCTACAACGTCGTCCTGGAACGGCCCCTCGAAGCGCCCGACGAGGGACGCGTCCGGGCCCGACGCCCCGAACGCGTGCCCGTCATCCTGTCGCGCGACAAGGTCCGCGCCCTGCTCGAACAGCTCGAAGGCACGCCCCGCCTCATGGGCGAGGTGCTCATCCGCTCGGGCCTGCAAGGGCAACGCCCTGGTGTCGGGACCAACGCCTCACCGGCAGCCCCGAAAGAGGCGACCGAGCTCCAGCCCAGGGCAACGCCCTGGGGGTCTTGACCCACGCCCATCCCACCCTCCGGTAGCCCTGAAAGGGCGACCCAACGCGTCCCGACGACCCACCCCCGAATCGGGCCCGTCCCCGGCGCGATTCGAACTGCTCCCCGGAGGTTCCGACACGCAAGGCCGCATCCCTGTTTCCGCCCATCCCCGGCCTTGACAATGCCATGCTCGACACGGAACACTCACGACCGCATATCTCGTGTCCGCCTGGCCCGCGCCGGCGCCGCCGGGTTCTTCCGAGATGCCCCAATCGCTCGCCCGCATCCCCATCCACCGGATCTTCCGCACGAAAGGCCGGGCGCCCCGGATCCGCGATGGCGTCCGCGACGCCCTGCATCGGTACATGGCCGTCGTCCTCGAGAACTTCGGCTGTTCGGTGGACCTCATCAACACGATGGACGACCACGCCCACCTGCTGTTCGAGCTGGGCCGCACGATTGCCCTCAGTCGGGCGGTGGAGGAGGTCAAGAAGTCGTCCTCCCGATGGATCAAGACCCAGAGTGCCGAATTCGCCGGCTTCGCGTGGCCGGCCGGCTATGGGGCGTTCGCCGTTTCCGAATCGAACCGCGAGGCGGTGCGCCGCTACATCGCCGATCAGGAGGAGCATCCTCGGTCACGGACGTTCCAGGAGGAGTATCGCGCCTTCCTGGTGCGCCATCGGATTCCGTATGACGAACGGTTTGTTTGGGATTGATGGGAACCGGAGGGTGGATGGGCGGGCGTACGCCCTGGGCTGGGGCTAGGTCGCCCCTTTCGGGGCAGCCGGAGGGTGGGATTGGCGTTGGTCACGGTCCCAGGGCGTTGCCCTGGGCTGGAGCTGGGTCGCCTCGTTCGGGGCTGCCGGTGGGTGGCCCAGCCCGCACTTTCCGCATTCCTAATCATTCCTCAATAACCCTATCGCCCCGCCTGCAGCCGATCGCACAAATTACCTATCCCTATCCTCAGTATGCCTTTGAAAAATTTTACGCATTTCCTCAAGCTTACCCTATCCCTCATCCGATATCCGGGGAAGACGCCAAACTATGCAGCCTGATCCGCTTGCTGGGGTACGCACCATGACCGTTCCTCGGGATGAATCGACCGTCGCGACCGTGGATACCCCCCCTCCCAAGGTCTCCCGGCAGGGCCAGGGCGGCGGGCCCAAGACCGCCTTCGGCAAGGCGGCGTCCAGCAAAAACGCCACCACGCACGGCCTGGCGGCGAAGCAGGCCCGCACCTTGCCCGACTATTTCCAGAACGACGTCCACGAACGGATGTTCTACTACGTCGCCCACCATCAGCCCCAGTGCGACGACGACAATGCCCTGTGCGGCCTGGCCGCCATCGGCTTCGTCCAGCATCGCAACGCCCTCTCGGAGCAGTTCCAGTACCTGCGGGTCCGGTCGCGACGAGCCCAGACCTGCTGGTCCCTGGACCGCTCCGTCGATGCCGGCCTGCTGGCCCAGAAGCTGCCGAAGCGGCCCGGCGTGGTGTCGTTGCAGCTCGCCGGCACCTACCACGGGGCGATCTGGCTGCTCGACCGCTGGCACCACCTCGCCCGAAGCCTCGAAGGCACCGGCCTCTGGAGCGAGGAGGAGATCCAGCTCGCGTACGACCTGCTCGGCCGCGATGCGATGTCCCGCCAGCATGACCCCGATCGGGTTGTGGCCGGCACGCTGGAGGAGCGCAAGGCCCTGGTGTCCAAGCGGATTGCCCGGCTGCAGGAGCTGGTGGACGGGCCGCTCAAGGAACTCGACGCCGAGCAGCGGCTGCAGGCGATCCGCGGCCAGGGCTACCTGGACGACCCGGTCTATCGGCGGTTCGATCGCTACGGCAACCGGGCCTTGAAGCTGAACCGCGACTGCCTCGCCGAGCTGGAGCGACGCCGGACGGGGCTGGACGGTAATAACCCCGGACGGCACGATCGCCACGCCGCCGCCGAGGCCGGGCGACCCGGAGGTCGAAACGGATCCCGACTATCGGCCGCGGTTCTACCATCTTCCCGAGGAAGAACTGCGGGCGAACGAGCCGGAAGCGGAGAAGCCGCGGCCGATCCGCAACGAGCCGAGGGCGGCAACGCCGGCCCCCGAGCCGATCCGCAACGAGCCGGCCGAGCCGAGGCGCCGGCCGAACGCGGAGGAGATCCAGAAGGCCCAGCGGAAGCTGGCCGAGGATCGCAAGGCCCAGGACCGCGAGAAGGCCCGCCTCCGGGCCGAACGCAAGGCGGCGAAGGCCGCCCGCAAGCGGAACCGCTGAGGCCGGAACGGGCCGGATCGATCGAAACGGAGGACCCGGGCGTTCGACGTCCGTAGAGGGGTCCGGGGCGTGTCGTTACGATCCTCAAAATCGACCTTATCCGAACCTTATTCGGGCCCTTCGCGGGCCGAACCCGGCGGCTTCGCGGCCGCCCGACGTCGATCCGTCCCGCGCCCGGGCCTTCGATCCGCCGGATTTCCCGACGCACGGGTGAGCCGGGGGCGATCGAACTTCCGGACGGGGGGCTTACGACGATTATTCGGCTTCGAGGATCGCCACCAACTGCCGGAGGCCGTCGTTGTAGGGCTGCAGTTTCAGGGCCCGCCGGCAGGTTTCGAGCGCCTCGGGGCGCTGGCCCAGCTCCAGGTAGCAGCGGGTCAGGCCGTCGAGGGCGCCGAAGTGGTAGCGATTCTTCTGCAGGACCATCCGGCAGTCGCCGGCGCATTCGGCGAACTTGCCCAGGGCGAATCGGGCGATCGCCCTTTGGTTGTAGGCCTCGGCGAATCCCGGCGCGCGGTCGATCAGGCGGGTCGCGGCCGCCTCCGCCTCGCGCGCCCGGTTGCGGCCGATCAGGGCCCGGACCTCCGCGAGCTGGGCGTTGTGGTCGGGGGTATCGGCGCGGAACCAGATCGACCAGAGCGCCTGCGTCGCCTGGTTCCGCACGATCGGGTCGGGATCCTTGAGCGACTCGCCGACCGCCCGGTTCGATTCGAACGTGCCGAACAGGCCCAGGGCCAGCACCGAGGCCCGGCGCGCCTCCGGCCTGCCCGATCGCAGAATCCGGCAGAGGGTCCCCTCGGTATATCGGGCCTCGACATTGCGGCGGAAGGCTTCGAGGTCGTCGCCGCGCCGGAACGCTTCGAGATATTCCACCAGCAGGGGGGCCGCGGCATTCTCGGCCATGGCTTGGCCTCCAGCATGGGACCGGTCCGGCGGGGCGGCGAGCGAGAGGCCCCCGGCTTGTGCCAGCCATGCCATCGTGAGATAAGCGAAGGTCGAATGGGAACGCGTCGGGCCCATCCGCCGGGCTCCTCGGGCCGGTTCCGCCGGCCGACCGGGGCCGGGCCGCGTGCCCGAAAATCCCCGGCGATCAGTCTATCCCCGCCGACCCGACGCGTCCACGAATTCCGGGCCATGCGCCGGCCGAATGGCGTCCCCGGAAAAACCCGCCGGCAGGATCTTGATCCTCTCCGACAGTTGTGCTACTTTGCCTGACAGAAGTCCGAGGGGGAGGGTCGGTCGCATGGGCGAAGGTCGCGGGACGGGCGGTGGGGGGTTGTCGGTCGCCCAGTGGATCGCCCTGAATGACGAGATCGCGGCGCTGATCCGCGCCGGGATGCCGCTCGATCGCGGGCTGCTGGGCGCCGGCGGCGATTACCGGGGGCGCCTGGGTGCGGTGGCGACCGGCCTGGCGCGTCGCCTGGAGGGGGGGGCGAGCCTCTCGGAAGCGTTGGCCGCCGAGGGGGACCGGGTGCCGCCGGTTTACCGGGCGGTGGTCGAGGCCGGGTCGCGGTCGGGGCGGCTGGCGTCGGCCCTGGAGAACCTGGCCGATGTGGCCCGTCGGCAGATGGAGCTGCGCAACCTGCTGGGGCTGTCGATGATCTACCCCTTGATCGTCGTCTGCCTTGCGTATGCCTTGTTCGTCGGGTTCCTGGTGCTGCTGGTGCCGAGGCTGGCGTCGGCGTTCGGCACCTTCCGGCTGGAAGGGGCCTGGGGATTGTCGGCCATGGAGGCGGCCGGGCGGGCGGCCTCGGCGTGGTGGTGGATCGGCCCGGCCTTGCTCCTGTTCGCGCTGTTCGCCTGGTGGCGATCGGGCCGGGCCTGGGCGTTCCCGGTCGGCGGCGGATCGCCGATGGGCCGCTTGCCCTGGTTCGGCCGGGCGTCGCAGTGGACGACCTGGTCGGGCTTCGCCGACCTGCTGGCCTTGCTGGTGGGCCACGGCGTGCCGATGGGGTCGGCGCTCCGGCTGGCGGGGTCGGCCTCGGGCGACCCCCGGCTGGGGCGGTCGGCCGAGGAGCTGGCCCGCGAGATCGAGGCGGGTACGGTCCGGTTCGACGGCCGCCTGAAGGGGTTCCCGCCGATGCTGGCCTGGCTGGTGCACAACCCCTCCGCCGGGGGCTCGCTGGAAGGGGCCCTGCGGCAGGCGGCCGACGGATACCGGCGTCGGGCGATCCTCCAGTCCGAGGTCGCGCGGATCCTGGTGCCGATCGCGGCCACCGTGGCGGTGGGCGTGCTGACATGCCTCTTGTATGTGGTCATGCTGTTCTTGCCGATGACTGCCCTGATGGAGCAGCTCTCGAGGAGCTTCAACGGCTAGGCGGGCGAATCGCCCTCCCGCAGCACACCGGAGCGAGACTGCCGTGGGATCCGAACGCGAGGGGAAGCCGATGTCCGCCGACGAGGCGGCGACGTTGGCCGGCCGGGTGGCCGACCTGGCGGGCGCCGGCCTGGCGATGCCCGACGGCCTGCGATGCCTGGCCGCCGAGATGCCCGGCCGACGCCTGTCGCTGGCCGCCCTCAACCTGGCGGACCGGGTCGAGCGGGGCGAATCGCTGGCCGAGGCGATCGAGGCGCAGGGCCGGGCCCTGCCGTCGCACGTCCGGGAGCTGCTCGGGGCCTCGATCCGATCGGGCCGGATGGCGCAGGTGCTGGGGGAGTTCGTCTCCTACGGCCGGATCGGCGCCGACCTCCGCCGGAGCCTCTGGATCGGCCTGCTTTACCCGTTGCTGATGGTCCTGGGATTCGGGGCGCTCCTGGCCCTGCTGTATGGCTACCTGGTCCCCCAGTTCCGGCAGATCTACGACCGAATTCAACGTGCCGGTGCCGGCGATCACCCGGGCCTGCTCCAGTTCTCGACCCTGTTCGGGGGGGAGCGGCCTGCCCCTGGTGCTGAAGCTATTCGCCGGCCCGGCGATCCTCTACGTGCTGGCGGCTGCTGCTGGACTCTCCGGTCCCGGAGGTGGTTCGTCTGCCGGCTCCCGCTGGCCGGCGCGATCTTCCGGTGGTCGGCGTTGTCGGAGTTCTGCCACTTCGCCGCGGTCATGATCGACGCCGAACTGCCGCTGGAGCGGGCGGTGGTCCTGGCCGCCGATGCGACGGGCGACGTGTTGCTGGCCGATTCGGGGCGGCAGGCCGCCCGGGAACTGGCCGCGGGCCGTTCGTTCCCCCAGGCCCTGGAGTCGGCCCCGGCGATCCCCCGGGGCGTCGCCTTCTTCCTGGGCTGGGCCGAGGGCCGGCAGGCCCTGCCCGGTGCCTTGCATACCATCGGCGACCTGTTCGCGGCCGAGGCGCGGGGCCGGGCCGCCCTGGTCTCGACGATCGTGGCGGTCCTGCTGGTGGTGTTCGTCATCTGGTCGGTGATCTTCACCGTGGTGGGGCTGTTCCTGCCGCTGGTCCGGCTCATCTCCGCGCTCTCCGGCTGAAGGGAAGGGAACGCCCGTGGCGACCGACAAGGCGACCCCGATCGAGCCGGCGGCGAGGATCCCGAGCCTGGGGCTCCGGCACCTGATGTTCCTGGTCCTGGCCGCCGCCCTGGTGTTCTCGGCGGCCGCCGCGTACTGGCGGTTCGCGCTGTTCTTCATCCTGACCCTCTCGCCGGTGATCGCGGTGGTGGCGATCGTGGCCATCCTGCTCCGCCGAAGGGCGGCCCACCAGCAGACGCTGCTCCGCATCCTGACGATCGCCGCCGAGCGGGACGTGCCGATCTCGAAGGCCGCGGAGGCGTTCGCCCAGCTCGGCTCGGGCCGGCTCTCCGAGGAGTCGATGATGCTGGGCCGGATGCTGGGGGCCGGCGAGCCGTTCCCGCGGGCCATCCAGCGGATCCCCAACATCCTGCCGAGGACGGCCGCCGCCCTGGCCTCCGTGGGCTGGTCCGAGCAGTCGCTGGCGAAGGGCCTGCGCGAGGCCGAGGACTCGGAGGACCATCGGCGGCTCTACTCGGCCCGGATCGTGCCGCGGGTCGCCTACCTGCTCGTCCTGCTATTCGCCCTGGAGGTGGTCGGGGGCTTCTTCCTGTACTGGGTCATGCCCAAGTTCCAGGCGATTTTCCAGGATTTCGGGGTCGATCTCCCCGGCCCGACGATCGCCGCGATCCAGGTGGGCCGGTTGATGGCGACCACCGGGGTCCTGCCGCTGGCCGTCCTCCTGCAGGTCGCGGCCGCGGGCCTGCTGGCCTTCTCCTACATGGGCCTGTTCACGGCGAGGCTGCCGGGCGCGGGGTGGCTGCTCCGCCGGCCCGATGCCGCGGCGGTGCTGCGGGCCCTGGCGATCACCGTCGAGGCCGGCCGGCCGATCGGCGAGGGGCTCTCGCTGATGGGCGGCTATTACCGGGTCGGCTCCATCCCGAGGAAGCTGCACCGGGTCCGCGACCGGATCGACCAGGGCCATCCCTGGGCGTTCGCCCTGCGGGACTCCGGCCTGCTCCGGCCCGCCGACATCCCGATCCTGGACAGCGCCGAGAAGGCCGGCAACCTGCCCTGGGCCCTGCGGACGGTGGCCTCGGGCTACGAACGCCGCTTCGGCTACGGCCTGCAGGTGTTCGCCCAGTTCCTGCTGCCGCTGATCGTCGTCGGCGTCGGCGCGATCGTGGGCCTGTTCGCCGTCGGCTACTTCCTGCCCCTGGTGGAGCTGATCCGGAGGCTCGGTTCATGAGTCCCCCCTTGGCCGGCCGTCGCCCTCGACGCGGTTCGATGCTGCTCGAAGCGGCCGGGGCCACCGCCCTCATGGGCGTCGCCATCGTCCTGGCGGTCCAGGTTCTCGCCTGGACCGCCGCCGAACGCCGCGAGTCCGCCCACAATGCCTGGGCCCGCCAGGAGGCGATCAACCTGGTCGAACGGCTCCGGGGCACGCCGCCCGGCCGGCTGGAAGCCGCGATCGCCGACCTCAACAGGCCCGACGGCCGGGCCGCCCGTTTCCTGCCCGGCGGCCGAGTGGCGATCCGCCTGGCCGACGCCCCCGGCGACCTGCCCGGGAAGCGATTGACGGTGGAGGTCGCCTGGACCGGCCGAGGCGGCCGGCCCGCCCCGCCCGCCCGCTTGACCACCTTCGTCTTCCCGATCGCCGACAAGGCGGGGGTTCGGCCATGACCAGGAACCGGCCCGGTCGGGGCTTCACCCTCATCGAAATGCTGGCGGTCGTCGGCCTCACCGGCATCATGCTGACCCTCTGCGTGCTGACCATCCAGGGCCTGATGGCGGCCGACCGTTCGGCCCGCGCCGAGTGGGCCGAGGCGGCCGCGCTCGACCGCCTGGCGGCCGGCTTCCGCCGGGACGTCCACGAGGCCCGCAAGCCGCCCGAGGTCGCTTCCGACGACCGGGTGGCGATCGACCTCGGCGGCGGGAAATCGGCCGAGTACCGCGTGAAGGAAGGCAACGTCGTCGTGACCCGGACCCGCCCCGGCGCCGAGGGCCCTTCGGTCGAGTCCCACAAGGGGCGCCGGTGGCGTGCGGAACGGGTCGAACGCGAGGACCTGGCGGGCCGGGCCTTGATCCGCCTGGTCTTCCGGCCGGCCGCCCGCGCCGGCGATATCGAGATGCCGATCGAGGCGTCCGTCGGATCGGAGGTGATGCCATGAATGCCCGGGGGCCCCGCCGCGCCCGGAAGGGCACCATGCTGATCCTCTCCCTGGTCGCCCTGATGCTGATCGCCGCCCTCGCCGCCGCGATGGCCGCGACCATCGCCCGGGCCCGCAAGGAAGCCCTGATCGCCCGCCAGGATGCGCAGGCCGCCTGCCTGGCCGACGCGGCCGTCGCCAGGGCCGCCGCCCGGCTGGCCGGCGACCCCGCCTATGCGGGCGAGACCTGGGAGATCGCGGCCGAGGCGCTCGAAGGCGCCGGCCCCGCCCGGGTGACCATCGCGGTCGCCCGCCTCGAAGGCGAAGGGGATGATCGCCGAACCGTCCGCGCCCGCGCCGAGTTCTTCGGCCGGACGAACCTGCCCGCCCGGTCCAGTCGCGAGGTCAACGTCCGAGTGGGCCGGTCGCCCACGGGAGCCACGCCATGATGACGATGCCCAGGCGCCCCCGACGGGGCTTCACCCTGATCGAATTACTGGTGGTGATCGCCATCATCGGCGTGCTGATCGCGCTGCTGTTGCCGGCCGTGCAGCAGGCCCGCGAGGCGGCGCGGCGGATCCAGTGCACCAACAACCTGGCCCAGCTCGCGGTGGCCTTCCACTCGTACGAGTCGGCCCACGAGCTGCTGCCCCCCGGGGTGGTCAACCCGACCGGGCCGATCGACCCGACCAACCTGAAGGCCTATCACCTGTCCTGGGTGGTGCAGATCCTGCCGTATTACGACCGGGTCAACGTCTACAATCACATGAATTTCGATTACGGCGCCTACGCCGACGAGAACCAGACCGCCTCCCTGGTCACGATCAACACGCTGAACTGCCCGTCCGACCCGTTCCGCGGCCGGAGCGTCGGCGGAGGGATGGCCGGCACGCTCGCCACCCGGGGGCCCTGCAGCTACGCCGGCTGCCACCACGACGTGGAGGCCCCGATCGACGCCGACAATCACGGGCTGCTGTTCCTCAACAGCGCGATCCGCGGCGACCAGATCACCGACGGCCGTTCCCAGACGATCCTGCTCTCCGAGAAGAAGTACGAAGCGGGCGACGACTGGATCACCGGGACGCGCGCCACCCTGCGAAATACCGGTACGCCGATCAACGGCGGCGGCATGATGTCCGGCGGCGGGTTCGGCGGCGTCTCGGCCCCCGCGCCGAAGGCCGAGGCCAAGGGCGGGCCGGTGGGCGGCTACTCCAGCTACCACCCGGGGGGGGCCAATTTCGCCATGGCCGACGGCTCGGTCCGGTTCCTCAAGAACAGCATGACGCCGAAGGTCTTCCAGCAACTGGGGCATCGGGCCGACGGTGAATTGCTCAGCGATGACGAGTTCTGATTCCAGGGGGGCAAGCTCGCCCTTGGCCTTGGCCGTCGGGGGTGTTTGCTCCTAGAATGATCGGAGTCGCGGCCCCGCCCCTTTCCGCTTCGGGGAGGGGCGCGGGCCGGCGTCTTTCCCGGAGAATGCATCCGATGCGACGAACCACCTGGTGTGCCCTGCTGGCCTGCGGCGCCCTGATCGGCTGCGGCGAGCCCGCCCAGGATCCGCCCCGAGCGGCAAGCCCCCCGTGAACTCCGAGGCCAAGCCCGGCGGCCCGGAGAAGGTCCCGGCCGACGCCGAGGCGAAGGCCACCGTGCTGACGACCGAGGAAATCGCCAACATCAAGAAGTTGCCCGAGGCCGACGCCAAGCTGGCGATGGAGCAACAGATCTGCCCCGTCAGCGGCGACCACCTGGGCGCCGAGGGGATGGGCGAGCCGATCAAGGTGACGGCCGACGGCAAGACGGTGATGCTCTGCTGCGAGGGCTGCAAGGAGCCGTTCGAGCAGGAACCGGCCAAGTACATGGCCAAGCTTTCGGCGCCGAAGTGACGCGGGTCGATCGGAACCGGGTCGGGGCCTGGCGACCGGCGCGGTTCCCGGCTACATTAGATTTTCATCGGGGTGGACGGGATGTCGTTCCCTCCGTGACCACGCCGTCCCCGGGCTGTGGCGGCCCGGCAGGGTCGCCCCCACGGTCCCGGCGGCCCCCGGCCGCCTGAGCCGCCCGACGGGCCGGTACCGTTCACGCCGTTCGGTCGCGATCCGGCTCTCCCACGGACCGCGGCCGCGCGGCGGATCCCCCGACGGGCCGGTCGACGACCGCTCCCGCCACCGATCTTCGGCCGAACCCCCATTCACCCCGCCGTTTCCGGGAGTCTCACGCAGACCATGTCCCACGCAACCCGCCAGAACGCCATCGTCGCGGTCACCAACTGGCAGACGGACGGCATCGACTTCTACGAGGACGAGGACGTTTGCGACCTGTTCGGCTCGAACGTCTTCTCCGAGGAGGTGATGCGCTCCCGCCTGCCCGAGAGCGTCTTCAAGTCGCTGCGCAACACGATCAAGAAGGGGATGCCGATCGACCCCTCGATCGCCGACGCCGTCGCCACCGCGATGAAGGAGTGGGCGATGGAGAAGGGGGCGACCCACTACACCCACTGGTTCCAGCCGATGACCGGCCTGACGGCCGAGAAGCACGACTCGTTCCTGGTGCCGACCGACGACGGCAGCGTCCTGGCCGAGTTCTCCGGCAAGGAACTGGTCCGGGGCGAGCCGGACGCCTCGAGCTTCCCCTCCGGCGGCATCCGCGCGACCTTCGAGGCCCGCGGCTACACCGCCTGGGATCCGACCAGCCCCGCGTTCATCCTCGAGAGCCCCAACGGCAACACGCTGTGTATCCCGACGGCGTTCTGCTCGTGGACCGGCGAGGCGCTCGATAAGAAGACGCCGCTGCTCCGATCGATGGACGCCGTCAGCAAGCAGGCCCTGCGGATCCTCAAGCTGTTCGGGTCGACCGCCTCGCGGGTCCACTCGACCTGCGGCCCCGAGCAGGAATACTTCCTGATCGACAAGAACTTCTACTTCGCCCGGCCCGACCTGCTCAACGCCGGCCGGACCCTCTTCGGCGCCAAGCCGCCGAAGGGCCAGGAGATGGAGGACCACTACTTCGGCTCCATCCCCGAACGCGTCCTGGCCTTCATGCAGGAGAGCGAGCACGAGCTGTTCAAGCTGGGCGTGCCGGTGAAGACCCGCCACAACGAGGTGGCCCCCGCGCAATACGAGATCGCGCCGATCTTCGAGAACGCCAACGTCGCCACCGACCACAACATGCTGGTCATGGAGACGATGAAGCGGGTCGCCGGCCGCTACGGCCTGCAACTGCTGCTCCACGAGAAGCCGTTCGCGGGCGTCAACGGGTCGGGCAAGCACCTGAACTGGTCGCTGTCGGACGACCAGGGCAACAACATGCTCAGCCCGGGCCACTCGCCGCACGAGAACGCCCAGTTCCTGGTCTTCCTCGCGGCCGTGATCCAGGCGGTTTCGCGGCACGGCGACCTGCTCCGCGTGGCGATCGCCCACGCCGGCAACGACCACCGCCTGGGGGCCAACGAGGCCCCGCCGGCGATCATCTCCGTGTTCCTGGGCGATATGCTCCAGGACATCGTGGAGCAGATCGAGAAGGGCGGGGCCAAGAGCACCAAGGCCGGCGGCACCATGAAAGTCGGCGCCGACGTGCTCCCCGCCCTCCCCAGGGACGCCGGCGACCGCAACCGGACGAGCCCGTTCGCCTTCACCGGCAACAAGTTCGAGTTCCGGGCGGTCGGTTCCAGCCAGTCGATCGGCGGGCCGAACGTGGTCCTGAACACGATCGTGGCCGAGAGCCTCGACGAGATCGCCACCACGCTCGAAGCCGCCGTGAAGGCCGGCAAGGACCTCAACTCCGAGATCCAGGCGATCCTGCCCAAGATCATCGCCGATTCCAAGAAGGTGATCTTCAACGGCGACAACTACTCCGAGGAGTGGCACAAGGAGGCCGAGAGCCGCGGCCTGCCCAACCGCCGCAACACGGTCGAGAGCCTGCCCGACCTGATCAGCCCCAAGTCGATCGCCCTGTTCGGGAAGTACGGCGTCTTCACCGAGCGCGAGATCCACTCGCGGTACGAGATCCTGCTCGAGAACTACAAGAAGACGATCGCGATCGAGGCCGAGCTCACCCAGCAGATCGCCCAGCGGATGATCCTGCCCGCCTCGCTCCGCTATCAGGCGGAGGTGGCCGGCTCGATCGCCCAGCTCAAGGCCGCGGGGGTCACCCCGCCCCGGACCCAGGTGGCCCTCCTGTCCGAGCTGACCGAGACCATCGAGGCCCTGCAGACCGCGATCGGCAGCCTCGACGCCGCCGCCGACGAGCACGCCGAGGGGGATTCGCTGGCCCACGCCAAGCACACCCGGGACGCCATCATCCCGGCCATGGCCGCCGTACGGGCCGCCGGCGACAAGCTGGAAAGCCTCGTCGCCGACGACCTCTGGCCGCTGCCGACGTATCAGGAAATGCTGTTCATCAAGTAACCGGCCCGAACCGGATCGTTCCTTCAGGGATCCCAGCGGTCCCGGCCGGGCATCGTCCCGTCCGGGACCCTTTGATTGCGCGGGTTTGCGGTTGACGGGCGGGCCCGGGCAGAGTATCGGGATCGTTGGGACGGTCTGGCCGGCTGTCGAGTCGGTCCTTTTCGCGCAGGGAGGCGGCGATGGGACTCGTGCTGGTGATGTTCCTCGCCTGGGCCGGATGGCCCCCCGACGACCTCGACCGCCCCGGCCTGGTGATCGAGGACGGAGCCGAGGTTTTGGACGCGCCCGATCCGGGGGCCTTGCCGACGGGCAAGCTCCATCGGGGCGAGCGGATCACCGTCCGCCACCGGGATATCGCCGGCTGGCTGGCGATCGTCCCGCCCCCGGGTTCGCTCAGCTGGGTGGAGGATCGGGGGCTCCGCGACCTGGGCGACGGCCGATGCCGGGTCGAGGCCGATCAGGCCATCGTCCGCTCCGGTCGGCTGGGGGCCCGGCTGCCCGGGACCGTGCAGGCGACACTCCCGTTGGGCTCGATCGTCCGCAAGGTCGAGAAGCCGCCCCTGGTCCTGGGCGAAGGGGAATCGCGGCGGACCTGGCTGGCGATCGAACCGGTCGAGAACGAGTGCCGGTATGTCCTGGCGTCGGCGGTCGATGTGATCGAGCCGGGCTCGCCACGGTCGCCATCGACCCGGCAGGATGCCGGCCCGGGAGGATCCCGCGACGAGTTGGCCCAGGTCGAGGCGAGGCATCGGGTCGCCGTCTCGGGGCCGGTCGACCAGTGGCGCCTGGGCCCGATCCGACGTGCTTATGAGGAATTGCAGGACCGGCTCGAAGACCCGAAGGCCCGCGACCGCGTGGCCGACCGCTTGAGCCAGGTCGCCTTGCAGATCGAGGTGGCCCGGGCCGCGGCCGAGTTCCAGGCGAGGCTGCGGGCCAGCCGGGCCCGCGACGAGGACCTGGCGCGGCTTCGCCGCGAGGTCTACGGGCCGGGCGGGGCCGAGGGGCGGGCCCATGCCGCCGAGGGATGGTTGCAGGCGTCCAGCGAAACCTACGAGGGGCGTCGCTTGCTGGCCCTCATCGGCCGGGACGGGGTCCTATCCGCCCTGCTCAGGCTCCCGCCCACGATGAGCACGGCCGGACTTTCGGGCAATCGCGTCGGCGTGGTGGGCGAGATCCGCTACCTGGAGGCCCTGCCCGTCCGCCTGATCGAGGTCCGCGATATCGACCTGCTGGGCAAGGCACCGTAAGGAAAATCTCGGGCGGCCGAGCGGGCCGCCCCGGTCGATGACGGCCGGTTCAGCAGGACGGTTCGAGGACCCGCCTCGGCTGGTGCTGCAGCCGTTCGCAAAGCCGACGGCATTCGGTGAGGTCGACCAGCATGGCCTCGGTGAGGAATTCTTCGGTCGGGCCACCGCCGGCCCACTGGAGCTGTTCGTGGCAATGGGACAGGTGGTCGAGGAGGTCCTTGATCCAGAGCAGGGTCGTATTTCGGTCTCGCATGAAGTGTCAATCCTTGACGTAAGAGAATCCGTCGAGCCGGATGGATTCGTCGGGTGCCGACGGCCGATGAGCTGAAAAAGCAAAATGCGTACCGGGGCAACCCGCAGGACCCGATCGATCATTCCGAAACGGAATGGGGCGATGAACTTGAGGATTTCCGGGCCGATTTCCTCGCGACTGTTCCGGCGGGGCGAGGCTGTAAGGGTTACAATAGGGCCCGGGGGATCCCATGACCTCGGCCGAACGGGGCCGGGCGGCCATCGAGGCCCCCACGTCCGGATCGCCCCGCGCATGTCCACGGCCGACCCTTCGCCCGCGAATCCGAGCGGCCCTACGCCCTCCCGCCGCCTTCCCTGGCCCTTGCCCTGGGACTGGACGCGCGGCCTGGTCCGCTGGCTGGAGGGCCGCGAGTCCCGGATCGGCGCCGGGGAAGCCCCTACCGAACCCCGGCCGAGGTTCCGCAACCTGTGCATCAGCCGGGAGGCGGGCACCGGATCCGGCACGATCGCCCGCCTGGTCGGCGAGAAGCTGGGCTGGAAGGTCTACGAACACGAGCTGATCGACGCCATCGCCCGCCGGATGGAAGTGCCGATCGAGCAAGCCCGCGGCTACGATGAGCTGGCCCCCAGCGTGATTCAGGATTGGATCCTGCCGATGCGGGAAGAGCACTACGCCCCGCACGAGGCGTATCTCGACCACCTGGCCAAGCTGGTCGAGGCGATCGGCAAGACCGGCCAGTCGATCATCGTGGGACGCGGGGCGGGCTTCCTGCTGCCACGCGAGGAGACCCTGAGCGTCCGGATCGTGGCGCCCTTGAAATTTCGCGCCCAGCGCCTGGCCGATCGCTACGGCGTCTCCTATCGGACCGCCAAGCGGGCGGCCCGCGAGCAGGACCGCCGGTTCCTCAAGTTCGCGCGGGTGATGTACCGGATCGACGCGGCCGACCCGCACGAGTACGACCTTGTCCTCGACAGCCATAGCCTGGGCCTGCCGATCTGCGGCGAGATCCTCCTGAAAGCGATCGAGGCCGGCATGCCGCCGGCCTCGGGCCTTCCATCGATGGGGGGGGCGACCCGAGCGGTCGCCGATGGCCCGGCCGACCTGTTCGGCTCCTGAACGGCCGCCCCGTCAGGGGCTCTGCCGGCGGATCGGCTCGGGGGTCGGCGGCGCGGGCTCTCGGGAGGGCGTCGCGGGCTGCGTCGGCAGTTCCACGTTCAACGGCTCGACGACCCGACCGCTCTGGGAATTCGTCCGATATTGCTCGATCGACGCGACCATGCCCATCGCCACGCGGCGGAGCAGGTGGGGTTGGTGCTCCGGCGTGGCCTTGCTGAGGATCCAGGACTTGGCCTCGCGGTCGAGGCCACGGCGGCCCATCTGCTCGGCGATCGTGCCCAGGGCCTCGTAGCGATCGACCGGGTCGGTCAGGAGGCCCACGCTGGCCAGGGCGTCCTGGAACCTGCCCGAGAGGATCAGGCTGGAGATGAGCACATCGGCGAGGATCGCCCGCGGATCCTGCCGGGGGATCGAGGCGACCGATTGCGCGGCTTCGGTATAGGTTCGGGTGGCGGCCTGGCCCTCGCCCGCCGTCCGGGCCTGGGCCTCGGCGGCGCGGATGAGCGCCTCGGCCCGGGACTGCGGTTCCTCGATCGTCCGGGCGACCGTCACGGCCTGATCGAAGCGGTTGGCGGAAGCGGCATGCTGCGACACGGCCACCAGGGCCCGGTATCTCCAGACGGGGCGAAAGATCCGGCGAGCATGCTGGCCCGCGGCGGCGATCGCCTCGTCGGCCAGGCCGTCCTGATCGAGCACCTCGGGGACCTCGCCCGGCGATGCTGGGATGATCCGCACCCGGGAAGTCGCGATCTCCTGGCCCGATCGGGCCAGGCTGTCGGCGACCCGATAAAGGATCTCGCCTCGGACGTTCAGGTCGCGGACCTCCGCGGCGACGCCCGCGGCCATCGCGTAGGCCTGGAGCGATTGAACCAGGGCCTGCCGGCGTTCCGAGGCGGGGCGGGGGGCGATGCTCATCGACTCGTCGATGAAGGCGAGTTCGTCCGAGACCAGCGCCTGATCCTGGTAGACGTCGCCCAGCAGCATCAGGGTCTCGGCCAGGGAGACCGCCCGATTGTCATGGACGAGCTGGTTGGTCACCTGCCGCAGCGCCTGCCAGGCGGATCCGAGCGAGGCCCGCGCGGCATCGAGCTTGGCGAGATTGTCGGCGGCCCGCGAATCGCGGATCGCCTGGATCTCGGCGCGGGCGGTCCGATCGAGGGCACCGACCCGCTGGCTCGGCTCCTTGATGGCGTCGGCCAGGCCGCCCAGGTCATTGATCATCCGGTTCGCCTGCTCGCGGGTGATCCGCAGGCCGGTGATCGGCAGTCCGGCCGAGGGGTCGGCCAGGCCTTCCAGGGCGTTGGGTAGGTCGGCCCGGGGTAGCGGGCCCAGGTCGGGCCGGGGACGCGTCATCGCCCCCCCCGGGGCATTCGGCCGGAAGGACGAGCCGCCGGTCCCCGTGCCGGGCCCGCTGCCCGAGGACATGCTGGGCGAGATCTGGGCCGAGGCCGACGACCAGGGGGCCACGCCGAGGCCCAGCCCCAGCAAGGCCGACGTCAGGATGTGACGACGAGACGACATGGTTGCCGATCCCAAAGGAGAACCCCGACCCGGCAAGTCGCGGCGCGCCACCCCGGCGCGTCGGGCTCGCCGCCGCAATCTTGGCCCGCGACCCGGGCCCGGTCAAGCGACGGGGCGGGCCTCGGCGTCCTCCCGGGCGAACAATCGTCGGGGATTGTCCACCAGCACCAGCTTTGCCAGCTCCAGGGCCCGTTCAATCGCCCAGCCCCGGCCCCGGACCGCGTCGTCGGCCAGGGTCGAGGCCAGCGCCCGCCGGAAGGTGTTGAACTTGGGCAGGATGAACTCCAGCTTGTAGGCGTCGGAGTAGTAACCCACCAGCTTGGCCTTGGGCACCGCTTGCAGCCGGGCCCGGAGGTCCGCCGCGATGACCGCCGGCACGTTCGAGTACCACCAGTGGCCCATCGGCACCACGTTCGGGAAGATCCAGCCGTAAGCGACCAGCTCGGCGCCGGCGTCGGGGGAGAGCGTGGAGACCGGGAAGGTCACCCGGGAGAAATGGTTGAACAGGTCGCGATAGTCGTACAGGCTGACGCGGCGGTCGAACAGGTCGCGGCCGCCGGCCACCCCGGCGGGGTAGACGTCGCGGACGGGGCCGATCATCAGGTCGAACGGCAGCCGGTAGTCGTGGCAGAACTCGGCCAGCATCCAGAAGACGTTGCGGCGGACCTCGTCGATTTCGTCGGGGCGGACATCCAGCCCCCGGAGCGCCTGGCGGATCACCTTGGCCGAGGCCCTGGGCGTCGCGGCCGTCGGCCGGAAGTCGGGCGGCAGGCTGATCGCGCAGGCCCGGACCCCCCGGGCCATGAAGTACTCGAAGAGGGCCCCGATCGCCAGGCGGAGCGACTTGTCGTCGCCCACGTCCATGTTCGTCGCCTTCGCGAGCCGTTCGACGGTCCGGCCGTGGTGCAACTTCAGGACGAGGTCGTCGGTGCGCAGGCAGGGGATATACTTCGAGGTATCCCAGCCTTCCAGCGGGTCGTCGAAATCGTTGGTGAGGAAGACCGCTTCGAGGTTGGTCTTCTCCCAGACGCGGCGATCCCAGTCGTCGCCGGGGCCCTCGCGTTCGGCCCTGTCGTAGAGGTCGTCGATATTGGAACCGTCGATCCGATCCCCCTGGAAGCCGTGGAAGGTCCGGGCGATCTCGACCAGCCAGGAGTGCTGGACCGTGTTATCGATCCGGGGGAGGTGGCCGGCCAGGTTGCGGGCGCGCTGGCGGGGCTCCAGCTCGGGGGCGACCAGTTCGGCCGGCATCCCCGCCGAGTGGGCCAACTCGGTATAGTAGTGGTAGCCCAGGACCTCGTCGAGGTTCCTCGCCGCCGGCCGGTGCGGGTCGATGTGGGAATGGGGGTCGTAGATCGGCCACGAGGCCATCGCGTCGAACAGCTCACGGGCGATCGGGTCGGTTGCTTGGGCGGGCATCGCGTGTCGCTCCTGTGGCGATCAGGCTAGCAGGGGCTCACCTATCGGGACAAGGGAGCGCCCCCCGATGAGGGTGGTCGACGGGGGCGGGACGATCGCACCGATCGACGACGTCCGGTGCATCACCAACCATTCGACCGGCCGTCTCTCGGCCCGGATCACCGAATCCTGCCTCCGCAGGGGCGCCGAGGTCTGGCACATCCACGCCCCGGCCGCCGAATTGCCGTATGCCCGGTCGGCCCGTTTCGACCTGGATGCGGGGGACACCCGCGCCGAGTGGGGGCGGCTCGAAGCCCTGCTCGTCGAATATCGGCGGGGCCGGGATCGCCTGCATCGGGTCGGCATCGGGGCGGGGACGGTGGCCGATTACTCGGAGGCCCTCCGGCGGGTGCTGGAGGAAAACGACATCGACGTCGCCTTCCTGGCGATGGCGGTCTCCGACTTCGAGCCCGAACCGGTCGGGGGGAAGCTCTCTTCGGGCCTGCGGAAGCTGCTCATCAGCTGCCGGCCGACGCCCAAGGTGATCCAGTCCCTGAAGGGGTGGTCGCCGGGAACCTTCCTGATCGGCTTCAAGCTGCTCTCGAACGTGCCCCTGGGGACCTCGATCGAAGCGGCCCGGGATGCCTGCCGGGTCAACCATGCCGATTGGACCGTCGCCAACGACCAGGCGACCGTCTCGGCCGGCCGGCATGTGATCCACCTCGTCAGCCCGGACGGCACGTCCGAGTCGCTCGGGCCCGACGGCGACATCGCCGAGGCCCTGGTCGGCCGCGTCTTCGAGCGGTTGGCTCGTTGACAAGGGCGGGTCCGCCGCCAGACTGCCGGAAATTCCCGATCGACCTGCCGCGAGGACCGTACCCGTGAGAATCCGCACCCTGCTCCCTGATGGCCCTCGGGCTCCTGCCGATCGCCGAGGCCGTCGGGGCGGAGCAGGCCCCGACGAAGCCCAAGGTGGTCGCCATCCGGGCCGGTCGCCTGTTCGATGGCGAGGGCGACGCGCTGAAGGCGGGCGTGCGGATCGTCGTCGAGGGGGACCGGATCGCCCGGGTGGGGCCGGTCGGCGAGGTGCCTTTGCCGGAAGGCGTGGCCGAGCTCGACCTTTCGAACCATACGGTCCTGCCCGGCTTGATCGACTGCCATACGCACCTGGCAATGCGGGCCGATCGCTACGAGCCGATCCAGAAGTTCAAGGAAACGCCCTTCCACCACGCGTTCGCGGCGGTCGTGCACGCCAGGGCGACCCTGTTGGCGGGCTTCACCACGGTCCGCGACCTCGGCTCGCCGCCGTTCCTGGCGGTGGACCTCCGCGGGTCGATCGCCGAGGGCCTCATCCCGGGCCCCCGGATCCTCGCCAGCGGCCCGGGGATCTCGATCACCGGCGGCCACGGCGACCTGAACCGATACGCCCCCCAGGTCCGGGTGCAGGCGTTCCCCGACGAGCAGGATTTCAGCATCGCCGACGGCGTCGATCAGGTCCGCAAGGCGGTCCGCAGCCACCTGAAGTACGGGGCCGACGTTATCAAGGTCCACGCCAGCGGCGGCGTCCTGTCGCTGGGCGATGCCCCAGGCGCCCCGCAGTACAGCGTCGAGGAACTCCGGGCGATCGTCGAGGAGGCCCACGCCGCCGGCAAGAAGGTGGCCGCGCATGCCCACGGGGCCGTCGGCATCAAGAACGCCGTCGCCGCGGGCGTCGATTCGATCGAACATGGCAGCCTTATCGACGGCGAGGGCATTCGCATGATGGTCGAGCGCGGCACCTGGCTGGTCGCCGACATCTATAACGATGACTACCTCGTGAGCAAGGCCAAGGAAATCGGCCTGCCGGATGAGCTGCTCGAGAAGGAGAAGATGGTCGGCCAGACCCAGCGGGACAACTTCGCCAAATGCGTGCAGGCCGGCGTGAAGGTCGCCTTCGGCACCGACGCGGGCGTCTACCCGCACGGCGACAACGGCCGGCAGTTCGCCTACATGGTGAAGTACGGCCTGACGCCCGCCCGCGCCATCCGATCGGCCACGTCCGACGCCGCCCTGCTGCTGGGCAGGGAGAAGGAACTGGGCCGGGTCGCCCCGGGATTCCTCGCCGACCTGGTCGCGGTCGAGGGCGACCCGCTCGAAGACGTCCGGCGCCTGGAGCGGGTGGCCTGGGTCATGAAGGGCGGCTCGGTCGCGAAGGAGCTACCGGCCCGCTGACCCGCCGGCCGGCTTGCCCCAGTCCCAGGCGGAGAGCGCTTCGATCTGGTCGTAACGGGTCAGGTCGAAGTGCAGGGGGGTGACGGTGATGTAACCCTCGGCCAGGCTGGTGACGTCGGTCTCGGGGCCGACGGTGGCGAACGGGGGCGTATAGCTCATCCAGTAATAGGTCCGGCCCCGGGGGTCGGTCCTCCGCTCGAAGCCTTCGCCGTACCGGGCGACGCCCATCGGCACGACGCGGATCCCCCTCGGTTCCCCGCGGGAGTGGGCCGGCAGGTTGACGTTGAACAGGGAGCCGGCCGCCGGCTTGTGGGCCACGATCTTCTCGATGACGTCCACGGCCTGGCGGGCGGCGTGGGGGTAGTCGAAGTGCTCGGAGAGTTCCAGGGAGACGGCGATGCTGGTGATCTTGAAGAAGGCCCCTTCGATCGCGGCGGCGACCGTGCCCGAATAGAGCACGTTGATCCCGGCGTTCGCCCCGGAGTTGATCCCCGAGATGATCAGGTCGGGCGGGCGATTGAGGATTTCCAGGATCGCGAGCTTCACGCAATCGGCCGGGCTGCCTTCCACCTGCCAGCCCCAGGCGGTCCCGTCCTCCTTCTCGACCTGCTTCACGACCAGCGGGGTCAGCAGGGTGATCGAGTGCCCGACGCCGCTCTGCTCGACCATGGGGGCGATGATCGTCACTTCCCCCAGCCGGGTCAGTTCCTTGTGCAGGGCGCGGAGCCCGGGGGCGAAGATGCCGTCGTCGTTGGTCAGGAGGATGCGCACATTCGGGCTCGCGGCGGTGAAGGGTTCCGGATCGGCCGGTCGGGGTGATCGTAGCGGCCGGCGCCCTGGCGAGTCAATCGAGGCGGCCTGGGGTGCTTGTCGCCGGATCGGTCGGGCCGCTACGATGGGCGGGGCGAGTTGGGGCACACCCCCCCGAATCCGGGGGGACGGGGGATACCATGACGGGCAAGCTCGGTGCGGGCTGGCGGTCGCGCGGGTTGGCGATCCTGTTCATGGCGGGCGTCGTCGGGCTGCTGGCCAATCTGCCGGCGAGTTCGCAGCCGCAGCAGCCGCAGGTTAAGGGCCAGGCCGCCAAGCAGAAGAAGGCCGGCGGCCTTCGAGTGCCCGTCGGCGCGCCCCCCAAGAAGGTGAAGGCCCACGGCGATCCGCTGGCCAAGGCGGGGGCCGACCCGGTCGATCCGGACGCGCCCGACGCCATCTTCCAGTTCGAGATGGGCACGCTCCGCGACGACTTCCTGGCAGCCCGCTACTACCGGTGCCCGAAGGAGGACGCCACCGCCGCGCCGGTCGTCCTGCTGGTCCACGACAAGGGGCGCCAGGGGAAGGATTTCGAGGAGCCGATCCGCGATTTGAAAGGCAAGTCGCTGGCGGACACCCTCCAGAACGAGGGCTACGCCGTGCTGATCCTCGACCTCCGCGGCCACGGACTGAACGAGCGGCCCAAGAAGGAACTGACGCCCCGGCAATGGCAGGACATGACCGAGGATCTGCAATCGGCCTACATGTTCCTGCTCGACCGCCACAACCGACGCGAGCTGAACCTGTCCAAGTTCGCCGTGGTCGGCCTGGGGGTGGGCGCCAACCTGGTCGCTCACTGGGTCGCCGAGCCCGACGCGGCCACCCCCGTGGCCCCGCCCAACAGCGAGGCCCGGCCCAGCGACCTGGCCGCCGTCGTGCTGATCTCGCCCGAGGCCGAGGCCCAGGGGATGAACCTGGCCGCCGACCTGGCCACCTTCGCCGACAGGCTCCCCGTGCTGGTGCAGACCGGCGAGAATGACGAGCCGACCGCCAACGCCGCCAGGGCCGTCCAGAAGGCCGTCGAGCGGAACCGCCTCAGCAAGGTGGTCCTGGTGCCCGATTCCAGCCTCAAGGGGGAACGGCTCCTCCGGGTCGCTTCCAAGGCGACCGATTCGGTCTTCAAGTTCCTCGAGGGCAATGCCAAGCTCCGGCGGGACGAGTGGGACGGCCGGTACAACCTGGAGCCGGTCGCCTCCCGCAATGCCCACGTCGTGGCCCGGCCCAAGGCGGCCGACGCCGACAAGGCCAAGGAGAAGGAGAAGGACAAGGACGCGGTCAACAAGGACAAGGCTGGGGCGGAGAAGCGATAATGGCCCGGCGCGCACTGCTCGTCATCGACGTCCAGAACGAGTACTTCACCGGCAAGCTGCCGATCACGCACCCGGCCGGCCACTTCGATCGCATCCTGCGAGCCATGGACGAGGCCGCCCGCGCGGCCGTGCCGGTGGTGCTCATCCAGCACGAGGCGAACCACCACTCGCCGATCTTCGCGAGGGGCTCCGACTCCTGGCAAATCCACCCGAAGGTGGCCTCCCGCCACCATGACTTCCTCGTCGCCAAGGAACTCCCCGGCAGCTTCACCGGGACCGAGCTGGATTTATGGCTCCGGGGCGAGGGCGTCGATACGGTGGCGATCGCCGGCTACATGACCCACATGTGCTGCGACACCACCGCCCGCCAGGCGATGCACCGCGGATTCCAGGTCGAATTCCTGGCCGACGCGACCGGCACCCTGGCCCTGGAAAACGCGGCCGGCTCCGTGAGCGCCGAGGAACTGCACCGGTCGATCCTCTGCGCCCAGCAGATGATGATCAGCGAAGTCATCGACCTGGAGACCTGGGCCGGACGGTTGTCGGCTTCGACCTGATCCGCCCTCGCCCTTCGTCGGGTCAGAGCTTGGGCGGCTCTTCGGGCTTCATCTGGGCCTTCATCTGCGCCTTCTTGGCGGCGGCCGCGGCGGCGTTCTCGTTCGGCTTGGGCGGCGGGGGGACGTAGGTTTCGACCCACTTGAGCCCCATCGGGTGCTGCAACTCGCGCTGCGCCAGCGTGGCCCAGGGGGTCCCCGGGTGGTCGGCGATCACCCGCCTGAGGATCGTCTCGGCCTCCTTGGCGGCGGCCGCGGCCTTGTCGCTGTAGTGGATCTCGGCGTCGGGGACGAGCCTCCAGGCGTTGCTATTGGCCTTGGTGAACTTGGGCGTGTCCCGCTTCATCTTGGCGCACTGGCCGGTGTACTCGGAGCAGCGGACCTTCAGGGCGAGGAGGCGGCCGCGGATCAGGTCGTAGTGGGCCAGCCAGCGCCGGGAGGGTTCCTTGTCGCGGACCTTGGCGACCTGGTTGATCGGCAGCAGGGCCTCGTCGACGGTGTAGAGCGTTACCGCGGTCCCCTCCTGGACGCGGGTGAGGTCGTCCTTGAATCCGGGGTCGTCGGCGGGCGGGAAGCTGAGCCGGGGCGACCTGGGGAGCTGCTTCTGGCAGATCTCGCTGGCCATGACGACCGCCTGGCGGATCGGGTCGCTCATCACCGCCTTGCGATAATGGTCGATCGGCATCCAGTCGGGCCGGTATTCCTGCATGCCGGCCGGGTCGTAGTGGATCGGCACCTTGTTGCTCATCCGGGAGATGAAGTAGATCCCCTGGGTGGAGGCGCACAGCCGGCTGAGGGCGTACGGGCCGAAGCCCGAATCGAGGTATTCGTACTGCGGGCCCTCGAACCAGAACGGCAGTTGCACCCCTTCGAGCAGGGCCGATTCGGGCCCCTGGTCGACCTTGAGGTTGTAATACTGCTTGCCGGTCCGCGGGTCCTTGTAATCGGCCAGGCCATCCTTGCGGCCGAAGACGGCGGGCGAGCCCAGCACGAAGACCGGCACCTGGGCCCCGTTGCACGCCTTGATGGCCGGTTCGAGCTTGTCCGGGTCGTCGCCGATCTCGTCGGTGACGACCACGATCATCATCCGGGTCGGCTGATTCTCGACCTTGTACTTGCCGTATCGCTTGACGATGTCGATGACCGTCTGGAACGTCGTCTCGATGCCCGACTCGTCGAGCCCGACCGACGCGATCGCGCTGGAGACGGCCGACGGGTCCTCGGTCGGCTCGGCGAGGATCTTGCGGTCCTGGCCGAAGCCGACGACGGCGGTCCGCAGGCCGCTGGTCTCGAACGATCCGCTGCTGCCGGCCTGGCCGATGTGGTTGTACACTTCCTCGATATGCTTGCGGATCTTCTCCCGCTCGGACTGGAGGCTGCCCGAGGCGTCGAACGCCCAGACGACCAGGGTCCGGCCCTGTTCGAGACGCCGGAGGACCTCCTGGGCGAGCCGGTCGACCGCCTTGTCGACGCCCTCCACGTTCTCCATGCCGGTGCCGCGGACGGTCATGACCGTGTCGAGCCGGGCGGCCGCGGGCAGAACCGCCCGGGTGGCCGAGGGGACGTCCACCGCCAGCTTGGGGCTTTCATCGACCGGCGGCTGGCTGATCGTCGGCGAGAGCCGGGGCGCGAACGTGCCGCCGACCTCCTCGATCGTGGTCGTCCGGTCGGTCTCGATCAATTCGGTGGAATCGAGTTTCGATAGGTCGGGCAGGTCGCCGATCACCATCTCGGATTCGAGCGCCCGGCTGGTGTCGGTCTGCACGGCGGTGGCCAGCATCGCCAGCACGGCCAGCAGGCTGAGG
The DNA here is from genome assembly GCA_046350035.1 of Isosphaeraceae bacterium. Classification (GTDB taxonomy): domain Bacteria; phylum Planctomycetota; class Planctomycetia; order Isosphaerales; family Isosphaeraceae; genus CALLYK01. The sequence continues at coordinate 18,187 of JAXMBD010000025.1, read as the reverse complement.
TGCAGCAGGACGCTGGCGCCCAGGGCCGGCATGTGCAGGTTGGCCCGTTCCAGCCAGGCCGAAATCGCTTCCAAGGGGGATCCCGAAGGCTGACCGGGTGCCTGATGCGACACGGTGCTCCACCTTCCCCGGGCCTGGGCCGGCATGGCGATCGAACGGGGCCGGGATCGAATGATCCCCCCCAAATGGTAAGACAAGGTCGGAACTGAGACAATCCATGCTCGGAGGCTTTTTAGCAACGCCGGCCGGCATCCCGGGTTCGGGTTTACGACCGAAGCGGGATCGCTAGACTACCCGCTCCCCTCCCGGATCCGAGGCGGAGCCCACGCCGATGGAACGCATCCCCGAGCTCGACGCCCTGCGCGGCATCGCGGCCGTCATGATCCTGGCCCTGCACCTGGGCCTGGGGAAGACATATCCATTCCTGGCCTCGGCGGTCGACCTCTTCTTCGTGCTTTCGGGCTACCTGATCACGCGAATCATCCTCGAACATCGGTCCCGACCGGCCTTCCTGGCCGCCTTCTTCGCCCGGCGTTGCCTGCGGATCTGGCCGATCTACTACGCCCTGCTGCTGGGCTTCGTCGCCATCAACCGCTGGTTGCCGCACCCCAGCCGGCTCGATGCCCTCCCCCAGTTCCTGACGTATACGCAGTTCTTCCAGCATTACTGGTTCGCGCGGCCGAAGTGGTTCAGCATCTATTTCAACCATACCTGGACCCTCGCGGCCGAGGAGCAGTTCTACCTGTTCTGGCCGTTGATCGCCGTTGTCCTGGGGCGTCGGGGATTGCTGCTGTCGATCCCCATCCTCATCGTGTCGGCGTTCGTGGCCCGGCTCTGGCTCTGGCCGATGCTCCTGCTGACGAACTGGGACGGGTTCGCGATGGGGGCGGCCCTGGCCTGGTTCCTGGGCAAGCCGGGACATTCGGAAACACGACGGCCGATCGGGACGGCGATCTGGGCGTTGATCGCCCTGGGCTGCCTGAGCTATGCCGCGTGGCGGGCGCCGGTCGTATCGGCCCTGATCGGTTCGTTCCCGAAGTACGGCGGGAAGCTGGCCGAGTCGTGGAACTCGACCCGGATCTTCCTGGCGAGCGCCGCCATCGTCGCCCTGGCGATCCGCCATGCGGGGCACCCGTGGCTCCAGGTACTCCGCCACCCGGTCCTTTGCTACCTGGGGACGATCAGCTATGGGCTCTACCTGTTCCACTTCCCCATCTACGCGATCCTCTCGCCCAACCACTACTTCCCGATCTGCAACGATCCGATGTGGCTCGATGCCTTAAAACTGGCTGCAAGCGTCGGGTTCGCCGCGCTCTCCTGGCGGTACTTCGAGAGGCCGATCCTGGCGCTCAAGCGGTTCGTACCCTATCCGGGGGAACGATCGCCGATCCCCAGGCCGCACGTCGGGATCGCCCCGGCGGTCGATCAGGCCGCCACGTCCAGGTAATCCCGGGCGATCTCCTCGACCAGGACCGCCGATACGGCCCGTTCGCCCAGCTTCCCGGCCCGTTCCAGGCAGGCCGACGCCAGGCGATTGAGGCCCCGGGGGGTCCCCATCGACCAGGCATGCAACGCCCCGATGGCCCCTTCGCCCAGGATTGAGGCCGATCCGCCGGCCGACCTCAGCTTCTCGACGAGGTACTGGGCGGCCTCGGAGTGGGTCCAGGACGGCAATCGGCAGGCCCATCGCCAGGGATAGGGCGATTCGCCGTCGTCGGCGATCGCGCGGACGACCACGGTCGCCGGATCGATGCGGGAGAGCCGTTCGACAGCCTCGTCCGCGACTTGATGGCCATCATCGATGGCGATGATCAGGGTTTCGCCCAGCCCTCGATGGAGCCGAACCCGACGTTCCAGGTCCCTCCAGGGGTTTCCATTCGGGCCCCTTCCGAGCCTCTCCAGGATCAGGGAGGGTAGGGCATCGACCTCGGGCGAGCCGGCGACCCGGACGAGCCTCCGATCGGGCCTCGACGCCATCAGGAGGGCCCGGTCGAGCAATCGGGTCTTGCCGATTCCCGGCTCGCCGCGAAGCTCGACGATCGGTTCCGACGAATCGAGGCCGTCGAGCAACCGTGCGAGGGCGCGGCCGTGCGAAGCCACGCCGATATAGGCGCGGTCGCGTTCGCGAAACGGGTCGCGATCCAGTCCCCAGCGAGCAAGCCAGTCGTTCAAGGCGGCCGGAGCCTCCGCGCGTTTCGTTCTGCCTTACCGATAGAATCGGTTAGAATGCCGCCCATCCTTGGATTTTCGGGGGTGATCGTGGGCGAACGCTTTTACGCACCGGAACCGCCCCACGGCGGCCGGCTCCGGCTCTCCTCGAACGAAGCCCACCACCTCAGCCGCGTCCTCCGGCTGGGATCCGGGGCCGAGGTCGAGTGCTTCGACGGCCTCGGCAGCGCCTGGAAGGCCCGGGTTGGGGCGGTCGCCAAGGACGCCGTCGACCTGGAAATCGTGGCCGAATTACCCCGGCCTGCTCATCCTCCGATTCGGTTGACGCTGGCGACGGCAATCCCGAAGGGGGATCGCGTCGACTGGCTCATCGAGAAGGCGACCGAAATCGGCGTCGACCGCCTGGTGCCATTACGCACGGCCCGTTCGGTGGTCGATCCTTCGCCGTCCAAACTGGAGCGATTGCGTCAGCGGGTGATCGAGGCTTGCAAGCAGTCCGGGCGGAACACCCTGATGAGGTTGGAAAACCCGGTGGAATGGGGGCGATTTCTGGAGGTGGAGAGGCTGGAAAATCGGCTGGGATGGATCGCCTGCCCGGGTGCGGAAAGCCTGGGGATGGGGCAATCGCCTCCGACTCAATCGGTCACCCTGGCGATCGGGCCCGAAGGGGGGTTCGATCCGTCCGAAATCGAGGGGGCGTTCTCCAGGGGCTGGCGGCCGATCGGACTGGGGCCTTATATCCTGCGGGTCGAGACAGCGGGTTTGGCCGGGGCGGTGGTACTGCTCGATGGGTGCTACAACGGAGTTTCAAATGCTGCGAGACGAGGAAATCCGAACTGATCTCGGCCGCTGTGACGGAGGCACCTTTCTCCGTGTGGTCCATCTCCCGACCGGAGTGAGTCGGGTTCGGGTGCCTCTCGATATCGTGCAGCTCTCGGTGGCCAGATCCCAACTCCTCGCCGAGATTGAGGGTGAATTGAAGGAGCGAGGACTCACCCAAAGTAACGTCGAGGATGAAGAACCCGGTCCTCAAATGCCCCATGCCCTGACCGCCGGACCGGGCCGCTCGGATTGACCGATGGGCGGAGAAAGCCGGTATGCCAAACCGATGGTCGATTTTCCTCATGATTATCGGCGCGATCGGTGCACCGTATTTCTGGTGGGCCATGCATCGGTCAAGTATGTTCGTGGTTGTCACGGACCGCTCCTGGCCACGACCCTGGCCCTATCCTGACCGCTGGCTGGGACATCTGGCCGCCTGGTATGACGGTCGATATCCGGCTCCAGTTGACACACTGAAGCATGATGGCGAGATGCCGCGTGTCTGGTACACGATGGCTCTTGGCTTTGTGGCTTGCCTATGGTGGTTCGTCCTCGGTACGGGGGTCTGTTACAGCAAGTATCGCCGCATCCGAAAGCCATTCGACCGACCACCCGGGAGCCTTGCACAGCCACCCCGGTAGCTTGTCCAGGTAACCTGGCTTCGAGGAGCCGGAGATGCTCGGCTGTTCGGGAATCCTTGCGGCGATCGCGTTCGTCGTTGCCTTCGTCGTCACACTCTTCTTGCCGATCGACTTCGGGTTGCGCCTGGGACTGGCCGGCATGGTGGCCGGGATCGTATTCCTGGCCGCCTTGCTGCTCTGCCTGGGCGACCACGACCGCGACGAGGGAAGACGCGGCATCGTACGCCGCTGGCTGGATTCCCGGGCCGAGATCGATTCCGAAGCCTTCCTCGCCTCGGTTCGGCCGGAAGACCAAGATCTCGCTCTGTGCCTTCGGGAAGGGTTGGCCCGGTTCTTCGGTGCCTCGCCAATGAAAATCGCGATCGACGATCCGTTGTCCTCATACGACTTCGAGGGCTTCATGCCCGTCATTTATATGAGAACCCTGGGCCCCGCCATCCGAAGCCTTGGAGCCGAGTGCTGCGGAAAGTTCCCGCGGCAACCCCTTGTGACGTTCCGCGACCTGATCCAGGAGGTGAGGCTTCAAGCCGCCGACGAGCCCGCGTAAACTCGGGCCGGGGATCCAATTAGCCACTCGTTCGGCGGGGAGGTCGCGGTGGGCACGATCGGCGGGATGGTCCTTCTCGGGCTGGTAGCGGGGGTCATCGGCGGGATGTTCGGGATCGGCGGGGGGCTAATCATGGTCCCGGCGCTGATCCTGCTCTTCAACATCGACCCCAAGACCGCCACGGGCACGTCGCTGCTGGCCCAGTTGCTGCCGGTGGGCGTGTTGGGCGTCCGCGAGTACTGGCGGCGGGGTCAGGTGGCCGTGGGCCCCGGGCTTTGGATCGCGGCCGGCCTGCTGTTCGGCGTGCTGATCGGCTCGATGCTGACCGGCAAGATGGATGCGGTCACCATGAAGCGGTCGTACGGCCTGTTCCTGCTGGCGGTGGGGGCCTATTTCCTGCTCGCGCCCGAAGGGGCGGCGAAGTTCCGCAAGCCGACTCCCCCCGCCTCGGCCGATGCGAAGGCTCAACCCTAGTTCCTGTTACAGCTTACGACCACTGGCCGTCGCTCATGTCCTGGTAGACCGACCAGACGTAGCCGTCGGGGTCGCGGACGGCGAGTTCCCGCCAGCCCCATTCCTGGTCGACCGGTTCGCCCGAGAGCGAGAGCATTCGCGCCTGGTCCATGCAGTGCTGGTAGAAGGCGTCGATGTCTTCGACCCGCATTTGCAGGTGGATGCCGATGCTGGGCGCATCGGCCAGTTGCTCGCTGATCTCGTCCTGCGGGTGGAGCATCAGCGTGAAGCCGCCGATCCGCAGGATCGCCAGGGTCAGCGGGCCGTCCTCGGCCTCGGCGTGGAGCTGGCCGATCTCGGCGCCCAGGATCTCGGTGTAGAACTCGATCGATTCCTGGAGGTCGTCGACGTACAGGAAGGCACTGGTGACCCTGGTGAGGTCATCGCACTTCCCGGCAACGGAGAAGTGCCGCGGCCGACGCGGTCGCCGCCTGGAAGATACTCGGCGGCGTCTCAGCCCGCAATCCGAAGCCCGATCGGTCGGATTCAATCGGCGAAGAAGTCCACGGTACGCCGGAAGGCCGGCAAAAGCAGCCCGGCTGCGGAATAGTGGCCGCAATCGAGCCACTCGATGGCCGGCCGGCCCGCGACCTCCCAAAGGGCCTTCGAGCAATCCGGCGGGATGACCTCGTCCGCCCGGCCGGCGAACATCAACACCTTTTTCCCCTGCAATCTTTGGCCATGGGTGAGCGGGTCGAACGGCCGGCACAGGCTTCGAGGTCGGCCCGGGGTTCGTCTGAGTTGATCCTCAGGCTTGCCGGCCTTCGCGGCCTCGGGTTCGGGTGATTTCCCCAGAGGATCCGGCCAGGTCGCCCCGGCCAGCAGCAGGGCGGCCTGCTTGAGGGACGGGTCGACCGCCGCCGCCACCGAGCCGACGATCCCGCCCAGGCTCACGCCGGCGATCCCCAACCGTTCGGGGTCGACCCCCGGCCGGGCGGCAAGCCAGGCGGCGGCCCGGCGGACGTCGCAGATCCCCTGGGCGCATGGCGAGGGTCGAGCGTTCGATGTCGGCCGAGAGGAACCGCTTGCCGTTGCCCAGGTGGGCGGGCCGCCTTTCGCCGTAATAGGGCAGCTTCACGAACAGGGCGGTGACCCCCCGATCGGCCAATCGGGCGGCCAGGTAGCGGCTGTGGGCGAAATCCGCCCCTAAAATGTGCAAAACCACAACCCCCGCCCCCCCCTTCGGGGTCGGATTCGTTGGCTCGAACAGCTCGGCGTGGACGATGTTGTTCTCGGGATCGGGCGATTCCACGGGCGACGGGAAACGGACCGTCAGGACCCGGAAATTCGGCATGATTCGCAGGGTTTCGTTCGTAGCGGAAGGTGGCGGGTTCCAGACGGAAGGCCGCCGGGGACGTCGGCTTCGGCCGGACCGGGACGGAAGGTGGATTCCGCCCTCGGACCCGTCGGCGAAGGTAGCGAGCAGGAGGAGCCGGAAGGGCGCAGGTCATGGCTGCTGGAAGATCGGCCCGGGCGGGGGCCGCGGTTGACCCCGGACGGGTGGTCCGTATATCGTACGGCACGCTCCCGATCGAGGGAAATGGAGTTCCCCAGGCGATGAGCACGGATTCTGGATCGGCTGGAGCCCGGACGCGTCTGCATCATCAAGCCCGTGCCGCCCCCGCGACGTCGTGCATGCTCCCGGGTCCGTCGGGGCGTTCGGGCCGATGGCCCCGGGCCCGATTCTCCGGCAGGACCAGGCCCGCGGCGGGCCTCCTGGAAGGCCACCCTGACCTCGACGAGGTGATCCCGTTCGATCGGGCCCGGGCCCGGCTCACCCCCGACGGCCTCGCCTCGCTCAGCGGGCTCCTTCTGAGGCTCTGGCAGGGCGATTCGACGTGGTGATCGACCTCCAGGGCCTCCTCCGGTCGGGCCTGATGGCCCGCGCCACCGGGGCCCCGGTCCGGGTGGGCCTGGCCGAATCGCGCGAGGGCTCGACGCGGTTCTACACCCACCGGATCGCCACCGTCCCCGGCCCGTCGCACATGGTCGACCGGACATGCTGGTGGGCGGCGCGAGCCTTCGGGGCCCTGCCGGAGCCGCCCCGGTTCCTGCTGCCGGCCTGACCTTGCCGCCGTCGCCTGGGCCGATGAGTTGCTGGAAGGCTCGCCCCGGCCCCGCCTTGATCCTCGCCAACGTCGGCTCGCGTTGGATCACGAAGCGATGGCCGCCCGAGAAATTCGCCGAGGTCGCGGCGGCGGGCCTTCGAAAACCTGGGCGTGTCGCTGATCGCGGGTCGGCTCGGCCGAGGACAGGCCCCTCGTCCAGCAGATGAGGAAGGCCCTCGGCCCAATCCTCGGCAGACCTTCGCGGGCAAGACCAGTTCTTCGACGAGTTGGCGGCCCTGGCGTCGAGGGCCGACCTGTTCCTGTCCAACGACACCGGGCCGCTCCACCTGGCGGTCGCGGCCGGGGCGCCGGTGGTGTCCGACCACTGCTCCGACCCGGCCAAGACCGGCCCTTACCACCCCAACGCCCGCGTCGTCGCGTCGTCGATCTGGTGCGCCTGCTCGCTGATCAAGAAGTGCGACCGGCTCGACTGCATGACCGAGCTATCTTCGGAGAAGGTCTGGCCGGTGGTGCGCGACCAGCTGGAACGGGCGATCGTCCGGCGGACCCACGCCGCCTAGCGGACCACCTGCGCCGGCAGCCTCACCTTGCCGTTGTCGGGATAGCCCGTGCGGATGTTGATGAATCGGACATCCGTCTCGCCGACATGGTTGGCCACGTCGTCCGGCCCCCGGATCGACTGGCCGTCGAGTTCCACGATCATGTCGCAGATCTCCAGCCGGAGGGCATTCACCGGGGCGTTGCCGTAGGGCGTGCGGCTCAGGCGGGCTCCATAGAGGCCCGAGCCCAGCGGCACCAGGCGGTAATAGAGGCCCAGGGCCTTCGCCAGGCGTTCGGGCGGGGCCCAATCGGCGTTGAACACCTGCTTGGGCAGTTGGAGCTGGACCGGCCGCTTCCCCCCGCTCCGGCCGTCGATGACGACCGCCGGCGTGGCCTCGACATGGCTCAGGACGTCCACCGGATGGCGGATCGGCAGTTCGTCCATCTCGACGATCATGTCGCCGACGCCGATCCCGGCCGCCAGCAAGGCCGATCCGCTCTGGGGCGGCCGGGTGATCTTCATCCCAAGCCCGAGCGCGTAACCGTAGGGCACGAACTCGGCGAAAACCCCGAGGTTGGGGATGAACCGGTCGGTCGGCACGGCGGCCGATCGGACCGCCTTGATCGAAGCCGACGGGGTCTGTTGGGATTGCTTCTCCACGTCGCGGACCAGCCTGGCCGGGAACGAGGACTTGGCCTGCAGGACCCGATTGCGGAACATCGCGTAGTGCATCCGCGCCCCCTCGCGGATCTCCGGGAAGACCTCGTCCCATCCGGCGAAGCCGTCGCCGTTGTTGTCATAACCCTTGGGATCGCCGAAGCGAAGGCTGCTGGTGATCGAGGCGGTGAAATACCCGCCCAGGTCGTTGTCGCCCCAGGCCGACTCCCCCGGGCTGGCCGCCGTGATGCAGACGGTCCCGCGGTGTTCGAGGAAAAGCTGGCGGAGGAGGGGATCGACCAGGGGGGGCGTTTGCGGGGCGGAGGCCATGGGCGCGGCGGCGACCCCCGCCGGGGGCAGTACCACGATATTGCTGCAACAATCGGTCAAGATCACGTTGAGGCGGGCCCGGCGCGACTCCATCAAGGCCTGGAGGTCGCGTCGGAACAGGACGCCCCGCTCGGTGGTCATCGCCTGGCCGCGGTCGGGGTCGATGGCGCCGTGCCCCGAGTAATAGAAGACGAGCGTATCGTCCGGGCCGATGGCGACCCGCCTGTAGTAGTCGAGGATCTGGTTGGGATGGACCTGCGCCCCCTGCAACGTGGTGGCGCGGAGCAACCGGGTATCGAGGATCCCCTTCTCGAAGATGTTGCGGACTTGCCGTCCGTCCCGCTCCACGCCCTGCAGCTTGCTGTCGGTATCGCAGACGATCAGCAGGTCAATCTTCCCCTGGCCACGAGCCGGGCCCGCCAGGGCCAGCAGGCAGGCCGTCGCCAAGGAGATCCCAAGACACGTTCGAAACCGGGCCACGGCGATACCTCCCACCCCGGAGGACAACACGAGGACGCCCACCCCTTCGCAGTCTACCACCGCCCCGCGCCCCCGCCACGAACGGGGAGCTCGGCTGCGCCGGAATCGGCACGCCGGCAACGGGCCGGTCGGGCGTCGTGGGTGCCGACGCGGTCCCATTCCGGGACGTGGGAATCGGCGAGGGAGTTGATATGGGGATCGGGGACGCCTGCTCGATCGGTGGCCAGGCCGACCCGGGCTGCCCGGATTTCGGCCGTCGGGGTCTGATCCACCCGGATCGTGACGTCACGAATCATCCGCGAGGTGGACGGGATTGCCCGATCCAGGACCTCTTGGCGGAATGCCCTGTAGATGGGCTGCGTATCCGATCGGATCGCCGGGAAGACCTCATCCCAGGCGGCGAAGCCGTCGCGATTGCGGTCAAACGGCCCCGGTCCTTTCACCTGGAGATTCGCGGCGAGCGATGACGTGAAATAGCCACCGCTTTGTTTGCCGCCCCAGGCGGGCTGGCCCGTCCCGGCCGCCGTGATGCAGACCGTGCCGCGATGCTCCAGGAACAATTGCCGCAACAGGGGGGTGATCGGCGGGGGCGCCCCGATGGCGGCATTTCCCGCGTTCCCCGCGAGGGCGGGGTTCGGGCCCGGCCGGGGCGGGCGCACGGCGTAGTCGCTGCAACAGTCGGTCAGGATGACGATCAATCGCGGCTTCCGGGCCTCCATCGCCTCGCGAAGTTCGCGGAGGAGGGGCACGCCCTGCCCGGTCGTGAGGGCCTGGCCGGCGTCCGGATCGATCGCGCCGTGCCCGGAGTAGGAGAAGGGCAGGGCATCGTCCGGGTCAGCCGGGAGGTCCCGACAATGGTCGAGGATGCGGGCGGGCCGGGCCTGATCACCTTCGAACGCGGCGGACCGGAGCAGCCAAGGGTCGCGGATGCCCTGCTGGAAGGCGTCCCAAATCTGCCGACCATCCCGCCCTGCGCCTTCCAGCTTGCTATCGGTGTCGCGGACGATCAGCAGGTCGACCTTTCCCTGGCCCCGAGCCGAAGCGGCCGTCGCCAGCATCAACGCCAGGGCCGCCCCATTCCTCCGCACGACTCCCCGGTTCGATCGGCCCACAGCGTCATCCCCGGCCCGAATTTCGGCGCTTACCCGGACGCACTCCCCCATACGTGTGAACGGGACGAACGGGACACCGGGGCCGTCGGGATTGGGGTTGTCCGGGGCGAGGGGCGGGTATATAACGTCCCAAATCCCGGAATCCAATAGGATTGAGTCCGAATCTCCCCGTAAGGATCCCCCGCATGGCATCGGCCGAATCCCCTAAACCCGGTTGTTCGGTGGACCTCCAGGGCCAGGTGGCACTGGTGACCGGCGCCTCGCGCGGCATCGGCCAGGCGATCGCCGTCCGGCTGGCCGGTTGCGGGGCGACCGTCTGCGGGGTCGCCCGCACGGCCGAGGCCCTCGAAGAGACCGGGAAACGGATTACCGAGGCCGGCGGCGTTTTCCACCCGTATGTGGGGAATGTCGGCCAATCCGCCGACGTGACCCGGATCGTCGAGGCGATCGAGGCGAGCCTGGGGAAGGTCCATGTCCTGGTGAATAATGCCGGGATCACCAAGGATGGCCTGTTCCTCCGCATGGAGGAGGCCGACTGGGACGCGGTCATCGACATCAACCTGAAAGGGACATTCCTGTTCTGCAAGGCGGTCGGCTTGCTGATGATGCGGCAGAGGTACGGCCGGATCATCAACATCACCAGCGTCTCGGGCCTGAAGGGGAACCCGGGCCAGGCCAATTACTCGGCCAGCAAGGCCGGCGTGATCGGCTTCACCCGGACGATCGCCCGCGAGCTGGCCTCGCGGAAGATCACCGTCAATGCCGTGGCGCCGGGATTCATCGCCACCGACATGACCGGCGTGCTGCCGGAGAAGGTCAAGGCTGCGGTGAAGGAACTGACCCCGGTCGGCCGGTTCGGCGAGCCCGACGATATCGCCGACCTGGTCACCTACCTGGCGGGCCCCGGTGCCGGTTTCCTCACCGGCCAGATTATCGCCGTGGACGGGGGGATGACCGCGTAAGATCGCGGCAGGCCGCAGGGTTGTGGACAAGGCCGGCAAGGCTTGCTACCGTGGGGCTTTCCGAAAGCGAGGTCCGGGGCGGTTCGCTGGATCGCCCCGGGTGCCCGGCCGATACAAGATTCCAAAGCAAATGGGGCCCGTCGCACCCTGGTGAGGGTCGGGGCATTCCGACCCGGGGGCGTCACCGGGTTCGCGAGACTCAGCCAGGAGACTTGCCCGTGTCCGTGGAAGAGCGCGTTATCGAGATCGTCAGCGAGCAAATGGGCGTGGCGAAGGACCAGATCACCCCCGAGACGTCGTTCATCAACGACCTCGGCGCCGACTCCCTCGACACGGTCGAACTCGTGATGGAGTTCGAGGAAGAGTTCGACATCACGATCCCGGACGAAGAAGCCGAGAAGATCCAGACCGTCGGCCAGGCGATCCGCTACATCGAAGAGCACACCAAATAACGCGGCCACCCGGCCACCCGCCCGGGCCCAGTCGTCCCGAATCGATCCGGGCGATCGGGGGCTTCTCCTCCACGGGGGGCTGCCCGGCCCGCATTCCCGACACGAGAAGGATCGCTGGCAGTCATGAGACGGCGCGTCGTCATTACCGGCCTGGGCGTCGTCACGGCCCTGGGTCGGACGCTGGATTCCTACTGGTCGGGGCTGTGCGAGGGCCGCAGCGGCGTCGCGCCGCTGACCCTCTTCGATACGTCCCAATTCAAGGTGCATTTCGGCGGGCAGGTCCATGACTGGGATCCCGACGCCCTCTTCGGCACCAAGGAAGCCCGGCGGCTCGATCGGTTCGCCCAGTTTGCCATGGTAGCATCCGAGGGGGCGGTGGCCGACTCGGGCCTCGATTTCTCGAACTACCCGGCCGAACGCTGCGGCGTCTTCATCGGCTCGGGCATCGGCGGCTTGAACGAGTTCGAGTCGCAGCACCGCAACCTGATCGAGAAGGGGCCGTCGAAGATCAGCCCGTTCACGATCCCCAAGCTGATGGTCAACGCCGGCAGTGGCCAGGTGTCGATCAAGTTCGGCCTGAAGGGCCCGACGTCGGCCGTGGCGACCGCCTGCGCCAGCGCCGCCAACGCCATCGGCGACGCCCTCCGGCTGATCCAGCACGGCTGGGCCGACATCATGATCACCGGCGGCAGCGAGGCCGCCATCACCCACATGGGCCTGGGCGGCTTCGCCTCGATGCGGGCCCTCTCGACCCGAAACGACGACCCGCCCCGCGCCAGCCGGCCGTTCGACCGCGACCGCGACGGCTTCATCCTCTCCGAAGGCGCCGGGGTCCTGATCCTCGAGGCCGAGGAAATCGCCCGCGCCCGGGGGGCCCGGATCTACGCCGAGTTGATCGGCTATGGCATGTCGGCCGACGGCTCGCACATCACCGCGCCCGACGAGCAGGGCCGGGGCGCCGCCCGGGCGATGAAGCACGCCCTCGACGACGCCGGCCTCGTCCCCGAGAAGATCGGCTATGTGAACGCCCACGGCACCAGCACCGACCTGGGCGACATCGCCGAAACCCGCGCCATGAAGACGATTTTCGGCGACCATGCCCGCAAGTTCATGGTCTCCAGCACCAAGAGCCAGCTCGGGCATTTGCTCGGCGCCTCGGGCGGGGTTGAGCTGGTGGCCACCTCGCTGGCCCTCCATCACGGCGTCCTGCCGCCGACGATCAACCTGGACAATCCCGACCCCGAGTGCGACCTGGATTACATCCCCCACGTCGCCCGGGAAGCCAGGGTTGATCACGCCATGTCGAACAGCTTCGGCTTCGGCGGGCATAATGCCAGCCTGGTGATCGGCCGGTACATGGGTTAGGCGGTCCAGGGTCACGAAAATGCTGCGAGCATCCCTCGATCGCCCGATGGCCCTCGGCGAATGGCGACATCGAAACCCGCTCGATGCCCACCTCCCCGCCGGCTATTTTCGCAAGGGGCGGCGAGCCCGAGGCTGTCCTAGGCCCTGCGCCCACTGCCGGGCATTGAAGTCGCAGCCGACGCTCCGGCAGCTACGAGCCGACCTGTCCCTGGACGAGTGGCTTTCCGAAGCGTTCGGGGCCGACGCTCCAGCCGGCCAGGCACTCGCCCCGGACCCGGGGGCTGGGGTGGCAGTGCTTCGTGGCGGGGGCCGGTCGGATCGACCTTGAAGCATGGAGGGAACGGAGCCAGACGGGCCCTTGGCCTTGCCGGCTCTTGGTTTTTGGATCAAACTCCGCACCGATGTCCGCCGATCTCGGCGGGCCGGGTTCGGGTAAGGGATGATCCCCCGGGTGTCGCCGCGATGCACGCACGCCGATGGCTGGCGGTTGGCCTCTTGCTTTTCGCCTTGCCCCTGGCGCGGCCGTCGGCCGGGCCGATCCGCCTGCTCCGACGGCCGACTCCCGAGCGATCGCCGATATCCGCCGAGCGACAGGGGCGTGCCCCTCATATCCTGCTGATCCTGTCGGACGACCAGGCCGCCGGCCTGATGGGCATCGACGGCGATCCCCGGCAGGCCACGCCGAACCTCGACGGACTCGCCCGGCAGGGCGTCCGCTTCGATCGCGCCTATTGCAACGCCCCGGTCTGCACCGCCAGCCGGCAATCCCTGTTCACCGGGCGGATGCCCCATGCCGTGGGCGCCACGCAACTGCTGACGCCCATGCCGAGATCGGCCGTCACGCTCTCCGATTGGCTGGCGGCCCTCGGCTACCGTACGGCCGCCTTCGGCAAGCTCCACTTCAACACGACCGATCCGCATGGATTCGAGGTGGTCGAGGACACGCCCGAGTGGTACCGCCACGACCGGCCCCGTCGCCAGGCCCGTCAGACCCGCCGGGGCGAATGGCGGCCATTCCGCGACCCGCCCGCCATCTGGCTCAACGCCCGGTGCCTGCCCACCGAGATCCCGGCCGAGGACGAGGAATCGGCCTACTACGCCGACCGGGCGATCGAGTTCCTGGCCCAGGGCGACGAAGGTCGGCCCGCCTTCGTGGTCGCCTCGTTCCACGAGCCGCACGCCCCGTTCGTCTTCCCCAGCGACTGGCCCAACCGCTACGATCCCCGCGATTTCGAGGTGCCCGAATCCACCGAGGCCGAACGCCGCGCCCGGCCCCGCGTGTTCGACCGCCTGACCGAGGAAGATTTTCGGGGTATCCAGGCGGCCTATTACTCGTCGCTGAGTTGGATGGACCGCTGCATCGGCCGGTTGCTCGATCGGCTGGATGACCTGGGCCTGGCCGACGACACCATCGTCCTGTTCGTCAGCGACAACGGCTACCTGCTGGGCGAGCACGGCCGATTCGAGAAGAACTGCTTCTACGAGCAGGCCGTCCGCGTGCCGATGATCGTCCGATGGCCCGGCAAGCTGCCGGCCGATCGTCGAGTGACGGAAATGGCCGAACTGGTCGACATCGTGCCGACCTTGCTCGACCTGGCCGGCCTGCCCAAGCCCCCGCACCTCCACGGCCGATCGCTGGCCCCCCTCCTGAAGGGGCATCCCGACGCCCGAGGCCGACGGGTGGTCGTGAGCGAGTATCCCGAGAACGAGGAGGCGATGGCCCGTTCGGCCCGGTTCAAGCTGATCGTCGGCTCGGGAGCCCGCCGTCGTCGGGACGGGCTCGACAACGGCCTGCCGCTGCCCGGCCCCTATGAGCATCTCTACGACCTGGAGGACGACCCCCGGGAGAACCACGACCTCGCCGGCGATCCGGCCTATCGTTCGATCGCGGACGAGCTGCGCACGGAGCTGGCACGACGCCTCCGGGAGACGCGGGAAGGGCAAGAGCCGGTCCCATCCTGGCTCGATGAAGGCGCTGCGATCCGCTGGAGCCTGGTGCCGCGCGATCGGGATCGATTCGCTGGCCTCTTCGACCTCCTGGAATCGCGGTCCCGCACTGGACAGGATGGCGGTCGGGTCGCACGATAAAGGGGAGCCAGGGCCGATCCGCTGGGGGAATTCGGCTGCCGCGTTGGGCCGGCCAGAGGAACCCACCATGTCTACCGTGGTCGAAACCCCGGCGACACCTGCCGCCTCCTCCGTGAAACCGTACGACCTGACCGTGGACCTGCTCTCCCGGATGGTCGAAGCGGGCATGTTGCCGGAGGATCGTCGGATTTATCTCCGCGAGGGGCGACTCTACGAAAAGATGGCCAAGACCAAAGCTCACGGGTACGTTGGCGCGTCCATCAACATGGCCCTCGTTCCAAGGTTGCCCGCCGGTTGGGGCCTCTGGCCCGAGAGCACGATTGTCCTGGATCACACGAACGCCCCGCTCCCGGATCTGGCCGTGATCCGGGGGATGAGCCCGCTGGACTATGGGTCCCCGGATCGCTATCCGGAGGCGCGCGATGTGGGCCTCCTGATCGAGATCGCCGTCACCGGCCTTCGTGAGGATTTGACGGCCTCGCTGGAGCTCTACGCGCGATCATTGATCCCCGCCTACTGGGTGGTCGATGTCGTGGGCAAGCGGATCCTGGCCCACTCCGATCCGCACGTCGTGGATGGCCGCGGGACCTATGCACGCGTGGAGACCTTCCTCCCCGGCCATGAGTTACCCCTGATCCTGGACGGCCAAGAAGTCGCAAGGATCCCGTTCGACGACATGCTTCGCTGACGGGATCCTTGCCTTCGGCCCTCTCAGGACCGGCCGGTCAGGGCGTTGAGTACCAGCATTTCGAGCTGCTCGTACTGGCGGTTCTCGCGGAACTCCTGGACCTTCGCCTGGTCGATGCCGCGGGCGATGTCCAGCAGCCGCAGGAACATCGCCTTCGAGTGGGCCAGGTGGAACATCGATTCCTCCAGCGAGGTCGTCCGCATCGCCTTCACGTCCAGGCCGACGCACTCCCCATTCTTGCCGTAGCCGTTGGCTTCCAGGGTCCAGACCTGGTCGAGCGCCCTGCGCAGATCGACCGAGCCGAACACCTTGTCCTGGTCGTACTTCAGGCCGTTCTGGTCGTTGAGGTGGACGCTCCAGAGTTTGTTGTGCCAGAGCGCATAGGCCATGTCGTCGGCCGGGTCGAGGCCGGCGAGGATCGAGTGGGCGCTCTCGATCAACACGCCCGACCGGGACGGGTCGATCGTCCGATAGCCGAGGCCGATCATGTGGCCGACCGTGGGCAGGTAGGCCTGGTCCATCGGCTCATTCGGCTTGGCCTCGCCGAGAACCCGGATCGAGCGGTCGTGCTCCAGGATGGCGTTCCAGGCGTCGAGGATCCGGCCGATGGCGGTCCTGGCGTCCTTGGCCTCGCGGATGTAGGTGCCTTCGCGGGCCAGCCAGAGGACGTAGTTCTTGCAATCGACCTCGCGGGCGATATCGACGCAGCGGCGGGCCCGGTCGAGGGCGTACTTCCGATCTGAGGCACTGTTGGAGGTGAAGCCGCCGTCGACCGTCCGGGGATCTTCCCAGAGCCTCGGCGCGATGATCTCGACGAACAGGCCCTCGCCGTCGAGCATCCGCTTGACGTCCTTCACCCCCTTGAGGGTGGCGTTCCAATCGAGGTCGGCCGGGACGATGTCGTCGTCGTGGAACTGGACGGCGTCGAAGCCGAGCTGCTTGTAAGCCTGGATCTTGCGGGCGAAGTCGAGCTCGCGGCGGGCGGGAGGGCCGAACGGGTCGGCCCCGGTGCTGATATTCCAGGGGCCGAACGAGAAGCGGTATTGGGTCGGCGTGGTCGGGGCGGCCATAATGGGGAGTATCTCCGGGGACGGTTCAAGTCCATCCCCCCAACCTAGCGAACCGGCCGGGGTTTCGCACCCCTCCGGTCCGGCGAGCGGATCGACCGATGACGACGGCCACGCGATCCCGCCTGCGTATCTGGCACCTGACGCTCCTGCCGCTCCTCGTGGCGTTCGCCTGGGCCAACATCCAGGACCAGCGGATCCGCGACCCTCGGATGATGGCCCTGGCCATCGCCGGTTTCCTGCTCTACGGGGCGATCGCCTGGTGGTTCTGGAACCGGATCGCGGCCTGGGCGGAACGCTCGGCGGAAGCCTCCCGGCTGGCCGATCGGGTGCACTTGCGCGTCCCCGTGCTGGCGTTGCTAACCTATTTGCTGCTGATGGCGGCCTTCTTCGTCGCGGCCAGCGTGCTCTATGTGGCCATCGACGCGGCCTGGAAACGATGAGCGGCCCCGACCCCGAACTGAGGCCGAGCGACCTGGCCCGCCTCCTCCTGGCCGGGGGCGACGAGCCGCCGAGGGCCCGCGCCCGGGACCAGCAGGCCGACCGCCTGGGGATCCGGCTGCGGTCCGACGTCCTGAACCGGCTGGCCGCGATCGATCCCGAGCCGATGGACCTCGACTCGGCCTTGCAGTCGATCGTGGCGGATGCCCCGGGCGCCACCGGCCCGATCCGGGCCGTCTGTAGCGAGGTCCGGCACGAATGGGAGCTCGCCCTCGGGAACCCCGAATTCCGGGGCTTCTTGCTCCGGCAGGCGCTCGAGCGTTCGGCCGCCGACCCTGCCGAACGGAAACGGAAGCGGGATCGATGAAGCCCGACGGCCGGATCGCCGCCGCGATCGAAGACCTGGGCCGTCTCGGCCGCGAACGGCCGGCGCTCCTGCCGGCGTCGAAGATCCTCGAGAAGGCCCTGATCGCCGTGCATGCCGACGCGGAGCCGGCCCCGCCGCCGATCGATCCGACGGCCGTGGAGAGGGCCGGTCGCGCGGGGCAGCCGTTCTTCCGGGTCGAGCCCCCCGACCTCGATCCCGGGAGGCTCCGCGAGCGGGCCCGTCGCCTGTCGAAGGCGCTGGCAAAGGACCTGCCCGGCGCCCGAGATTTCGCCCGACGGGCCGAACTCGACCGATGGATCGGTGCCTTCCTGGACGGCCGCCGCCCCGAGATCGATGGAGGGCCACTCGGGCTCGATCCCGACCAGGCCAGCAGCCTGTTCCGGCTGGTGATGATCCCGTCGCTCGCCCTGCGGGCCGACCGGATCGACACCCTCCGCCCTGAAGGGGCCTGGGCCGGCCGCGGCTGCCCCGATTGCGGCCACGACAACCCCGTCCTGGCCGAATCGCGTGGCCTGGAGGCCCGGCGATTCCTCCGCTGCGGCGACTGCTCGGGCGAATGGCCGATCGCCCGGATGGGCTGCCCATCCTGCGGCGAGGCCGACCCGCAACTCGGCCGCTATGCGTTCGAGGAGGGGGACGAAGCGAGGCGACGGCTGTCCGCATGCGACGCCTGCGGATGGCGGGTCGTCGTCGTGTCAACCCTGGGCCGGCTCTCGGCCCCGGCGCTCCTGGTGGCGGAACTGGCGAGCCTGCCGCTGCGCCTGGCCGAGCTCCCCCCGGTCGACCTCAGGCGATAGCCGAATCGGGTTCGAGGAACCGGCCCATCGCCCGGAACTTGGCGTACCGGCGTTCGAG
>JAXMBD010000024.1:0-90039 GCA_046350035.1 Isosphaeraceae bacterium | reverse complement strand
TCAAAGCAGGACGCGGATCCCCTCGACCTCGGCCAGCTTCGCGTAGATGTTGCGGACCTGCTCGGCGCTCTGGACCTGGATCCGGAGCGCCACGGAAACGTGCTTGCCGCCGGCGGTCTCGCGGGTCGAATACTCGTACTCGCCCGGCTCGGCCACTTCCTGTTCGACCGCGGCCCGCACCCGGCCGACAAAGTCGCCGTCGGCCGAGCCGATGGCGCGGATCTGGAAAGTGCCGGGGAAGGTGTGGACCGATTCCAGCAGGTCGGCCGGCGGTCGGGGATCCATGGGCGGGGCTCACAAGGAAGAGGCGTCGGGACGAATCCACGCAGTCCCCCAATGGTATGCGCCCGGATGGTTCCGGGAGAAGGTCCGCCCACGGCTGGTTCAGGCGGTTGGGACGCCTACCGGAATGCCGATGCTAGCCCTTCTCGCTCCGCTGTCGTAGCCTGTCTCCATCGTCGATGCCCGCGAAACGGCCCCCCGCGCCCTCCCCCGGAGCCCCAACGATGCCCGCCACCCTGACGATCCGCGACGAGACGCCCGCCGGCGGCGTTTCGCAGGAGTGGTCGCTCGATTTCCTGGACGAGACGATCACCGTACGCGACCTGATCCGCGAACGGGTTTACCAGGAAGTCCAGGAGCACAACGCCCGCCGGAACATGGCCGGCCCCTATCGCGGCCTCGTCGTGCCCGAGGGTTACGAAGCGGCCCTCAACGGCCCGAAGGCCGGCGGCAAGCCCCGGCCGATCGACGCTCGGAAGCAGTTCGACAAGGCCATCGAGGCGTTCGAAGGCAACCGCGTACTCATCCTGATCGACGACCGCCAGGCCGAATCCCTCGACGAGTCGTTCACGATCGGCCCGAGGACGGTGGTTACGTTCCTCCGCCTGACCCTGCTGGTGGGGGGCTGATCCGTGGCCCGCACGAATGCTCGGGCCGGCGAAGTCGACGGTGATCCGATCCACTCCCTGATTGATGGGCTGCTCGCCGAGTCGCCCCGGGGCAAGTATGGCGGCCTCTACGGCGTCGACCTGGGCGACACGAAGAGCGGGCCGAAGTTGAT
This sequence comes from Isosphaeraceae bacterium, assembly GCA_046350035.1. Classification (GTDB taxonomy): domain Bacteria; phylum Planctomycetota; class Planctomycetia; order Isosphaerales; family Isosphaeraceae; genus CALLYK01. The sequence continues at coordinate 88,976 of JAXMBD010000024.1, read as the reverse complement.
CGCGCTCGACCGGGACGGCCAGGCCGAGGCCGTCGCTCGCCTCGTCGGTAAGGTGCTTGAGCTGGATCGGAAGGTGGCCGAGATCCGGGGAAGGGCGAAAGACCATCACAATCCGCAGCTCGAACGCGACTGGGATGCCACCTGGACGCCCCGCCAACTTGCCGAAATCGCGATTCGCGGCCTGCTTCGGCGGAAGCTGCCGCTGTCCGATGCCACCTTGCGGGCGCTCCTCGATTGGGCCATGAATCCCGAGGACTCGGCCTCTTGCTGGTTCCCGCTGTTGGGGATCTGCTCCGCCGCCGAGAATCGCGCCGCCGAGGGGCCGCTCGGCGATGACCTCAATACCGCGCTCGAAGGGGCCATCCGGCGTTGCCAGGCGGGGTCGGAACAGCCCGAATGCCGGAAGGCGGCCGGGCGGCTCGCCAGGCTCCTCTCCGCGGGACCCCTGGTCCACCTGGAACCCGGCGAGGCGTGGTCCGATGCCGCCAACGCCGATCTCGACGCGATGGAACCCGCCCGGCGGCATGCCTGGGATTCGCTGCTCGCCTTCTGCCAGGAAGCCGGCCAGGGGAAGCCGACGGCCGCCTGGCGGAAGAGGATCGGGCCGTTGCTCGAGGGGGTCGGCCGGGACAACTTCCGGTCGCAACTCGTCCGATGGTTCCCGCTGGTCGATCGGCCCCGGACGCAGCCGTGGCCCCGACGGCATGCATGGGAGCCGGATCATGACAACCTGATCGTGCCCCAGCATGTCGAGCTGCTCAAGGCCCTGGCCTGGGCCGCCGGGCTAAAAACCGACCGGGAACTGGCGAGGGCACTGTCAGCCCTGGCCCTCAGCGCCTATCGGAAGGTTCCGGGCCGGGGGCCGAGGGCGCCGTCGCTCGGCCACGCCGCCGTCAATGCCCTCGGCATGATGCCCGGCATGGACGCCGTCGGCCAACTGGCCTTGCTCAAGGTGAAGGTCAAGTTCATCCCGGCCCAGAAGGAAGTCGAGAAGGCCCTCCATGCCGCCGCGCAACGCGAGGGCCTACCGGTTGAGGAGATCGAGGAACTCGCCGTGCCGGCCTATGGGATGGACGAGGTCGGCCGACGCCGTGAAGTCCTCGGCGATTACTTCGCGGAACTGGTCGCTGATGGCATCGATGCCGAGATCCGATGGAGCAAATCGGCCGACGGCAAGGCCCTCAAGTCGGCGCCGGCCGCCGCGAAGAAGGAGCACGCCGACGAGGTGAAGGAACTGCAAGCCGCCGCCAAGGATGTCGGCAAGATGCTGGCCGCGCAGCGTGAACGGATCGACGGCCTGTTCCTGCTCCAGAAGAAATGGCTGCTCGAAGCCTGGAAGGATAGATACCTCGACCACCCGCTCGTCGGCGTGATCGCCCGACGCCTGATCTGGACGTTCGAGGCGGAAGGGAAAACCGCCAACGGCATCTGGCTCGACGGCCAACTCGTCGATGCTCAGGACCGCCCGATCGGGGAGCTCGGCTCAACCACGACGGTCACGCTCTGGCATCCCATCGGCCGGCCGATCGGGGAGGTCACTGCCTGGCGGGATTGGTTCGATCGCCATCAGGTCCGCCAGCCATTCAAGCAGGCGTACCGCGAGGTTTATGTCCTGACCGACGCCGAAAGGGCCACGAACGTCTACTCGAACCGGTTCGCCGCCCATGTCCTCCGCCAGCACCAGTACAACGCCCTCTGCGCCGCCCGGGGCTGGCGGAACAAGCTCCGCCTGATGGTGGATGACACCTACCCGCCGACCAGCAAGGATCTCCCATTGTGGGGCCTCCGGGCCGAGTTCTGGGTCGAGGGGATCGGCGACGGCTACGGCCAGGACACGACCGAGTCCGGCTCATATCTGTACCTCAGCACCGACCAGGTCCGTTTCTACGGGATGGGGTCTGCCCAACGCGAGGCACACGCCGGCGGCGGGGGCTATTCGGCCGCCTGGAATCGCGAAGATGCCGAGCCGGTCCAACTCGATCGGATCCCGCCCCTGGTGCTCTCGGAGATTCTCCGCGACGTCGACCTGTTCGTCGGCGTGGCCAGCGTCGGCAACGACCCGACCTGGTCCGACGGCGGCCCCGACGGTCGGCATGTCGATTACTGGACCCGCTACAGCTTCGGCGACCTCACCGCCAACGGCCAGACCCGCAAGGCGGTCCTCGAACGCCTGATTCCTCGCCTCAAGATCGCGGCCCGATGCCAGTTCCACGACAAGTTCCTGGTCGTTCGGGGCGACCTGCGGACCTACAAGATCCACCTGGGAAGCGGCAACATCCTGATGGAGCCGAACGACCAGTACCTGTGCATCGTCCCCAAACGCGGCGATTCGAACGAGCCGGGCGGCGTCTTCCTCCCGTTCGAGGGGGACAACACCCTGTCGATCATCCTGAGCAAGGCCCTGATGCTGGCCGAGGATGCGAAGATCGGCGATCCGACCATCGTGAGCCAGATCAAGAGGTGATCCGACGACCCGGCGATGAGGAAGCCCGCAATCGCGATCGAAATCCGTCCGAATCGGGACCCGGTCGTCGTCCCCCGAACGATCGGGCATCCGCCCCCTAGGCCGAGGCGCCGGGACTGGTTACGCTAAAGGCCATCGCGCGGCCCGGTCTTGCCCGTTCGGGGGCCGTGCCCGATCCAACCCTGCCGATCCTACCCAACCTTGACCTCGAAGGAGCCCACCGATGCGGGAGCCGCAGCACCCCAGCCGTCGTGATTTCCTGGCCCGGTCCTCCGCCGCGATCGCCGCGACCTCGTTCGTGGCGGCCAATGCCCATGCCGGCGGCAGCGATGCGCTCCGCATCGGTTTGGTCGGTTGCGGCGGGCGCGGCACCGGCGCCGCCGAGCAGGCGCTCACCGCCGACAAGGGGAACAAGCTCGTCGCCGTGGGCGATGCGTTCGCCGACGCCATCAAGGCCAGCCTGAGCAACCTCAGCAGCAGCTCGATCGCCGATCAGGTTGCCGTGCCCGAGGATCGCCGGTACGCCGGCTTCGACGCCTTCCAGAAGGTGATCGATCAGGTCGATGTCGTGCTGCTCTGCACCCCGCCCGCCTTCCGGCCTCAGCACCTGGCTTATGCCGTCAACAAGGGGATCCACGCGTTCGTCGAGAAGCCGGTGGCCACCGACGGTGCCGGCGTCCGCTCGGTCCTGGAATCGTGCAAGGTCGCCAGGGAAAAGAACCTCTCGCTCGCCTCGGGCCATTGCTGGCGGTACGAGCCCGGCCGCCGCGAGACGATGCAGCAGGTCTTCGATGGCAAGATCGGCGACATCGTCGCGATCGAGACGACTTACAACTCGCAAGGCGTCTGGGAGCCGCGCAAGACCCGCGAGCAATGCGGGAGCGAGATGGAGTACCAGATGCGCAACTGGTATTACTACCTCTGGCTCAGCGGCGACCACATCGTCGAGCAGGCCGTGCACGGTCTCGACACGATGGGCTGGGTGATGGACGACAAGGCCCCGCTCCGCTGCTGGGGCACCGGCGGCCGTCAGGTCCGCACCGACCCCAAGTACGGCAACATCTTCGACCACTTCGCGATCGTCTACGAATATCCCAACAACGTCCGCGGCTACCACACCTGCCGCCACTGGGTCAATTCGGCCAACCAGGTGAAGGACTACGTCCTGGGCTCCAAGGGCACCTGCGACGTCTTCGGCAACACGATCACCGGCCGGGGCGAGAACGACACGCTGTTCCGCTACCGAGGGCCGAAGAAGAACATGTATCAGGTCGAGCATGATGAGCTGTTCGCCGCGATCCGCAAGGGGGATCACCTCCGCAACGTCGACCGCGCCGCCGCCAGCACGATGCTCGCCCTGATGGGCCGGACCGCCGCCTACACCGGCAAGGTCGTGACCTATGACGAGGTCCTGAACAGCACCGAACGGCTCGTCCCCGAGGCCTTCGACTGGGACGATAACGTCCCCAAGACCCCCATCCCGGTCCCCGGAGTCCCCCGCCTGGCCTGACCGAACGAAGGTCCGGTCGTCGCTAACCCGGCCCATGCTGGCGTGTCCCCGGAACGACTCGCCAGCATGGGGAACCCGGGGTAATTGGGGGTGGCCAGGCTGCCGTCTTGATGGGGCCTCGGGCCTGAACTCACGGTATGGGGCGAGTTCCGTGGAGTGGGTCGAAGAGAGGCGCCAACCCCGGAATCGGGGAATTGTTCGGGAACCCCGGCCGATGGCGTCGCGTACTTGAGCGGGGCTGCGATTATTGTAGATTTTTCGTATTGCGAGGGTCGGCCCCCCGGGGTAGAACCACCCCCGTCAGTTGGGGGTCGGCTCGGGCCGGACAAGGGTTCGAGGATCAGCGATGATCGGAGAGCCCTGACGTCTTCCTGATTAAACGGATCGACCCGAGGGCATCGGATCATGGTCGCCGTCGTCGCGGATTCGCGGGACTCCCGGCCATGATCGTCAAGCCGACGGCGACCGGCCTGGAGGCGACAGCGCCCGCCAAGCTTAACCTGTTCCTGGAGGTCCGGGGCAAGCGGCCCGACGGTTACCACGAGGTGGAAACCCTGATGGTAACGGTCGACCTGCACGACACCCTGACCTTCACCCCGGATCCTTCCGGGGCGGTTCGCCTGGCGTGCGACGACCCCTCCTTGCCCACCGACGCGGGCAACCTGGTCGTCCGGGCCGCGGAGCGGCTCCGGGAGGCCACCGGCTGCCGGCTCGGCGTTTCCATCCACCTGCACAAGGAGATCCCGGCCCAGGCCGGACTGGGCGGCGGTTCCAGCGATGCGATGACGACCCTGTCGGCCCTGAACCAGCTTTGGGGCTTGCACCTGCCCGGCGAGGCGCTCGACGCCCTGGCGGGCACGCTCGGCAGCGACGTCGCGTTCTTCCGCCACGGCCCCGCGGCCGTGGGCCGGGGGCGCGGCGAGCTCATCGAACGGGTCCCGATCGGGTCGTCGACCCCGCTGCACTTCGTGATGATCAACCCCCCCGTGGGGATGGGCACCGCGGAGGTCTACCGCAACGTGAAGCCCCCCGACCGGCCGAACCCGATGGGGCCGGCGGTCGAGGCCCTGCGATCCGGGGACGTGGAGGCCCTGGGCGCCCGGCTGTTCAACCGGCTCCAGCCGGTGGCCGAGGCCCTGGAACCCTCGCTCGGGCGGATCCGCCTGGAGTTGGAACGACTTGGCCCGGCACTCCTGCCAGGGCACCTGATGAGCGGCAGCGGCTCGGCCTACTTCGGCCTGGCCCTGGACGGCGACGCGGCCCAGGCCGCGGCGCAACACCTCGGAACGCTCGGACTAGGACGTGTCCGGGTCGTGACTTGCGGACCTTGAGTGGAACTCGATCGACCAGCGTAAAGGAGTACCGGCCGTGGAGATCACCGAAGTTCGCATCAAGCTCATGGAAGACAACTCGGGGAGCAACGAGCGCTTGCAGGCCTTCTGCAGCATCACGTTCGACGACATGTTCGTCATCCGTGACCTCAAGATCATCGAGGGGGCGAAGGGCTTCTTCGTCGCCATGCCCTCCCGCAAGCTGACCGACCGCTGCAACCACTGCGGTACCAAGAACCACCTCCGCTCGCGGTTCTGCAACCAGTGCGGGGCCCGCCTCGACGAGAACCGCGCCCTCCGCGACGCCGACGGCCGCGCCAAGCTCCACGCCGACATCGCCCACCCGATCAACTCGATGTGCCGCGAGAAGATCCAGGGCGCCGTCCTGGGCCAGTACGCCGAGGAACTCGAGCGTTCCAAGCTGCCGGGCTACGTCTGCCGCTATGACGACATCGACGGCGACTACGACAATGTCGCCGAGCACCCCTTCGAAGCCGCGGCCGGCCACGGCCACGGCCCGATGCCCCGGTCCGCCGCGGCCCGCTGCGGAGCCACCCAGCACGCCCGCTACGGCGGCCAGTCGCCGGTCCTCCGCGGCCCGCACGTCCCGCCCCGCAAGGACCCCGCCGAAGGCATCGCCTCCGACCGCCGCGGCGAAGCCGGGTTCGCCTCGGGCCTCTGAGCCCGGGAAGGATAATACCGGCACGATTCGCGTAAGGGCGGGCCGATCGGCCCGCCCTTTCGCGTTGTGGCCGATCCCCCGCCGGTTCGGGATCGACCGATCGATCCCATTCGGTTACCGTCCGCCGCGCCGATTCCCGGTCCGATGATTCAGCCGAGGGCGAGCCGCCGTCCCACGAAGGAGGCCGAGCCATGTCCCCCCGATTTTGCCTACTCTGCGCCTTGATCGTGCCGACTTTGCCGGCCCTCGCGCGGGCCGACGGCCTCGTCGATTACACGCGGGCTCAGGCCGATGGCGGCCTACCTTATCTGGGCACGACCGTCCATCCCACGCTCACGACCAACACGATCGACTACGGCGGCGTGACCGTGTCCGCAGCCTCCCCGCTGGCCGTGGGAAGGGCCGGCCTGGGGGTGACGTCGCCCGTGGAGCGAGATCCCTGGTACGGGCCCGACATGATCGACGGCCAGGAACACGTCACCTTCCGATTCGACGCCGGCCCCCAGTCGGGCGTCCACATCATGCTCCACGACATGATCACGGCGAATTCCCTGGAAGCCTTCCACGACGCGGCCTTGCTGGTCTCGGGCGTCGGCGTCGCGGGGCAGGATCTTGGGACGATCCGGATTCCCCTCGACACGACCGCTCACGCGATCTTTCGAACCTTGGATGTCTCCGGCGCCTTCGGCAACCAGCCGCTCTCCGCCATGACGGTGACCAGCGACGATTCCAAAGGCTGGGTCGCGTTCATCGTCAAGGGCCTGAGCTATGGCCAGGAGACCGCCCCGACCGTGACCGATCCGTGGACGATCCTGCCCGGGATCCCCGCGACCACGACCGACACGACGACGGGCGGCGACGCCGCGACGACTTCGGCCCCGTCGTCGACCGCGCCGGCCCCCACGCCGGTCCCCGAGCCTTCCACCCTGCTGGTCGTCGGCCTCGGAATCGTCACCTTCCTGCGGATGCGTCGCAATCGCTGATGCATCCAGGAACCTTCGGGGCGATCAGGCGGTTGCAACCGCCGAGAACAGGGCCACCAGCCCCTCGGCCATCGTCGGATGCGTCAGGATCGCATCTCGCAGGCTGGTATAAGGCAGGCCCGCCGCCATCACGATCTGGACGGCCGGCAGCAGTTCGCCGGCCTCGGCGCCGAACGCGGTGAAGCCCAGGATCCGGTCGTCGGCGCCGACCAGGGCCTTCAGGAATCCCCGCGTTTCCGAGATCGTCCGGCTGCGCAGGGCGGCCTCCATCGGGATCGTCGCCTTGCGGTAAGCGATCCCCCGGGATGCGGCTTCCTTCTCGCTGAGGCCGACGCGGGCCAGTTCGGGGTCGGTGAACAGGCAGAAGGGGACCTGCCGGCCCGTCGTCGAGCGTGCCCCGTCCGCCGCGAGATTGTCGAGGACCACGCGGAAATCGTCGTAGGCGATGTGCGTGAAATGGGGGCTGCCCGCGCAGTCGCCCACGGCCCAGACGCCGGGGGCGGTGGTGCGCAGGCGGTCGTCGACGACGATGTGGCCGCGCTCGTTCCTCGCGACGTCCGCCAGCTTCAGGCCAATGCCGTCGGTGTTGGGCGTCCGCCCCCCGGCGACCAGCAGGTGAGTGCCCTCGATGAGGATCTCCGCCCCGTCGCGGATGGCGTGCAGGCGGACCGAATCCCCCGAAAGCCCCTCGACCCGGGCCACCTTCGTCCCCGTGGAAACCTCGATCCCCTCGTCGCGGAAGAGTTCGCCGATGGCGGCCGTGACGTCGTCGTCTTCGCGGTGGATCAGGGACCCGTTCCGTTCGACCACGGTGACTCGGCTGCCCAGCCTACGCAGCATCTGGGCCATTTCGAGGCCGATGTAGCCGCCGCCCAGGACGATCAGGTGGGGCGGAATCCGATCGAGTTCGAGGGCCTCGATGTGGGTCATCGGCTTCGATTCGGCCAGGCCAGGGGTGGCGTCGATCGTGGCCCGCGATCCGGTGCTGATGATGACGTCGCGGCCATGGAGGAGGCGGATCCCGCCGTCGTTCAAGCGGACCTCGATGGTCTTCGGGGCCACGAAGGCGCCGTTGCCCAGGATCAACTCGGCACCGCTGGCCCGGTACTTGTGCTCATGCAGGGCGACCAGGTCATCGACCATCCGTCGCTTGCGGTCGCGGACCGCGGCCATGTCGATCGACCAGTCGCCCGCGCGGATCCCGAACTCGTCGGCGCGACGGGCCAGCGACGCGACCTTGGCCGAGTGGATGACGTTCTTGCTCGGCAGGCAGGCGATGTTCGGGCAGGAACCGCCGATGTATCGGCTTTCGATCACGGCCGTCCGCCGTCCCCGGGAGGCCAGGGTCCAGGCAAGATACTTACCCGCCTCGCCACTTCCCAGCACGACGAGGTCGAATTCTTCGGGGTCGGTCATGCTCGGGCACTCGGGGTTGCCGGTGTTTTTCGCATTCGATCGTAGATCCGAACTGTCGGATCCGTCCAGCAGGGGGATGGCGAAGGGGCAACCCGCCCGTGGCCTGGTCGAATCGGACGAGATCGGGCCCTTCGGAAACCGGCTCGAAGAGATCGCACGCGTTTGGGTATCCTCGGGCGGCGAGCCCCCGATTCGACACTCACGAGGCCGCGAGCGGGCAGGGGCGTTCGACGAGGGTCCGACATGAACTGGATGGACTGGTACAACGCGCTGACCAAGCCGAGCTGGACCCCCTCGCCGGGCACGATCGGCCTGATCTGGTCGATCCTCTATCCCATCATCCTCGCCAGCTTCGGCTTCGTCTTCGTGCAGGTAGCCCGCGGCAAGCTGCCCTGGAAGACGGCGATACCGTTCGCCATCAACCTGCTGGCGAACATCCTGTTCATGCCGATCTTCTCCGGCCTGCGGATCCTGCCGCTCGCGGCGCTGGACATCCTGATCGTGTGGGGGACCATCCTCTGGTGCGCGGCGGCCGCCTGGCCGAAGTACCGATGGGTAGCCATCGCCCAGGTGCCGTATTTCGTGTGGGTTTCGATCGCGACGTGCCTCCAACTCTCGATCACGGCGATGAACTCGGGGGCAACCCCGTGATCCGCCTCGGCTTGTGCTGCATCTTCCGGGACGAGCCGATCAAGTTCGCCTCGACGACGGCGGCCGCGATCGGCCGCCTTCAGCGCCCCGAGGCCCTGGCCAAGCTTTCGAGGCTCTGCCTGGCCAACGCCGATGCGCTCCTGGCCGCCCTGCGGTTCTGCGCCGACGCGGGGATTGGCTGCTTCCGGGTGAACAGCCAGATCCTCCCGCTCAGGACCCATCCGACCTGCGGCTACGAAGTCGACGACCTGCCCGAGGGCGAGGAAATCGTCCGGCGCTTCCGGGCGTGCGGCGAGTTCGCGGCGCAGAAATCGCTGCGGACCTGCTTCCACCCGGATCAGTTCGTGGTCCTGAATTCGCCCCGCCCCGAGGTCGTGGAATCGTCGATCCGCGAACTCGAATACCAGGCCGAGGTCGCCGCGTGGATCGGGGCCGACGTCCTCAACATCCACGGCGGAGGGGCCTATGGCGACAAGAAGAAGGCGTTGGAGGATTTCGGGCGCAACCTGGGCCGGCTGTCGCCCGGTGTCCGCGGGCGCTTGACGGTCGAGAATGACGACAAGATCTTCTCGCCGGCCGACCTGCTGCCCGTCTGCAGGGCGTACGGCGTCCCGCTCGTCTACGACGTTCATCATCACCGATGCCACCCGGACGACCTGACGGCGGAAGAGGCGACGAGGGAAGCCGCCTCCACCTGGGACCGGGAACCGTTGGTCCACATCTCCAGCCCGCTCGACGGATGGCACGGGCCGAGGCCGGAACGCCATCACGATTTCATCGACATCGCCGACTTCCCCGACGGCTGGAGGGCGATGGACCTCACGGTGGAAGTCGAGGCGAAGGCCAAGGAAGCGGCCGTGTTGAAGCTGATGGCCGAACTGAACGGCGACGGGCCGATCCCGGCGGGCGAGGCCGGGTGACGGGCCGTCCAGGGCTTTACCCGTCGTTGCGAGTGTGAGGTCGTGTTCGGTTTAGCGGGCGTTGGCAACGATCCGAGCCTTCCGCGCCGTCAGGAGGGCGGTGAAGGTGCCGCCCGGCGTGCCGTTGCGGTCGCCGTCCACGAGGCGACCGCGGCCGTCGAATAGGGCTGGGATCGTCAGCTTCGCGGACGCGCCGATGTCGAAGCCGAGGCCCCGTGGCCGGAGCGTGATGGTCCCGGCGGCTGGGTCGTAGGCGGCCGACTGGATCAGGATCGGGCGTCGGTAAACGGTCTGACCCCGGGCGGTCTTGGATCCGAATAAGGTGTAAAACCCCGCTAACTGGGCCTGCCGTGGATCGATCGCCCCGTTTGCCTGGATGACGATGGCCGTGACGGCGTCCTTCTTCCGCACCAGGCGGATGCCTACCAGGGACGTGAGGGGGGTCGGCTGGACCGGGACGGTGGGTCGGACGACGTCGAGGGGCATGGCATCCCGCGAGCCGCTGGCCTGGTAGGGGGCTTCCCCCGCGTAGGCGACGGCCAGGTAGTGCCGCCCCTCGCCGAGCGTCGCTGTCGTGAAGCCGGCCACCCCGCCGATCAGGGGCACGGTCGCCAGGGCCGTCGGCCCATCGTAGAAGGTGACGAGCCCCGAAGCCTGGCCCAACGAGGTCGCCACGGTCGCGGTGAGCGTGACGGCCTGACCGGGCACGATTGTCGTGGCAGACAGGGCCAGCGAGATCGAGGTCGGGATGGTGCCCTCCGTCACCGACAGGGTGTAATCGCCGGTGCTGCCCGCCGCGGTGTTGTTCCCTCGCAGGTCGTACGAGGCATTCCCCCGGCCGCTGACGGCGATCGTGTAGGCCTGGCCGGCCTGGACCGGGATCAGCAAGGTGCTGGCCGCCGTGTGCGCGTCGGCGTCGTCGTTGGCGGCGATCGGGTTGCCGGCGGCGTCGAAGACCCGCAGCATCGTGTCGGCGCCGAAGTCGCCCGAAGGTGCGGCGTCGATGCGGATCCATCCCGATCGAGCCGCGACGAATGAGTAGGGGTCGTAATCCGTGGGGCCACGGAAGAGCGAATCGTCGCGGCCGACGTTGCCGAAGGCGAAACCGCCGATGCCGATCGCCGGCGGGCTCGAGCCCGGCCCGACGTTATCCTGGGCCAGCAACGCATTCGCCTGGGCCGAGTCGAGCATCGACGCGGCGAGCGTGTAGCCCCCCTGAGGGCCGGGCTGGCCGCTGCCCCGGACGAGGGGGTTGTAGCCGAGATTGCCGGACGCGGACACGCCCACATAGTACGTAACGCCCGCGTCCACGCGGAGGTCGATGCGGGTCGCCAGCGACGATCCAAAGGCCGAAGCCGTGGCCAGGACGGTGCCTTTGGCGTCGAAGACGCGGAGCACGACCGCGATCGGCTGGTAGACCCGGTCGGCAGCGAGGTTGTAGGCGTTGCCGGTGTAATCGACGATCCGGTAGCCGGCTGGCAGCGTCTGCGCGGCCCCCTGGGCATCGATGCGGAGGACCCCGGCGACGCCCGGCGTGTAGCTCAGGAAATCGACGTCGCGCTCGCCCACCTCCTGGAGGCTGGCGGTGAGGCCGGAGGTGAAGCCGTCGCCGCCGATGATCCCCTGGCGGGTCGACCCGCCGGTGATGTCGGTGGCCTTGTCGATGCTGCCGTTGAGGTCGTTGTTGTAGAAGTTCAGGTCGAGCGTATAAGTGCCGACGCTCCCGCCCGAGCGGTTGGCGAGGTTGGTCGGGTCGTACGCCGCGTTGTGCCAGTCGGAGACGCCGATGTAGAGGACGCTGCCCCGGTAGGCGCGGACCGACAGGAAGCTATCGGAGCCGCCCGGGGCGTCGGGGCCGCTGGCGTCGTCGTTGGAGCCGATGAGCTGAAAGGTGCCGTCGTCCTGCCGCCACCAGATTCGAAGGAAGGTGTCGACCGGCTGCGAGTCGGGGTGGTAGGTGAAGGCGGTCAGGACCCCGTTGTCGGGCACCGTGACCTTGAAGAGGTCGACGTCGGCCGGGCCGACGTAGATGCCGTAGTCGTAGCCGACCGTCCCCTGGCGGGTGATGGGCAGGGCAGGGATGTCGGCGGCGCCGGAGGCCAGGCCGTTGGGGTCGGCGTTGCTGAGGCCGAATTCGATCGAGTAATCGCCGGTCGAGCCGGGCGAGCCGCTGCCGGGGCTCGCCGGGTTGTAGGACGAGTTCCCCGCGCGCTGACGCCGACGTAATAGGTGCCGGCCGGCAGGTTCCGCACCAGTCGGGAATAGAGTGTGCCGCCGGCCGGGTCGTTATCGTTGGCGTCGATCGCGTTGCCCCGGGCGTCGAATAAGCGGATCACGGTGTCCACGGCGGCCGAGGTCCGGGCGGCCGTGCGGATCGTGACGGCCCCGTCGAAGGCGGTCTGGATGCGGAACATGTCCACATCCTTGTTGCCGACGGCGATCGTGCCGCCGTCGATGCCGATCGTTCCCGCATACGCCTGCTCGTACGGGAGGTTGGCGCCCGAGGTGGGATCGACCAGCAAGCTGCCGTCGAGCAGGGGCACCTGGGCCGCCTGGCCCATGAATCCGTTGGGGTCAGACCCGGTCCCGCCGCCGCCACCGCCGCCCCCGTTGCCGAGGCGTTGCTGCTCGTACTGCTTGACGGCCTGGACGGCCCGGTAGGCGTTGACCCGGGGGAAGGTGACGCCGGTCTGCCGGACATTGACATTGGCGCCCGCGTCGACGACCGAATCGGCCGTGGTTTGGAGGATCTCGCGGATCTTCTCGGGGCGGAGGAATTCGCCCCCGAAGGTCCAGGCGGCGTCCTGCATCAGGGCGACGACCCCGGCGACCATCGGCGTGGCCTGGCTGGTGCCGGCCATCTCCTGGTATCGGCCGCCCGGGTAGGTGCTGCGAATCAGCGCGCCGGGGCCGAAGATCACGTTGGAGGTGTCCGGCCGCTGGCTGAACGACGTGATCCGGTCGGCCGCGGTGGCGTAATCGATGGCGCCGCTACCCCAGGAGAGGCCCCCCTCGTTCTTCTCGTACACGGCGCCGACGTTGAGCGTGGCGAAGATGCCGGGCGCGCTGGAATTGAGCGTCTGGTTGCCGTAATAGTCGTTCCCGGCGGCGACGACCGAGGTGACGCCCGCCTGCTGGAGCGAGGCGAGCTGGTTGCGGATCTGGTTGCCGCTGAGCGTGCCGTTCAGGTCGGCCTGGGTGTAATGTCCGCCGCCCAGGGACATGTTCACGGCCACGATGTTGTAAGGATTCCCCTTGCTGACGACGCTGTCGATCACCCAGTTCAGGGCGGCGATCTGGGTGTTGTACGCGGCCCGGGGCTCCGCCTGGTCGTCGAAGACGCGCAGGCCGATCAGGCCGACCGCCGGCGCCACGCCGATCGAAGGGTCGCTCGCCCCGATGATGCCCGCGACGTGCGTGCCGTGGCCGGCGTTGTCGATCGGGTCGGTCCGGGAGTGGAAGAAGTCGTAGCCCAGCTCGAAGTTGGCCGAGAGGGCCGGGTGCGTCCGGTCGAGGCCCGTATCGATCACGACCACGGAGACGGGCTTCTGCTGGCCATTGACGGTGATGGCGCCGTCCATCCCGGAGAATTGCGGGTCGGCCCGCAGCGCCGACAGGCCGATCAGGTCGAACGCGGCCGGCGAGAGGACGACGCGGTCTTCCAGTTCGCAGATCTTGAGCGGGGCGGGCCGGAACCGGTCCCGGCGGCGTGGCGGGCGCGATGGGCTGCGAGGGGGACGATCGATCATGGGTGCCCCGGGTGCTCGTGCGGGCGGGCCCCGATCGGGAAAGGGGCCTGGGCCCTAATCGCCGTTTCCACATGCATCACGCGGGATGATCTTATCCGGGCGGTCGGGGCCGCTCAAGCGCCGGGGGGCCGGCACCGGCTCGGGATTGTGGCTTGCCGTCGCCTCCCGTATCGTAGGCGGCAGGCCCGTCGGGCCGGGTTTCGGCCGGCGATGGCCGCGGCCGTTGGTTCACGAGAGGCGCAGCGGAGAGTTCCCTTGACGACGGGTAGCCCGGGCGGCGGTGGTCAGGCCCCACCTTCGCCGATTTTCTGCGATTTCTGCGGCCGGCCCACGACCGAGGTCGGGCCGATGGTCGAGGGCCGGGCCCTGATCCAAACCGGACTCCGCCAGCACATCACCCACATCTGCGCCCAGTGCGCCGGGACCTGCGACGAGATTTTTTCGAAGCACGCCGCCAAGGAGACTCTCGCCGACGGGCCCGAGGACGTGCCGACGCCGTCCCAACTCGTAAGGCACCTGGACGACTACATCATCGGCCAGGAGAGCGTGAAGAAGACCCTGGCCGTCGCCGTGGTCAACCACTACAAGCGGATCATGGCCAAGCCGGTCGACGATGAGGCGCTCCGCGACGTCGAGCTGTCCAAGAGCAACGTCCTGCTGATCGGCCCCACCGGCTGCGGCAAGACCGCCCTGGCCCAGGCCCTCGCCGGCCGCCTGCACGTCCCGTTCGCCATCGGCGATGCCACCACGCTCACCGAGGCCGGCTACGTCGGCGAGGACGTCGAGAACCTGATCCTCAAACTGGTCGGCGCCGCCGAATACAATATCCCCGCCGCCGAGAAGGGGATCATCTACATCGACGAAATCGACAAGATCGGCAAGACCTCGCAGAACGTGTCGATCACCCGCGACGTCTCCGGCGAGGGGGTGCAGCAGGCCCTCCTGAAGCTGCTCGAAGGCACGATCGCCAACGTCCCGCCGCAGGGGGGCCGGAAGCACCCCGAACAGCAGTATTTGCAGGTCGATACGACCGACATCCTGTTCGTCTGCGGCGGCACGTTCGTCGGCCTGGAAGACATCATCGCCCACCGGCTGGGCCGCAAGATGATCGGCTTCGGCCGAGGCGCCCTGGACGAACGCGACCCCGACCACGCCGTCGCCAAGCAGAATCTCCGCGACGAACTGGTCGCCCAGGTCACGCCCGACGACCTCGAGCGATTCGGCATGATCCCCGAGCTGATCGGCCGATTGCCCGTGATCGCCACGCTGAATCAACTCGGCGAGCTCGATTTGGTGCGGATCCTCAAGGAGCCGAGGAACGCGCTGGTGAAGCAGTACCAGGTGCTCTTCCACCTCGACGACGCCCGCCTCGAATTCACCGACGAGGCCCTCCGCGAGGTCGCCCGCCGCGCCAAAGCGCTCGGCACGGGCGCCCGTGGGCTCCGCTCGGTGATGGAAAAGCTGATGCTGAGCATCATGTACACCCTGCCCGACCAGCCCAAGGGCCGAACCTACACCATCACCCCGGAGGTCGTCCGGGGCGAACGGACCCTGTTCGCCCCGCCCGACGCCGCCTGAGACGAGCCCCGTCGGTTCGGAGATTTCCCCGATGCACCACGAGGGAGCCTGGGAACTCGAATCGACCCCCCACGGGGTCGCCACGCTCTGGTTCGACAGGCCGGGCCGCGTCCACAACACGCTCGGTTCGGTCACGTTCCACGAGATGCAGGCCAGGCTCCGCGAGGTCATGGGCGACCCGCGGATCGGCTCCCTGTTCGTCCGCAGCCGGAAACCCCGCGGCTTCTGCGCCGGGGCCGACCTCAACGAACTGGCCGCCTGCCAGGCCTTCGAGCAGGTCGATGCCTTCATGAGGCTGGGGGCCACCACCCTGGAAATGCTGTCGGCCCTGCCCATACCGACCACGGCATTGATCCACGGCGCCTGCGTGGGCGGCGGCCTGGAACTGGCCCTCGCCTGCCGAGAACGCCGGGCCCTGGAAGGCGGCGGGCTGTCCGACTCCTTGATCGCCTCGCCGGAGGTCCATCGCGGCCTGGTGCCGGCCTGGGGTGCGGTCCATGCCCTGCCCCCGATCCTCGGCCTGCCGGGCGCCCTGGCGATGCTCCTGGGAGCTCCGCCGATCGGGGCCGATGAGGCCCTGCGCCTGGGCCTGATCTCCGGGATTAGCCCGCCCGACGGCCCGCACATCCCGCCGACGAGCCGCCGGGATCAACCCTGGACCCCGCCCGACGACTGGGAGGCCCAGGTCGATCGCGCCCGGGCCGCCCTGGATCCGGGCGACGACGGTACGGCGGTCGCCCGCCGGGTGACGCTCGACGTGCTCACCGTCTTCCTCAAGGACGGCCAGGAAGCCGGCCACGAGGCGGCCCTGGAAGCGATCGTCGAACTCAGCGTCAGCCCGCCAACCCGGGCCCTTCTCGCGTCATTCCTGCACAGGCCGCACCAGGCCTGACACGACCGCGACCGGCCGGGATCTCCCGCACCCGCGCTGACCATCCTGCGATGTGGGAAGGGGGCTCGTGAAATCCCGGGGCCTTCCTGACACCCCTTCATCTCGGGGCCCTGGCCGGTCATTCGTTGCATTCGCTGCAAGCGATACAGTCCTTCTGTATGCCTGGCTGCTTTCCTAAGCCTCCAAAATTCGCTTGAATTTCCATTCGGGCGATTTATCCTAGATTACCTGAACGATGCGGTCGCCAACGACCCGACCGGCCATTCAAGTCGCGGAATCGGCTTGACCGGGCAATCGCTCCCACCCGCTCTTCCTCCTGCTCATCGGAGTTTGCACCCATGCGGAAGATCCTCCTGGTCGCGGCCGCGTTCGGCCTGGGTCTGATCGCCACCGAGGCCCATGCCGGCGGCTTCAAGAAGTTCGATTGCGCCATACCGAAGCTCGAGTGCAAGAAGATCAGCTTGCCCAAGTGCGAGCTTCCCAAGTTCGAGTGCAAGAAGATCGCCCTGCCCAAGTGCGAGCTTCCCAAGTTCGAGTGCAAGAAGATCGCCCTGCCGAAGATCGGCTGCTGCGATAAGGGCGTCGGCCCGGTCGTCTACGATGCCCCTGCCGGCCCGATCTGGGCCACGCCGAGCCCGCAGTTCGCCGCCCCGCAGGCTTCCGTCCAGCACTGAGTGGCCCCGGCAACTTCCCGGGACGCGAAGTCGCGTTGCCGAAGGCCCACCGAGCCCGGCCGGATCCCCCGCGGATCTCGCCGGGTTCTGGCATTTTTTGGGGCCGGTCGGCGACAATCGGGTCGCCCGGTGGCATCGGCCCGATCCGGGCAGGTTCCCCCTAGGTTTCGAGTCGAATCCCCGTGGGCAAGCGCAAGCCGGGTGGCGGTCCCCGACCTCAGCCGCGATCGTCGATCGCGATCCGGCCGATCGGCCCGGACGATTTCGAGCTGGTCCATCCGCGCTGCATCGAGGATCGCGAACTCGACTACGAGGAGGCGATCGAGATTCTTGATGCGGGCGAGCCCGACGTGGCCCGCGAGGTCCTGATCGACGCGCTCGAAGGGTGCGGCGATAACCTGTGGATCCACGCGGCCCTGGGGCGAATCGCGCTGGAGGGGATGCGGAACCCGTCGCTGGCCCGGGGCCATTACGGATACGTCCTGGAGCTGGTCGAGCGGGCCCTCCCGCCGGGATTCCGCGGGCGATTGCCGAGGTCCCTGCCGGCCAATCGGCCGTTGTTCGAGGCGGCCGACGGCCTGGCCGCGAGCCTGGAGGCGTTGGGTGCCCCCGCCGAGGCGACGGAAGTCCGGGCGAAGGCGGCCCGATGGGACGGCCATCGGGGTTGAACGGGGCGGGCGTCTTGGCCTTGCCGGCACGCCTGCAACCGCTATGATTGGGCCCTCCATTTCCCGCCCTTTTCCGGGCGAGTCCCGGGAGCCCAGGTCATGGAAGGCCGGACTTCAACGCGACCGTTCGCAATCCTCGTCCTGGCCGTGCTGGCGATGGCGGCGGGTTGCTCCACCTTCATCGGCACCACCGCGACGAGCTTCCTGAAGAAAGCCCGCGAGAGCGACGATCCCAACATCCGTTACCTCGCCTATGGGAAGCTCGCCGACCTCCACTGCTACGACGACGACAAGCAGAAGGAGGAAGCCGCGGCCCTCTTGATCTCAGCCTTGGAGCCGGGCCGAGAGCCGACCGCCTCCCGCGCGATGATCTGCCGGACCCTGGGCGAACTTCGCCGGCCCGAGGCCCACGCGCCGCTCCTGAAGGCGGCCGAGGACCAGGACGCCACCGTCCGCGCCGAAGCCCTCCGGGCCCTGGGCAAGGTGGGCACGACCGAGGATTCGGCGATGCTCGCGCGGATCATGACGATCGATCGCCAGGCCGAATGCCGGATTGCCGCCATCGACGGCCTCGGCGAGATCAAGTCGGGCGACCCCAAGGTCCAGGCGCTCTTGGTCGAGAACATGGACCACTCCGACCCCGCCATCCGGCTCGCCTCTCTCCGGGCACTCCGCAAGCTCTCCCGGCGCGACCTGGGCGTCGAGCCCGGCCCCTGGAAGGAATACGTCGAGCAACTCGCCCAGGCCCAGAAGCCATCCACGCCCGCGACCGTCGATGGCGAGACGGCGCAGGCGTCCGGGAACGCCCCGAGCCGCCGCTGATCGGCGTTGCTTGCAACGAGCCGATACCTGCGCGAAGCGCAAGCGGGTGGATTCTTCATCCAGAGCCCGCCCGGTCCGCGATGACCCATGCGCCCTTTTCTGCGCGGCGATGAAGGTCACTGGATCTATCGGCTCGATGGTCGGAGGGCCTTCAGATGTTGAAAACCACGACTCTTTACCGTCCCGTCGGCCCCGCCGAACTCGCCCTGATCGAGGCGTCCGGCTGGCAGGCGTTCCCGACCCGGTTGCCGGAACAGCCAATCTTCTATCCTGTGCTTAACGAGGAATACGCCCGCCAGATCGCCCGGCAGTGGAACGTCCGGGACAATGGCGCGGGCTATGTCACCCGTTTTGAGGTCGAATCCGAATTCCTCGAACGATATGCCCCGCAGCAGGTCGGATCTTCGCTCCATCGCGAGTTGTGGGTGCCTGCCGAGGAACTGGACGAGTTCAACCGCCGGATCGTTGGGCGGATCGAGGTCGTCGCCGAGTATCTCCCCTGACGAATCCCCGGGTGGGGGGTGGCCGGCCTGAGTTTGCCCCTGGGGAATCCGCCCAACAACCGTCCAGAAGCCGCGAACCCGGTCGCCCCAGGCCGTTTCTGGTACAGTGGGGGACTCTCCGCGGGCCGTCCCGCCGCGCTCTGGGGACGTGGCGGCATCGCGGCAAGCATCGGACATGGCCGGGCTCTTATGGACGCGCACACGCGGGAACTGCTCGAATTCGACAAGGTCCGGCGGCTCGTCGCCGGCTATGCCGCCTGCTCGCTGGGCAAGGGCGAGGCCGCCGGGATGGAGCCGGCGACCGATCCCGGCGCGATCCGGGAGGCGCAGGCGCTCACCACCGAGATGGTCGAGGCGCTCGGCGCCGGCCTGTCGCCGCCGTTGGGGGGCGTCCACGACATCCGCGGCAACGTCCGGCGGGCCCAGACCGGGGCCGTCCTCGAAGCCGATGAACTGGCCGAGGTGGTCGAGGTCCTGAACGCCACCGAGAACATTGCCCGATGGCTCGACCGGGTCTCCGACGCCTTCCCGAGGTTGGGCGGCCTGGGGGGCAACGTCGGCACCTATCACGGCGTCGCCGCCGCGATCAACGGGTGCCTGGATTCCCGCGGTACCGTGCTCGACACCGCCAGCCAGCGACTTTCGAACCTCCGGCGCGAGATCGGCCAGGTCGAGCAGAAGATCCAGGAGACGTTGAAGCGGATGCTCCGCTCGCCGGAGATCAAGCGAATCCTGCGGTATCCCAACTTCACGATGGTCGGCCATCACTACGTGTTGCCGATCGCCAAGGACCACCGGGGCGAGATCACCGGCTCGGTCCACCGGACCAGCGCCAGCAACGAAACGGTCTACATCGAGCCCCAGGCGATCGCCGAGCAATCGGCCCAGCTTTCGTACCTCCGCGCCAAGGAGGCCAAGGAGATCCGCCGGATCTTGCGATGGCTCAGCGCCCAGGTGGGGCAGGTGGCCGACAGCCTGCTGGGCACGCTCGAAACCCTCGCCGAGCTCGACCTGATCTTCGCCCGTGCCCGATACAGCCGCGATTACCTGATGACACCCCCCGACCTGAACACCGAGGGAAAGGTCGCCATCCGGGGGGCGCGACACCCGCTCTTGCTGGCCCTCGTCCGCGAGCGGAAGGCCGCCGCGACGGCCGAGTCGGCGCCGGTGGAAGATGTCGTGCCGATCGACGTCCACCTGGGATTTCGGTTCAAGATGCTGATCGTCACCGGCCCCAACACGGGCGGCAAGACGGTGGCGCTCAAGACGGTCGGCCTGCTGGCGATGATGGCCCAGTGCGGCCTGCACATCCCCGCCCGGCAGGGCTCGCAACTGCCGATCCTCGACGACATCCTGTCCGACATCGGAGACGAGCAGAGCCTCGAACAATCGCTGTCGACGTTCTCCTCGCACATCCGCCGCGTCTCGGCGATCCTCGGCAAGGCGACCGAGAAATCGCTGGTGATGCTCGACGAACTCGGCGCCGGCACCGACCCCGCCGAAGGCGCGGCGCTGGGCCGATCGATCCTCGACGAACTCGACGCGCTCGGCTGCCTGGCGATGGTGACGACCCACATCGGCGACCTGAAAACGTATGCCCTCACGAATCCCCGGGCCGAGAACGCGGCGGTCGAATTCGATATCGAAACGCTCCGGCCGCTCTACAAGCTGAGCATCGGCGACGTCGGCCAGTCGAACGCCCTGCAGATCGCCCGACGCCTGAGCCTGCCCGAACACCTGGTCGAACGGGCGGGGAATTACCTGAAGCAGAGGGGCGGCGAGCAATCGCCCGAATGGGAGCTGATCCAGAAACTCAAGCTCGAGGCCGAGCAGGCCCGCCAATCGGCCCTGACGGCCCAGGCCGAGGCCCAGCAGACGCGGGACGCCCTGAACCAACGCCTGGCCGACCTCCAGCGCCAGACCGAGCACGACGAGCGGATCGCCGAGGCGAGAGCCCGGATCCAACCGGGCGACCGCGTCGTCGTCCCCCGATTCGGCTACGACCGCCCCGGCCGCGTGGTGAAGCTCGACCCCAAGAAGTCCCAGGCCACCGTGGCGATCGGCTCGATGAAGTGGGACGTGCCGATCGCCGAGCTGATCCCTCAGCTCATCAAAACGCCCCCGGCCTCGGCCCCGGCGAAGTCGACCGGCGGCAAGGGCGGGTTGAGGTTGGAGGACTTCCGGGAGTGAAGGTTGGGAAAAGAATTCTGATTGAAACGGGGAAGATCGGCCCTGATCGATTGCTTTACCCAAATACCCTAGTATATTCGATCCCACCCGGCGACGAACCCGACGCTCGATTTTGAAAGCGAGCGAGCCGTCGCTCCCTTGCTTTGGATGATCCGATGGACGCTGCACCCGTCGATCCGTTGCCGAACCCGACGCCCCATTTGCAACAGCCGGATTCCGAACCGGCCCCATCGAAACGGGGTGATCCAACATCCTGGATCACTTTCCTCCACGAAATCCTGGCCGGTACGATCAGCGTGGCGATCCTGATCCTGGCCTGCTGGATGCTCGCCGCCACGTTCCTCTCGGCCCATGAGAACGACGTCGCCAAGCATGGACGCCAGAAGGACGTACTCCTGCTGACGCTATCGCTCTTCGGGACCGTAACGGGGTACTACCTGGGCCGCGTGCCGGCCGAGCTACAGGCCCGCCAGGCCAGCCAGGCGGCCCAGTCGGCATTGAATCGGCTGGAAACCGCCCAGGGGCAGGTCATCGGGGCAACGGTGCAGGCGGCCCAGTCGACGGACCGGCTCGAAGAGGCCCGACGCCGACAGGCCGCCTTGAAGTCCGAGATGTTGCCTAAGGTTCAGGACATAAAAGCGGCTTTGGGAAATCCGCAAATCCAGACAGCGATCGCTAGTACGGCTGCTACCGGTGAGGCGGCCCGGGATGCGCCTTTGAATGACTCATACAGCATCGATCAAGCGAAGAAACAATTGGATGAACTGATTCGACTGCTCGAGGACTAATTCAGCTAAGGACGACTTATGTGCCATTTCGGCGTGCTGATACTCCGAGCAAGCGCACCAATCGGCTCTGAAGGCCCATGCGCATCAGACGCGGGATGCCCTGAATCAACGCCTGGCCGACCTCCAGCGCCAGACCGAGCACGACGAACGGATCGCCGAGGCGAGGGCCCGGATCCAACCGGGCGACCGCGTCGTCGTCTCCCGATTCGGCTATGACCGACCCGGCCGCGTGGTGAAGATCAACCCCAAGAAGGCCATTGGACGCCTCTGATCTCGGGGTTTCTGCGTATCAGGACGAATTTTGCGACGCAAGAGACCCAATCCCAGACAAACCAGTCTCCTCAATCGCATCGGTGGTGTAGGATTTGTCCGATGGTCCGACGATAGGGATTCGTGGCCATCGGCGCGTCAGAGGATCGACGCACGAATCGAGCTAATTAGGAAAAGAACATCGCTGACGGGGTTAATGCCATGCTTGCAGGCTACCACAGTCGTTCGAGAATCGCCTGGATCCCAGCATTCTGCCTCGTGACGCTCAGCTTAACGGCTGACGCGGCGCACGCTGGAGATCGCAAACACCCGAAGGAATCGTACAAGGTCGTAACTGGCTATATCATCCAGCCGCAGACTACCGCGGCTCCATCCCCGGTGGGAACCGTGTCCTCACCTTTGATAAGTGCGTCGTTACAAACGGCGGCCGTACCATCAATGGTGACGGCAGCGGCGCCAGCGATTGCCGCGCCTGCAAATTCGGCACCTCTTAACATTCCGCAAGCGACAATCACGCCGCAGTTTGCACCTACGTCGTTCCAGTGGTCATTCACGCCGGCCGCAGCCCCAGTCTCATATATGTCTGCTTCTATACAACCGGCCGCCTTCACTCAGCCGGCCGCCTTCACTCAGCCGGCCGCCTTCACTCAGCCGGCCGCCTTCACTCAGCCGGCCGCCTTCACTCAGCCGGCCCAGGTTGCCTCAGCAAATTGCTACTATATGGTGCCTACACAGGCTCAAGTCCAATCTACACTAGTATCCTTCGTTCCTGCTAGTCAGAGTGCCGCGGTTTTAACCCCCGTACAAATGCTTATCCCCGATCCAAAATGCCATCCCTTGAATATATTTCATCGTTGATTGGCAGACATTTTTCGAATGGTTATGCAGCGGTGGCCGTGTCGTCTTTTCACCGCTGCCAACCAAGGCCGGTAAGATCTGGGGATTAAACGCTCCAGGTCATTTTTTGCACGGGTGAAACGGCAATGCCCGGTATCTGCTGCAACTTCTTCAGAGACTCAAGTGAAGCCATGCCGTGAATGGCGTTCACCTGAGGGTAGGTGCTTTGCACCTGGAGTCCCAGTGATTTGACGTGATCGACGACCGCTGCGAACGGCGTCGGATGCCCGAAAGGCACGACGACCTTGACAGCAATAGGCGAATTTTGACTCGCTGGGGAGGATTGATCTGGGAACATAGGTGTTCCCCCTTTCAGTATGGCCTCAAAACGGTAGTAGGCCGGGACTGGACGTGTCGATTATACGACCATCCAGCCCCGGCTGTCGACCGTACCCGCGAAAAACCTGCAGCGGCCTCAAGACTGTATGGCAATCGGCATCCCGAAACCGATGTCAACGGTCGGCAGGCCACCGAGCTTGTCAACCTCGGCGAGAGCGAGAGCTTGCAGGAGCTGTATCCCACGAATACCGAATTTTTGAGCAAGCAAGGCGGCCAATCCTGATACATGCGGGGCGGCCATGCTCGTGCCTTGACTGAACCCATATCCATTGGGGAAGCCAGGCACGGGACTCATGAACGGGGGTAGAGGTATGGTCCGAGGTCTGGCAGAAGCGATATTCTCGCCAGGTGCAACATAGTCGATCTGACCGTTCGAAGGATCGGCCTGGCCCGCGTTAGAGAAGGCAGCGAGTTGCCGGTTCTGAGAGATTGCACCCACCGCGATTACGTGCGGGCAATTGGCGGGATGCCCAACAAAGTTAACCGTGCCCGGACGCTGACTGAGGTTGCCGGATGCAGCAACGAGGACTAAGCCGCTCGATAGGGCGTTCTGCGCAAGTTGATCGAAAGCTGGGTCGAAACGGGTGCCTTGCGGGAGGGGATACTTACCCGAAAGTGAAAGATTGGCGACTGTGCAATCATTTTGTATGGACCATCGGATCGCGCCCATAATTTCAATATCGGTACCCCCGGTTCCATTTTGGCCGAAAACCTTAGCAATATATAGACTGGCCTCGGGGGCAATGCCGTAATTGAGGGGAGCACCCGTCCGGGGCCCTGCGACAGTGCCTGCGACGTGAGTTCCGTGACCAATTAGGTCATCGATCGATTCAGGCACAAAGCTCTTCATGCCTGCGATCCGGGCGGCTAAGTCGGGATGACTCGGATCGATACCGGTGTCGATGATAGCAACTCGAATATTCTTACCGGTCAGGGTCGATGTGACCGCCTTCACGGCGTCAATTCCCCAAGTCTTGACGCCCACGCCTACCGGGACGGCTTGGGCTTGAGGCTGGAACTCAGAGCCCTCCTCCAGCAAACCTGAAGCTTGGAGCATCTGGGTCAGCCGCTGGAGATAATCAAAGAGCTTCTTGAAATCTTTGGGGGCGAAGTCGGCTGGCTTCGGAGGGGCAGCTTGGGTGATCGGGGCGACGTAATGAATGTCACCGATCACCGGCATGGGGCCGCCGCCCAGCGTGGCGGGCGAGAGGCCCTGAAGCAGGAGCGGATCGCGTACGACGAGGGCATCCAGTTCCTCGAAATACAGGCCATTGGCGCCACTCTGCTGGAAAGCAACCGACAGGCCGCCGTCTCCTTGCGGATCGAAATCGCTGGCCGAAGCGATCGAAGACTGCTTCAGAGCCGTTTGGCTACTGAGGCTGCTAATCGATGCGGACATCGTGCCTTTGGGGAAGACGAGCAGCTTTTCACCGGTCACGAATTTGTCCCCGCCGGGACGCGATTGGCCACCGGTAGCGTCCGACGGTGATGTTGGAAGAAGCGCTCCTGCGAGATCGGTCCAATCAGGCATCGTTGCGGCTCCACGGTTGGAATTGAATAGCGTAGGATCGAAGAACAACTACTGACTGCGAGCAGGATTGAATTGCATCCTTAATATAAAGCGTTATAAATATAAACTTTCAGATACTGTACGCAATTGTGTGCTTTGCAAGCACGATATTTCAGTATGAAGACGGAAACGCCCACTGTTTTCCTCTTTTCCCTTGTGGGCTTGATCGTTTATTGCGCAATTGAGGGTTTTTCGCCGCTCCACGGAATGAAGATCTTCGAGCCATCCGGCTTCTTGACTACGAGTCCACGAGAAGTCTCTTCGATCACTTCACCATTGAGCGCTTTGGCTAGTTCGCGTGCGGCTGCCTTCGGATCATCCTTGGGAATCGGGCCGATTTTGCCGTCGCCGCCACCTGGTGTAAGCTTGAAAATCTGCGTCTTCTTGTCGCGGACCACCTTGATCGTCCGCTCTGTACCGGAACCCGTGTCATCGATGACAAGATCACCACTCTTCAGGCTACTATTTGGGATATTGATCGAAATTTTCTTTTCCTCACGGATCACGGTGACTACTTCACCTGCGACAGACTCAACTGTGTCGTTCTCGAGGAGGCGCTCGACTCTTGGCTTGTCTGAGCCATTTGATTCGATTTTCACCCTGAGCTTCTCGAGGATCGCCTGCTGCTCATCAAGTCGCTGATTGATCTTTACAATTACCGGTGACTTCGCCAGATCTTCCGGCTTCGGGCTATCGACAAGGTTGGGTCCTTTGTTGTAGATATCGGAGAAAAGCGCGTTCAGGGGACCGCCAATACCCGGCACGAACATGTTCAGAATAGGGATGCCAAGCTGTTGAAACAAGTTAAGGCCACGCTGCAAAAATTGTTGAAAACCTGCCGGCCCGTAAGGGCGATACTGGGCGGCAACCGTATCCATATAAATGCTTATGGTAGCCAGGTTGTTCTGGCCCCCGACGGCTGTGGCGATCGAAGAGTGCTCAGGTCTCGAAGCGATACGACTGGCGATATCGAGGGTCTGGGTCGTAGCGGTAGCGGGAAGCAGCGACGGCTGTGCTTCCGCACTTGGGCCCTTGCTTTCGAGCATCCTACGGACATTGAGGGCATCCTGCGAAGCGGTTGTATCAACGCCAACCATGGAACTGGGGATCAGACCGACAGCCTGAACTTGCATACCGGACAAGTTCTGCGTGCCATGTCTCCAAACCACCATCCCACAACCTTGTTGGGGTCCGTGGGCTCGGGTCGGATTACCCCATGCTCCCAGTGTCAAAAGAACCCAAATCGCCGCGAAATATCGCGCCGTCCGCACTCCGGTCATCGGTCACCTCGTAATTTACTTCGAGGATAAGCTCGAATGCGATTCGACCGTCGCCCTGCTTAGCTCGCTTCAGCAGCGCAGCCACAGCGACTGTACCATTCGGACACAAAGATACTCCGGTCGAGCAGGCGTGTCCAATTATTTTTCCCCATTTAGTTCAGCCCCGCAAGCTGCCTGGTTTCCTGGGAAGTGCACATAAAAATAGTATCGATGCTGTCTTCAGAAGAGCCAAATTCTTCTGAATTCCTTTTGACTTAAGGATTCCGTTCAGATGTAGTGCAATGGCGGTTCGGATGGCACTCGCTTATGCGATCCCATTCGAAAGGTCCGCCTTATACGCATTGCTGTGCTCTGAAAGGGGTTAAGTCGTCATGGCGAAGGGGGCCAGGAAGAAATCCAGCTTCGAGGCATCGGGCGCCGGTGAAGCGGGCGTCGTCCCCGAAGGAAGCGGCTCGATGGGAAGTTCGATCGACGGGCTGATCCAGGCGGCTCTAAACTCCGGCACGACCGGGCGGTTCTTGATTGCTCTCCAGCCCGGCGAGATCAAGGCCGCGGCTTCAAATCTGAAGGACAAGGCGGGGATCTCCACCGTCAGCTCGGCCGATTACGAGGACGGCGTTGTCCCGCCCGATGACCTGGACGATGAAAGTGTCCTGCTGGCCGACCTCGGTATCGTTATTACTTCCAAGAATGTTGACTCGACAAGCTTTGCCTCGGTCGCGAGCGAGGACGGTGGGGTGAGGACCATCGTGCCCGAGACGCTCGTCTTCGCCTCGAATTTCGGCGAGGTTTTCGGTGCATCCTCGCCCTCTGCAGCCTCGCCCGTGATCATGCAGCCGCAGTTTCCTGGGATGATGCCACCCCTAGCCGGGGTCTTACCGGCAGTACTCGGCGGCCGGCCGGTCGAATACTGGTTGGGTTACCTCGCAGCCCTCCAGCAACTGTTGCTGGGCATCCCGGGCGCCACGTTCGCCGTGCCAGCGGTGCCGAGTTCGTCCGCAGCCCCCACGGTCCCGATGGGGGCCCAGGACTTCGGCGGATTCGGGACCATGCCTGGCACTCTGCCCGAAGGACCTCTTCAGGAAGTGGCCGCGGCCACACAAACCGAGACCTGGGGCTTGCGAGCTACCCGCGTGATCTCGTCGCGGTACACGGGGGCCGGTGTCCGGGTGGCCGTCCTCGACACCGGCCTGGACCTGGCGCACCCCGACTTCCAGGACGGGCGGATCGCGGCGACGGCTTCCTTCGTCGGGCAACCGGTCCAGGACGTGCCAACGCGCGGGAATCCCGGGCACGGCACGCATTGCATCGGGACGGCGTGTGGGCCGAAGTCCCCGTCCGGGCCGTCGGCCCAGGGGCGTTACGGGATCGCCTACGAGTCGCAGATCTACGTCGGCAAGGTCCTCACCAACTTCGGGGTGTCTACTCAGCGTCAGATCCCGGGCGTCGGGACCGTGGGATCGGTCCTGGAGGGGATCCAGTGGGCGATCCAGCAGGGCTGCCACATCTGCTCGATGTCGCTTGGAAGTCCGCCAAGCCCCTTTGGCGACGTGTATCGGCAGGCGGCGGAGCAGGCCACGCTCCGGGGGATGTGTATGATCGCGGCCGCGGGCAACGACAGCAATCGGCCAGGATTGCCGTTCTTCAGGCCGAACGTGCCCCCAGGAGTGAGACCTGTCAGCAGCCCGGCGAATAATCTGCGGGTAATGGGTGTGGGTGCAGTCGATGAGCAACTGCGGCTGGCGGCGTTCTCCAATCGGGGGTTCTTCAACACGGCGGCGGCGGTCGATCTCGTCGGCCCGGGAATCAACGTCTATTCGTCGGTCCCCGGTGGTTATGGACTGATGTCCGGGACTAGCCAGGCCACGCCGCACGTCTCGGGGATTGCAGCCCTGCTGAGGCAGGCGAGGCCGAACGACAGCCCGCTGGATATCTTGCGGACCCTGATGCGAATGGCCCAGGCCCTACCAGGGTTGGACCCGAACGATGTAGGGGCTGGCCTGGTCCAGGCACCCCAGTAAGCACTGGCATCATTACGCAAACACCCAGGGGCGGGGTAATGGAATCCCCGTACCTGGGTGAAGCCTCCGAGCGGAGGAAAACCGGAATCAGGCAGGGACTTTGGCCCCCGATTGGCTATAATTCTTCTGGGAGCAGTTCCAGTTGAATCCGATTGCCAACGTGAAAGGACTCCACCATGAGCGACCCGACTGCCCCAGGCATCCCCGTTAGCATCACGTTCCCTGCACGCTGGGCGGGCGGGCAGGAAAAGGCACTAGCGATGCTCGACAAGATGGGATTGGTCATCCTCAAGTCCTCCCCAGGCCACGTTTACGGGCGGATACCGCCGGATGATCTGGAACACCTAGCTGACACCGAAGGCCTAGACGTCCAGATCGAATCCGAGTTCCAACTCGATCCCCGGGAGTGGCAGGGTTTCGGTTCCTGATCCATCCCGGACGACATCACGCTCAACGCTTGTGGAAGTAATCCAGGAGCGGATGCTTGCCCGGCAGCTCCTGCGGCGAAGGTGTGGGCTCGGGCGGATTCGATTGGAGCGTGTATTGCGGCGTATACTGGGCCTGAGTCGGGGCCGATTGTGGGAACATCGTCATTCCCTGTGGGGACGCTTGCGGAATTGCCGTAGCAGTGTTGACCGTCGCCATGGGCCCCGTGGGCTGGTTGCCTCCGGCCAGCGTCAACTCCTGGCTGGAGACCAGCCTGGCGCGGCTGTAGTCCACCAGGAAGTTGCCCAGGCGGCCGAGCATGCCGCTGAACGGGCGGCTCCTTACGGTGACCCGCGAGCGCATCCCGGCCGTTGGCATGGAAAATGACTGCGTCGTAAAGCCAGCAATGCCCGCCGGCGCCGAGGCCATGGGGGCGGCGGCCGCCATCGGTGCGGCGGTGGCCATGGGTGCGGCGGCCACGGTCATGGGCGTGGCCGCGACCGGCGCGGAGGCCATCGCCATGGGGGTGACCGCCATCGGTGTCGCGGCCGCGGTCATGGGGACCATCGCCATCGGCGTCGCGGTCATCATGGGCTGCGAAGCCGGGGCCGAAGCCGGCAGGAAGAAGTTGGTCGCGGGGGCCGCGGAAGGCACCATCGTCATCTGGTACTGCTGCGGGACATAGTTCGCGGCGGGCGGGGCCGTGTAGATCGGCGACGGGTAGGTGGGCGTCACCGGGACGGACGATGGAACGGCGGTTGACGGAGCCGGTGGCATCGTCTTGGGTGCGGCGTAAGGCACGGACTGATCCGATGCCTGCGCCGACGGGTAGTCCCCTTCCATACTGTGGGAGGTCCGGCGGATATTCGGATCGGCCGCTGGCGGGCTGGCCGGTGCCGCGGGGGCGGCGTTCTGGGCCAGGGCGGGGGCGCCGCCCAGGGCGGCCGTCGCGGCTACCGCACAGGCTAGTTTTGAGCCCTGCTTCACGATTCGATGGCACAGCATCCTGGCCTCCTGCCATTGAGAACAAGATCGCGGGCGAACCGAGCCAATCGTCCTGATGGCTCGTCGGACTCGGGATCGTCAACGCACCGTCGTCCGCGAGCGGAACGCCCGCGCGTAATCTCGGAACAGGGCCTGCAGCCGATCTCGCTGGGCCTGTGTGAGCGGTTGTCCATGCCCCTGGGGCAAACGAAGATCCACGCCGACAGCCAGCATCTCCGCCGTGGTTAGCTGGGAGAGCGGGGTGAACATCGCCTGAGACCAAGTCTGGCGGGCGATCGGCTCCGGCGGTATAACCGCGTCGAGCCGACGGGCCATCTCCACGGTTAGTTCATTGAAAGTGGAGTAGAGGGGGGCCCGCTCGCTGAGTGCCTCGAATGCGTCGGCAATCTGACGGACCGTCATTGGTCCCGAGATCCCCTCGGACCCGACGACCAACCGCGTAAGCGCCGGAGAGATGGGCGGGTCGGCCGGAGCCGATCGGTTTGCCGAGGGCAACTCGCCGACGATTACGACAACCTCATCGGGGGGCGAGATCGCGCTCTCGGAGGCGATTACCAGGGCGAAGCGATATGTCCCGGTCGCCCTGGGCACGAAGGAGTAATAAGGGCCTTCCTGGATGGGCTGCGACGTCGTCGGCCCCGCGGTTTGAATCCAACGGAATCCTGCGGTACGGGGGGTACTTCGGGAGCCGTTTAGCGTGATTCGCCGACCGACCAGGCCCACCTGATCATCGCCGGCGTCGGCGCGTGGGGCGTTCGGATCGACTTTCTCACCGATAGGGACCACAACCCGGACGAACCGCTCTCGCCCTCCGTACTTCAGTTGTAAGTGAAATACGAGCCTGGAACTTCCTTCGGGGACCGTGATCCGCAGTTTGGCCTGGCTGGGATCGTCGATTGCGACCATTGGACCCTCCACCTGGGTCCACTTGTATACGGTATCGGGGGGCACGGTCCCGTCGATTCCAAGGGTAATCGACATGCCTGGTGATGGGGGAGTGTCGTAGGTGACCTCGACCTCCTCCATGGCGGGCCCAGGCCTGGGCGGCGTTTCATCCTGCGAAGTCGCGGCGATCGAGACCTCGCCAGCCCCCATCCCGGCCAGGATCATGAAAAAGGCGATCCATGGTTTTCGGCGACATCTTCCACAGCGGGCTATCGGGTCAGGAGTTCGTCGTCGGTCGGACAACGAGGGGGGGATCATGTTCCGTAACCCTCACTAGGCGCCGAGAAGGGGCTACAGGCCCTTCCATGGGCATAACTGTCGCGGTCAGTATCGGCGTGCTATCCGGCAAGGTTGAGCTAAAAGGCGCAATCCGTGGCCGGTGTGATCCGGGATACGACCTGGCTGACGGGCTCTTTCCGGTACCCTTGACGGCTACCGTCCAAAAACCCCTTGATGGAGATGCCCAGATGGTTCCCGCAATTATCCTGATCCCCGGCCCGATCTTGGGAAACCTCGCCACTTTACTGATCTCCGGAACCGTCATGAGCCAGGATCCCGAACCTCGCGCCAGGGCCCGCGCGATCGGCCTATCGCCCGGCGTTTTCCCGACCGGCACCCACAACGCCATCACCGACGTCCCCGGCGTGAAGGTCGGCCATGTGACCCTCAAGGAAGGCGACTCGATCCGCACGGGCGTGACCGCGATCGTTCCGCACGGCGGCAACCTGTTCCAGTCGAAGGTCCCGGGCGCGGTCTTCGTCGGCAACGCATTCGGCAAGCTCGCCGGGTCGACGCAGGTGGAGGAACTCGGGACGATCGAGGCACCCATCGTGCTCACGAACACCCTGTCCGTGGGCACGGCGATCGAGGCGGTCGTCGATTACACCCTGGGCCTGGACGGGAACGATCGCGTCCGCTCGGTCAATGCCGTGGTCGGCGAGACCAATGACGGGGGCCTGAACGATATCCGGGGCCGTCCTGTGACCCGCGAGCATGTGCTCCGGGCCATCCGGGAATCGAAGGCCGGGCCGGTCGCCGAGGGGTGCGTAGGGGCGGGAACCGGTTGCGAGGCGTTCGGTTGGAAGGGAGGCATCGGGACGTCGTCGCGGATCGTCCGGTTGGGCGAGGCTCGCTACACGTTGGGCGTCCTGGTCCAGGCGAATTTCGGCGGAGTCCTGACCATGGGCGGTGCGCCCGTCGGCCTCGAACTGGGCCGGCATCCGTTCCGGGCCATGGGCCAGGTCGGCCCGCTTCACGAGCCTCGCGAGGCCCGCCCGGCCGATGGCTCTTGTTTGATCGTGGTCGCCACCGATGCCCCGCTCGATGCGCGGGATCTGCGGCGGCTGGCCGCCCGGTCGGTGTTCGGCCTGGCCCGGACCGGGTCGTCATTTTCCAACGGCAGCGGCGACTATTCCATCGCCTTCTCGACGGCCGAACCGCTCCGCGTGAAGCATGGCGAGGCCGCCGTGGCGACCCGGCCGTTGCTGACGACCGAGGCGCTCGACGGCCTCTTCCAGGCGGTCCTCGAAGCGACCGAGGAATCGGTCTACAACGCCCTGCTGATGGCCGAAACCACCGCGGGGCGGGGTAACCGGACCGTGGGGGCCCTGCCGATCGACCGGGTTCGCGCGATCCTGGAGGCCCACGGCCTCGGGAAGAAGCCGGGGCCTTGATCGAGCTTTTCCCTCTTTACTGGGCCTGGATGGTGACGTTGTCGATGAGGGCCGTGTTGTCGCCCGGCTTGCCGGTGCCCACCAGGGCGATCGTATGCTCGCCCCGGCCTACTCGGAACGAGACGCCGTAGGCGGTATAGGTCGAGTGGCCGGGCCGGATAATCCCGACCTGCTTGCCATCGACCAGGACGCGGACCTTCTGGCGGGCCAGGCCGTTCGCCAGCCGCAGACGGGCGGCCTGGAGATTCAGCGTGTACTTGCCGGCTTTCAGGTTGACCCGGGTGCGGGCCTTCCCCTTGCCGGAGATGTAAAGGGCCTCGTCCCCTTCGGGCGCCGGGCCATTTTGGGCCGTCAAGGAGCTGCTGTCCGCCGCGATGCCGGCGGTCTTCGCGAACTTCCAGGTGGTTTCGTCGGTGGTCGGCGACAGCGGTTGCAGGAGCTTGCCCGTGAACGTGAGCTGGACGTTCGTCGCGTCGGGGGCGTAGCCGTCCAGGATGAAGTTCAGGCCGTTGGCGAAATCCTGCGAGATGATCCGCGTGCCCGCCTTGATCCCCTTGCCGACGACGAAGGCGCCCAGGAAGTCCGGCGCCGGCGGCATGATTTGCCAGTACTTGGTCTGGTCGGTCAGCGTGAGGACGGTCTTCCCCTTGTTCGGCCCGGTGGTCGGGTTCGAGATGTTGCCTATATCCGTGATCGGGCCGTACTGGACGTTGCCGTACCACTTCGACAGGTTGCGGAGGCCCTGGCCGGTCTGGAGGTCCTTGAGGCCGGAGAAGACCATGTCCAGGTGGTTGGGATAGACCCGTTCCATCTGCGGCGTGTAGTTGCTGGCGTAGGCGCCCACGTCGGACGTGTCGTCATCGACGGAGAAACCGTAGCCCGACAGGCCCAGGACCTCGTGGACGAACCAGACGTAGGGGTCGAGGTTGAAGACGTTGAAATGCTGGCCGCCCTGCCAGACGCTCGGCTTGGGATACCATTGCGACTCGGGGACGGCGTTGAAGTCGTAGACGCCGCGCAGGGCCGACTTGATCAGGACCGTCACGTTGGCGCCGACCTGGCTGGCCCCGGCGTTCGAGTTGGGCAGGTGCAGCACGTCGCAGCCGATCACCGTGTAGATCAGGCTCATCGGCGCGGGCAGCAGGGGGTTGTTCACGGTGAAATTGGGGATGGCGGCCTCGGCGGCCATCGCGGCGTACACGGTGCCGGCGAACTGCTGGGCGGCGACCTGCTGGTCGCTCCCGAAGGTCAGGTTGAGCGATTGGAAGTATGTCCCGACGGTGGCCAAAGCGGAGGCGCCCGAGCCGCTACCCGACGAGAAGCCGATCGTCGGCGCCGACGTGTACCCCGAGCCGCCGTTGGTGACGACGATGTTGGTGACCTTGCCGGTGTCGCCGACGATGGCGACGGCCGTCGCGCCGCTGCCGCCCCGCCGGTGATCGTCACCGGGAACGTGCTCTTGGGCGTGAAGCCGCTGCCGCCGTCGACGACGGCGATGCTCTTGATCCCGTCCGGGTTCGAGAACAGCATCGG
Organism: Isosphaeraceae bacterium; assembly: GCA_046350035.1. GTDB lineage: Bacteria > Planctomycetota > Planctomycetia > Isosphaerales > Isosphaeraceae > CALLYK01. Next base: position 55,196 of record JAXMBD010000024.1, on the reverse strand, counting down.
CTGGGGCATGCCGAACCGGTAGAGGCCCGTGCCGCCCGTCGACGAGAGCTGGCTCAGGTAGACCAGGTTGTTCGTGGTATCGATCTTGACGATGAACACCGTGGTGCCCGGCGCGGCGACGATCCCCGAGCCGCCCACGGTCATCCCCACGGCCAGCCCTGTCGGGATGCCCCCCTTGAGCGTCAAGACGTTGGTGTTGGAGGCGATGCCCCCCTGGGTCGGTTCCGGCGTCGGCTTGCCCGCGAACGAATTCACGTAGTATTCGGCCCACGAATACCAGAGGTTCATGAGGGCCGTCGTCGCGTAGTCGGTGACGGGACGGTAGAAGATGAAGCTCGCCGGGCCGGACGGGCCCGCCGGCCCCGCCACGGTCACGTCGACGGAGAACAGGTTGGGGATGCTGTCGTCCTTCGAGAAACCGCTGACCTGCCCCATCTCGGCGCCGAGGGTCGTCTTGGCCGAGAACTTATCGCCCTCCGCCTTCCAGCCCGCGAAGACGTTGTAGATCTTGTCGCGGTCGGCGGCCGTCAGGAAGTCCATGCGGAGGGTCGTCGACGAGGTGATCAGGCCGCCCCCCTGCGCCTCGACCGGCTGCGTGCCGCCGCTGGAGAGCATCCAGAGGTTGTCGGGCCCGTACGTCCAGTACGACGACTTCTGGCCGTTGAACGGGCTGTTGGCGAACACATTGGCCCCGCTGGGGATATTCAGGATCCCGTTGGGGTTGAAGTAGCTGGGCCAGCCGTGGGTGCCGAAGTACTCGCCGATGCTGGCCTCGCCCTGGTTGTGGATGAAGTCGTAGACGAACTGCTGCATCGTCCCCGCCGACTGCGGCGACCCGTAGATCAGGCTCGACCCGGCCCAGCCGAAGTCGTACCCCTGCGTCGGCGGGTTGGCATTATTGGGGATCGGCACCGGCACATTGATCGCCTCCATCGCGATCGACGACGTCAAGCTGTCCACATAAGAAACATCATAATTGAATTCGACCGTGGTTTCGGCGACGATCTTCTCGGTCAGCCAGTTGGTCAGGTAGGGGTCGCGGATCGTGAATTCGGTGAGCTGGGCCGGGGCATCCAGGGCGATCCCCTGGGGTTTCGTGGCGTGGTAGAACATCATCAGGCCGGTGGCCTGCTGGTTGGCGATCGTCAGCGAATTGACCCAAGAATTCGCGTCGGAGGACAGCGAGACGCCGCGGTCCGAGGACGGGTCGTAGCGGAACGGGTTCTGCCCGTTCGCGTCGGCCGGGATCAGGTCGGCCCCGTCGGTGACGATGTAGGTCCGCTCCGAATCCCAGAACACCAGCGGGACGGCGAACGTGATCGTCCCGTGCGCCGGCAGGCCCAGCCTCTGCGTGTTGCTGGCGTCCACATAGCCGATGTAGGCCCGATATTCCTGGTTGATGTAGTCCTGCGGGTCGTAGTAATTGTTCGGGTTGTTGGGGTTGATGTTCGAAGGCAGCTGGCCGGTGTTGGCGCCCCGCAAGATGGGGTAGATTGTCTGATCGGACGTGTTCGTGATCGTGATCGTCTTCGTGGTCGGGGCCTGGGTGATGTTGGGGACGAAGTTCGGCGGCGGGTTGGCCGGATTCGTCGGGCCGCCGCCGTTCCAGAAGATCTGGTTGAGCGGCACGTTGCTGCCGCCCGGCACCATCGGGTCGCCGCTCAGCAGGCAGCGTTCCTCCAGGGAGAGGACCTCGCCCAGGAACCTAGCCGGGGCCAACTTCTCCCGGCGGGCCCTTGTCCTTCGGACCTTGCGGCGTTGTTCCTTGCCGAACGGCCGATCGGCGCGCATGGGAACGATCACGATGTCGATCTCTGCTGATCGAAATTCGATGGGGTGGTCAATTTCAAGGGAGCGGATCGATGCCAACGTTGAGGGCAAGCCGTGCCCGACGGACCCCGGGTCATCGCCAGGTCGGGGATCCGGGCGATTCATGGTCGCTTGATATGGGAAGCGTAATGGCTCGATGTCCCTGTCAATCGACTCTCCGGCCCAACCTGCACCGCTTGCGAATGCCCCACGGCGTCGGTGTTGATCAGCAAGATCCCTTGAGTGGAGGATTCGCTCGCTGGCGAGAGGGACCGGTGTCCGGGCCCGGAGAACCGCGGCCGCCGTGCCGCGGCGTCTCACCGCGGGCACGAATCGGCCGGCGGTTCGCATCAACGATCCTGCATCATTTCGGCGACGGCTTTCCAGGGCCTCGCCGCGGACGTCCTTGCGGCGGATGATCTCGTCGGCGTCGATCACGAAGATCGTGGGGTAGTGGCGGATATGGTACTTCTCGACGATCGCCGTCGCCCGCCTCGCCGCCGCGCCACCGGGGCCAGGCCATCCTGTTTTCGGCCATGGCCTTGCGGGCGACCTCGGCCGGTTCGTTGGGTAGCCGACGCCCAGCAGGGCGAACGGCCGGCCCTTGTACTTCTCGGCGAGGGCCCGCTCGCCGGGGACTCCGCCATGCAGGGGCCGCACCAGGAGCCCCAGAACGACAGCACGACCACCTGCCCCGGTAGTCGGAGAGCTTCATCGACTTGCTGTCGATGTCGGGCGCGTCGATTCCGGGGCCGGTCTGCCGACGGCGATGTTGTGCATCTCGTCGAGGTGCCCTCGGCCACTTGGGCGAGGGTCTTCGGCGGCGGTCGAGGTAGCGCGCGGACCTCTCGATCCCGCCTACGTCATCGGCTTCGAGTTCCGCGACGGCACGGTTCTTCAGCAGTTCGCCGTCGGTGAGCGCGCCTGCATGGCGCGGTGGTATCTGCTGCAATCGTCGATCGCCCCGCCGTAGAGCCGTCGGCCTCCGCTCGAGGCCGGGTCGACGAGCCGAGCGCCGTGGAAGCAAGACCTGTCGGCCGGCTTCCCTGCGTGGCAGGTCTCGATGGGATCTCGCCGCCTGGTCGATGGCCGTCGATGGGTCTCGGCTCAAGAACTGGGGTCCTCGGGCCAGTTCGAGGCGAGCCTGGCCTCCGAGGAGCCTGGCCATCGCCAATGCCAACCTACCCGCCTACGTGATCTGGCCCCGGCGCAGCCTCCACCAGTGGCCGCGCGCTGGAGGAACGTGCCACCGCGACGGCCATCGAGTACCGGGGTCGTCGGCGCAGCGCTGATCCACGAGCACCCGGCGACCTGGCCGCTGTATCGCCAAGGTCCACCTCCATGCTGTTCGCCGACCAACGACCAAAGCGTCCCGGGAGGACGGATCCGCCGGGGAGGACTTCGCCAGTTCGACCATCCGCCTCGAATAAGCGGCATCGTCGGGGGACATCCGGCTCAGGATCTTTCGGCCCAGGGACTCATTCGGGGCCGCGTCCCCGGCCTCGTTGGCCGCTTTCTGCTCGGCCTCGTACTCGGCGGCGATCGCCTTGAACCTGGCGGCCACCGACGCCTTGGATGGGGCGTCGTCGAGGGCCGAGGCGTTCACGGCGGGCCCGAGCAAGGCGACGATGGCGGCAAGGCCCTCAATCGACATGTGGGCGTCCTCTGGCTACTGGTGTGAGTCGCCAACAACCGTCCTGGAAACCGGCCGATGTCAATGTCCCTGGGAACTCCCGGCCCGCAAGGTCGCCGAAAACATGCTAAACTGCCAAATACGCCTGGTTACGCATGAGGGCGCGGACGACAATGCGGCCGATGGGCACAGAGGGGCCGTCGGGGTGGGGATTCTGCTGAAGGCCCTGTTTCGCTGCGGTGGCATTCGCCTCGATCCTGAGCCCCGGCGTGCTGGCTCCTCGTGGTGCTCAGCGTGCTGATGAGCCGGGCCGAGGGGCGACTGGGACGTTACCAGGAGCGTCGCCGCTATCGGTCGTACCTGCTCGCCGATGAGCTCCGGCAAAGCTCCGACGACTCCGAGTGGATGGCCCGACCCTTACGTCGTCACGGGCGACCTCGGCGCATGAAACGTGGTACTGGTGGATCCTGGCGATCCGCAATGGCGAAAGGCCCCGGCCGGTCGATTATCACGGGATCTACTGATCTTCGCGCTGGAACCCGGGCGCGAAGCCGCGGCCCGACGGAGCGGCCGTGTTGCCCAGGCCCTGATGCACGAGGCCGGTTTCACCGAAGAGGAGTTCGCCAAGCTCCGCGAGGGCGCAGGCTACTCCCGACGGCCTCGTCCATGCCGAGACGGTCGCCATGGAACGCCCTCAAGGGCCGTTTCGAAGACGACAAGGGCGGGTTCACCCGCGTAGGCCCGCCCGACCGCGACCTCGCCGTGCGGATCACGCATGATCGGCCCTACCATGAGGCGAAGGCCTGATCATGGCCCCGATCGGCGACTTCCTGGGCATGGTCGAGGCCCGGACGAATGCCGAAAGCCGCCTCGCGACGCGGCCCTGGTCCGCGCCCTTGCTGGCCAATCAGGTCGTGGCGATGGCCATGCTGACCGTCGCCGCAGCGGTGGCGATCGGGGTGCCGCGATCGATCTTGCGGAGGTGATCGGCGGCGAGTCAGGTCTCCTCGGTCGCGACCAGGCTCCGGCGTCGCCGAGGGGACCTGGACGATCCCGAGTCGGGCCAGGGCCGGTCGCGTTCGGGGGTGCTCGCGGCCCTCTTGCTCGATGGTCGAGCATCTGGCCGGGGTGGTCGGATCGGTCCGGGAGGCGGCCGAGCGGATCGATCAGTGGGCCGGACGATCGAGCATCAGTCGCAAGCGATGGCGGCCGGTTCGATCGAGCAGGCGTTCGCCGCCGAGCAGGCGGTGGCGGCGATGTGCGGCAGATGGGTCTCGACGATCAGCGCCACCGCGGAAGGGGCTGCCGAGGCCGGCCGATCGGCCCGCGAGGCCGCCCGCGACGGCGAGTCGGGCCGGTCGGTGGCCGACGCGGTGGCCGCGATGCGCCGGATCGCCGAGAAGGTCTCGGTCGTCGGCGAGTCTGCCCGGCGGACGGAGCGTGCTGCTCTACAACGGCGATTGAGCTCGCCCGCCGCCGCCATGGGCGCGGGGTCGCGGTGGTGGCCGCCGAGGACTGCTGGTGCTGGCCGAGCGGAGCTGCGCCGCCGCCGCCGAGATCAACGAGCTGGCGGATACCTGGTCGCCGTGGCCGAGGGGGCCGGGTCGCGCCTGGCGCACCGTCCCGGGCATCGAGGCCATCGTCGCGCGGGTCTCGCGGATCGGTGACGATTCCCGGCCGCGATGGAGGAAGCCCAGGGCTTCGGCACGGCCCTTGGCCAGCTCGCGCAGGTCGCCCAGGAGAACGCCGCGCCGCCGCCGAACTGCTCCAACTCGCCGCCGCCTGCCTCCGATTCCGACCGGCTCGGCCGGACGGTGCCTGGCTTCGCTGCCGGAAGGGGCGGGCGAGGGATAGGCTGATCAGCTCCCCCGCCGTCGCGATCGCGTCCCGCCGGGCCCGGTGGTCACGCTGGCGGAGCATCCCCAGGTGCAAACGGAGGTGGTAGAACTCCTCCATGTAGCTCAGCGGCACGTTTACCCTCGCCAACCTGATGCTCGATCTTGTCCATCAGGGCCGACATCTCGACGAGTTCCTCCGGCAACCGCTCGCCTGTTGGCGAGCGGTGTTGGTCGACGGCTCGGAGAAGTCCGAATACCAGCGGTAACCTCCGCCGTGTCCGCCATCTCATGAGCGGCGGGGCGGCCCGATCAGCGGCGTGAGCAGTATCACCAGCGGGATCAGCATCACCTTGGGCGCGGTCGAGCACGTGACGCCACCCAGAACGGCAGGATCCGGCTGCAAGAACGGCTGGCCCGACCGGCAAGCGGACGGCGTCCTCGCTCACGGGCAGGTCGCAGTAGGCGTCCGGATGGGAATTCGTGCGGCTCATTCGTCACGTCGCCTGGCCGTGGATCCGCGTCGCGCGGGCCAGCAGGAGCGGATCAGGGCGGGATGGAAATCCTTCCGCACCACCAGCATGGCCGTCGGGGCGAGCAGGGGGACGTCGTGATCGGGGATGTTCCGGGCGAGGGTCGACCGAGCCTTCGGGCAGCGCCCGCTGTCGCGAGGGTGGCGGAAACGACGCCGATACGTCCTCGGCCCGTCGGAAGCCGAGCAGGTGGATCCGCTCGTCGTTCAGCAGCCCTGGATGTACTCGGCCTCGATCGCGGGAGACGAAGCAGGCGGCGTCGAGGTCGCCCTTCAGCAGGGCGTCGGCCGATTCGTCGGTGCCGATGGTGACGAACTGGCCCTGGTCCTGCCCACCAGCCCGTTGGCGTCCAGCAGCTGAGGGCGATGGCGTGCGTGCCGCTCCCGACCCCGACGCCGACCCGCTTCCTGGAGCGTGGCGAGGCCGACGTCGGTCATCTCCTCGCGGAGGAAGACCCAGAGAACGGCTATTCCCGGTAGAGGCTGCCCGCGCCGCCAGCAGCTTCTCCTCCCGGGCCAGCGCGATTGCCGCTCGGCGAATCGCCAGCGTATACCCCGGAGCCGTCGTCGTTCAGGAGCTTGAGGTTCCCCAGAGAGCCGTCCGTCTCGCGGACCTCACTTCAGGCCCTTGCGGGCGCCGCGGCGTACGACTCGCGCCGATAGTAAGCCCCGGTCCGGCCCCCGGCGGCGATGACGATCCGCCTGGGCGCGGCGGCGGCTCGACGAAGACCATGTAGGTGCCGACGAGGGCCGCGAGCGAGGCGGCGAGCCCTGTTGTAGCAGCCAGGCCCGGCGACTTCGACGGGTATAGCCACGGCCGCGACTCGCCCGGTCGCGGGGACTTTGGGGCCATGACAGGGCGATCTCCCGGGGCCTGTGCTCCGCAAGCCCCGATCATATCGCCCGATTCGGCCACCTCACAACCGGCGGGGCAGGCCGATGGGGTCGGCGGGGCCCCGCCGGGATGATCGTTGCGCCCCAGCGCAAGGCCGACCGTCAGTGCCCTCGATCGGGCCGGGGCTACCCGGATGCTCTGCACGAGATTCGGCCCGAAGGTCGCCTAGCCGTCCCGACCTTGAGCGCAGGTTGGCGTACGCACCGACCCCACCGACCACGACGGCCTTGAGCCGAACTGCCGGCCGGGGATCGTCGTTGCCGCCCTCGATCCGGTGAGCCTCAGGGTGATGCTTCCTCGGGCGTGCGCAACCGGATCTTTCCGGTGATGTCGGGGACGTCGGGGGCTGTGGTGGAACCGCCCATGTTCAGGGAGCCGGTCATCCTGAACCGGCCCAGCCCCTGCTCCCCGGCCGGAGCCGTACAGGTTCACCTGGAGCTGTCCGCCGGCCGGTTATCTCGGCCGGGGCGAAGAAGCTGCCGGTCACCGAGCCGGATCGCGTCATCCCGGAAACGGCCGCGGCCTGTGCCGTGCTCAGGGCGATCCGGTATTCCAGGCCATCGACGCGCTCGACGAAACGCCTGGGCGGGGGCGGCGATCATGGGAACTTCCATGGTGGGCTCTTGCGTGCCGTGGAGGGACGCTCGGTCCGCTGCGGTTATTCGGCTGCATTTCTCGGCCAGACGCGCGTCTCGGCCTGCCGCGACGTCCGGGTGGATCGGCCCGGTCGCCATCGGCCGCCGGCCCGTTTTCCAGGCAATCTTGCTTTTCCGGGTCGAGCTGACGTAAAACCACGTCGGCCCAGGAGCTGCTTCCCGGCCGATGCGATGACCTGGGCCCGGGATTCGTTGGCGGTGGTCTGGGCGACCGTCCGGGTCACGTTCTGGTCGAACGCCACGCCCGGATTCCTCGTCCACGCCCTTCCGGGTCGGGAACGCGATCGTATAGGCCAGGAACACCTGGTTTTTTCGGGCTGGATCTGGATCGGGTTGGCCTGCGTGAAGTACTCGTTCCGATTGGTCCCGGCCGTTCGATCGAGGAAGGGGTATCCGAGGAGGGCCGGTAGGCTCACCTTGGATATCGACGTCGCGATTCCGGTACATGTAGGCGACGGCGTTCTTGCTGCTGGCGTTGATGGCGACGCGGGGATCGAATTCGTCGAAGGTCGACGTGGTGACCGAGTATCCGATACGCGACGTTGTTCAGGTAGAGCGTGGCCCGGATATCGCGATCATTCGTCGCGCCCAGGTACTCGACCACGACCTTTCCAGGGCCATTGCCACCAGGAGCGCTCGCGGGCGAGCTGCTTCCTTCGAGGCCTGGAAGGCCAACGGCCGGGTCTTCCGACGGGCCTTCTCCGTTCCTCGATCAGCCCGCCTGCGGATGCTGGAAATCATAGTTCGTCCGTGATGCTGGGGGCGGCCGTCCTGGCATCTCGTCCTGGAAACCAGGGCCGCCCGGCCGTGAGCATTATGACCGCAGTTCTGATTTTACGCACCCCCAAGTCGGAGTCGAACGGCCTTGCCCTCCGGCCCGCTCGTCAACGGGCGGGTTCGCCGGCTCCAGGACGCGGGCGTTTTCGGGCCAGCGCCGAGTTCGGCCCCGGGCCTACGCCTCGGCCCGTTGAGGAAGCGGCCCAGCCAGGTGTAACGCACCATCGTCCGGTAGGTCCACAGCAGAACGGGGTGACCGTCGCGACGATCAACGCGAATTTCAAGAAGGCTACGGCAGGGGCCAGTCCCGCACGAGGTACTGGACTGGGCGACGACGAGCGGCAGGTGGGCCAGGTAGAGCCAGTAGGCCGAATCCGAGACGTACCGGATCGCCGGGTTCTCGGCCGGGCAGATCCGCCGGAACAGGCCCATCAGGCCGAACGTCATGAGCCAGGGGTAGGCCGCTTGCAGGCCGATCGACAGCACCCGTCGGGTCGTCGGGTCGATCGATCCCAGGACGCCCGCCAGCGACGCGGGCCAGCCCGTCACCAGGGCCATCCCGATCGGGAAGACGACGAGCAGGCCGATCGTGGTCGGCAACCACCAGCGTTCCGGGATCCGGGCGTTGTAGCCGTAATCCAGGCACCGAAGCCGAAGAAGATCGCGTAATAGGCCAGGACGTGCGGGATCGGCAGGATACCGCCGAAGTGTCGGGCCTGAAGATCGGCGAGCGCCGCCTTCCCCCATGAACGCCTGGGCGATCATCGTCAGGGGATCAGCCAGAGGTAGCGGGCGCGGGCGAGACGACCAGCCAGCCGGGCAGCCGGATCGCCGGCAACCGCGAGCCGATACCGAGACGATCGCCAGGCCGATCGTGAGCCACCAGAGCAGCCACAGGAACCAGAGGTGCTGGAAAGAGCGGCCACCGTAGCCGAGCACCTCGGCCAGGCCGGCGGTCTTCCCCGCCACCGCCCCGTGCTCGCGGAGGTAGGCCGAGATCGCACTCCTCTGCTGGCCGAGCCCTTCTTATCGACTGGGATTTGCAGGATCGTGCTGCAATAGACGGTCGTCCCCTCGTCGATCGACGCGATATCGAGCGCGGTCCGGCCCTGGTTGTTCGCCGAGTTGACGTCCGCCCCCGGCATCCACGAGGGGCGGCCACGGCCTCCTCATGCCCCACGAAGGCCGCGGCGTGCAGGGGAGTCCCCCGTCGCCCGCCCGGGCATCCGGGTTCTCGCGCCCTGCTCGATGAGCAACCGCATCGCCTCGACGCGGTTCGCCAGGGCCGCGCGATGCAGGGGCGTCAGGCCCGATTCGCCGTCCCGATCGTTGACACCCGCGCCCTCGGCCAGGGCCTTCTCCAGGGCTTCGAGGTCGCCCGAAACTGCGGCCTCCGCCGTGCCGCGGAAGCTGACGCTTTCGGGGTTGATCGCCACGCCCTTTACGGGCGGAAGACATGGCGACCATCGAGATCAGCCGGTCGTGAGCGGGACGATCGTGAACAACTTCAGCAGCATCGGCAGGAGCACCCGCCGGAATCGGTGCTTGATCAACTCCACCTGGCCCAGACGCTGCATCAGCATGGCGGCGAAGAAGCCGCTCATCACGAAGAACAGCGGCATCCGGAAGCCGTGGATCGCCGAGAACAGGACGCCGAACGCCGGCCCTGGCTCCGGTCCGACACCATCCAAAACGACGCGAAGAACGACAGGGAGGCATGGTGACGATCCCGAGCAGCATGGCGGAGGCCCGGCATCCAGGTCGGATCGTCGATCGGCGGGGTTGATGTGGTGGCCTGCGCAAGGCGTTCGTCACGTGCGGCTCGATATTCGGCCGCGGCAAGTCGGCGAGGCCGAGCGATTCGCGAGATCGGCATCGCCGCGGGCCCGTAAACCCTGGATACCGTCGATCTTGGCAGATTTCCCGCGGCCGTGCTGATGCGTCCATGCCGGAACGGCTTGCGCCGCCTACGTGCTCGGCATGTTGGCGAGGCGAGGACAGGAGGGACACCGATGTTCGTCGGGATACGACGCGGGGCGATCGCCGCCCTCGGGGCCGCGCTCGCGGGCCTCGCGATTTCATCCGTTCCGGCCGGCTTGCGGCTGCAGGAGCCCGAAATCCCGATCCCCCTCTTCCCGGCCGATCGACGAGCCGCCAGCGCCGTTCGTCCCTGGGCGCTGCCCCGGGACCGCCGACCAGCAGCGCCGGGTCGAGGGCCCCTAGCGACTTCGTCGCTGCCCGCTCGCTGGAGGAGCAGAAGAAGTTCGCCGAGTCCCTGGCCCTGCTCGAGAAGGCCCAGCAGAAGGACCCGGATTCGGCCCCGATCCTGCGGGCCCTCAGCCGCGTGTCCCTGGCCCTGGGCAAGCTCGACCAGGCGATCGGCTACAGCAAGCAGGTCATCGAGGCCGACCCGGCGACGCCACCACGCTCCGCCTGCTGGTGATCTACTACTGCGACCGCAAGTCGAACAAGTCGCCGCCGAGGCCGTGCTGAAACAGGCCCTCGAAAACCCCAAGCTCGACAAGAAGTCGTCGGCCTACCTGGTGATCCGCCGCGACCTGGGCGAGCTCTATGCCCGGTCGTTGAACCAGGTCGACAAGGCCGCCGACTCCTTCGCCGCCGTGATCGACGGCCTCGACGACAAGGCCGCCGCCAAGTTCTCGCCCGCCCAGACGCGGATGATCCTGGGCGACCAGCCCGAGAACTCCTATGAACTGTTCGGCGACACCTTCTTCCTCGCCCGCCGCTACGACCTGGCCGTCCGCGCCTATCGTCGCGGCCTCGCCTACGACCCCGACGACACCGAGCTGCCGCTCCGCCTCACCGAGGCCCTCCTCCGGGGCGGCCAGAAGGCCGAGGCCCTCGCCACCCTCGAACCGCTCCTGAAGGACAAGCCCGAGGGCCGCGAGCCGTACGAATTGCTCGGCCAGGTCCTGACCTCGCTGGAACGCAAGGCCGAGGTCATCCCCCGGCTGGAGGCCGCCCTCAAGGACGACGCCAAAAACGTCGGCCTCAAGTACGTGCTGGCCGACCGCTACAAGGAGGCCGGCCGCGTCGCCGAGGCCAACAAGCTTTATGAAGGGCTCGTCCAGGGCCAGCCCGACCCGCACGGCTTCGCGGCGCTGGCCCAGTCGCTCCGCAAGGAGAAGAAGTACGACGACCTGCTCAAGCTGTTCGAGCGGGCCCTGACCGTGCCCCAGGGGGCCGATTCGATCAAGCCCCAGATGGAGGCGATCTGCATCGACAAGGAGGCCGTCACCGCCGTCCTCGACGCCGGCCTCCGCATGATGGGCGAGGAGCCGCCCGCCCTCAACCCGATCGGCCAGAACATCCTGGTCTACATGGCCAACCGCGCCGACCAGCCCGACAAGATCATCGCCCTGGAACGCCTCGCCCTGAAGCGTAACCCCTCGCCCACCGGCTACCGCGAACTCTGGATGGCCCTCTACCGAGGCAACCGGTTCGAGGAGGCCGTCGAGGCGATGGAGGAAATGCTCCAGAAATACCCGGGCGAGGCCGACGGCCGGAACTACACCATCCTGTCGCAGACCCGCTTCCGGGCCGGCAAGTTCGAGGGCGCCCTGGAGGCCGCCGAGCAGGCCCTGAAGCTCAACCCCAACGACCCCGACGCCATCAGCCTGGCCGCGCTGGTCCTCTCCAAGATGAACCGGTTCGAGGAGTCGATCGCCCGCTACCAGTCGATGATCGAGCGGTTCGGCAACAACGACGAGATCCTCAAGCAGGCCCGCTCGGGCCTCTCCGCCACCTACGTCGACATGGGCGACCTGGACAAGGGACAGGCCGAGCTCGAGATCCTCTACCAGAAGATGCCCGGCGACGCCGGCATCAACAACGACCTCGGCTACCTCTACGCCGACCGCGGCCAGAAGCTCGAGGAGGCCGAGGCGATGATCCGCAAGGCGGTCGAGGAGGAGCCCGACAACGGCTCGTTCCTGGACAGCCTCGGCTGGGTCCTCTACCGACGCGGCAAGGTCCATGAAGCTCTGGAGCCCCTGGAGAAAGCCGCGAAGGTGCAGGCGAGCGACGCCACCATCTTCGACCACCTCGGCGACGTCCTGTTCCGACTCCAGCAGCCGGCCAAGGCCCGAGAGGCCTGGGAGAAGGCCGAGGCCCTCATGAGCAAGACGACCCCGCCCGACAAGAAGCTGCCCGACGTCCGCCGCAAGCTCGACGCGCTCAAGCAGCAGGCGCCCGGCAACGATCGCGGCAACCCGTAAGCGCCGATCGAACCCGCCATCGGCACGGAAATCCCCACGAGTCGAATCGAGTCGAGACCTCCCAGCATGGCAGGACATTCGCACGCCGCCAACATCGCGCACCGCAAGGGCGCCGTGGACGCCCAGCGGGGCAAGCTGTTCAGCAAGCTCTGCAAGGCGATCTACGTCGCCGCCAAGACGGGCGGCCCCGACCCGGTGATGAACCTCCGCCTCCGCTACGCGATCGACAAGGCCCGGTCCTTCTCCTGCCCCAAGGACAACATCGAACGGTCGATCAAGAAGGCCAGCGGCGAGGCGGGCGGCGAGAGCTTCGAGGAGGTGATGTACGAGGGGTACGGCCCCGGCGGCGTCGCCGTGATGTGCGCCGCACTCACCGACAACCGCAACCGGACCGCCGGCGAACTCCGCAAGACCTTCGAGATCTGCGGCGGCAACCTCGGCTCGTCGGGGTGCGTCAGCTATCTCTTCTCGTACAAGGGCGTGTTCGTCTTCGACCCCAAGCACGTCACCGAAGAGAAGCTCATGGAGGTCGCCCTGGAAGCGGGCGCCGACGACATCAAGCACGACGGCGAATACCTGATCGCCGAATGCGACGCCAAGGTCTTCGAGGCGGTCAAGCAGGCCTTCGAGGACGCCCGGCTCCCTACCGAAGGCGCCGAGGCCAGCTACGTCCCTTCCACCAGCGTGGACCTCGACGCCGAGAACGCCAAGAAGATGCAGAGGCTGCTCGACCTCCTCGACGACAACGAGGACGTGCAGGACGTGTATTCGAACGAGAATACCCCCGAGAACGTCGGCACCTGACGGACGGCCGCCTTCGCCCTCCCGATCCCTGGCCGAGGCGGCACCCCGGTACCCGCGCGAGGCGCGAGCCCATGGATCGGGGTGGCCGACATCGCGGCACCGCCACGGCGCGGATGAGCGGCGCCAGGCGTCCGCGGATCGTCCGGGCTTGGCCGCATACGGGTGGGGCCAACCAACCCGGTCGTTCGAGGCCCCGTCGCGGACCGGGCTCGGCCCTGTCTGGCGGATGACCCGCCTGCTATCCTGGCGGCTCGCGAGAGCGGGCGACCACCGGTGCGGCACGGCCGGCGGTGCACCTGCGGCGCCCTCGCTCCTCGCCGAAGCCGCCGTGGTCCATTCGGGTCAACTCGCATGCCCTCAGGGCCATCGCCCGGGGTCCGTTGCGCGGGCGAAAGGCGGCAAGCCATCGCCTTGAATCATCCCCGGGATGGCCCAAGTCGTCCTCGGAATTCAAAGGAAAGGGAAACGCATGTCTACCGAAGCCAAGTGCCCCTTCCATCACACCGCGGGCGGTGGCACGTCGAACCGCGACTGGTGGCCGCACCAGTTGAGGGTCGACCTCCTGCGCCAGCATTCTTCCAGGTCCGACCCGATGGGGCCGGGCTTCGACTACGCCCAGGAGTTCAAGAGCCTCGACCTGGCGGCCGTGAAGAAGGACCTCGCGGCCCTGATGACCGATTCGCAGGACTGGTGGCCGGCCGACTTCGGCCATTACGGGCCGCTGTTCATCCGCATGGCGTGGCACGGCGCCGGCACTTACCGGATCGGCGACGGTCGGGGCGGCGCCGGCCGGGGCCAGCAGCGGTTCGCCCCGCTCAACAGCTGGCCCGACAACGTCAGCCTGGACAAGGCCCGCCGGCTCCTCTGGCCGATCAAGCGGAAGTACGGCCGGAAGATCTCGTGGGCCGACCTGATGGTCCTCACCGGCAACGTCGCCCTCGAGACGATGGGATTCGAGACGCTCGGCTTCGGCGGCGGGCGCGAGGATACCTGGGAGCCCGATCTCGACGTCTACTGGGGCGCCGAGACCACCTGGCTGGGCGGGGATGTACGCTACAAGGACGGGTCGGAAGGGGTCGAGAAGGCCGGCGGGGTTGTGTCGAGCGACGATGACGCCGACGGCGATATCCACAGCCGCAGGCTGGAGAACCCGCTCGCCGCCGTCCAGATGGGCCTCATCTACGTCAACCCCGAGGGGCCCGACGGCAACCCCGACCCCGTCGCGGCGGCCGTGGACATCCGCGAGACCTTCGGCCGGATGGCGATGGACGATGAGGAGACCGTCGCCCTGATCGTCGGCGGCCACACCTTCGGCAAGACGCACGGCGCCGCCCCGGCATCGCACGTCGGGCCCGAGCCGGAAGCGGCCGGCCTCGAGATGCAGGGGCTCGGCTGGAGCAACAGCTACGGCACCGGCAAGGGGGACGACACGATCACCAGCGGCCTGGAGGTCATCTGGACCGCGACGCCCACGAAGTGGGGCAACGGCTTCCTCGAAAACCTGTTCGGCTACGAGTGGGAGCTGACCAAAAGCCCGGCGGGCGCCCACCAGTGGACGCCGAAGGGTGGCGCCGGCGTGGGTACCGTACCGGATCCCCACGACCCGTCGAAGCGGCGTTCCCCCTCGATGCTGACCACCGACCTCGCCCTGAGATTCGACCCCGCCTACGAGAAGATCTCGCGGCGATTCCTCGAAAATCCGGACCAACTCGCGGACGCGTTCCGGCGGGCCTGGTTCAAGCTGACCCACCGCGACATGGGGCCGCGATCCCGCTATCTTGGCCCCGAGGTCCCCGCCGAGGAGTTCCTCTGGCAGGACCCGATCCCCGCGGTGGACCACCCCCTGATCGACGGGGTCGACATCGCCGCGCTCAAGGGCAAGATCCTGGCCTCCGGCCTGTCCGTTTCGGAACTGGTCTCGACCGCCTGGGCGTCGGCCTCGACCTTCCGCGGCTCCGATAAGCGCGGCGGTGCCAACGGTGCTCGGATTCGACTGTCCCCCCAGAACTCCTGGGAGGTCAACCAGCCGGATCAACTGTCCAGGGTGCTGCGCGAGCTGGAAGTCATCCAGGGCGAGTTCAATGGGGCGCAAACCGGGGGCAAGAAGGTCTCGCTCGCGGACCTGATCATCCTGGCCGGCTGCGCGGGCGTCGAACAGGCGGCCAGGAACGCGGGCCATGCCGTCCACGTCCCGTTCAAGCCGGGCCGTACGGACGCCTCGCGCGAGCAGACCGACGCCGAGTCCTTCGCCGTGCTCGAGCCGATCGCGGATGGCTTCCGCAATTACCTCAAGGGGAGGTACTCCGTACCGGCCGAGGCGCTGCTGATCGACAAGGCGCAGTTGCTCACCCTGACCGCCCCCGAAATGACGGTCCTTGTGGGCGGCCTCCGCGTCCTGGGGGCCAACACCGGGGGGTCGCCGCACGGCGCCTTCACCCAGCGGCCGGCGGCCTTGACCAACGACTTCTTCGTGAACCTGCTCGACATGAACACCGAGTGGAAGCCGAACTCCGCCGATGCGAGCACGTTCGAAGGCCGCGACCGCAAGACGGGCGAACCGAAGTGGACCGGGACGCGCGTCGACCTGGTCTTCGGCTCGAACTCCCAGCTCCGCGCCCTGGCCGAGGTCTACGCCTCCGCCGACGCGGTGGAGAAGTTCGTCCGCGACTTCATCGCGGCCTGGGACAAGGTGATGAACCTGGATCGGTTCGACCTCGCCTGATCGCCGCGCGTGGGGATGGCCGGCCATTCCCACGCGCCCGTCCGACTCGGCGGGACAATCCGGCCACGCCGGCTCGCCTTAAGGCACCCGCTTCGCCGTGAACGTGACGGTTCGCTCCTCGCCCACTTTCAGGCCCTTACCTGCGTCCCAGACGATCGTCTCGCCCGGCAACACCACCCTCGCGAAGTCGGTTGATTCGACCCGCGTATCTTCCACCTCGAACGGCAGCAGATAGCTGAAGATCCGCCAGCCGTCGTACTTCTCGGCCGTCCGCTTGTTCCCCTCGCCGACGAAGTTCACCTTCACGTTGTAGGTGATGCGGACCCGATCGCCCGATTCCGCCACGTCCAGCCTCTCCGCCAGGGCCGGGTCGCGGGACTTCTGTACTCGGGCCTCCAGGGCCGGGTCGCCGTAGAGGACGAAGATGCCGTCGGTGAACTCGGTGCCTTCCCGGTCACGGCCCGAGACGATCCCCTCGGCGAGCAGATATCGCGACCACTGGCGGAGCAGGAATAGCGATTCGGCGAACGTCCACCGGTCCTCCTGCTTGAGGAACCAGTCGGCCATGTTCCAGTTCAGCTCGTACCACGTCGATTGCACGGCGCCGACGTACTGCTTCGCCCCGTTCTTCATCCAGGCCAGGGCGTAGGAGTCCTGGAAGCTACTCCGATCGGCGTTCACCACGCCGGTCAGGCAGTTGCCGACCGCCCAGTAAACCTTGGGCCGCGATGCGCTGAGCGGCAATTCCACGCCCGGGGCCGTCATGGTGAGCTGGCCGCCTCGGGCCGTCAAATAACCCTTGCCGCTGGGGTACATCAGCATCCAGTTGTGATGCCCGCCATGGCCCGACCCGATGATCAGGTCGGCCCGATCCTCGGAGAAGAGCTTGTGGACATACCGGGCATCGTCGGCATCGCTGGTCGGCCCGCCCGCCCTCAAGGCGAACTCTTCGCCCAACTTCTTCTCGCCCAGCTCGCCGCGATCGCGCGTCCACTCGGTCACGTAGTCCCCCTCCGGCACCCAGTTCAACCAGGAACCGAGGGTCTTGGTGAAGGCCCGGCGGATGACGATCGGCTCGGCCTTCGCGAGTTCCAGCGCATGATTCTCGTCGAACCCGGTGAGGATCCCCCAGATCGCGTCGACGTAAGGGTCGTCGTCGAGCGACCGGCAGAACTTGTTGGCGGCCAGCGCGAAGTCGGGGAAGTTCTCGGTCGGCTTGCAGACGAAGCAGACGTATCGGGGATGGTAGGCCCCGACGTCCTTGCGGACCTCCTCGGGCGACTCGCCGTAGACGAAGGCCTTCCCGCGGTATTTCGCTTCGAGGGATCGGACGACCTTGCCCCACGGGCCGCCGGCGACCTCCTTCTTGACGACGATGGCATAACGACCGGCCGGGTCATCGGCCCCGGCCGGCGCCGCCAAACCGAGCAAGATCACGCAACCCGCGAGGGCCGTCCGAAACATCGTCCATCCTCCCCGGGGGAAAAGCCGCCTGGATCGGCCGATCGTACCTAGTGGGGCGGCTAGGGTCACGCAGGAACCGGAATCGATAGCGCCTATTCGTCGCCCCTCGGCCCCGGTATGGTGGGCGCCTCGACCCCGTCCCCGTCCGCGAGAGAGCATCCCATGCCGCGATCATGCCGTGGATTCGTCGCAATCCTCAACGGGCTCGCCGCCTGCATCGTGGCACCCGCCGTCGCCTCCGCGGAGGATGCCCCCCGGCCCAACATCGTGGTGATCCTGGCGGACGACCTCGGCTCGTACGACGTCGGCTGGCGGGGCAGCCCGATCGCCACGCCGAGGCTCGACCGCCTGGCGAAGGCCGGGGCGCGGTTGGAGGCTTTCTACGTCCAGCCGGTTTGCAGCCCGACCCGGGCCGCGCTCATGACGGGCCGATACCCGCTCCGCTACGGCCTGCAATCGGGCGTCGTCCGCCCCTGGGCCCAGTACGGCCTGCCGCTCGAAGAACGGACGTTGCCCCAGGCCCTGCATGATGTCGGATACGAGACGGCCATCGTCGGCAAGTGGCACCTCGGGCACTTCCGCCCCGAGTACCTGCCGACGCGACGCGGCTTCGACCACCAGTACGGCCACTACAACGGCGCCCTCGACTATTACACGCACATCCGCGACGGCGGCTTCGACTGGCACCGCGACGACAAGGCCTGTCGGGACGAAGGCTACTCGACCCACCTGCTCGCCGACGAGGCGGTCCGCTTGATCGAGCAACGCGACCAGGCCAAGCCGCTGTTCCTCTACGTCCCTTTCAACGGCGTGCACGCCCCGCACCAGGTTCCCGAGAAATACAAGGCCCCGTACGCCGACATGCCCGAGCCCCGCCGGACCTATGCCGGCATGGTGGCCGCGGTCGACGAGGCGGTTGGCAAGATCGACGACGCCATCGACAAGGCCGGCATCCGCGACACCACCCTGATCGTCTTCTCGTCGGACAACGGCGGCCCGAACCCCGGCAAGCTGTCGTCGAACGGGGCGCTCCGCGCGGGCAAGGGGACGGTTTACGAGGGCGGCACGCGGACCTGCGCCTTCGCCACCTGGCCCGGCAAGATTGCGGCCGGATCGGAGGTGAAGGCCCCGCTGCACATCGTCGACCTCTACCCGACCCTGCTGAAGCTCGCCGGCGCCCCGCTCGACCAACCCCTGCCGATCGACGGGCGGGACGCCTGGCCTTCGATCACGAACGGGGCGCCCTCGCCGCACGACGTCATCCTGCTGAATGGCCGGCCCGAGGGCGGCGCGATCCGCCGGGGCGACTGGAAACTGATCGTCGGCCAGGCCACCTCGGGCGACGACGAGGGCGGGGAGGCCGCGCCCGCCGACGCCCCCCCGAAAGCCGCGACGAAGAAGGCCGCCGCGAAGAAGGCCGCCCGCGAGGCCGAGCGCGTCGAACTCTACAACCTCGCCGACGATCCGCGGGAGTCGAAGAACCTCGCCGACGCCCAGCCCGAGCGGGTCCGGGAACTCCGGGCCGCCTATGAGGCAATCCTCAAGCCGTCCGTCCCGCCCCGGAACAGGCCGAAGCCGGCCGATTTCCGGTCCCCCGCCGTCTGGGGCGAGGCCGAGGCGCAGGCACGGCCGGAGGGCACCAGATAACTCAAGGAAGGCGACCGATCGGGCCTGGGAAGATCGCTCATGATGCGTATCGCCCTCGGAGCCGCGGGAGGAAGACCCCGAGGAGGGCGGCCAGGCCGACCGCGACCAGGGTCAGGGCCGGGGGCTCTGGCACGGACCTGATGACGTTGGTAAAGACGAAGTTCTCGTCCGCGTAGCTGTAATCGGTGTTCGGGAACCGCTGGTCCTCGAACGCCACGTACATGCCCGGAGGGGTCGATCCGAAGACGGGCGAGGTGGCCGTATAGGGCGTCGCATACAGGTGATTGTGGCCGCCCGAGTAGCCGCTCGAGTCGAAGGGAGCGTTCATCGAAGGGTCGGAATAGACGTGGCTGCCCAGGGTGATGACCCAGAGGTCGAAGACCAGCACGTCGCCGGCCCGGACCCGCCCGAAATTGAACGCCTGCCCGATGGAGGACGCATGATCGTCGAGGCCGTAGCCGGCTGACGTCAGGACGCCGTTGACCAGCAGGCCCACGCGGTTCTGGTAGGAGGCGTCGGAGCCGGCGAAGTAGCCGACGACGTCCCCGTCGTGGTCGGCCACGAAGGAGTAAGTCGCATTGTTGTAATGACCGGGGTTGGGGTAGGGAATCAAATCGGCCTGGGAGTTGGCCGCCAGGACGACGATCAGGGCCGAGGTCGCGAGAAAGGTCCGATTCGACGGGAGCATCATCCCAGATCTCCATTTTTTTGGGGTGGTAGGATGGATCGGGTGGCACGGGGCTGGGGCCGGTGCATCCGGGGCTACTCAGCGCCTCGCCTGCTTGAAGGCCGGCGGCTTGAGCATCGGGCCTAATTCCCTGAGGATCGTTTCAAATTCGGCCGATCGGAAGCGGAGGGTGCCCTGGCCGTCGGCCTTCAGGCCCTCAACGGCCTTCTTCAATTCGGGGTCCCGTTCGAGTTGGCGATAGCGCGCCTGGACCGGCTCGACCGCATCCTTGAGCGAATCGGCCTCCGAGACCAGCCTGGCTCGCCGGCCGGCCAGCTCGTTGGACGCCTGCTGGGCCTTTTGCGGCCCGACATGCCTCCCGTTCAACTCATCGATCGACATCCTCAGGTCGGTGAGGTAGGACCTCATCTCGTCCATCGCCTGGTTGGCCTCGCCCAAGGTGGCGGCGTTGGCCGAAGTCATGCTACGCCGGCGGCCCCGGCTGCGGTCGAGTTGATCGATCGTGATCTGGAGTCGGTCCATCCGATACCGCGTGCTCAGCCGTTCCTGTTCACACGGCTTGAGGGCCTTCTCGACGCCGTCGATCTCCTCGCAGAAGGCCATCGCCTCGCGGAACGCTGCCAGAGCGTCCCGGGCCCGCCCATACCGTTCGAGCACCTCCCGCTCGTCGGCCAGGGGCAGCCGTCCTCGGCTCTTTTCCAGCCCTTTCTCCCGGGATAGCCGGCCGGCCGCACCCTCCCCGACGGCGACCGCGTTCGGGGCCATCGCGAACCCCATCGCGATCACGACGGCCGGATGACAGTAAAGGTAATCCATGCCGCAAGTCCTTCCTTGCAATAGCGATATGTTGTCGAAGGGCCTTCGGTCCGCCACGGCTTATGCCCCGCCCTGGGTTGGGAAAAGAAGGCTTGAAAACCCAATAATTCCCCGCCTAATGTAAACACCGGGCTAACCGGTCGATTGAGCGCAAATTTTTCTGATTAATTTCGAATCTTCCGGTCGTGTGTCCCAGCGGGGAGGACTGGATTGATGAAAGATATATTATGCTCCTTACATGCCGACGCGTCGGCCGGGCGCGACGAACTGGCGATCGTGCTCGACGGCGTCGCACGCGAAGAACCCGGGGCGATCCTCGAGTTTTCCGGGCTACTGTCCCGGGAATATGAGCGATTCGCCAGGGCTTTGCTGAAAAGCCGGCCGCAACTCGCCCCCGAGGCGAGCACCTGCGATATCCTCCAGGAGGCCGCGATCCGATCCGTCAAGCGATGGGCCCGCACCAGGGAGGTGCCGTCCGGTGAGCTGTTCAAGGTGATGATCTATGGAATCGTGATCGACCGGCTCGACCGGGCCGCGGTCCGCCGCCGAGCCGGACCCGACCGGGCCGAGGCGGCATTCCGGGGGACGGCCGACGATACGGCCGGCCCCCATACGAAGGCCGCTCGGGCCGAATTAGCCGAGGCGCTCCGCGCCGCCATCGCCCTCCTGCCTGTCGAGGATCAAGTGTTGATCAAGCTGCGTTACCAGGGCGATGGGGACAGGATGGCGTCCTTTCGGGAGATCGCCGAGGCCCTGCGATTATCCGAGCCGACCGTCCGCTATCGCATCGAGAAGCTGAGGAAATCCCTTGCAATCCGCCTGAAATCCCACGCCCCGACCGAGTAGCCGAAGCCCTGCTATAGCCGTGCTTCTGGGAGGGCCTGGAGGTCCCCGACGATGGCCAACCCGATCGACTCTGACCAGGGTCCCTACCCCGACGACGAAGGCCCGGACCGATCGGGCTCGACCAATTCCCGGGAGCCGACCGACTCGGCCGGCGATCGGCCGGACACGATCGACCGGGCGTTCCTGGGGTTACTCTCCGACCCCGAGCAACCGGCGGGCAAGCAACCGACCGGCATCGACCGCCATTTCGAGGTCATCGAACGAATTGGCGGGGGCGGGATGGGCGAGGTCTTCCGAGCCCGGGATCGGGTGGTTGGCCGCGAGGTCGCCTACAAGGTGATCCGGGCCGAGTCCTACGCCGATCCCCAGAGGCTGGGGAGGTTCCGCGAGGAGATCCGCATCACCAACTTGCTCTACACCCCCGGCATCGTGCCGATCTACGCCACGGGGATCGACTCCGGCGCCGGCCGGCCGGCGTATGCGATGGAACTGGTCCGGGGGCCAACCCTGGACGAGGCGATCGGCAAACTCCGCGAACTCGGCCCGGACATCGGGGGTCGGGCCAGGGCGGCGAATCGGCTACTCCGGCACATCCTCTCGGTTTGCCGGATCGTGGCCCATGCCCACTCGAAGGGCTATGTCCACTGCGACTTGAAGCCGATCAATGTCGCCATCGTCGTCGATCAGCCGCCCCCCGGCCCCGACGTGACGCCCAGGGACCCGGTCGAATCGGCCCGCGTCCTCGATTGGGGGCTGGCCCGAGAGGCTGGCCAGCCCGACCTGCTAGGCTTCGGCACCGCGCCCTACATCGACGCGTCCTGCCTCGTGCCGAAGGGCCAGTCGATCGGGCCCTCGCGGGACGTCCACGCCCTGGGATGGATCCTCAAGGATTTCGCCGACGCCGAGGAAGGGGCTGGCACCCGCAAGTCGGGACGATCCCGCCGGGCCCTGCGGGCGATCATCGCCCGGGCCATCGCCCCATCCCCCGGGGCCGAGTATCCCGACGCCGCCGCCCTGGCCGACGACCTCGACCGCCTCATCGCCGGCGAGCCGGTCCTCGCCGATCGCGAGCCGGTCGGCGAGCGGTTCGGGCGCTGGGCCCGGACGAACCGGGGCAAGGTCACCGCGGCCACGGTCCTGGCCCTGGTCGCCGCCGCGGCGATCCCCACCGCCTGGTTCGCCGCCCGCGCCCAGGGCGAAACCCGGCGGTGGGGCCTTGTCAGGCAGGCCGCGAGCGATTTGAACGCCTATCAGGTGATGATGGCCCGGAATCAGTCGCGGGGGGCGCTGGAGGCCGACCGCGAGCAGTTCCGACGGCTGCTCGGCGCGATCCGCAGCGATGCGACCGCCGATCAGCTCGCCGGCATCGCGCGCGATTTCGAGGCCATCCTCGACGACGAACAACTGCGGGCCGCGGAGCCGTACACGCCCGAGGAAACCCGGGCAGCCCTGACCCGGGCCAAGGACACGGTCGAGGCGCTCGTCCGCGAAGATCCCGCCTTCGAGGCCGCTCGCTTCGTGCTCGCACAGTGCTATTCCGAAGTCGCCCATCACCGCGTCAACGCCAAGGCCCTGCAGGAACCGGACGCGGCCGCGATCGGCCGCGTGCTGATGACGGGCGAAACGCCCCCCCTGAACGAGGATTCCCGCAAGGTCCTCGCCTGGTGCGACCGCGCCGAGGAGGCCGCCCGGCCGCTCGTCCGGGGCGGGGAATCGTCCGAGGAAATCCGCGACCTGCTGCGCAGCATCTGGGGGAACCGGCTCGGCGCCTACATGACCTCGCAGCACTTCATCGAGGCCCTGCACGCCTTGCGGAAGATCGACGAATGGTCCGACGGCCGACCGACGTTCCTGAAAGGATCCCGGGGTCTACTCCTGAAGGCGGCCGAAAAGCAGCAGTCGAAGATGCCCTGGTCCCACAGCACCCCCCCCGACCACGCCACCTCCTGCCGGATGGCCGACATGCTCCTCCAGGCCCCTGGCGTCTCCCAGTCGGCCGTATACAATGCAGCCTGCGCCTACGCTATGGGCAGCGCCGACGCCTCCGCCACACCCCGGGTCCGGGAAGGCCGGGCCGGGAGGTCGGTCGAACTCCTCAACCGACTCGTCGCCGACCATTACTTCCACAAGGTGGCCCGGACTACCCCCGCGCCGACCCCCGGCTCCCTGTTCCTGCCGAACCTGGCGGCGGCCGAAGACACCCTCAAGGAACTGGAAACCGACACCGACCTGGACGCACTCCGAAGCCGCGATGACTTCCGGGACGTCCTCAGCAGGGCCCGGGCCGACGCGGAGAATCAGGCCAGGGGAGCCCCTTGAGGCCCGGCCGATCGCGGGGCGGAGCCTCCTGCCCGGGCGAGCCGAGGGGCGTCGCCTTCGATCCCATCGTTTCGCCCCGGGAGAGAAGGGCCTGGCCCTGACCTCGATCGCTCGCCCCCATGAAACTCCCATGAAACCCGACCCGG
Source organism: Isosphaeraceae bacterium (assembly GCA_046350035.1). Taxonomy (GTDB): domain Bacteria; phylum Planctomycetota; class Planctomycetia; order Isosphaerales; family Isosphaeraceae; genus CALLYK01. The sequence continues at coordinate 31,369 of JAXMBD010000024.1, read as the reverse complement.
TCGCTGGCCTTGCGCGGGCCCCGGTCGCTACCCTGAAGGCCATTCGGATCGGGATGGACCCGCGGCGGGCCCGTCGCGAATCCTTCAGGAGCTTCCCCGATGCGGCGTTCGGCCCTCCTCATGGCCTGGTTCGGCGGTTTTTGTATGGCCGGTCTGCCGGCCTTATCGCGATCCCAGGAGCCCGGGCCGAGGGGTCTTGAGGCCGCCTGGCCGGGCCTCACGAAATCCGGCAGCGTGCTGCTCCCCAACGGCTGGAGCCTCAGGCCGGTCGGCCGCCAGGTGAACCTGGGCGATTTCCCGATCACGATGGCCGAGAACCCGGCCGAACCCGTTTTGGCCGTCCTGCATGCCGGATACGGCGAGCATGAGGTCATCACGGTCGACGCCCGCACCGGAAAGGTCATCGCCCACGTGGCGATCCCCGAGACCTACGGCGGCCTCGCCTGGTCGGCCGACGGCAAGCAGCTTTTCTTCGGGGGCGGGTTTGACGAGGTCGTCTATCGGTTCGACCACGGCGCCGGATTGTTGTCGAAGAAGGCCATCCTGTCGATCCTCCCCGGCGTGGCGCCGGTCGAGCGCGAGGTCCTCGGCGACGAGCCGCTGCCCAGGGCCCAGCGGGGTGCCGACACGCCCCAGGGCTGCGTGGCCGGGCTCGCCCTGTCGAAGGACGGCAAGGCCCTCTACGTGGCCGATGCCTTCGCCCATCGACTCGTGACGATCGACCTGGCAACCGGCCAGGTGAAGTCTTCTCGGGAGATGCCGAAGGACAGCTATCCTTACGGGGTCGCCCGCGACGACGAGCGCCATCGGACCTACGTGAGCCTCTGGGGCGCCGCCACGGTCCTGGCGATCGACGACGCCGACGGCAAGTTCACGAAAATCGCCGTCGAGGAGCATCCCAACGAGATGCTGCTGGCGAAGGGGGGCAAGGTCCTTTACGTCGCCAACGCCAACCGGAACACGGTCAGCGTGATCGATCCCGAGGCGGGCAGGGCCGTGGAAACGATCGGCACGGCGATCCATCCCCAGGCCCCCTCGGGCAGCACGCCCAACGCCTTGGCGCTCTCGCCCGACGAGTCGCTCCTGTTCGTCGCCAACGCCAACACGAACAGCGTCGCGGCGTTCAACGTGGCCGAGCCGGGCAAGAGCCTGCCGCTGGGCTTCATCCCGGCCGGCTGGTACCCGACCTCGGTCCGCGTCTCGAAGGACGGCAAGGCCCTCTGGATCGCCAACGGCAAGGGGACGACCTCGAAGCCGAACCGCGAAGGCCCGACGCCCGGGGTGAACACGCCTTCGGTCCGCGACTACATTGCCGGCCTCTTCCGCGGCACCCTGTCGATCGTGCCGATGCCGACGCCCGCCCAGATGGCCGGCTACTCGAGGACGGTCTACGAATGCAGCCCGCTGTCGAAGGACGACCCGAAGGCCGTCGCCGGCCCGAAGGCCCCCGCAGACAACCCGGTCCCGTCGAAGGTGGGCGACCCCTCGCCGATCAAGTATTGCATCTATGTCGTCAAGGAGAATCGGACCTACGACCAGGTCTTCGGCGACATGAAGAAGGGGAACGGCGAGCCGAAGCTCTGCCTCTTCCCGGAGGAGGTCACGCCCAACCACCATGCGCTGGTCGATCAGTTCGTGGTCCTGGATAACTTCTACGTCGACGGCGAGGTCAGCGCCGACGGCCACGAATGGACGATGGGCGCTTACGCGACCGACTTCGTCGAGCGGACCTGGCCGATCAGCTACCGGGGCGACCGGCGCGCGCCCTATCCGGCCGAGGGCAAGCTGCCGATCGCCTTCCCCTCCGGCGGCTACCTCTGGGACAAGGCGAAAGAGAAGGGCGTCAGCTACCGGAGCTACGGCGAGTTCGTCGACAACGGCAAGACCCCCGACGACCCCTCCACCACGAAGTACGAGACCCTGCAAGGCCACTTCGACCCGAAGTTCCGCGGCTACGACCTCGACTACCCCGATGTGAAGAGGGCCGCCCGATTCCTCGAAGAGCTGAAAGAGTTCGAGGAGAAGGGCGAGATGCCCCGCCTGATCGTGATCCGCCTGCCGAACGACCACACCGCCGGCACCCGCCCTGGCGCCCCGACCGTCCGCGCCATGGTGGCCGACAACGACCTGGCCCTGGGGATGCTCGTCGAAGGGGTCAGCAAGTCGAAGTTCTGGAAGGAAACGGCCATCTTCGTGATCGAGGACGACGCCCAGAACGGCCCCGACCATGTCGACGCCCACCGGACCGTCGCCCTGGCGATCAGCCCGTATATCAAGAAGGGCTCGGTCGATTCGACGATGTACTCGACCTCGTCGATGCTCCGCACGATGGAACTGATCCTGGGCCTGGAGCCGATGAGCCAGTTCGACGCCGCCGCCCGGCCGATGTGGGCGGCCTTCACCGACAAGCCCGATCTCGCCCCGTATGTCTGCAAGCCGGCCCGGATCGACCTCAACGAGAAGAACACGCGGCAGACCGTGGGTGCCGCGGCCTCGCTGAAGCTCAACCTCGACAAGGAAGACCAGGCCGACGACCTAGCCTTCAACGAGATCATCTGGAAGGCCGTCCGCGGGACCGATTCCGTGATGCCGGCGCCCGTCCGGGCCGCGTTCGTCATCCCGCGTCCCAAGGCGGAGGATGACGACGATGATGAAGATGACGACGACAAGTGAACCCTCGCGTCGCCCCTCCTCACGGATCGACACGCGGGCCCATCGCGTAGTCCGTGAGGACGTTCGGGGCCGCGGCGGCCCGCAGGGCGTTGAGCACGGCCAGCACGTCGATGACTTCCTGCGCGATCGCGCCGGCCACGGGCGGCAGGTAGCCTGCCGCCGCCAGGCCCATGCCGAACGCGCTCAGGGCCATGCCGCCGAGGGCGCTCTGCAGGGCAATCGACCGCATCCGACGGCCGATGTGCAGCAGCTCATCCACCCGGCCCAGGGAACTGTCCAGGATGACGGCGCCGGCGGCCTCGGCGGCGACGTCGCTCGCCTGGCCGAAGGCGATCCCCACGGTCGCGGCCGTTAGCGCCGGCGCGTCGTTGATGCCATCGCCCAGGTAGACGGTGCTGGCCCGCTCGGCTTCCCGTCGGACCAGCTCCAGCTTCTGCTCGGGGCTGAGGCCGGCGTGGACCTCGTCGATACCCACCTTCCGGGCCAGGTAGCGGACTTCGGATTCGCGATCGCCCGAGGCCATCACGACGCGTCGGAAGCCGTGGCGGGGCTTAAGGTGCTGGACGAACGGCTGGCCGTCCTCGCGGGGCTCGTCGCGGAACCGGAACGCGGCCGCGTACCGGCCATCGATCAGGGCGATGCACTCCAGCCCGGCCGACGGCGGCGGCAGCGAGGCGGCCGACGCGGGGTCCTGGGCGGCCAGCTTCTTCCGGCTGGTGACCTGGATCATGCGGCCCCGGATTTCGCCGCGGAGCCCCTCGCCCGGGCGTTCGCCGACCTGCTCGGCCTCCGGCAGAGTGAGGCCGGCCTCGTCGGCGGCTTCGATCACGGCGCAAGCCAGCGGGTGCCGCGAATACCGCTCCAGGCCGGCCACGGCCGCGAGCGTCTCGTCCCGGGGGAAGCCGTCGGCCGGGATGACCTCGGCCAGCTTCGGTTTCCCGTAGGTGAGCGTGCCGGTCTTGTCGAAGATGGCGACCCGGCAGGTGTCGATCTTCTCCAGCACGGTTGGATCCTTGACGATGATCCCGCGGCGAGCCGCCAGCGAGACGGAGCCGAGAATCGCCACCGGAATCGCGATCAGCAGCGGGCAAGGCGTCGCGACCACCAGCACGCCCAGGAACCGCGAAGCTTCCCCGGAGATTGCCCAGGCCACCAGCGCGATGGCCAGAGCCAGCGGGGTATAGGCCGCACCGATCTGGTCGCCCAGCCGCCTTAGCCGAGGGCGCCGCTGCTCCGACTCGCATGACCTGCATGATCCGCGCATACCGCGAATCGACCGCCGTCGATTCCGCCCGGATCGTCAGGGCCCCTTCGCCGTTGATCGCCCCCGAGAGCACGGCCGACCCCGGCGCTTTGGGGAGCAGGTAAGGCTCGCCGGTCAGGTAGGCCTCGTTCATCGTGCTCCGGCCGTCGATCACGACGCCATCGACCGGGCAGGTCTCGTGCGGGAAGATCGCCAGGGAATCGCCGACCGCCACCTCGACCAGCGGCACGTCCACGACCGCCCCGTCCCGCCGGAGATGCGCCCGGGAGGGCATCCGCTTCGCGAGCGCCTCCAGCGCGAACGAGGCACGTCGCGAAGCATAAGCCTCCAGGGCCTGCCCGCCGGACAGCATGAGCACGACCAGGGCCCCGGCGAGGTATTCGCCCAGGATCACCGACGCGACGATCGAGATCCCCGCGAGCAGGTCCGAGCTGAACTCGCCCCGGGAAAGGCTCGCCGCCAGCCCGACCACGAGGGGCAGTCCGGCGGCCAGCGCAACGCCGAGGGGAATGTTGCGCACCGCAGCCGCCCCATTGCCCCCGAACCGCAGGATCAGGTGGACGCCGATGCCCACCAGGGCGATCGCGGCGATGATCGCGTACCGATGCGTGCGAAATCGCCGGATCCACGCGAGATCGGGCATGAAATCGGCCAAGGGGGCGTGGGCGCCACCGCCCGGACTTCGGGAACAAGTTTGGCCACGGCTCCATCTTCCCGCGCCCCGTCGTGCTTCGCCAGCCGCCGACGAAGCCGTTATTCCCGGTCAACCGCACCGAATTCCGCCCTCGGCCCGGCAGACCCCTGGTGTTTGAGTGTTACGAAGCGTAGATTCGTAGCACGAGTTCGCGGGAAGCCGATTGGTGGGGGCCAGGGCCATGGCGCGACGTCGCGGTTTTACCTTGATCGAGCTGCTCGTGGTGATCGCGATCATCGGCGTCCTGATCGCGCTGTTGCTTCCGGCCGTGCAGCAGGCCCGCGAGGCCGCACGGAGGATCCAGTGCACCAACAACCTGAAGCAACTGGGTATCGCCCTGCACAACTACCACGACACGCATTCGGCCCTGCCCCCGGGCTATATCTACCGGCTCGGCTACCCGGTGGGCGGGTTCGGCTGGGCCTCGATGATCCTGCCGCAGCTGGAACAGGGTGCGATCCACGCCTCGATCAATTTCAGCCTGGCGGCCTGGACTTCGGCCAATTCGACGGCGTGCGCCTCCCGGCTGGGCAGCTTCCAGTGCCCGACCGATTACACGACGACCCGGGGCTATTTGGAGCGTGACGGCTTCCGATACGCCCATTCCAGCTACGTCGGCAGCTTCGGTCCCGGCGACATGGACGCCACGCCCGAGGACCGCCGGGGCCTGTTCAGCCGCAACAGCCGGACCACCTTCGCCGACGTGACCGACGGCCTCTCACAGACCCTGATGGCCGGCGAGCGGACCAACGCCGTCTACGTCACCGTGATCGGCTCGTCGGATCACTTCGACCTTGAGACCGTCTGGCCCGGCGCCATCAAGGAGGAACCGGTCGACGACCATGCCCACACGACCCTCTTCCAGGCGCTGTCTTTCATCAACAGCCCCGGGTTCGACGACCTGCAGTCGATGAGCTTCCACCCGGGCGGCTCCAACTACCTCTTCGGCGACGGCTCGGTAAAATACCTCAAGCTCTCGCTCAACCCGGGCGTCTACCAGGCGCTCGGCAGTCGGGCCGGCGGCGAGGTCGTCGGCTCCGATAGTTACTGAACAGGCGGTTTCCGGCCGGAAGGCCCGCTCCTGATCGGCGTATCGGCACGGGATCGGATCGATTATGCGAATTACCGGCTCCTTGCTCGCCATCGCCCTGGCCGCGTTCGTTCCTTCGCCCGACGACGGCAACGGTCCCAAGCGGATCGCCATCGGCGGCATCGAGAACACCTTCCGCCTCAGCCCGAGGCTTTACAGCGGCGGCGATCCGCGAGGGGCCGAGGGCCTCCAGGCCCTCAAGAAGCTGGGGATTCGGACGATCATCAGCGTCGATGGTGCCGCACCCGACGTCGAGGCGGCCCGGATATTGGGCCTTCGCTACGTCCACCTGCCGGTCGGCTACGATGGGATCCCCCGCGAGCAGGCCGTGAAGCTGATCCGGGCGTTGCAGTCGCTCCCCGGGCCCTTCTACGTCCACTGCCACCACGGCAAGCACCGGGGGCCGGCCGCAGCGGCCCTCTGCGGGATCTCGGCCGAGGGGTGGTCGAAGCCGGACGCCCTCGCCTGGATGGCGACGGCGGGAACGTCCGCCGACTATCGGGGCCTCTACGAATCCGCGAGCAAGTTCGAGACGCCCACGGCCGAGGAACTGGGGCGGGTCGGAGACGACCTGCCCGAACTCGCCGAGATCCCCGCCATCGTCGATCTGATGGTCCGCGTCGACGAGCGGTGGGATTGCCTGAAGGCGTCGCAAACGGCCGGCTTCCGCGCCCCGCCGAATCGGCCCGACATCGACCCGCCCCACGAGGCGCTCCAACTCGTCGAACTCTATCGGGAACTGGCCCGGCTCCCCGAGGCGCAGGGGCGAGGGCCTGTCTTCTTGAAGGCGGCCGAGGCGGCCGGGCGCGATGCTACCGCCCTGGAGGAGGCCCTCCGATACCTGGGCAAGGCGCCCAATGCCGACGCGACGAGGCGGGCCGAAACGGCCTTTCAGGCGGCGAGCAAGGCCTGCGCCGCATGCCATTCGGCCCATCGCGACGCGCCCCGATAGGGGCGAGGCGGGCGGACCCGCCTCGCGGCCGGGCCCGACTCAGTGATGCCCGACGACTGCCTCGAACTGTTCCTCCTCGGTCGAGCCCGCCAGCGCCGTGGTCGAGGACTGGCCCGCGGCGACGCACTGGGCGACCTGGTCGAAGTAGCCGGTGCCGACGAACCGCTGGTGCTTCACCGCGTGGTAGCCGGCCTCGGCCTCGAGCCGGAATTCCTCCTGCTGGAGTTTCGAGTATGCCGTCATCCCCTCTTCCTTGTAGCCCCGGGCGAGGTCGAAGATCGACAGGTTCAGGGCGTGGAAGCCGGCCAGGGTGATGAACTGGAACTTGTAGCCCATCGCCCCCAGCTCGCGCTGGAATCGCGCGATGGCGGCGTCGTCGAGCTTGGCCTTCCAGTTGAACGAGGGGGAGCAGTTGTAGGCGAGCAGCTTGCCGGGGAACTGGTCGTGGACGCCCTCGGCGAACCGCCGGGCCTCGTCGATGCAGGGTTCAGAAGTCTCGCACCAGATCAGGTCGGCGTAGGGGGCGTAGGCCAGGCCCCGGCCGATCGCGACGTCGAGCCCGCCGCCGATCCGGTAGAAGCCCTCGGGGGTCCGCTGGCCGGTCAGGAACGGCCGGTCGCGGTCGTCGACGTCGCTGGTGAGCAGCCTGGCGCCGTTGGCGTCGGTCCGGGCGACCAGCACCGTGGGCACGTCCATCAGGTCGGCGGCCAGCCTCGCGGCGTTGAGCGTGCGGAGGAACTGGCCGGTCGGCACCAGCACCTTGCCGCCCATGTGGCCGCACTTCTTCTCGCTGGCGAGCTGGTCCTCGTAGTGGACGCCCGCGGCGCCGGCCTCGATCATCGCCTTCATCAGCTCGAAGGCATTCAGCGCGCCGCCGAACCCGGCCTCGGCGTCGGCCACGATCGGCACGAAGTAGTCGACGTCGCGACGGCCCTCGGCCGTGCGCACCTGGTCGGCCCGCCGGAACGCGTTGTTGATCGAGCGGACGACGTTGGGCACGCTGTTGGCCGGGTAGAGGCTCTGGTCCGGGTACATCTGCGAGGCCAAATTGGCGTCGGCGGCGACCTGCCAGCCGCTCAGGTAGATCGCCTTCAGCCCGGCGTCGACCATCTGCACCGCCTGGTTGCCCGTCAGGGCGCCCAGCGCGGGGATGTACTTCTCGGCGTGGAGGGCCTTCCAGAGCTTCTCGGCCCCGCGACGGGCCAGCGAGCATTCGACGTGGACGGAACCCCGCAGCCGGACGACGTCGTCGGCCTTGTAGGTGCGCCGGATCCCCTTCCAGCGCTCGTCCGTGGCCCATCGCGTAACCAGTTGCTTCGCGGTCGGCATGCGGTCGATCATGATGCGATCTCCGTCGGATGGAAGGCGTACCAGAACGTATATCGAACGTATGGCCGAGGCGCAACGCCGACACCCGGCGTTCCCGCGCGTTGGGCCCCCGGCCCGCTCCGTTCGACCCGGCCTCGGTTCAGGGCAGGTATTCGTAGGCCGGCAAGGTGAGGAAGTCGGCCAGGGGTTTCGAGGTGGCGACGCGATCGAAGATCCGCGAGGCCAGGTCGAACTGGCCGCCGCCGAACTCCGCGTCGCCGATGTCGGCGCGGATCTTCTCCAACTCCTCGCGCATCACCCGCCGGAACAACTCGGCCGTCACCTTGCGGCCGTCTTCCAGCACCCCGCCGGGATGCTCGATCCACTGCCAGACCTGGGCTCGGGAGATTTCCGAGGTGGCGGCGTCCTCCATCAGGTTGAAGATCGGCACGCAGCCGACGCCCCGCAGCCAGCTTTCGAGGTAGCGCAGGCCCACGTTCACGTTCACGCGCAGGCCGGCCTCGGTGATGGTGCCCTGGGGGACGGCGAGCAGGTCGTCGGCGGTCACCCGCACGTCCTCGCGCATCCGGTCGCACTGGTTGGGCCCGGGCATCTTCTCGTCGAAGACTTCCAGGGCGATCGGCACCAGGCCGGGGTGCGCCACCCAGGTGCCGTCGTGGCCGTCGGTCGCCTCGCGGAGCTTGTCCTCGCGGACCTTCTTCAAGGCGGCCTCGTTGGCGACCGGGTCGCCCTTGATCGGGATCTGAGCGGCCATCCCGCCCATGGCGTGGGCCCCGCGCCGGTGGCACGTGCGGATCGTCAGCAGCGAGTACGACCGCATGCAGTGGGCCGTCATCGTCACCTGGGCGCGGTCGGGCATCACGAATCCCGGGCGGGCGCGGAACTTCTTGATGAAGCTGAAGATGTAATCCCAGCGGCCGCAGTTCAGGCCGACGATGTGGTCGCGCAGCTCGTACAGGATTTCGTCCATCTCGAAAGCGGCCAGGATCGTCTCGATCAGCACGGTCGCCTTGATCGTGCCGACGGGCAGGCCGAGGGCCTTCTGGGCGGCCACGAACACGTCGTTCCAGAGCCTCGCTTCCCGGTGGTTTTCGAGCTTGGGCAAGTAGAAGTACGGTCCGCTGCCGCGGGCCAGAAGCTCCTTCGCGTTGTGGAAGAAATAGAGGCCGAAGTCGAACAGCGAGCCGGACATCGGTTGGCCGTCGACGTACACATGCTTCTCGGGCAGGTGCCAGCCCCGGGGCCGGACCAGCAGCGTGGCCACCTCCTCGTTGAGGGCGTATTTCTTCCCCTCGGGGCTGATGTAGTCGATCCGCCGCCGGATGGCGTCGCCCAGGTTGGCCTGGCCCTCGATCAGCACGTTCCACCCCGGGGCGGTGGCGTCCTCGAAGTCGGCCATGAACACCTTCGCGCCCGAGTTGAGCGCATTGATGACCATCTTGCGGTCGACCGGGCCGGTGATCTCGACGCGGCGGTCGAGCAGGTCGGGCGGCCTGGGCGCAACGACCCAGTTGCCCTCGCGGATCGCCCGCGTCTCGGGGAGGAAGTCGGGATTCCAGCCGGAATCGAGCCGCGCCTGGACATCGACCCGGCGGGCCAGGAGGTCGCGGCGACGGTCCTCGAACTGCCGGTGCAGGGCCGCGAGGAATTCGAGCGCCTCGGGGCCGACGATCGCGGCGTACTCGGGCGGCCCGGGCGCGCGGACTTCCACGCCGCCGGCGCGGGTCAACGGTTCGGCCTTCATCGGTCGCACGTCCTCGTGGGTGGGCCGGCACCGGCCCCGCTCGGCAGGGCCGGCATATCCGTCCCTTATGTCTACGACAACCCCCTGTATTTTGCCAGCCAATCTTCGTAATACTAACCATTGCGGCGATTGAGGATCGGCACCCCGCGGCGAGTCCCCGCGGAGGGCGAAAAGCATGGGCCGCAACGATCGCGGGGGCGATCCGAGGAAGGGACGCCTCCAGCACCTTCGCAGCTTCTGCCAGGCGGCGCAGCTCGGCAGCATCTCCCGCGCCGCCGAGCAGGTGGGGCTGAGCCAGCCCTCGGTCTCGCTCCAGATCCAGGCCCTCGAGCAGGAGCTGAAGGTCAGCCTGTTCCAGCGCCGGGGGCCGAGGATCGCGCTCACGCCCGAAGGGCAGGCGCTGTACAAGCTAGCCAAACCGATGGTCGAGGCGGTCGACGGCCTGCCCGCCCTGTTCCAGGCCTGCCGGGCCGGCCAGGAGACCGGCTGGCTGAACGTCGCCGCCGGCGAATCGACCATCCTCTACATCCTCCCCGAGCCGGTCCGCCGGTTCGCCGGTCTTTATCCCGGCGTTGAGCTCAAGCTGCACAACGTGACCGGCCGCGAGGGGCTGAAGCAACTCCGCGGCGACGCCGTCGACTTCGCCTTCGGCTCGCTGCTGGAGGTCCCGGCCGACATGGTCTACGAGCCGACCGTCAGCTATGAGACGATGCTGATCACGCCGATCGACCACCCGCTGACGAAGCTCGCCCGCGTGCGGATCCAGGACATCGCCCGATACCCGCTGATCCTGCCGCCGCCGCAACTCACCACCTGGCGGCTCGTCGATTACGCCTTCCAGAAGTACAAGCTGACCTACCGCGTGGCGGCTCGAAGCCGGCGGCTGGGAGGTGATCAAGCGGTACGTCGGCATCGGCCTGGGCATCGCCGTGGTCACGGGAATCTGCCTCACCGGCCAGGAGCCGCTGGCGGCGATCCCGCTGTCGAAGTACTTTCCGAACCGCACCTACGGCATCGTGCACCGCAAGGGCAAGCTGCTGACCGGCCCCGCCCTGAAGCTGATGGACCTGTTCCGGGAGCACACCCGCGTCGGCCCGAAAGGCCCCAACGCGCCTGCTGCGAAACGCCCCTGAATCGCGGCCGGGCGGCACGGGTGGATGGCTCTGCCGACCAGTGCGTAGGGTGCTGTCGAGCGCCAGTGAGACGCACCGCGACCGACCTCGTCAATCGGCTCGCGTTTGGTCACCTGGAATGAAGGCGGCCTTGCCCCAAGCGGACGGTGCGTCCACGACGCACGCTACGAACCATGGCCCGATCACGACTGCCTCAGCTTCAGGAGAAATATGTCGATGAGGCTGGTGTTGGGCAACTCATGCTTGGCGACCGGGTCCGGGTCGAAGTCGGCGGCACCGGGATTGGCCGGGTCCTCCTGGAACGCGCCGGCGATGTAGATTGAGCCGGCGGCATCGATACAGATGGCCTTCGCCTCTTCGGACCCGGGGCCGCCGAAGGTCGCCGACCAGTCCAGGGCGCCCGCACCGGAGTACTTTGTCACGAATGCTTGGTAATTCCCGTTGCTCGTCGCCGCCGGCTGGCCGAAGCCGGGTTCGAAGAGGTTGACGAAGGCGCCAGCGGTGTAGACGGCCCCGGACGAGTCGACCGCCACCGACCGGAGTCGGGCGCCGCCCAGCCGGTTGGCCCACACGAGCGACCCGCTCGGCGAGAGCTTGGTCACATAGGAGTTGTCGCCGATTCCCGTCGGAAGCCGGTAATTCCCCGCGGCGCTCGGGTTGAAATCGACCTGACCGTAGTACGCGCCGCCAAAGATGACGTTGCCGGCGGAATCTACGGCGATGTCGTTGCAGTACACGGCCGAGCCCGAGACCTCCGACGTCTTGGCCACGAACGGTGACACCCATGCGAAGACCCCGGTCGCCGTGAGCTTGAGGACGAAGCCGTTCACGCCCTGCCCGCCGCTCACCACGGTCGACCCGGTGACGGAATTGGACTTCTTGGGGTCGGGGTTGAAGTCCGCCGTCCCGCTGAAGCTGCCGCTGACGTAGACGTTGCCGGCGGGATCGGCCGCCAGGCCATCGGCGATGCCGCCGTAGTTGTCGATCCGCTTGGTCCAGACGGCGGCCCCGGTCGGGCTGTACTTGTGAACCTCGAAGCCGTCGGCGTACCAGCCGCCGCTGGAGGTGATCGGGGCCGTATATCCGGTAGAGATGACGCTGCCGTCGGCGTCGACGGCGATGGCATTGCCGCGGTCGAATGTCGCCCCGCCCCACCTGTTGGCCCAGAGGAAGCTGCCCGCAGCGTTGAGCTTGGCCACGTACACGTCGCCGCTGCCGGCCCCGGTCAGGGTGATGGTGCCGAAGTCCGCCTGGCCGGTGAAGTGCCCGGTCACGACGACGTTGCCCGACCCATCGACGGCCAATCCTTGCCCGCCTTCGGTCGGATCGCTCGCCTTTACCGGGCTGTAGCTCCGCACGTAGTCGCTTCCCATCCGACGGGCCCAGACGAGCGTGCCGCCGGGGGCGTACTTGGCGACGAAGGCGTCGGTGGTACCCCGGGCGGTGAGGATGTCCGAGCCGTCCGCGCGGTTGACCAGAGGGTCGAAGTCGATCGTCTTGGCGAAGCGGCCGGTCACATAGGTGTTCCCGGCCGCGTCCACGGCGTTGTCCTCCGGATCGAGGTAGCCGACGTCATTGCCGACACTCAGGACGGAGTCGAAGATGGCGGAGAGGACGATGCGGCCCTCGAGAGCGTGGAGGCCGGGCTGACAGGCCTTACGAGTTCGGGGACGGCGGTGGGCCTTCGTGGCGGGTCGGGGACGGCTCGAGAATGGCAAATTCATGACGGAACTCCGTGAGGTTCGAGGTGCGGGATGGGGATGGGAGGGGTGCGCTCGGCGCGCACCAGGGACGTTTGCGGGGTCCGCTTGGTGACCCGACGGGGTTGGTGCTTCTTCGCGAGGGGCCCGATTCGCGGCCCGGACTAATTCCGGCCGGCGAGTGCTCCCGGGACCTCTGCCTTACGCAATGGGGCTCACTGCCCCAGGTCCTCCGACTCGACGATGACCCGCTCGGTCAATTCCCTCGCCGCATCATCGTCTCCGAGCGCGACCAGGACCTCCCTCAGGCTTGTGAGGTGGTTGGAGAGGAACTCGCGGGCCGTCGGGTACCCGGGCTTGAGTTTCAGGGCGGCAAGCTGATGCACGACGGCCCGCTCCAGGAGCGGCCGGGCGTCCGCGACCCGGTCCACCACTCGGAGCGTCTCGGCCAGATTGTGCAGATACGCCCCGGCCCACATGCGTACCTCGAAGTCGTCCAGCCGGCTCGCAGCGAGCGCCTCCTGCGCCTCGGCGGCCCGTTGCCCGGCCCGTTCGGCCCCGGGGAAATCCCGCGTTCGGCGGAGCAGACGACCCACTGCATCCGCGTTCCGGGCCAGGTCCAGCCTGTACCGAACGACGTCGGGGTTCTCGGCGGCCAGCCCCTCGGAGAGTTCCAGAGCGCGCCGGTAGAGGCGAGCGGCCTCCTCAAATTGTCCCCGGTCATCCGGAAGTTCCGCGAGGAGCAAGCCCAGGTTCCAGCAGGTCCGCTGCAAGCTGTCCCGGTGCAACTGCACCGAAGGGGCTTCGGCGACGAGCCTCTCCTGGACCTCCAGGGCGATGCGGGCCAAATCCTCTGCCTCGTCATGCCGGCCCGCGTCCTTCAGTACCGCCGACAGGTTGCTCCGGGACACGGCCATCTCGCCTCCGAGGTCGGGGGCCGATGGCGCGGCCGCCCATTCCTGATAGGCCTCGGTCGCGCGTCGAAATACGGTTTCGGCCTCGGTGGGCCTTTCGGACTTGAAGAACAGCATCCCCAAGTCGTTCAGGAGGGCGAGATGGTTGAGGAGGAACTGACGGTACGTCGGATGGTCCGGGTTGATTTTCAGGGCGGCTCGCTGATGGGCGATCGCCCTTTCCAGGAGGACCTTTGCCTCATCCAACTCGCCGCAACGCAGCGCAATGCCGGCCAGGTTGCTCAGGCTGCCGCCGACCCGGCTCCGATAGTCGGGCACTTCGGGGTAGTCGGCCGCCAAATGCTCCCGGACCTCCAGCGCCCGGTCATGCAGCCGCGTTGCTTCTGCGGTCCGACCGTCCTCTTTCAGGGCGGTCCCCAGGTTATTGAGGACAGTCGCCAGCCGATTCCGGTAGTCCGGGACCTGGGGGAAGTCAGCGGCCAACCCCTCGTAGAGCGTCAGGGCTCTTCGATGGCTGGCCTTCGAGTCCTCGGCGAGGCCGAGCTTCTGCTGGAGGAGTCCCAGGCTGTTGTGGCTACCGGCCAGGAGCACCCGTAGCTCGGCATCTCCGGGCTCGTCGGCCAGGAGGGCCTCGCCGTCTTCCGCCACTTTCCTGAGGATCTCCTGGGCTTCTTCGGGCCGGTCCTTTCCGATCGCCCTGGCCACGCTCCCCCGCGAGCGAGCGAGATGAAGCCGCAGTTGAGGGTCGTCGGGCGAACGGCCGAGCAGCGGCTCCAGGAGACCCATGCTTCGGCGGAAGGCGGCCTCCGCCTCGCGGCTTCGTCCGGTGGCTTCCATCACGTCACCGAGCCTGTGGTAGGTCCGGGCGAGGTCCTTCACGTAAAGTGCTTCGTCGGGGAACCGACCGCAAAGCGACTCGCGCAATTCCAGTGCAAGGCGGAGCTTACCCTCCGCATCGCGCGGCCTTCCCGTCATCAGGAGAAGATGCCCGAGATTCGTGCGGGCCTGCGCGAGCTCCTGCTTGTACTCGGGCCGGTCGTCGGCTTCCCGCGATAGCCCCTGGAAGATCGCGACGGCCCTTCCATAGGCGGCCTCGGCCTCCGCGTGGTTCCCGAGCTTCCTCTGGATCTCGGCCACGCGCTGCTCGGCCCTCCCCGTTTCGTACCGAACGCTGGGATCCTCGCCCTGCTCACTGGCCAGCCGCTGGTAGAATGCCAGGGCCTTCCCCAGGAATCGCCGTTGGAGGTAAGTCAGGCCGGCTTGCTGCGACAGCCACTTCTCGGCCACCTCGGTGTACATGTCGTCCGCGGCCTGACGGGCCAGTTGCAGGCGATCCTCGGCCTTACTCAGGGCCCTCGCCGTCTCCCGGCGTGCATTCCTGGCCTCGATGGCCTTCCAGGTGCTGACGATCGAGCCCGCCAGCAGGGATGTCGTGATGAGGACCGTGGCGATGAGGGCAACCCGGTTCCTGCGTGCGAACTTGCGAAGCCGGTACAGCGCCGAGGGCGGGCATGCCTCCACCGGCCGGCCGACCAGGTAGTTCATCAGGTCGGCGGCGAATTCGTGGGCCGTCTCGTAGCGTCGACCGCGGTCCTTCGCCAACGCCTTCATCACGACCCAGTCGAGCTCGCCCCGGATGGACGAACCGAGCCGCCTGGGATCGGCCTTGCGCCGGGCCGAGACGGTCGTGAGCGCCCCGCCGAGGGAATTCAGCCGCGTGCTCGGTTTTGGCGGTTCCTCCTCGCGGATGATGCGGCGCATCTCGTCGAAGGCCGCCCGTTTCAACGCCTCCGAGTCGAACGGAGTCGTCCCCGTGAGGAGCTCGTACAGGAGCACACCCAACGAATAGACGTCGCTGCGGGTGTCCACGTCCACGCCCGACAGGTCGGCCTGCTCGGGGCTCATGTACAGCGGCGTCCCGAGGAGCTGGTGGAAGCCGGTGTGGATCGTTTGATCCGTGAGCCGAGTGCCGGTGGCCTTGGCGACGCCGAAGTCGATCACCTTGGGCACGGCCACGCCGTCGATGACCGTGACCAGGATATTCGAGGGCTTCAGGTCGCGGTGGATGACCCCCTTCTGGTGCGCATGCTGCACGGCCCGGCAGACGAGGACGAAGAGTTCGAGCCGCTCGGCGATCGTGAGATGTTCGCGATCGCAATAGTCGGTGATCGGGATCCCGCGGACCAGTTCCATGACGAAGTAAGGCCGCCCCGAATCGGTGGCCCCGCCGTCGAGGACGCGGGCGATGTTGGGGTGGTCCATCAGGGCCAACGCCTGTCGCTCGGCTTCGAACCGGGCGATCACCTGTTTCGAATCCATCCCCGGCTTGATGATCTTCAACGCCACCTTGCGGCGGACGGGCTCGGTTTGTTCGGCCACATAGACCACGCCCATGCCCCCCTCGCCGATCGGCTCCAGCAGCCGATACGGTCCGATGTCCGTGCCGTGCCCCGGTGCGGGTATCTCGACGAAGGTCGTGGTCTCCGAGGCTGGCGATTCGAGGAACCGGCTCACCAGGGGATCGGAGGCGAGCCACCGCTCGACCTGATCGCGCAGTTCGGCATCCTCGCCGCACGCCTCGTCCAGGTAGGCCGATCGTGCCGACTCGTCGTCGATTTCCCTCGCGGTGAAAAAGATCTCCTCAAAATCCGGTGAGGTCGGGCTCATGCCAGGATCCCCGAATCGCGAGTGAACTTACATTTACCGGAGAATGGGACGATCAGGTCGGGGTGCAGATCAGGCCGATCCGTACTGGGGGGGGATTTCATCCTGGAGGCTAACCCCACTTCATCGTGGGGCCAGGCTTCAAGAATCGCCCGAGATCACGCGCCATCGCAATCCCAGGGCGGCACAGCGTAACCGGGAAACATCTTCAGGCCTCTCCCTCCAAACTTCTCATTTCTGTCGGCGACGGCGATAACCGTAGCCGATGAGGCCGACCAGGCCCAGGCCGACGAGCGATAAACTGCTCGGTTCGGGTACGACCCCGGGGAGGAGGACTTGGCCAATCTCGCCAACCTTGGAGTTGGCACTGGATGTCCTGGTGAACTGCGAGGTGTAGAAGCCCAGGCGGCTTTCGGCTTGGCCGAACGATGAGAGGAATGAGAACCCCGTGAAAGTCGCGTCGCCGGATTGGGTGCCGGCGTTGAAGCGGAAGGTCAGGTTGGCCACTCCCGGGTCGTCGATAGGCGAGGTGTTCGGGGCGGTCACGCCCACAGTCACCACGGGATTAAGCAGGGTATGAGAGCCCCCGGCGATGGCCGAACCGGGGATGTAGCCCTGGATATCGTAGAGGGTGAGGAAATCCTGGGACCCGACCGCGCCCGGGGCGAGCGTGCCGTTGCCAGTCTGGAGCTGTGCAATCCCACCGGTCTGGCTGCCCCAAAGTACGTTATAGGTCCACCGCCAGTTATTGCCTTCAGAGACGACGGAGATAAACTGCGGGCTATAATCCGCCCGGGCATCCCGGCTTGTTCCCACAAGCAGGACGGCCGACGCCGCCATCAGACCGACGCGAACGTTCGAACGCATGTGAGCAGGCTCCCTGAGAAGATACATCGCTGCTATCCGCTCCCGAGTCCCGTCCTGATCCGACGCGCAACCAAACAGGTCCATCTCGCGCCAGATCGCCGGTACTAGCTAGTCACCGGCTCTGTTCGACGGATGGAGTGCTTGGGTACGCGATCGACGGCCCGACCGCGGTGCGGCCCACCCCGGCGATCCCGATCGCCGAATTCTCGGGCCATCAGTCCGTGCGACATCGGCGCCCGGCGCGCCTCACGCGCCGATCAGTTTCCTCGGACCGGCTGATCGCCATCCGCCCCGCGGAGCTCGCTGAACAGCCAGACCTTGGCGAAATGCCAGTGTCGGGCGGCGGTGGCCCGCGAGATGCCGAGGGCGTTGGCGACCTCCTCGATCGAGAGGCCAGTGAAGTAGCGGAGCTTCACCAGGTCGGCCTTGGGCTTGTCGATCGCCTCCAGGCGGCCGAGCGCCTCGTCGAGCGCCAGCAGGTCGCAGTCCGCGCCGGCGTTGGGCACCTCTATGTCGTCGAGCTCTACCTGTTGATGGCCTCCGCCCCGCTTGAGCCGGCCCTTTTTGCGGGCGTTATCGACGAGGATCCGGCGCATTGCCTCGGCCGCCGCGCCGAAGAAATGGCCTCGGCCATTCCAGCCGGGGTCCGATTCGCCCACCAGCCGGAGGTAGGCCTCATGGACCAGGGCGGTCGCCTGGAGTGTCTGGCCGGGTCGCTCGCTCGCTAGCCGGTGCGCGGCCAGCCGCCGGAGTTCGTCGTAGACCAGGGGCAGGAGCCGCTCGGCGGCCTCGGCTTCTCCCCTCCGGGACCGCGTCAAGGACTCGAGCCACATCGTCATGAGACTGCACCGGAATATCGGACCGTCAGAACTATGAGGGGACGCCGCCCAAACCCAGCTCCTATCCCAATCCCTTCCCGGGGCCCCATCCGTTATGGCCCTGGGCTCCCCCGCGGCTCAACCCCCGACCCGATCCCGGGGCGGGAAACGTTGAAGGAATGCAACGCAGCGGCCTCGACCGCGGCCTCAACGGCCGCCCCGATCGGCCTTCCCACCCCCGGCGGTTCGTCGTAGGATCGTCGCCCCGGGGGGAGTCCCCGCCCGCGACCCGGTCAACAGGAGGTTGATCCACCATGACGTTCACGGTCTTCGACGGCGTCTTCCTCGGCGTGATCCTCGCCGGATTCATCTGGGGGGCCTGGAAGGGGCTCACCTGGCAGCTCGCCTCGGTCGCGTCGCTGGTCCTGGGCTACCTCGTCGCCTATCCGGCCGCGGGCAAGCTGGCCCCCAGCTTCCCGGGGAATGCCAGCGTCTCCTGGTTGCTGGCCCTGGCGACCTCGTACGTGCTCGTCTCGGGCGGGATCTTCCTGGCCGCGTGGCTGGTGCGCCTGGCCTTGCGGAAGGCCAAGTTCGAGGCCTATGACCGCCACCTCGGAGGCATCGTGGGGGCCGTCGGCGGGATGGCCCTGGCCATCGTCGGCACCGTGTTGACCATCAGCCTGGCCCCCAATACCCGCCAGCCGGTCCTCACCAGCACCTCCGGCAAGGCGATCAATCGGATCCTCGACACCGTCCACGACGCCCTGCCCGAGTCGATCCACAAGGCGACCTACCCCTTCTGGAAGGCCGCGCACGACGAGGGCCTGGTCGAGGCCGAGCCGGGCGAATTTGCCGAGGAGCCGGCGACCGCCGAGGAGGACGAAACGCCCCGCCTCGCCCGCCGCGATCGCGAGCCGAAAGCCGAAGAGGGCGACGATGACGCCGATAACCTGATCGGCGACCTCCTCGAAGAGGGCGGCAAGCGGATCGGCCGGGCGATGACCAAGGCGGTCGAGTCCCGCGCCCGCGAGGCCACCGGGGGCGCCGAAGCGGGAGGCGGGCGCGATGAGCGAGACCCTCGACGTCGGCGATAAGCCGATCAACTTGACCCAGGCGCTCAAACTCGCCAATCTGGTCGAGTCCGGTGGCCAGGCCAAGCTGCTGATTTCCGAGGGGCTGGTCCGCGTCAACGGCGAGGTCGAGCTCCGCAAACGCCGGCAGATGGTCAGCGCGGCGACTTGATCGAGATCGAGGGGGCCGGCCGTGCGGTTGGCCTGAAACGGCCTGATGAAACGGATCGGGATCCTGACCGCCGGCGGCGACACGCCCGCCCTCAACGCCACGATCCGCGCCGTCGAGCCGCCAGCCAGTCCGCGTCGAGGTGCTCGGCCTCATGGGGTTCAGCGGCCTGCTGAACCCCCAGGTGCCGCACGTCCATTTGAACCCGCTCTACCAGCCGATCCCGGAGCTCGATCCGGTCCGCGGCGGCACCATCCTGGGCGCCTCGCGCGACTACCTCCAGAGCGGGGACACCGAGCGGATCGCGCAGGTCGTCGCCCGGCTGGCCCGCCTGCGGGTCGAGGGCCTGATCTGCATCGGCGGCGACGGCACGCTCAACGGCATGCAGGCCCTGGCCGAGGCCCTTCCCACGGTGCTGGCCCCCAAGACGATCGACAACGACCTCGGCCTGAACTACCTCGACGAGCACAACGAGTACGACCGGATCGCCGCCGACACCCCGCGCGGCTACGTCTACGCCAAGCGGCCCGGGCGTTCGTTCGAGCTCGACGAGATGGTGAACTACTCCACGCCCGGCTTCGCCACCTCGGTCGCTGTCACCACCGGCAACGTCCAGAGGATCCGCACGACCGCCGAGAGCCACCGGCGGATCGCCATCATCGAGGTGATGGGCCGCGACTGCGGCATGATCGCGCTGGGCACCGCCTACGGCCAGCCCGACATCATCATCGTCCCGGAGGTCCCCCACGACGACGACCGCCTCGTCGATCGCGTGGTCCGCCTGCTCGACATCCAGAAGCACGCCGTGCTGGTGATCTCCGAGGGCATCCGCGGCAAGGACGGCCTGATCCTGGGCTCGGTGACCGCCAGCAAGGACCCCGCCGGCAACATCCAGTACCAGGGCGCCGCCGAGGCGATCAAGCGGCTGCTGGTCGAGCGGATCGGCGACGACTTCTTCACCCGCAAGCGCCGGAATGAAAGTGCCGACGCGGCGATCTTCACCCGGAAAATCGGCCACACGCAGCGCGGGGGCCGGCCGATCCGGTTCGACCGGTTCCACGCCTCGCAGCTCGGCGGCAAGGCGGTCGACCTGCTCTTGCAGGGCTACCACAACGCCGTGGCGATCCTCCGCAACGACGGCGGCGAATTCCGCTACGAAGGCATCGACGCCAACCAGCTCCGCGACCGCTGGGGCGTGATCCACGCCCGGATGATGTCGCCCACCTTCTACGACGCCGAGCGGTTCCAGCCGTCGATCCAGGGGATCAACTACCTCCGATCGATCTTCCTCAACGCCATCGGCCAGGACGACATCGAATCGATGCGCACGCTGTTCGATACGGGCCACCTGACGCACCCGTATCACTCGGTCAACACCGACATCCACAAGCGCATCCACCGGCTCGACTGGGGCCCGCCGGCGCCGAGGTGGGTCAGGCTGTTGGCCTCCGCTGAAGGCCACGCCCCGGTGCAGGCCATGGCCGGCCGGCAATCGCCGGGCGGGAGCCGTCCGGTCGCGGTGGCGTCGTGCTGCCGAATCGGGCCGCAAGCCCACCCGGAATGAACCCCATCCCCGCCATCACCGGGCCTTCGGTTCCAGGCGTTCGAGGTCCGCACGCGCCTGGCGGAGCCGGTCGCCGAGGTCCCGGAACTCCTCCCGCCAGGCGGCGACGAGCTTCGCCAGCTCCAGGGCCCTCTCGACCTCTCGTTGCGCCTCGCCTTCGAGCTTCTTCGCCTCTTCCTTCTTCTTCTGGGTATCGTCGGCGAGTACCTTGGCGCTCTCGGCGGAGATGTGGTCGCGGCCGTCGAGCCTCGACAGCAAATCGGCGGCCTTCGTGCGCTTCAGGATCGCCGAATCGATGATCAGAGCGACGCGAGCCTCCGCGACCGGCGGGCCGAATTCGTCGGATTGCTTGTTCAGGGCCGCCTGCCTGTCCTGCTCGATCTTCAACACGGCCTCCTGAAACCGCTTCTCGGCGACCGCCCGCTGAAGGTCGCGGTTTTGTTCGGCGATGACCCTCGGGGAGGTGTAATCGTTCAACTCCTGGATGCGGGCCCTCGCCGCATTGGCCTTGGTTTTGGCCTTCTCCTGCTTGAGGAGGGCATTCGTCGTGGCAGACGCCGTCGAGAGGCCTTGCTGGTCCCGCTTCCCGGCCAGATCGAACTCTGTGCCGGCTGTCTTGACCTCCACCTCCGCGAGGATCTTCTCCCCTTCGGCCGATTGGACCGCCTGCCTCAAAGTTCCTTCCTGGTATTCCCTGATCCGAATTTGGGCGACTTCCACATCCTTGGAAGCCTGATCCACGGCCAGCCGGGCCTGCTTCTCGGGCGTCGCTTCGTCTTTAATCGTCGGCGCGACACCATCGCGGCCGGTCGGGGCCGCCGTCTGCACGATTCGGGAGATCTGCCAGGCGATGAGCCGGCGCTGGGCGTTGTATTCGGCTTCCAGGCGCCCGACCTCTTCGCGACGCCGGCGGATGAGGGCCGTCGCCTCGGCCTGCCTGGGGTCGTCCGGCCTCGTCGAGGCAGGGGCCCGTGCGGGTTGGCCCTGGGCGTTGGCGGGTACGGCGCCTTGCTGGCGTTCGAGGTCCTCGCGGGCCTTTCGCAAGCGCTCGCCGAGTTCCCTCAACTCCGCGCGCCAGTTCGCCACGATTTCCGCCGACTTCATCGCTGCGGCGAGGTCCTGACCGGCGGCGACTTCGAGGTCCCTCGCCTCCTGGAGTAGCTTCAAGATATCCCCGGAGGGCAGCTTCTCGCCGTCCGCGACCCGCGAGAGCGACTCGACCACTTTTCTCTGCCCGGCGACCGACGTCTGGAGCCGCCTGGCGGACTGGGCTTCGAGATCGAGCATGCCCGGCCGGGCTTCCGGCGGGCTTTTCTTCAACTCCTCGAGCCTGCGCACTTCCCGGCACACGTCCGCCCATCGCGTGGCCGCGATCAGTTCGCACTTTTTCAGGCCGAACTTGAGTTGCTGGATGTTCCTTTCGGACTCGAATTTCTTCAGAACTTGCAGGCGATTCCTGGCGTTGTCGGCCTGCGCACTCGCCCTCATGGAGTTCAACTGCGCCGCCTGCGGCGACCTGGACTCCGACACACCCCCATCCTTCTCGGCCTCCCGGGCTTCCTGCTGGGCCTTCTCCGCATCCTGCACGGCCGCGGCGATGTCCGCTTCGAGCTTGCCGAGCTGCTCCGGGAGTGTCCCCTGGGTGTATTCCACCAGCGCGACTCCGGCGACGGCTGCCTCGTCGGCCGCCTCGTCGTAGGCCTTCCGGGCCCGCTCGACGGCCTGTTCCTGCTGGGAGATCAGGCGGGCCCGATCCACGGGCTGTGGGTCGATCATCCGGCCCTTCGCGGCGTACTCGGCCTCCAGGCGTTTCACCTCGTCGCGACGGCGTCGGAGGAGGATCGCCGACCCGTCCGGGGCGGGCGGCTGGGGGGTGACTCCCGGATTGAGCAGCCTTTCCAGCGACGGGGACGCGATCTCCTGGGGACGCCAGCCGGCCCGCTTCAGGATGGCCTGGCGCTCCGCTTCGCCGGCGGCCTTCAACTTGGCACGCTCCTCGTCGCTGAGATTCCGAAACCTCTTCTCAACGGAGCGGGAGACCTCGGCGTCGTCCTTCTCGGTCATCCCCGGCTTGTTGCTGGCTTCGGCCTTCGAGGGCGTGGCATCGGGCTTGGCCTGGGCCGGCTTGGCCGGCGGTTTCGCTTCCTCTTTTTTCCCGGGGGTGGCGGCTTGCTTGGCCTTCGCGGCCTGGGCGGCCGCGCGTTGCGGCAGGCCGGTCAGGAGGGCACCGATCCCGATCAGGGCGAGGGCAGTCCGGTAAAGCCGCGGCGATGCTGGGGCGGACATGGGGGGAACTCCGCATCGGGGGGGATGGGGCTGGGATCGTCAAGGCGTGCCATCCTCGGCAACCGACGGCACGGGGGGGAACGGTTCGGGTCGGCGCGCGGCCAGTTCCAGTGCCGATCGGCGGACCTCCTCGGTCAGGCTCGGGTCGTCGCGGATGCGGGAGAGGACGGCGTCGCGACCCAGGCCCTCGGCGAAAAGCCAGTGAACGAGGCCCCTCGCCTCGCGACGGACGCGGGATTCGGGCGTGTCGTCGCGGGTGTCGAGCACCCGGATACCGCCCGGCGTGGCGACGACCAGGCGACGCCCATCGGCGTCGAATCGCATCAATTCCGACCCCTCGTCGATCAGGTTGAGCAATTCGCGGCCGGTGGCCAGGTCGCGGATGGTCAGGCCGTCCGACCGGTGCCAGGTGGCCAGGCGGCGGCCGTCCGGGCTGAAGGCCAGGCGGGCCGGCCCTGGCATCCCGAGATCGGGCTTCCTGGCCGGCTCATCGCCTGTCGGGAGGCGCGGGCCCTCCATCCATCGCCTTTGCGACGAGGCCAGATCGAACAGCGCGATCCGGCCTTCCTCATCCGAGGCCCATAACCAACGACCGTCCTGGGAGATCGCCAGGCTGCGGGCCGGGTCGGCGGTCAATCCCCGGATCGATGCAATCGGGACCGGACCGCCCCGGAAAGTTAGGACCGTTTCATCGGTCCGGGCGTCCCGGAGCGCGGCGTCGGCCCCGAGGGCGAGCAGGCGGCCATCGGTGGCGAACAGCAGTTTCGCGACGGATCCGTGGTCGATCGATCGTTCCCAGGCCAACGCCCTGGTCGTCGTCTCGACGCATTGGAGGACGCCGTCCGCATCGAGCAGGGCGAAGGATCGGCCGTCGCCCGAGAGCGCGAAGCGGGGATTGCGATCGGGCTCCGGGCCCGCGACCTGGCCTGGCTTACGCTCGGGCTGGGCCGGCAAGGGGCGGAGGGGGATCGCCCGTTCCTGAAGGCCCCTGGCCGGATCCCAGACGCGAATCGTCCGGTCCGAGCCGACCGAGACCAGCCGGCCGTCGCCCCGGAAAGCAACGGCTCGGGGCGACAACGTCGTCGACCCTCGCGCGCTGGGGGGACTTGCCACGGTGGCCATCGAGCGTGGCGACGAGCCATCCGTCCTCGAGATCGTGGAGTCGCACGAGGTCGTCGGAGCCGATCGTTGCCAGCACCCGACCGTCGGGCCCGACGGCCAGGTCGGCCGCGTCCCGGTCACCGCCGACGATGGCGAATGCCACCGGATCCTGAGAAGCGTCGAGAACCTGCAATCTCGATTCGAACGCGTCGGGGAGGATGACCCGTCGGCCGTCGGGGTGGGCCAGCGGGGCGAAGCCCGATTTCCGGGCCGATCCGCTGAAGGCGACGAGTACCCGGCCGGTTTGGGCATCCCAGACTCGGGGCCGGCCTCGATCCTCGGGGATTCCGGCCATCAACTGGGCGCGATCGATCGCCGCCAGCCAGGAAAAGACCGCCATCGGCGTCCCCAGGACGCGGGGCCCCCCCGGTCCGAACGTGGCGGCGCCGGCCATTGGCCCGCGGATCGCTTGAATCAGCCGGCCCGATTCGACATCCCAGAGCCGGGCGGTCGCGCGGGTATCGACCGTCAGCAGTTGTCGCCCATCGGGCGAGAACGCGGCCGAACCGACGAGCCCGGCGTGGCCCCCCAGGACCGCCCGTTCGCGGGCTTCCGGCACGTCCCAGAGCCGGGCCGTCCCGTCCAGGCCGCATGAGGCCAGAATCCGTCCGTCCGGGCGGAACAGCAGGGAGCTGATCGGGCCTTCGTGGCCCTTCAAGGTTCGTTCCAGGCGGTCCCGTTCCGGGATGTCCCACAGCTTGATGACGCCGGCCAGATCGGCGGATGCTAGCAGGCCGCCTTCGGGGCGGAAGGCCAGGGCATGGACCTCGGCTTCGTGGGCCCGAAGCGATCGGACCTCGTGCCCGGACGCCACGTCCCGGATCAGGATGGTCGGCGGGCGCCTCCTCGTGGTCGCCAGGGAACGTCCGTCGCGATCGAGGGCTAGCACGGAGCCCTCGCCCAGTGCGGTCCATCGCTGCAACGGCCGGCCTTCGACGATGTCCCAGGCGCCATAACTCCGGGAGCCGATCTCCTGGTTAGCGAGGACCCTCCCATTCAGGCTGAGGGACTTGGGCATCGTGAATTGGGGGAACTTGAAGCTCAAGGGTACGGGATTGAGCAACCGTTCCAGGTAGAACCACTCGAACCCCCGGCGATCGGGCCCATCGGATGACTTGGGCCGGTAGGCTTCCAGCCGTCGGCGGACCCGGTCATAGTTGGCGTTGTCGAGGTCACGAAGGGCGAGGCCCATCTCGGCCCCGTAGAGGGACGTTTCGGTCACCTCCTGTTCCCGTTCGAGTTGCCCGGCATAGTCGCGGATCTGCCCCGCCTGCTGCTCGGTCTGCTCCTTCTCGCGGCCGAGTTGCTCGGCGAAGGCGGTGGCCTTGCTCGCGTTCTTCTCCGCGGCGTCCTGCCCTTGCCGGGCCTCGCGGGCGAAGTAAAGCGACACAATCGTCCCCGCGAGCATCGCCAGGGAAAGGCCCCCGGCCAGGGCCGCCACGACGGGGTTGCGCCGGCACCAGAGCCGGAACCGCTCGACCTGCCCGACCGGCCTGATGGCGATCGGCTCCCCGGCGACGAACCGGCGCAGGTCGTCGGCCAGCGCCTGGGCGCTGGGGAACCGCAGCCTCGGCTCCTTCTCCAGGCAGGCCAGGCAGATCACCTCCAGGTCCCTCGGCACCCGGCCATTCAGGCGGGACGGGGGCTCGGGAGCGCGTGCCCGTACGGCTTCCAGGGTCTCCAGGACCGAGTCGCCCCGGAACGGCGCCCGGCCGGCCAGCAGGGCATACAGGATCGCCCCCAGGCCGTAGACGTCTGTTAAGGTTGTTACGGCGCCTCGACGGCCCGAGGCCTGCTCCGGCGCCATGTAGGCGGGCGTCCCCAGGATGGCCCCCGAGGCGGTCAATTCGCTGTCGCCGTCCACCCGCTTGGCCAGGCCGAAGTCGGTCACGTGCGGCTCGCCGCGGTCGTCGAGCAGGACGTTGGCCGGCTTCAGGTCCCGGTGCAGGATCCCCCGCTGGTGGGCATGGTGGACCGCCTCGGCCACGCCGATCATCAAGCGGGCCGCGGACCGGGGGTCGGCCTTGTAGGCGGCCAGGGCCCTGTCGAGGCCGCCGCCGGGGATCAGCCGCATGCTGAAATAGGGGCGGCCGTCGTGCTCGCCGACCTCGTAGATCGGTACGATCCCCGGATGGTCCAGCCGGGCGACGGCCTCGGCCTCGTTCTGGAACCGGCGGCGATCGCCGCCGTCGGCCAGGACCCCGCCGCGGATCATCTTGAGCGCGACGGGCCGATTCAGGCTGATCTGGACGGCCTTGTAGACGACCCCCATGCCGCCCTGGCCCAGGACCTTGATCAACTCATAGTCGCCGAAGTAGCCGATGCGGTCCCCGGCGGGCTCGCCGCCATCCGGACGTGTGGCGTCGGGCGTGCTGCCGGGCGGCGTGAAATCGACCGTCGCGTCCGCGCCTCGGGTGATGGACTGGGTCGTCTCGACGCCGGTCGGCGGCGGGGATGGGCCGGGGCGGGCCGGGGCGACGATCGCATCCACAAGGCCGGCGTCGGCCAGGGCCCGGCCCAGCTCGGGCGCCAGGTCGGGGAACCTCGCCGCGAACTCGGTCGGGTCGGGGGCCCGGCCGGCGTCGATGGCGCGGAGATAATCGGCCAGGGCCTCGTCGATCCGCCCGGAGCGATCGTCACCCGTCGGCGCATCACCCGTCATGGACGACATCCCCCGCTCACGGCTCTCCCAAATCGTGCCTCAGCGCCCCAAGCCCCCGTCGCAGCAGGCCCGCCACCGAGGCCTCGGTACGCCCCATCCGCCCGGCGATCTCGTTCACCGCCAGGCCCTCCAGGTGCCTCAGCCGGACGGCATCCCGCTGGTCCTCGGGCAGGCGCCCCAGGGCGTCGGCCAGCCGCTTGAGCCGCTCGTTCCGCTCGGCCCGGCCGCTCGGCGAGGTCGAATCGGAGGCCAGGAACGCCTCCAATCGCGCCGAAGATTGCTCCAGGGCCTGCTCGAGCGATCGTTCCCAGCCCCGACCCCCGGCGCCCAGGTGCTTGCGGGCCGCGTCGATCAGCACGTTGCCCAGGATCGTCCTCAGCCAACGCGCGAGCTGCTCGTCGTCGCCCCGGAAGCGATCGCTCGCCGCCAGGGCGCGGGCCAACGCCTGCTGGACCAGG
This sequence comes from Isosphaeraceae bacterium, assembly GCA_046350035.1. Taxonomy (GTDB): domain Bacteria; phylum Planctomycetota; class Planctomycetia; order Isosphaerales; family Isosphaeraceae; genus CALLYK01. The sequence goes on along the minus strand of JAXMBD010000024.1, from coordinate 4,157 downwards.
TCGGCCGGGTCGAGCTTGGCCCGCAGGCGAGTATCGATCCGGGCCGACGCCAGGAGCATCAAGTAGCACCTGTAAGACTCCAGAACCTGGGCCGGCCGCTCGTCGTCGGGCATCCCGCGCGGCCCCCCTACCTAACAGAACGGATCAACTCAACAAATCGACCGCCTTCCGAGAATAATCACGAATGGGGGTGGGCAACAGCAGATTGTGCCTGGACGGTGGATTTCTCCGGCCCTTGTGCCGAATATCGCTGGCCGATTCCGGGCCGGGCCTGCCGGCCTTCCCATCGGCCCTTGCGCTCGATCGATAGCGAGGCGACCGGCGAGCATGCGAGCCTGGTAGCACGCCCGGAGGCCCCCGCATGTCCCGTCCTCCCGTGTCTCGCTTGACTCCCAGCTTCAAATAGGTAGCGATTCGGTTACATAAAACCAGGGACCCCGCCGTACTGGCCGCTCCACTGGGCCGGCACCAGATTGAGGTCGACGGCCTGGCCGGTGAATTGCGTGTAGAACGAGGTAGCCGCCGCGTCGGCGGGACGCTTGAGTTCCATCCTCAAGGTCATCGTGACCCCCGCCTCGTTGGCGCGAATGGGCGGGACGGCGATGTCGGCGATGTATCCGGGGTTGGGACCAGGCGCTTGCTGATAGGAGAGGCGCAGGGCTGCTTTTTGAGGGATAGGGTTGGGGCTGAGGTTGCTCCCGGCCCAGATTGCCTGATCCAGGTCCGTCTGGATCGCGTTGTTGACGGCGGGAAGCACGGCGCCGGTGCCGTCGCTCAGGTAAAGGGCCCGAATGTCCGCGTAGGCATAGCCGGCGGGCAGGGAATCGAGGGTAATGCGGATATCACCGATGCGTTGTCCGCTGAACACGTCGGACGACCACTGCTGGGCCTGGAACGTCGCCGAACCGCCGGCCGTTGGCAGGGTAACCGAGTCGCGGGTCGCGTCCATGTCCGACGATAGGGAAGTGTCCAGCGTACCCGAACTGTTAACCGTCACGTCGTTGCTGCTATCCTCGTAATTCAGGTGGACCGACAGGCTGGACAACGGGCTGCTGGAGGGAGGAAGGCCGATGTAGATTTGGGCTGCTGGCAGAGAATCGCTGAGAACTTTGGGATAATAGATGTCGTTAATAGTATCAATACGCTGAAAGTCGGCATAAGGATAACCTTGCGGGTTGTCCCCGTACCTCCAATGTACTGATCCGCCATTGGCAAGTGTTCCAATGACATCCGCAGATGTGATTTTCCCTGCGGTAAGACCGGTCAGTTGAATCTCGAAATCCGTTTTGCCATCGGGCCCTACGGATGCATCGTAGCCGACGAAATCCTTGTTGCGGGATATTAGGAAAATCGCCGCGAGGGCAATCCGTTTCTCCAGGAGTTCGAAATCGATGAATCGCCGACGCTTGCCGTTACTGGATCGAGGAAACAAGAACATGGGTGCAACTCCTGGAAGCGGAGAGCATCCATGCTCATTACGGAATTGTGTTCGATGCCTTCACTCGGCATCAACTCGGCTTGCAATCACGCACGCGGTGATTAATTGCTGAATTGGATCAGCAACCGTTACTACGTTGCTGCAACCTGGGAACGAAGTTCCTCGCGATCCTCGCTGCCGCCGACAGCGCCATCAAGCCGAAGAAAATGGTCGTGGTTGGCTCGGGAACGGGGTACGGATCCAAACGAACTATGCCCCCGTGATAGCCCGCCGTAGCGCCCAGGCCCACAATCTGGCCATGATCGTTAATCCCAGAGGCGAGAGCGATGCTCCAGTTCGTGTTCGGCAGGAGCGAATTCTGAAGATCGATCGGCGCGCTTGATAGGCTGGGATAATAGACCGCGCGCTGGCCCGTGCTATCAACCGCCGTCCCCACCGCTTGACCTAAGGAGTTGATCCCGTAGATCACGAGTTGATCCCGAGGAGTTTGGGTGGGCAGGCGGTTGAAATCGTGCAGTTGGCCCGATTTGACGTCGTAGTAGAAGCCGCTGCCGCCGTCCTCCGTATAACGGTTGCCGATCACGATGCCGTCCGAGTTGACTCCGGTTATCTGCACCTTGTAGGGGGTTCGCAACGCCTGGGGCAACAGATTGGTGTCGCTATCACCCAGCCGCAGGTAGTTCTCGATGGCATGGCTCGGGTTGCCTTGCTCCCTGAGGACCCCCGAGATATAGCCGCCGGTAGGCAAGGGATCGGCCTTCCAATCCATTACGTTTGCCTGATTATCGATGCTGTTGTACACGGTGGAGTAGTGGCTCCCCAGTTCCGTGAGCTTGTACAGCGCATCGGCCGAGGCCGACAGGGACGAACCGATCACGATAGCCAGCATCGCGCCAGCCCGTCTAAGCATGCCGTTCATCATCGCAGCCTCCCTGGCGATCGATCCTCGGGATCCCCGGAGGGACCTCGGCCCGTCCCTTCTCGGGCCGGGACTGTAGGGATGACGATTCCCGTCGTCAAGATCGATTGTCCGCGTTGCCACAGGCCCAATCAACCCACTACCCTCCCCATCTCGATCTTTTTCGATCAAAGCCTGCCCGATTCCCGGCCGAATACGTGCGTGACGGGGCCAAGCAAGCCCGGAGGGATCAACACCGCCGCCCGCGTACGAAGGGCGAAGGAGGGTTCCATACCCCCGATATCGCCGACAGCCGAATCCTCGGCTCAAGCGAATCCGGTTGACTCGCCGCCCGGAATGGGTAACAATCCGGTTACATAAAACCATGGACCCCGACGACCTCGACATCGTGTTTCACGCCCTGGCGCACCGCGATCGCAGGCGGATCCTGGCCCTCGTGCGCGAGGCGCCGGGGAGCCGGGTTGAGGATGTGGCGGGGCGGTTCGAGACCAGCCGGATCGCGGTGATGAAACACCTGCGCGTCCTCGAAACCGCCGGCCTGATCCATTCGGAGAAGGTCGGCCGCGAGCGCCGGATGTACTTCAACCCCGTGCCGATCCGGCTCATCTACGAGGCCTGCACCAACGAGTTCGCCCGCGAGGTCGCGTCGGAGATGACCCGCATCAAGGCGGCGGTTGAGGCGGGGGAGATGGCAAAGAAGGCGAAGGGCCGAGCGAGGAAGAGGAATGCCTGATTCATCGCAATCGCAACCACCCGGGCGGGCGGTCTTCCAGGTGTTCATCCAGGGGCCGATCGACGCCGTCTGGCGCGAGATCACCAAGGCCGACAGCGTGCAGAAGGCGATGTTCGACATGCGCCTGCATACCCCCGGCCTCAAGCCCGGCGCCCCGTTCCAGATGCGGTCGAAGGACGGCAAGGTCGTCGGCATCGTGGGCGAGGTCCTCGAAATCGACCCGCCGCATCGCTATGTGACCACATTCAAATTTACGAGGTTCGACGACCCGCCTTGCAAGATCATCTATGAACTTCGCGAGGTGGTCGGCGGGACCGAATTCACGATGACGCTCGACGGCCTGCCGCCGGGCACGGCCACGTCGAAGCAGATGGTGCAGGGCGGCCCGCTGATCACCAAGAACCTCAAGGCCCTGGTCGAAACCGGCCGGTTGCCGCTGGGCACGAAAGTGCTCTACGCCCTGTTCACGATCCTGGGCCCGCTCGCGCCCAAGAAGACGCACGCCGAGAACTGGCCGATGGCCGGGGCCTGATCGGAGAAATTCCGGCAAGAGGCTTCAACGGCGCCACCCCAGCACGAAGCGCCAGCGAGAGAATCGGATGACGCCGGCGGGGCTTGGATTCCCTCGCTGGCGCTTCGTGCTGGGGTGGAGCCGGAGCGGGTGAAGTTAGGAAGGATCCGGTCGATTCGTCGAAAGTACCCCAAAAGAACCTTTCCCGATCCAACCCGAGGCCCGAAGCCGCATGGCCAAGATCATCGACGACGCGGTCGGCACCATGATCGCGAACCTGGAGGAAAAGACGGGCCAGAGCCTCGACGCCTGGCTGAAGATCGCCGCCGCGACGGGCAAGGCGAAGCATGGGGAGATCCTGGCGATCCTCAAGCAGGAGCACGGCCTCACCCACGGCTACGCCAACCTCGTCGCCCGTCGGTTCCTCCAGGCCGAGAACGACGAACCGACCTCCGCCGACGGCCTCGTCGCGGCCCTGTTCGAAGGCCCCAGGGCCGGCCTGAAGCCGCTCTACGATGCCCTGATCGCCGAGGCGAACGGTTTCGGCCCCGACGTG
>JAXMBD010000023.1:0-94819 GCA_046350035.1 Isosphaeraceae bacterium | reverse complement strand
CCCTGGAGGCTGGGCAGGGCCTTCTTCGGCGAGGACCTGGGGTTGGTCGAGCATGCCCATGGGGACGAGGGCATGCCACCCGGTAGGCTGCTCGGGCCATTCGGTTGGGCCCGAAATCGGCCCCTGGTTCGATGGGCTTGTTTCCGCAAGATCGACTTTTCCCAGAGCTTGCGTCGAGTTCTCGGGTTCGTTTCGTAATCCGATCACTGCGGGCGTTACCGTGCCGTCCGGGTGGGCAACCCAGTCGGCCGATGGGCCGGGGACGCTGCTGGATGTGTCGGGGTTGGAACGGACGAGGGGAATCGCCATGTTGCGCGATTCGAGATCGACGGAATTGTCTTGCCGGTAATCCGTGAGGATCGATTGCGCGGGAATGAGGTTGCCGTAGAGGCATTTGTTGAGGAACGCATCCTTCTCCTCTTCCGATTCGTGGGGTTCGTCGTCGGGGTCCGGGTGGTCGGTGAATTCGTCCGACGATTCGTCTTCGGATTCGTCGGATCCGAATCGGTCCTGAATCGCTGAAGTGGCGATGCGATTGGTCCACGCCGGCATCGCGGGCGATTCCATTTCCGCGGGGGTTTCGGGCAGTGGCGGGGGCCCGGATTCTTTGTCCTGGCGGGCTTCCTCCGCCGAACCGGGGCGTCGGCGCTCCAGGAGGATTTGCCGGGCCGATTGGCGGTACTGGTTTTGCGCGGCCTGGAGGTATCGGTGGCGCTGCTGGCCGTCGCGGCCGATGTCGGCGTGGGCGTGGGCGATCTTCTCGAGCAGGTCCTCCTCGATCTCGGCCTGCAAGCGGTCGGCCTGCTGCGTCCATCGCTCGACGATCACGCCCAACGACGATCGGATGGCGCCCATCGGCGGCGTCGGCGCGGCCCTCCATCGGGCGGTCGAGTCGCGCATGTACTGCCGGAATTCGCGAGGGATGGCCGGCTCGAGCTGGTCGAGCCGGGCCCAGAATTCGGGGCCCAACGGGGTGCCCATCGCGACCGAACGGGCCACCTGATCGACCTCGGACCACCACGCGGAGATCCGCCGACAGCCGTCGGGGATCCTGGAAAGCGCGTCGATCGCTTCGGTCCCCTTCCCCGAGGCCCAGAGTTGCAGGGCTTCTTCCAACTTCCGGGACGATCGGCGTTCGGCCTGGGTGCGGATCCGCCGGGCTTTTTTCTCGGCGGTCCTGTTGCGCGAGTCGCAGAGCACCTCGGTCTGGGTCATCGCCAGGGCGGCGATCCCGGCCAGGCCCTGGAGTAGCGGCGAGGTGCCGGCCTCCTCGGCGAACGCTTCCGAGCGGGATTTGTAGGCGCGTCGATGGGCCCTGGGCACCAGCATCTTGCCCGAGAACCCATGGAGCAGGGCGTTCTCCGACGAGGCCGCCTTGCCCGCCTCGGTCTTCGGGCCTTTCGATTTCGAGCCGTTGGCCCGCGATTGTTGCCGTTGCGCCTCCGTCCGGGGGACCGAGATCGTCCGACGGCCGTCGGTCTTGCGCTTCCGGGGGCTGTCCGCCATGTTCCGCCTCGCCTTCGTAGGAACGCCCTGGGGGGTTCGTCCCGATCGCGGGACTCCAGGGGTTTGCATACGGCGCGACGGGTCGGCGTGGATCGGAGGGCCTGGAAAATCGCCGGGTTTGCCGATTGGCCCGATTTTGCGGGGTTATCGGCCGGGATTGGGCCGGAGGTCTCAGGACGAACGCGGTCGGCCGCGGCGGGGCCGGCCGGTCGGCGGCTTGAGGGCGCGGGCGAAGTGGATTAGGTGGGTGATCGATTCGCCGTGGGTCGAGCAGGGCATCTGGGCCCGCATCTCGGGCGTGAGGGCCGGGCCGCCGATCGCCACGGCGGTGCCGAGCTTCTCGGCCTCCCGGTAGAGGGCCCGGTATTCGTCGAGGAAGCCGGAGGTGTCGGCGAGGTGGCTGGCGGAGATCCAGACGAGGCGGGGGCGGAGCTGCGCGACGGCGGCGCGGAGGGAGGCCAGCGGCGTGTTGGGCCCGAGGTTGACCGCCTTCCAGCCGTGCGAGGCCAGGGCCAGCTCGGCGAGGAGGTTGGCCATCGCGTACGGGTCGCCCTCGGGGCCGCCCCCCAGGGCCATCGGCCGCTTGCCGTCGTCGTCGGCCGGCACGATCGCGGCGCGGAGTTCGTGGAGGGCGGCCACGCAGGTCTGGGTGGCGCGGTGCTCCTGCCAGACGAGCATCCGCCCCTCGGCCCATTCCCGGCCGATCCGCCGCATCGCGGGGGCGACGATGGCATCGGCGAGGGCCTCGACGGGCCGCCCGGAGCGGAACTCTCCCAGGAGGATCGCGGCGAGTTCCTCGGCGGCGCCCCGCCTCATTGCGTCGAAGACCAGGGCCGAGGCGGCTCGGGGGTCGCCGGGCCCGTCGGCGTTGGCGGGCAGGCCCAGCCGGGAGAGGTCGCGGCGGGGGAAATCGCCCTCGCGGACGATCCGGGCGGCGTCGCTCATCAGGATCTTGCGGCGGCTGCCGGGCGCCAGTTCGAGTGGGGAGGATCCCCTGGTCGACCCACCGCTTGACCGTGGAGATGCCGACGCCGAGGGCCTCGGCGACCTCGGCGGTGCTGGCATAGCGATTGCTCGGATCCGTCTCCGGTGCGTCCATCCGTTTCCCCGGGCAGGGGTAGGCGTCTGTAACGCGGTCGCACTCCTTCCCAGGACATTCTACGTTTTGGACGTTTTCGGCGTGCCACTCCCGAATTTCCCCGCTGGCCCCTACTTGGAGAATCGTCCGCCTACTGTAAATCGAACGACGACGATTTCCATGTCCGGGTCGGTGGCCGAAGCGCGTCGCCTCGGCCGGATGGGAAGGACGCTGCAGAAGGGAACGACGATGATCGGCAACTGGGCTTGATGGCGGTTCTGGCGATCGGGATCGGCGTTGCAGGACGATATCGTGGAGACCGCCAAGGGGGCCGGCATCTTCAAGACGCTGCTGACCGCCGCGACCGAGGCGGGGCTGGTCGACACCCTCAAGGGCCCTGGCCTGCTGACGGCAGTTCGCCCCCGACCGACGAGGCGTCGCCAGGTCCCCACAAGGATACGCTCGACGGCCTGCTCAAGGACAAGGGCCAAGCTCAAGGAAGTGCTGCTGTACCACGTCGTCAAGGGCAAGGTGACCTCGGGCGAGGTCGTCGGGGTTGAGCAAGGCCGACACCGTCCAGGCAAGCCGGTTTCGTCGAGGTGAAGGGCGGGCGTATGATCGGCAACGTAGGTGACCAAGGCCGACGCCCAAGCAACGGCGTGATCCATCATCGACACGGCGTCGTTGCCGCCGGCCAACCGAGGTCGCCGGCCCGGGGCGGGCGGGGTACGGCCGCCCGGCCCCGGTCCGACCGGCCCGCTGCCCCTGGCGAATGTGAAGTCGTCGATCTGGTCGGCCCGGGCCCGAGAGGGCTAGCCCCTGACCCGGGTCTCCTGCCATCCCCAGCAACTCGCGGGGCCTCCCGCGATCGAGGATATACCGATGAGGACGCTCTACTGGCTGCCCCGACGCTCGTGGTCATCGGGGCCCTGAATTGGGGCCTGATCGAAGCCCCTTCCAGTTCGACCTGGTGGCGGCCCTGTTCGGCGGCCGACGGCCTGATCAGTCGGATCGTCTGCTCGTCGGCGCGGCCGGGATCGCCCTGGCGGCCACCACCTCGCTGACGTCGGCCGCCGGCCCGTATGCAGGCGGTGCGTTGAGCGTCGTCGCCGACTTCCGAAATCGGGAACAAGGGCCGCAAGTCGACCGTTCGGCGGCCCTTTTCCTTGACCCCCGGCGGCGAAAGGCAGGCCTTGTGGACGACGCGCGAATCCACCTGCTCGAACGCGAACAGTGGCTCGATCGGCCGCTCGACGAGGTCTTCGCGTCTCCACGGCGACGCCCGCAACCTCGAAGCGATCACGCCCCCGGCTGGGCTTCCCACGTGCTCACGCCCACGCTCATCGAGAGCTGGGAGCCCCCCACCGGTTCATCACCAGATCCGCGGCCCTACCGGCCCTGCACCACACGCACACGTTCGAGGCGGTCGATGGCGGCACCCGCATCCGCGACGCCGTCCGGTACCGGCTGCTGGCCGGGCCGATCGGCGAGCTGATGCACAGGCCGCGAATTCGGGCGCGACCTGGAGGCGATCTTCGATTACCGGGCCCAACGGGTGGCGGAGTTGCTCGATCCCCTGCAGCATTCTTGACCGTGCATCCCGAAGTTGCGGATGTACGTCCTCCTCCACGCGACCGGATCGGTGGAGGGAGTCCTCAATGAAGTCGCCGGCGAATCCCGCGGCGTTCCTCGATGGGCAAGCAACCTGAGGGTCGGGAAGCTCCAGATGCTGGCCGAAGCACTGACCCCAATACGGTTGATCCTTTGGAATCGGACGGTTCTCCAACTCGCCGTGCGCTACGCCTTACAACGGCGAGGACGACGCGCTGGAGATCGCCCGGGCCCTGATCGAGGCGGGGGCCGCCGTTCATCCGGCCGATGACGACGGGTTTACGGCGCTCACGCATGCCGCGATCTATGGCTATCCCCAGATCCTCGCCTACCTGATCGAGAAAGGCGCGGATGTGAACCATCGGGGCGAGGACGGCCTGACCGCCCTGGGCATGATCGAGGCGTCGTCGCTGGCCAAGAAGCGGAAGAGGGTCATCGGGATGCTCGAAGGCGGGCGGCGTCCGGTAGCGTGGCGTCAGGAGGATCGTGTCCGATCGAAACCCACATGATCCTGGACCTCGACGAGACGTTGATCTATTCCGAGGATGACGCCGGGAATAGCCTTGGGCGCGGTCGATTTCCGGGTCGGACCCTTTCGCGGTTTACCGTCGCCTGCATCTCGGCGAATTCCTGGAATCGGCGGGAATCCTGGTAGACCTGGCGCGGTTTGGTCCTCAGCAGGGCGGCCTACGTCGAGGCGATCGTGGTGGCAGGTTTTCCGGGGACCCTGCCTTGCTGCGATTCGTCTGGTCGGCCGAACGATGCACAAGGCGGTTCCATCCCGAGACGCAGGACATACTGTGAAGGACCCGAAGAAGGTGAAACGCGCCGGCTTTCGTTAAACCGGTCCTTAAGGTGGATGGATAATCTTCGTCGAAGCTCGAACGGAATTAGCGCAATCACCTCCATGTACGGCCGCCGAGGGGCTCGATGGCGGATACTGAACTGCGGGACCTGCTCCCATTCCTCAGTCGCCTCGTTCGGTCGAAAATCTGCGGGCCGCCTGGAAAGCCAAGGAGCGGAGACAGCAAGCCTCTCGCTGAGCGGACCTGCATCCCGGGCCTTCTCGGAAGTCTGAGCGGCTCCCGGGTGGATGGCACGCGGGAAAGGAAAGGGAGGAGCGGCCCCCGCCCGCTTGGTCCTCGAACCGGAGGGGAGCCCGCCGATGTGGTGCGGGCGCATCGCCATGGACGACGGGCCGATGTCGACTGGCGAAGCAAAATTGGCGGACCGGGATGCCGATTACCGCTCCTCCCTACGGAGGTCGAAATCCCCATCTCCCCGCTCGCATGAGAGGAATTCCCGATGAAGTCCCGCCGAGAGAATCGCCGACGCGGCCTCGGTTTCGACGGCCTGGAAGGGCGGGTTGCCCTGTCCGGGATGCATGGCATCCATGATGGTGCGCACCACCACCGCGGTACCCGATCGACCGAGGTCCGCCACGCGGCCAATGACCGGGCCAATCACAATACCGCGGACGACAACCTCGCCCGCCACAGCGGACTGGACGAACGAGCAACGCATCCGACCGCGGACGACAACCTGCCCCGGCATGGCGGGAAGGACGACGGCCAGGGCCACCGCTGATTCGCCGGTAGGTGAATGCTCCGTCGAAACCGAGGGCGAGATTCACTCGTTCACGGTGGAGTCATGTCGTCTCGGGACGAAGGGACCTGCTAACCTTCGGAGAACCTCGCCGGTCGCCCGAATTCCCCGGGCGTCGGCGCAGGAGGCCCGCTTTCCAGGAGCCTTACGGAAGCCGATATGGCGGAACCCTCGCGGATCGAATCCGAACGCCTGCTCCTGAGGCCCTGGAAGGACTCCGATCGCGAACCGTTCGCCTCGATGGGGGCCGATCCGACGGTGATGGAGTTCTTCCCGGCCTTGCTCGATCGCGCGGCCAGCGATGCGATGGTCGATTTCTGTGCCTGGCGGATCGCCGACCAGGGTTGGGGGCTCTGGGCGGTCGAAAGGGTCGCGACGGGCGATTTCCTGGGGTTCGTCGGCCTGCAAATCCCGTCGCGGGACTTGCCGTTCTCGCCGTGCGTCGAGGTCGGTTGGAGGCTCGCGCGCGAACACTGGGGATTCGGCTATGCGACCGAGGCGGCCAGGGCGGCGCTCGGGTTCGGATTCGAGTCCCTGGAACTGGAAGAGATCGTGTCGTTCACCTCGGTCCTCAACGTCCGTTCGAGGGCGGTGATGGAGCGGCTGGGGATGCTCCCCGACGGCACGTTCCCGCACCCGGCCCTTCCCGAGGGCCATCGGCTCCGCGAACATTGCCTCTACCGGATGGATCGGGGCCGTTGGGCCGCCTTGCGCGAACCGGGATGACGGCCGGAGTGTCGGAGGGCCGAATCACTCGGACGGATCGCCCTGGAAATCGGAGGTGATGCGTGGATCGCGACCTGATCGAGCGGTACGCCGCGGGTGGCGCCTTGCTGAGGGCGTCTGTCGAGGGGCTCGGGCGAGAGGACCTGCTCGCCAGGCCGGGGCCGGGCGACTGGTCGATCGAGGAAGTGGTGATCCACCTGTCGGACAGCGACGCCGTCTCGATCGACCGGATGAAGCGGATCCTCGCGGAAGATGGGCCGACCCTCCTCAACTACAACGAATCGGCGTATGCCCGCGAACTGGCCTATGACGATCAGTCGATCGACGACGCCCTGCTGCTCTTCGAGGTCGGCCGACGCCAGTTCGCCCGCGTGCTCCGAACCCTACCCGACGCCGCCTTCGACCGCGCCGGCACGCACAGCGTCCGCGGACGCGTGACGGTGGGTGGGCTGGTGCCCGACTATATCGAACACCTCGAATACCACCTCAAGTTCATCCGGGCCAAGCGCGAGCGGTTGGGCAAGGCGATCGCGACAGCCTGATCGGATCACGCCATCCGCTCGCCAAATCGCGTCCGAACATCACCAGCGGTCGAGCGGGGACAGGGCGCGCGGCGGCGGGGTCCGGTCGGGCGAGAACCAGACGCCCAGCTTGACCGACCCGGCCCCCGGCAATCGAACCGTCAAGACCTGGACGCCTTCGTTGGACTTTTGGCCCGGTACCGAGGGCGAACCGTCGAGCGGCCGGGCGGGTCGCAAGGTGAACCGGGCATCCTCCTCGCCGACGAGGCTGGCGGTCAGGGTTTTCCCTTGCTGCCGGAGCGTTGCCGAACGGCCGTCGGGGGCGATCTGCACTTCGGCCCTCGTGTGCATCTGCCAGAGCGGTGCCTCGCCGTTCGCCTCGATCTCGTCCTGCACCAGCACGTCGCGGCCCTTTTCCAGCGCGACCCCGCGGACGACCTTGCGGGGCGGGCGCCGTAGGCGGGGGTCAGGTCGGCGATCGCATGAGGTCGCGCCCTGCCCTTCGAACTTGCGGATCGTCGCGACCGGATCCCGCTCCTGGTCCGGGCCGTCGGGGGATGGGAATACCAGCGTGTTATGGCCCTCGCCAGGCGATTGCGGTAGAACTTCCAGCGGCCGTCCCGGGTTTCGAAATAGCCGGGCAGGTTGTAGTCGTCGGCACCCAGGTCGATCGCCCATCGCTGGCCCAGGGCATCGAGGACGAAGCTGCCCACGTCCATCTGCGCGTGGTTGAAGTGGGGGAGCCGGCCTTGAAACCGACATAGGTGGCGGCCGGGTCGTCCAGGTCCCGCGGATCGCACCACCTCCGCCCACGGAAGTAGGCGGCCTTCGGCATGGAGTCCCAGGAGGATGGCCGCGGGCCGGTCGGGGCGCCCAGATCAGGTCGAGCGGCTCGGGCCGGGCGTCGCGCGAGGCCAGGGCCACGAAGAGGGGCTGGCGGAACTTGGCCCAGCCAGAGCAGGCAGGAAGGGGCCTTCCCTTCGCCCGCGTCGGCGTAGTTGAAGGACTTGCCCGTCGGCCCGGTCATCTGCAAGGGGAACCAGCCGGTGATGTCCAGGCCCGGCGCCGGACAGCCCCTGTCGTCGCCCAGGGCACTCTCCAGGCCGGCGATCATCAACACCTTGAAGGTCGTGCCGTAGACCCAGTAGCCGGGCCCTTCCTTGTAGCCGCCGTCGGGGGGGTATTCCGCCAGCGCGAGCCGGACGCTGGCGACCGCCTCGGTCAGGATTTCGCGGGCGAGCCGCGGCTCGTCGGCGATCGCCAGGGCGCGCTCAGGGTGAGGCCGCCATTGCAGACCTGGTCCAGTTGTGGACCGCCTGGGTCAGCCCCTTGCCCTCGGTAGACCTTCAGGCCGGGCTGGAGCCCCTTGGCCACGATCGCCTCGCGGACGACCCGGCGCTGATTTTCGACGAGTCCGGCATGGAACCAGTCGTAGCCGATGGCGCAGGCGTGGGTCATCTCGCCGACGTCGAGGAAATGCGACGGGTTCCAGTCGGGGAATCCGCAGATATTTTCCAGCTCCCGGCAGGTCCGCTCAGGTACTTGGGATCCTTGTCGACCTGGTAGATCAGGCCCAGCGTCTGCATCCGGCGGGTCGCCCGCGGCTGACCGAGAGGAGCCGCTTGCCGTCGGGCTTCTCGTACTTCAGGAGTGGCCTGGCGAGCAGGCCGTCGGCCTCCTTGCGAAGCGACGCCAACCATCGGCGACGTCGGGGTTGGTCGGCACGTCGGGATGGCGGCGAAGTCGTCGGCCGTCGCCAGCACGCGGGGATGGTCCCGCTTCAGGGTTTCGAGGGAAACGTCGCCCCCCCGGGACGTGGCCGGCAGGGCCAACACGATCGCGGAAACGGCCGCGAGACGAGATGCACGCATCGCAAGGACCTCCCGCGACGGATCGGGCGCGGGGCCCGTCGGTCGCCGTGGTGCGCCAGGGCCCGGTCCGGCCGAGGCACGAAGTCGCCCGGGTCGCGGGACGGGGCATCGCGGGACGGTGTGCGCCCCGGGCCGTTGCGACGGACCATGTCTCCGACGACCATCCGGACGTCGGCCACCGCCGCGAGCGAGGAAAAGCTCGGACGGGGTAAGGCCGAAGCCGAGGCGGATCGGCGGCCTGGTCCGGCTCAGGGCCATGCGACCGGACGCCCGGGGTCGGGGGATCGGTCGCGACGCTCGCCGAGTCGGCCCGCAACCGGGTCCCAGTATAGAGGATCCCGTGGTGACAGGGGCGATCCTCGCGTCGTCGGGAATCCGAGGCGAGCGTGCCGACGCGGATCGATTCGCCTTCGGCTGGCGCCGGCACGGTCGCGATGCGGGCATCCCCCCGGTCAGCCGGCGATCGCCTCGGCGTGGGCGGCCTCTTCCTCGGCCGTTTCCTGCGGCCCCGGCGGTTCTTCGAGGGCGGGCACGGCGGGGGCCTTGCGGGCCGGCGGGGGGAAGAGCGGGTGCACGAGCTGGTCGATCAGGTGGTCGGGCATCGGGCCCTTGATGCCGTAGTCGTCGGGGAACTGGTTGGGCAGGTAGAGCGTGCCGAAGAGCTTGTCGAGCCAGGGGAGCGTGGAGGAGTAGTTGCGGTTGATCGGGCCGCTCTTGGTGTGGTGCCAGTGGTGGAAGGCGGGCGTGGAGATCAGCCATTCGAGCGGGCCGAATCGCCACTTGACGTTGGCGTGGATGAAGAACCCCCACAAGGTGCCGAATAGCGTCACCGCGATCGGCACGACGCTGCCTTCGAGGTTCAATGGGCCGCCCAGGCCCAGCACGTACAGCGGCAGGATCCCGCAGAACCGGCTGAAGACCATGTCCACCGGGTGGGCCCGCGAATTCGTCAGGAAATCGACCTCCTCGGCGCTGTGGTGGATCGCGTGGAACCGCCACAGGAACGGGATTTCATGGCTGAAGCGGTGGGCCCAGTAGTAGCCGATCTCGCCGGCCACCAGGCCCAGCGACATCCGGGCCCAGAGCGGCAAGTTGCCCATCATCTCCAGGAACGACGCGGGGATGAGCTGGTGGACGCCCCAGCCGAGCAGGCTGGCCGGCACGCTGAGCAGCGTGGAGATCGTCAGGCCGTTGAGGAAGTAATAGCCGAGGTCGGTCCAGAACCCCTTGCGCAGGACCCGATGCGGGTGGACCGCGAAGAGCCGCTCCAGCGGCACGAACGCGGCCACGATGATCGTCATCCAGAGGGCGAGCTGGATGATCTTCTCCAGAAACGGCCCGAATTGTGCCGACATGCCGATGCTCCCCAACGCGTTGGCGGTGCGTCGTCCCCGCCCCGGAAGCCTAGGTCGGGCCCCGACGGATCCTGCCCCTCCAGAAGGGGAGACGGGGCGGGGTTCCTCTGCAGGACGTCGCGTCGCCCGGAATCGACGCGCGTGGCTTTTCGGAACATCCTCGCGCATCGCCCGGATCGGCAACGCTTGGCGGCGGGCGCCTAGCCCCAGATCCCATCGACGATCCGCCGATGGATCGGGTCGGGGCAGGCCCGCAGGATTTGCATCAGCAGGGCGGCCCGGCGGGGGAAATCGATCCGGTCGCGACCCCGTTCGATCCCAAGCAGGATGATCCCGGCGGCGCGATCGGCCCCGATCATGCCGGGCCGGAAGCCGCCCCCGGCGGTCATCGGCGTGTCGACGAACCCCGGATGCACGGCCGTGACGCCGACACCCCTCGGGCGAAGCTCCAGGCGGAGCCCCTCCAGCAGGGTGGACAGGGCCGCCTTGCTGGCCGCGTAGGCGGAATGGCCCGGCATCGCCGCCCGGAATCCGGCCAGGCTGCTGATGCCGACGATCCGGCCCTGCCCCCGCTCGATCATCGACGGCAGGACCGCCTGGAAGGCATACGCGGCGCCCAGCACGTTCACCGCGAAGATGCGGGCCAGGCGATCGCCGGAGAAGTCATCGGCCGGGTTCCGTTCGGCGACGCCGGCCGAGGCGATCAGCAGGTCGATCGGCCCGAATTCGTCGGCAATTTGCCCGATGGCGGTTCGGACCGCAGGCCCGTTGGAAACATCGGTGGGGGCGACCCGGGCGTTACCGCCGATCTTGCGGATCTCGGCCGCGACCGCTTCCAGGGCGTCGGGCCTGCGGGAGATCAGGCCGACGTCGTCGCCCCTGCGCGCCAAACCCAGGGCAATCGCGGCGCCGATGCCGCTGGAACCGCCCGTCACCACCGATACCCGCGGAGCCATCGTCGCGACCCTCCCGACCCGCACGACCTCCCCTACCGGGTGGACCGTCGCGAGCCATCGACGGCCCCATCGTATCGGGGCGAATCGCTCGGTTGCACCGGAGAAAGCGGTCGAAGGATCCAGCAGCGGGGGGAGGATCCGCCCGCAAGGAGGGGCAACATGCGACTCTGGACGGCCGCCCTCGGGGCGATCGCGGCGGCGACCATCCCCACGGCATCCTTCGGGCAATTCGCCGGCCGGCCGACGCCGACGCCGACCCCCGTGCCTGCCCCGGCGCCGATGCCGGCCCTGCCCAACCCGAACATGCCCGACCCCGGCCGGGTCGCCGCCGTGGTGGAAATCCTCGACGAGGAATTGCCCACGCTCGGGCCGATCCGCGAGATGGTTAACCTGCCCACCGCCGTGATCGCGGCGCGTCGCTACGCGCCCCGGCCTGTCCAGCTTTTATGAAACGGCCCTGAACGGCCCTCCCGCGCAACCCGGTCCCGCCGCCGACCGCCCGCCCGGGCTACCGCAACTCACGCCCGACATCACCGCCCGCGCCCGGATGCTGACCGGCGGGACGGCGAACCGGCCGAGCTCGGCACCGGCCCCGACCGCCCCGACGATGACGGCGTCGTCGCCCCGCTTGAGCTGGATGGAGCGGTTGGCCGGGATGCTGCCCTCGTCAACATCGCGCTGATCGTCCCGATCCTGCACCCGGCCCGGGAGGCAAGGTAGGATCGGATCGATGAACATGAGGACTGCGGGATCGCTGAAGTTGCGGTACTTCCTGCTCCTGGGCATCGTCCTGGGCTGGGCCGGCGGTGGGCTTTCCGCCTGGCTGAACGGCGAGCCGTTGGGAGACTACATGGCCGCACTCTGGCCGCTGACTTTGATCGGCCTCCTCGCCGGCCTCATCGGCTATGCCGTCGCGGCCTTCTTGTTCTACAAGGGATAAACGATGGGCCGGTCGATACGGTTTGGAAGGCCCCTCTTGCCGATCTCAAGGGCGATCCCTTCCCCGGGGCACGTCGCCAATGCCGATTGCATCCGAGTCGAACGGACCCTAGGATGACTCGGGGCGTAGGCCCGCCCCGCACCGGTGCCGGGAGACCTTCCCATGTCCTCCGCGACTCGCAAGGCGAATGCTACCCTCGACGACCTGGCCCGCGTGGAAGGCAAGGCCGAGCTGATCGGCGGGAGGATCGTGCAATTCATGCCCACAGGGGAAAGGCCGAACGAAATCGCCGGGGAGATCTTCCTCAGCCTGAAAATGCACATCCGCAACTCCGGCCAGGGTAAAGCGTTCACCGACAACATGGGTTTCGCCGTGCCGGAATTGCCGTCGGGCCGAGAGTCGTTCTCGCCGGACGCGTCCTATTACGACGGCCCGCCCTCTGCCAATCGTATGGATTTCATCTTCGGCCCGCCGACGTTCGCTGCGGAAGTGAGAAGTAAAGGGGATTACGGGCCGGCGGCCGAGGCGGCCATGGCCGAGAAGCGATCCGATTACTTCCAGGCGGGTACCCGGGTGGTTTGGGACGTCGACCCCAGGGCCGGCCTCATCCGCTGCTACCGGGCCGAGGCCCAGGACCAGCCGACCACGTTCGCGGCGGGCGATGTCGCCGACGCCGAGCCGGCCGTGCCGAGGTGGAGGGTTGAGGTGGATTCGATCTTGACCTGATTCACTTAACCCTCCCAGCCGGAGATGTCCGCGGGCGGGTCGCCCAGTGTGCAACAAAGGCTCGCGGACACGGCCAGGACGAATATGAGGCCATAATCCAGCAGCCGAATACTCCGCGGCCGGCCGGCCAAGACAAACGAATAGGCGATTTTATAAATTATAGAAAATACATAAATTTGAGTCGAGTGGATCAAGGCGTGCTGGCGGGCAACGTCTACGACCGCGAGAGCCAGGCACGCGACCAGCGGGAGGGCCAGGACGGTGTCCGCCAGCGTGAACCGGTAGGATGGGACTCGTCCCGGGCTCGGCCCCATTTTAGGTGCTTGGCCGGTCATGGCCGTAGCCGGTAATGCCGCAATCTTGCCTACTGGGCCGCGAGGATAGGGACCTCGCGGGAGGCCCCTCATTTTGCCGATCAAGCCGCGATCAGGCCAGCGCTTCCCTGCAATACCGGACGCACCTGGCCACCTCGGCCACGGCGGTCGAGCCCTTGGGGATGGCGTATTCGACTTCGATATCCCCGGGGAAGGTCCACTTCTCCTTCTTCATCAACTGCAACACTTCCTTGATCGGCGTGCCGCCCTCGCCCCAGGGGAGGTTCTTGCCGTCGGTCGTGCGGTCCTTCAGGTGCAGGCTGGTAATCCGGTCGTGGTACTTCTCCAGGACGGGGATCGGCGACTTGCCCTTCGTGCCGGCGTAGTAGTGGCCGATGTCGAGGTTGAAGCCGATCATCGGGCTGATGTCGAGGATCGGGTCGTTCTTCTCGAGCATCGGGTAGTTGTCGGTGTGGTTGTGGAAGCCGATGCGGACCTTGTACTTCTCGGCGAACGGGGCCAGCCGCTTCGCCATCGGCTCCGAACGTTCCAGCGTGATCGCCGAGGCGCCCAGGGCCTGGGCGATGCGGAAGTTGAAGTCGATCTCCTCGTCGGACTTGCCGAATGGGATCTTGTGGATGTGGATGTTCACGCCGGCGTCGTTGTACATCTTGCGCAGCTCGGCGACCTTCGCGAGCTGGGCATCGACCTTGTCGGGCGACGGGGCCTTGCCCCGCTCGATCCCAGCGTAGGACAGGATCGGGCCGTCCATCAGCTCGACCTCGCTGAGGCCGTCCTCGACGAGGGCCTTGAGCGTATCTTCGGCCGAGTTGATCTCGCCCCGGTAGCTGTAGGTGATGCAGCCGATCCGCACGCCGTTGAAGACGGAATTCGGCTTGTCGGCGGAGCGGCCGAAGGCGCCTTTCGGAAGGGCGGCCGTCGCGGCGATCGCCGAGGCGCCGGCGAGGAACGATCGACGGGTGATTGGGGATTCGATCGGGAATCTGCGGTTCATTGGGGGAGGCTCCGGGTGGAAGGAATGCCCGGATCCTACCCGGCGCGGGGCCCGTCGAGAATGCTCCGTCCGGCCGGAAACGCGACGATCGGCGGCTCAGGCGGCGGCAATCCGGGCGGGATCGGCAAGGTCGGCCATCGTCTTCTCGGCCGCTTCCTGGCCCGAGCGGATGCAGTCGGGGATTCCCACGCCGTGGAAGGCGTTGCCGGCCAGGATCAGGCGGTCGTGGCGGGCGGCCAGGGATTCGATCCGTTCGACGCGGTCGAGGTGGCCCAGGCTGTACTGGGGCATCGCTCGGGCGTGCCGGGCGACGTCGACCAGCAGCGGCTCCCCCTTCGCGCCGATCAACTGGCCGAGTTCCTCGCGGACCAGGGCGACCACCGATTCGTCGTCGAGTTCGAACAGGTCGGGCTGCGTGGCGCCGCCCACGAAGACCCGCATCAGGACGGTGCCTTCGGGGGCCCGGCGGGGGAACTTGACGCTGGTGAACGAGATCGCCAGCACCTTGCGGCCCTCGATCATCGGCACGACCGCGCCGAAGCCGTCGAGCGGGTGGCGGATGGCGTCGCGCCGGAAGGCGATGTTGACGATCGCGGTCGAGGCATACGGGATCGCCCGCTGGGCCAGCGCCAGTTCGGGGTCGAAGCCGTCGATCAAGCGCGCGGTGGCGTGGGCCTCGGTGGCCAGCACGACGGCGTCGGCGTCGATCGGCGGGCCGTCCATCAACTCCAATCGCCAGGGACCGAGCGGTTCGGGCTTCCAAAGCCGTCGGACGGCGGTACCGGTGCGGACCGTGCCGGGCGGGAGGGCGTCGGCCAGAGTTTGGGGGAGGGTCCCCATCCCCTCGTCGATCGACACGAACAGGCCGTACCGGGCGCCTCGAGGCAGTCCGGTCGGCCTGGCGCCCGCGTCGGGCCTGGCGCATGGCGCCCAGGATCACGCTGCGCGATTCGCGCTCGTACGTGGGGAACTGGGGTAAGGTGGCCTTGAGGCTGAGGTCGTTGGGGTCGGCCGTGTAAATGCCGCCGACGAGCGGCTGGACGAGCCGGTCGAGCGCCTCCCGCCCCATCCGCCTGCGGACGAACGCCGCCAGGCTTTCGTCGGTGCCGGCGGGCCCTCGGGGGAGGACGAGGTCCATCAGCATGCGCATCTTGCCGCGGATCGACAGGATCGGCGAGGTCAGCAGCGGCAGGAGCCGGCTGGGGGCCATCAGCACGAACCCCTCGGGCACCGGCAGGAGCTTGCCTTGCCGGACGACGAACGAGCGGCGGTGCTGCGCGTCGGGGCTGATCAGGCGATCGCCCAGGCCGATCCGGCGGCAGAGGTCGACGCCCCAGGGCTTGTTGGTGATGAAGGAATCGGCGCCGCCTTCGAGGGTGAAGCCGTCGCGACGCTCGGTCCAGATGGCGCCCCCGACCCGATCGCGGGCCTCCAGCACGACCACCTCGGGCGGCCGCTGGGCCCCGCCCGTCCGTCGCTGGGTCAGCTGATAGGCCGCCACCAGGCCGGTCAAACCGGCCCCGACCACCACGATTCGAGGATGCTTCGCCGATTCGCCCAAGCCCGGACTCCTTCACGCGATTCGAGGGCGCAAAACCCGATTGTAATCGATCGGGCCGGGCGGCGGGAATGGCGGAGGCCGGAAAAAAGGTGTCAGGAACCTTTTTCCGGCCCGCTATCGGATCAGGATGCTGGGCCTCGGCAGGGCGTAACCCTTGACCTGGACGCCGACCTTGGGCCAGTTCTGGGCCTCGGTGACGACCTCGTAGCCGCCCCGCGAGTCGACGACGATCGTATCCTCCGACGAGCAGGCGCCGACGCTGGGGCTCCAGCGGACGGCCATCTCGGCCGCGAGGCGGAAGTTGTCGTGGGGCTTGAGCATCCGCTCCCGGGGGTGGTGGCCGGTGATGAACCCCTGGTAGTCGAGCATCCATTCGTCGGGGTGGCCGAACTTCTCGTAGATCCGCTTGGCCCGCCGGAAGATCTCCGAGACGACCTCGCCGGGCCGCGAGAAGTAGATGAACGTGGCATCGACCATCGACGACAGGTAATGGGCCTGGCGGGTCGCCTCGTCGACGGGGCCGAAGGCGACGGTCCGCGTGACCGAGGCGCAGACCCCCTGCCGGCGGCCGGTCACCGCGATCGTGGCCCGTCGGAGGATCGGGGCGGCCTTGAAGCTGAACTGGCGGTATCGGGCCAGGCGGTCGTCGCCGGCGACCCGGATATCCTGCGGGGCGATCCCCTCGCGGATCAACCGGTGCGCCAGGTGGCCGGCCACGTCGGCCTCGGTCTCGCCGGGGTGGAAGTTCCGGCAGGTCGCCTCGACCGCCAGGGTCACGGCCCGGCCCAACTCGCGGAGGATCTGGCGTTCGCGGGGGCTGAGCACCAGGCGGAGCGACCGGATCGCCTCGGCCTCGTTCTTGAGGCCGCGGACGCCGTTGTCGGAGACCACCTTCTTGTTGTGGGAGAGCTCGGCGACGAAATCCTGGGGGTCGTCGTGCCAGGGCCGTTCCTTGAGCTGGAAGCCGAGGCCGGCGACCTCCTCCTCGAACACCCGGGCGCTGTGGACGTTGTCGGCCAGCACGGCCCGGCTGTTGCGGTTGATGAACAGCATCACGGCGGCGTAATCGCCGGCGAACGTCTGCCCGAGGTCGGCGCCGCCGGTGAACCAGGCGATCGAATCGGCGCGGGTCAGGACGACGGCATCCAGGCCGTTGCGGTCGAGGTACTCGATGACCCGGCGATGCTTCTCCTCGACGTCGGCCCGGCGTCCGGCGAGCGCGGGGTCGAGGTGGTCGGCGATGGGGTCGGCCAGGGCGGGGAGGCTCGGCTCGGCGGAGCGGTCGCCGGCGGTCTTCAGGACCGGGTCGGAGGCCGGCCGGTCGGAACCCGGGATGAGGAGGATGGGAACCGCATCGACTGATGCATCCGTCGCCACGGCGTTGTCTCCCAGGGGCGACCCCCCTCCGGGCGCGGCACGACTACCCCCCCCCGGGGGGTGCGGCCGATCAGACCCGGGGTGCGGCCGGGTGACCATCCCTTTTTCAGATACGAGGACGAGCGACGAGGCGTGGGTTCCCCGCAGGGGCGGGCCTGCTGGGAGGCAAGCGGCCGCGCGATCCGGGGCGTGGCACTTCGGTAGATTTCGGCCCGCCCGGCGGTCGTCGCGGGCCTTCCGGCAATCATGCCTTCGTCCCGGTTCGAATGCAAGCGCCCGGATCGATTTGCGAAGGACCGCCGGCCCAACCGTCAAGGTCCCGCGGATCGGGGCCCGGCTTGTCGGGTGCGGCCGGTGCCCTTACAATGCGAATTCGGGGCCGATCCGGCCGAGGATCGGGTGCGGATTCCCGCGACCGCGTCCACTGGGCCGGATTTCATGCGCCTCCAGAACATCGCCATTCTCGGGTCCACCGGGTCGATCGGCCGCAGCGCCCTGGACGTCCTCGCGCACGACGGCGGCCGGCGGCTGCGGCCCTACGGGCTCAGCGCCCATGCCAGCGTCGATCGCCTGATCGAGCAGGCGCGCGAAGTCCATCCTCGGTACGTCGTGCTGACCGATCCCGATGCGGTGCCGGCGGTGCGCAGCGGCCTGCGCGGCCGGGACTGCGAGGTTTTGGGCGGGCTCGACGGCCTGATCCGCATGGTGCAGGATCCCCAGACCGACCGCGTCCTGACGGCGATCGTGGGGGCCGCCGGCCTGCGGGGGACCTGGGCGGCGCTCGAGCGGGGCAAGGCGATCGCCCTGGCCAACAAGGAAACGCTGGTGATGGCCGGGCCGCTGGTGATGGGCCTGGCCCGCGAGCGGAACGCCGAGGTCCTCCCGGTCGATAGCGAGCACTCGGCGATCCACCAGGCACTCAAGTCGGGCCGGAGGTCGGAAGTCCGCCGGGTCATCCTGACCTCCTCGGGCGGCCCGTTCCGGGGCAAGGCGACGCGGGAGCTGGCCGAGGTCACGCCCGAGCAGGCGCTCAGGCACCCGACCTGGGCGATGGGGCCCAAGATCACGATCGACTCGGCCACCCTGATGAACAAGGCGCTGGAGGCGATCGAGGCCCGATGGCTGTTCGACCTGGAGCCCGACCAGATCGAGGTCGTGGTGCACCCCGAGAGCCTCGTGCATTCGATGGTCGAGTTCGCCGACGGCAGCGTGATCGCGCAGCTCTCGCCGCCCGACATGAAGCTGCCGATCCAGTACGCCCTGACGTATCCCGACCGGGTCCCCTGCCCCAGCCCCCGGCTCGACCTGTCCCGGGCGATGACGATGCACTTCGAGCCGCCCGACCGCGAGGCGTTCCCCTGCCTGGACCTCGGCTACGAGGCGATGCGGAGGGGCGGCACGGCGGGCGCGGCCCTGAACGCGGCCAATGAGGCCGCGGTGGCCCGATTCCTCGCCGGCACCCTGCGTTTCCTGGACATCCCCCGCGCCTGTCGCGCGGCGCTGGACTATCATACGTTCGACCCCCGCCCCACGCTCGACCAGCTCTGGGCGGTCGACGCGTGGGCCCGTCAGGAGGTAGGGCACTGGCGGCCCTAGCCGTTCCCTTGAGCTACATCCAAGTCATCCTCGGCCTCGGCGTCGTGATCTTCGTCCACGAGCTGGGCCACTTCCTCGTGGCCAAGTGGAACGGGGTGAAGGTCGAGAAGTTCTCGATCGGCTTCGGCACGCCGATCATCGCGTGGCGTCGCGGGGTCGGCTTCCGTTTCCTGTCCAGCACCCCGCTCCCCGACATCCCCCGCCTGGCCCCCGCCGAGGGGGCGTCCGGCTCGAAGCCCCAGCCGGGCGAGACCGAGTACGCCCTATCGGCGATCCCCCTGGGCGGCTTCGTCAAGATGCTGGGCGAGGCGTTCGAGGAGGAAGGGAGCCGGACGACCGACCCGAGGGCCTACCCCAACAAGTCGGTCTGGGCCCGGATGGCGATCATCTCGGCCGGCGTGATCATGAACGTGATCTTCGGCGTGATCTGCTTCGCGGTGGTCTATCGCAACGGGGTGAAGGAGATCCCCGGGATCATCAGCGACGTCCAGTGCGGCTCGCCCGCCTACGCGGCCGGCCTCCGCCCCGGCGACGAGATCCTGGCGATCGGCGGCAAGCGGCCCGTGAGCTTCCTCGACCTGCGGATCCGATCGGCGCTCAGCGGCCACGGCGAGGTGCTCAAGCTGGAGATCCGACGGCCCGGCAAGGACATGCCGCTGGCCATCGCGGTGGAACCGAGGATCGAGCCGGGCTATCGGAATCCGACCGTCGGCCTCGTCGGCCCCCGGGATACCCTGGTGTTGCCCGAGCGGCCCTACGCCGCCCAACCGGGCCTGGGCGAGGACCGGCCCGATCCCGGCCTGGAGGCCGGCGACCGGGTCATCGGCATCGGCCCGGAAGGCGGGGCGATCGAGCCGGTCGAGACCGTCCTGGATGTCGAGCGGCTGCTGACGGCCCACCGGGACGTGCCGGTCGTCGTCGAGGTTCGCCACGAGAAGGCGGAGGAGGGCCAGCCCGCCAAGGCGGGCCAGGCCGAGACGGCCGAGAAACCATCCCGCCCCGACGGCGAGGTCCGCCGCGTGACCCTGCCGCCGGTCCCCATGCTGGAATATGGCCTGCGATTCGAGATCGGGCCGGTGGACTCGATCCGCAAGGACAGCCCCGCCGAGGTCGCCGGGTTCCGCCCCGGCGATCGGATCGTTAAGGTGGACGGCCGGGCCGATTTCGACCCGATGCGGCTCCCCTTCGAGTTCTTCGACCGGGCCGATCGGCCGACCGAGGTCGTCGTGCGACGGTCGTTGCCCGGGAACCCCGACGGGCAGCTGATCACCCTGAAGGTCACCCCCGAGGCGAGGCCGACCGGCAGGGCGTCGATCCACTCGCAGGTCTCGCCGCTGGACGTGCCCTCGATCGGCCTTTGCTACCGGATCGAGCCCAAGGTGAAGGCCGTCCAGCCCGGGTCGCCGGCCGAAAAGGCCGGGATCGCGGCCGGCTCGATCGTGAAATGGAAGTACTACAAGCTGGCCGATGCCAAGGGTGCCGAGTCGAAGGAGGACCTGGCCACCGAGGGGGAAGACGCCGTCACCTGGCCACCCCTGTTCATGATCAACACCCAGGGGGTGCGCGGGATCAAGCTGGGCCTGGTGGTCGATAACGCCGCCAAGCCGATCGAGCTGTCGCCCGAGCCGGCCGAAGGGTGGTATTCCTCGGATCGGGGGCTGCGATTCGCCGAGATGAAGCGGATGCTCCCGCCGATGGGGACGATCGATGCGATGAAGCGGGGCCTGGACGATGTCTACGAGAATGGCCTCCAGGTCCTGATGATGATCCGCAGCCTGACGCAGGGGCGGGTCAGCCGCAAGGCGCTGAGCGGGCCGATCGGCCTGGTCGACGGCGGCAGCGAGATCGCCCGCCAGGGCTGGCCGGAATTCACGCGATTCCTGGGGCAGATCAGCATCAGCCTGGCCGTCCTCAACTTCCTGCCGATCCCGCCGCTCGACGGCGGCCAGATGGTGTTCCTGTTCGCCGAGAAGATCCGGGGCCGCCCGCTGCCCGAATCGGCCCAGATGCCGGTGATCTGGATCGGCCTGATCCTGCTGCTGACCCTCATGGTGGTCGTCAATTTGCAGGACATCTGGACCATCATCGAACGGCAATTCCGCGGGCACTAGCGCCCCAGGAGGGATCCCCCGATGCAAAGCCGCGACGTCACGCCGACCATCGCCATCGCCGATCAGCCCTCGGGGGCCGACATTTCCGCCCTCCGGGAGGGCGGCTATGTGGGCGTGGTCAACCTCCGCCAGGATGGCGAGCCCGAACAGCCGATCGGCGTCGATGCCGAGGGGGCGATGGTCCGGGCCCACGGGATCGATTACCTCCACTACGCCGTCGGCTCGGCCCCGCTCTCGGCCGAAGGCGTCTCGGCCGTCTCCGATTTCATCGAGCAGGCCGACGGCAAGGTGCTGGTCCAGTGCCGCAAGGGGGGGCGGGCCGCGGCGCTCGTGCTGCTGCACCTGGCCCGCGTGCAAGGGTGGCCCGCCTCGGAAGTGTTCGAGCGGGGCGAGGCGATCGGCCTGAAGGTCGAGGGCGCCGGCCTGCGAAGCCTGGTCTCCGCGTACCTCGAACGACAGGCCGGCGGCTGATCCCACCATGGCCAACCCCCCGGAGTGGAGCGACCCCGGATCGGCGGGCCTCGATCCAGGAGGGATCGCCCGGCTGGACGCCGACCTCAAGGACCGCGCCGATCGGGGCGAGTACCCATCGATCGCCTGGTGCGGCGGCCGGGATGGCCGCGTCCTGGAGCCCCGCTTCTTCGGCCGGCTCCGGCGCGACGGGTCGGCCCCCCCGGGGCCCGATTCCCTGTTCCTGGTCGCGTCGATCACCAAGCCGATCGTCGTGGCCGGCGCGATGAGGCTGGTCGAGCGGGGCCTCATCACCCTGGACGATCCGCTCGTCCGGTGGATCCCCGAGTTCGACTCGGGCGCCCGCGATCGACGCGAGGTGACGGTCCGCCATCTGATGACCCACACCTCGGGCCTGCCCGATCAGTTGCCCCGCAATGCGGTGCTCCGGGCGGCCCACTGCCCCCTGAGCGCGTTCGTCGAGGAGACCTGCCGACAGCCGCTACTGTTCGCCCCCGGCACCGCCGTCCGCTACCAGAGCATGGGAACCCTGATGCTGGCGGCCGTGATCCGCAAGGTCTCGGGCCTGCCGACGGCCGAATTCCTCGCCCGAGAGATCTTCGCACCGCTCGGCATGGACGACACCTGCCTGGGCCTCGGAAATCGGAAGCGATCCCGGGTCGCGGAACTCCGGGTGGCCCCCGAGATGGAGAAGGTCGACTGGAACTGGAACAGCGACTACTGGCTGGGCATCGGCTCGCCCTGGGGCGGCCTGCTGACGACCCCGGCCGACCTGGCCCGATTCGCGCTGGCGATGCTCGATGAGAACGATTGCCGCGCGATCTCGCGTCCCTTCGATCCGGGCGATGACCCGAAACCAGCTCGAAGGGATGCCCGCTCTGCCCGAAGCGGAACGGCGATGCCGCCCCTGGGGCCTTGGCTGGCGGCTCGCCTGGCCCGGCCGGTCGGATCACTTCGGCGACCTCGTCGGGCCCAGGACCTTCGGCCACTGGGGGGCCACCGGGTCGATCCTTTGGATCGATCCCGACGCGCGGGCCTTCTTCTTGATGTTCACGAACGCCGACCTCGACGACGAGTCGAGGATCCTCGCGAAGGCCGGGAACGCGTTCGCGGCCTCCTGGCGGTAGCCGATAGCCCGGCCCCCGAACGACCCGCACGCCCGGGGGCGGCGCGTCGATCGACCCGCCGCCCCCGCTCCGAGGCCGGAAGCCGGCCGCCGGTGGGATCGCGGGGGGTGATGCTTGAACGCATCACGATGTCTTGCGGGATCGACAAGACCGGCATGCTTGCGTGGACGCCCGGCAGCACGATGTTGCTTCCGACGCCGGGCGGCGCGGCGGCTGTCCCGCCCCGAAGGCCCCGTCGTTGTTGTTACCGGCTGGGCGACCGTCGCCGAGCCCGGCGCGATCCACGGCCGCTCAAGGCGGCCCGCCGATGTGGCGTTCGGGAATTCGGGAATCACCCCGTAGGCTCATTGGGATTGAGGAGTACCGATGAACTGCCAGAACATGACCAGGACTCTTGCCTCCGTCATTGCCTTTTCGATGGGCGTCGCCGGCGTCGCCCGGGCTGATTTCATCACCAACGGCGGCTTCGAGACGACCAGCAGCGCCACCAATGGGATGCCGAATTACTCCGGCTTCACGATCAATGGCTGGACGAACCAGTTGAGCGGCAGCTCGGGGAACGTGGGCTACACCTTTCTGTACCGCCCGGCCTCGGGCACCTCGGGCACTTCGGCCGACACGACCGGGGCGAACGGCTATTCCGGCAACGTGAAGCTGTGGGGCCCCGGCACCGGCTCGAACAACGGCCTGACGCTCAGCCCCAACGGGGGCAACTTCATCGCGTCCGATCCCAACTACTTCCCGGCCCCGCTGACCCAGAACATCACCGGCCTGACCGTCGGCCAGCAGTACAACGTGAGCTTCTACTGGGCCGGTGCGCAGCAATCGGGCTTCGACGGCGCCACGACCCAGTGGTGGCAGGTCAGCCTGGGCAGCCAGACCCTGAGCACGTCCACGGTGAGCGTCCCGAGCCATGGCTTCTCCGGCTGGAGGCTCGCGACCTTGACGTTCACGGCCCAGGCGGTCAACCAACAGTTGTCGTTCCTCGCCAGGGGAACGCCGTCGGATTCCAACCTGCCGCCGTTCGTGCTGCTCGACGGCGTGTCGATGAACGCCGTTCCCGAGCCGTCGACGGTCGTGATGGTCGGCCTGGGCCTCGCCGGCCTGGTCGGCGTCGGCATCCGTCGCCGGGCCCGCGCCGAGAACGCCTGATCCCGGCCGGTCCTCGACGGACCGGATTCCCGGGAGGGTGGTAAACCGAAGGGGGCCGATCGCCCGAGAGGGACGTCGGCCCGCCTCCGTTCCCGACTCCTGCCTGCGGGGTGCAACGCCCCACCGCGACGGATCACCGTCGCAACCACGGAATTCCCGCGTGCATCCTCCCGATCGACGCGGATCGGCGGGATGCGAAAGGTACTCCGCCGCGGCCCCAAGCCGGGGATCGGGGCGGTCGCAGGGCGGCATGCCGCCGCAACAAGGGGGATGTTCCCCCGGACTCACTCCAACTCGCCCGAAGGAACTCGGAATGCTCCGGAATCGTTTCGCCTGGAAGCTCGCACCCGTCTTCGCACTCGCGCTGGGATTCGCCGCGCCGGCCCGCGCCGAATTGATCACCAACGGCAACTTCGAATCGGTCACCGGCAGCTTCGGCGCCGGCCAGAAGAAGCAGTTCAACGCGGCGATCCCGACGGGCTGGACCGTCAACAACGCCAGCCGCCTGAATTTCATCTGCGCCCCGGGGACCGCGGACAACTCCAGCCTTTACCTGGCCGTCTACGGGCCATTCCCGACCACGAGCCCGGTCGGCGGGAACTTCATCATGTCCGACGGCGACCCGAGTTATTCGAGCGCCTTCTACCAGGACATCAGCGGCCTGACGGTGGGCCAGCAGTATCAGCTAACCTTCTACCAGGCCGCCGGCCAGCAGCTCAACTTCAAGGGTGCGACGACCGAGCGCTGGGACGTCACTTTCGGCACGCAGACCCAGAGTTCGAGGACCTATAACCTGCCCGAAGGCGGCGTGGGCGCCTGGGAGCAGGTGTCGATGACCTTCACGGCCGCGTCGGCGACCCAACGCCTGAGCTTCCTCGCCGTCGGCACCCCGGGCGGCGCCCCGCCGATCTCGTTCCTGGACGGCGTGTCGATGAACGCCGTTCCCGAGCCGTCGACGGTCGTGATGGTCGGCCTGGGCCTCGCCGGCCTGGTCGGCGTCGGCATCCGACGCCGGGCCCGTAACGCCGGGGCTTGACGCGGTCGGCTTCGTCGGCTCCTGTCCGGATCGGAACCAGGGGGAGGGGCCCTTCCCCCTGGTTTTTTGCGCTAGTGGGCCGGCGCCGCGGGCGTCACCGCGGCCGTGGAGGGTTGGTTGCCGGTGAAGACCTGCCGGATCTCGCCGACCACGCCGACCGGGACGCCCACCAGCACGGCCGATCCGGACTTCACCACCGCGTTGCCGTTGGTCGATTCGTACATCTGGCGGGGCTTGGAGAACATCGGGTGCCGGTCGACCCAGCTCGGCGCCCGGGCGACCACCGAGGGCGGGCTGGCCGCGGCCACGCTCCCGCCGGGCTCGGCGTTGCCGATGATGAGGGGCGGCTCGCTGCCCGCCGACGAGAAGATGGGCCGCTGCGAGACCGACCCGCCGCCCGACCGGCAGCCCAGTGCGGACGCCGCGATCGTTGCGGCCAGTGCAATCCGCCGGATCGCGCGCATGGGGATATTCCTTTCCGACGACCGATGATCCTGGTGGCCCCTTGGTAACCTCATATCCAACAATACCCCCGCGCCGCCGCGACGCCCGCCGATCCCGGCGAATTCGGGGGGCGGACTTGCGAGTTCGCGGGGTCCGGCAAACCGTGCGAGCCTTGACGGTCAGATCGCGTACAGCTCGCGATACTTGGCGTTGAGGGCGCCGATCAGGTGGGCCGAGGTCGGCGGCTCGCCGGTCGCCCGTTCGATCAACTGCGCGGGCCGGAATCGCTGCCCTTGCCGGTGGATCCGCTCGCGGAGCCAGCCCAGCAGGGCCGAATGGTCGCCCCGGGCGGCGGGCCCGTCGAGGTCGCCCAGGTCGCGCGCGGCCGCGTGCCGGAGCTGCGCGGCGAAGAGGTTGCCCAGGGTGTAGGTCGGGAAATAGCCGAACAGCCCGGCGCTCCAGTGGATGTCCTGCAGGCAGCCCTCGCCGTCGTGCTTCGGCTCGATGCCCAGGTTGTCGCGGTAGGCGGCGTTCCAGGCGGCGGGCAGGTCGCCGACGGGCAGATCGCCGCCGATCAGGTCGCGTTCGAGGCGGAAGCGGATCAAGACGTGGAGGTTGTAGGTCACCTCGTCGGCCTGGGTGCGGATCAGCGACGGTTCGACCCGGTTGATCGCTAGGTGGAACGCGTCGCGATCGACCCCGCCCAGCGACGACGGGAATAGTCCCCGGGCGATCGGCAGGGCATGGTCCCAGAACGCCCGGCTGCGGCCGACGAAGTTCTCCCAGAGCCTCGATTGCGACTCGTGCACGCCGAGCGAAACCGCCTCCCCCATCGGCGTGCCGTGGTGCCGGGGATCGAGCCCCTGGTCGTACAGGCCGTGGCCCGTTTCGTGGAGGACGCCGAAGAAGCTCTCGGTGAAGTCGCGGGGGTCGAACCGCGTGGTCAGCCGCGTATCGCCCGGCCCGATCCCCGAGCAGAACGGTGCGCGGCGACGTCGAGGGCGCCCGTTCGAAATCGAATCCCAGCCAGGTCGCGGCCAGGTCGCCCAGGACCCGCTGGCGATCGACCGGATAGTCGCGGTCGAGCAGCCTGGGATCGGGCCGGACGGGCGATTCGAGGATGGCCGTGACCAGCCGGACGAGCTCGGGGCGGAGGGCATCGAACAGGGCGGTGATGTCCGAGGAATTCGCGCCCGGCTCGTACTCGTCGATGAGGGCGTCGTACCGGATCCCGCCGTGGCCGAGGCAATCGGCCTCCTGCCGCTTCAGGCCGATCACCGACTCCAGGACGGGCTGGAAGGCCCCGAAATCCCTGCGGTCGCGGGCCTTCACCCAGGCCTGCTGGGCCTCGGAGGTCACCCTCGCCAACTCCTCGACCAGCGTCCTCGGCAGCTTCACGCGGCGGTCGTAGGTGCGCCGCCACTCTCGGGCGTTCACCGCCTCGGGCGATTCGGGGTCGGCGACCAGGGCCGAGCCCTCGACCTCGCCCAGGAGGGCCCCGAACTGGGGGTCGGTAGCCTGCTGATGTTGCAGGCCGGCGAGGAGGGCGAGCTGGGTCGCCCGGTATTCGGCGCCCCCGGTCGGCATGTAGGTCTGCTCGTCCCATCCCAGGACGGACGCGCACGAGCCCAGCAGGGCAATCTCTCGCGAACGTCGGGCGAGCTCGGCGTAGGCTTCCGAAGGGTTCATCGCGGGGTGACTCGTCGGCCGGGGCGGATTCGGGGCGAACCCAGTCTGGCCGATCGCATCCCGCGGGTAAAGCGAGGGGCGCGCGGTTTGCACCCCGCCCCCGGGGCGTGTACCCTCAGCGGAGGGGGGATGCCGCTGGGCCAACCCCGGTTGGAAGGGGACCGCAGGGGTCGATCGATGAACTCGCTCAAGGGCCACCTGCTGATCGCCACGCCCCGGCTCCTCGACCCGAATTTCGCGAGGACCGTGCTGCTGATCTTCGAGCACACCGCCGGAGGAGCGGCCGGCCTGGTGCTGAACCGGTCGACCGAGATGTCGGTGACGGATATCTCGGGGCAGCTGCTCGACGACGCGGTGGAATGGGACAAGATCATCCACCTGGGCGGGCCCGTGCCCGGCCCCCTGATGGCCCTGCACGCCGACGCCGACCTCGCCGACCAGGAGGCGTTCGACGGCCTGTACCTCTCGGTGGCGGCCGAGAAGATCCGCACGATCCTGGAATCCCGCCTGGAGCCGTCGCTCCTGCTGGCGAATTACGCCGGGTGGGGACCCGGCCAGCTCGACCGGGAACTTGCCGAGGATTCCTGGTATCACTTCCCCGCGTCGGCCGAGCAGGTCTTCTGGGACGAGGCCGACGACCTCTGGGAGCGGAGTATCCGAACCGTCAACCGGCAGCGTACCGCCGACCTGATCGGCGAGGATGAACTGCCCGAAGACCCCTCCCTGAACTGAGCGAACGGCCGGGCGGGTGGCGGCAAAGTCCTTGACCCGCCCCATCGGCGGCGGGCTCACTCCTATCGATTTCATAGCACCCCGGGGGGGCCGTCGCTATGATGGCCGCCGGAGGTGATGCGATGCGACGATTTTCGATCCTGGGATTAATGGGCCTGGTGTTGGCCCTGGCCGTCGCGATGGCCGCCCTCCGGGGGGCGAATGATGCCTGGGCGGGGGGCCTTGTGCTGGGGATCGCCCTGCTCATCGGCCTGGCCGGCCTGGGGTCGATCTATGCCGAAGGCCCGAGGCGGGCCCGCAGGATGGGTTTTGCCGCCTTCGCGGGCGGCTATTTTGCGCTCGCCCTGCTGGGCCTGTCCGAGGCGAACCTGGCGCGACTTCCGACCTCGCAGGTCCTCCTCTGGATCCATCAGAGGGTCGCCGTCACCGGCCCGGCGACCTTCACGGTAGTCCTCAACAACTCGGTAACGCGATTGACGCAGGTGAACGCCCCTTCGCCAGCACTTGTCATGGACACGATTGATCTCGCCATGACGCCGGCCCCCGGGCCTGTCCAGCCGGTCAATTTCTCCTTCCAAGCGATGGCCGTGGACGACACGACGAACCCCAACCCCTGGCAGTCGGTTTTCCCCGGGGCGGCGAACTACGCGGCCTTCAACGTGGTCGGCCACTGCCTCTTTGCCCTGCTCGCCGGTGTCTCCGGATCGCTGATCGCCGGGCGGATGCGGGCGAGGCAACTCCGGGTCGCCACGCCCGCCGCCGACTGATCCTCAGAACCGGAGCAGGGTCGAGAGGTTCGTCGTGTAGACGCTGCCCCGGAACGTCAGGAGCGATCGGCCGGTGTCGAGGACCTGGGCGGTGGTCTTGCCCCCCGGCTTGTACTGGATCCGCAGGGTCCCTTGCCCCGTAGCTTGCTGGAAGCTGCCGCCGCTGCTGTCGTTGACGGTCCAGGTCATCCGCCGGGGGCGGCCGAACTTGTCGAGCGGGCCGTCGTTGACCAGGTCGAGGACCAGGACATTGCCGGTGTTCGAGGCATTGCGGTCGAACATGTAGACCTGGCCAGTGACGGGCTGCCCCGGGTCGGTCGGCTGGACCGTCGCCATCGTGATCTCCGAGACCAGGAAGAAGTTCGATTGCCCCTTCTGCTCGCCCTGGTGGAATGTCTGGAACTTCTGGTCGGTGAACCGGCCCACGCCCGTGTAGAAGCGGGCGGGGTACTGGGCGAAGAACGCCTGGCGGCGGACCTCGTGCGGGCGGGGCGTCGACCCCTCGGGCAGGTCGGCGGCCCGGATCGTCGACTTCGCTTGCAACAGCATCGGGATGACCGAGGGGATTGCGCGGAGGTCCAGGCGTTCCACCCCCGGGAGCGAGCGCCTCGGGCGTCTGGGTCGAGGGTCGGGCATGACGGACGGATCCTCATTCGATCGGTGAAGGGCGGCGCCATTCAGGGCATCGGCCGCCGATCGCCGTGTTCAGGTCCAGCATCGCCCTGCGGTGCCGGGAGGGCGTCCCGATAACTCTTGACCGACTCGTTGTAATCCTTCTGCGCTTCGAGGTAGTCGATGGCGGCGCTTTCCTGGCCCTGCCAGCGGGTATAGGCGGTGTCGCGGACCCGCCGGACAGCCGGCAAGACCTCGCGTTCCAGCTCGACCACGCTGGTCCGGCTGAGGCGGAACTCGCGGATCGCCTGCTCGACCTCGTGCTCGACCTGCCGCTCCATGCCGGCGAGCTCGACGCGGGTCTGCTGGGCGTTGATGCGGGCCCGCTGCACGTTCCCCTGGTTGCGATTGAACACCGGGACGGAGGCCGTCACGCCCAGGGCCCACGAGTAGGAACTCTTGAAGCCGAAAGGCGCGTTGTCCTGGAAGGTGTACGGTTGGTAGAGCACGTAGACGTCGGGATAGCGGTTCGCCTCGGCCAGGCGGATATCGGCGTCGGCCCGGCCGACGGCCAGCCGCTCGGCCATCAGGTCGGGCCGGCCGCTCAGCGCCATCTGGATCAGGTCGTCGTCGCTGGTCGGGATCTCGCGGATGTCCCGCAGGAAGGCATGGACCCGGATGGAATCGGCCTCCTTCCGGGGCACGTTCATCAGCAGGGCCAGGTTCCGGCTGGCCGTGATGACCGCCTCGTTCGCCTCGCGGATCTGGAGCTGGGCCACCTCGACCTGGGCCTTCACGCGATCGACGTCGGTTTCCAGGGCCTCGCCGGCCTTGAAGAGCAGCTCGGTCCGGTCGCGGATCTTGGTGATCCCCTCGGCGAACGCCCGGCTGTAGGCCAGCGTCTGCTGGGCCGCCAGGGCGTCGACGTAGACGGTGTAGAGATTATCGATCTGCTGGCGGATCGCGTCCTGGAACTGGGCGGCCGTGACGGCGCGAGCCCGGTCGGCGACCGCCATCCTCGCCAGCCGCTTGAAGGTGACGTCGATCGGCATCGTGATGTTCACGTCGAACTGCCGCTGGCCGCCGGGACGGTGGTTGCTGTAATGGCCGTAGGGGATCAACTGGCCGTCGGCGTAGAAGATCGGGTTCGATCGCAGGCTCGCCGTCAAGGCGTCGGCGTCGGCCATCGGCAATTCATAGCGGAGCGCCAGCAGGGCCAGGTTCGATTCGACGAGCCGCTGGATCGCGGAATCCAGCGTGACCCCGTCATCGGGCCCCAGCAACTCGGGGGAGGGCGCCTCCGAGAGCTCCCCGTAGGCGGGGATCTGGGCGGGCTGGGTGACGGCCAGGCGGAAACGGCTCAAGCCCTCCTGCCGGCCCCGGGCCGACGGCGGGCTGAGCGAATCGACGGGGGCCCGGCTAACCGAGGCGCCGACGCGGCCGCCGATCGGCCGGATCGAACCCGTATCGTCGAAGTCGCTCGTGCCCGAGGCGCCCAGGGATGGCCCGAGTTTCCCCCGCGAGCCGGATGAGCCCCTGGGTTCCTCGACATCCACCTGCGCCTGCTGGCCGTACAAGGCCCGCCCGGCCAGGAGGAGCCAGATCGCGACGAAGAGCCGGAACCGGGCCGGTCCGGGTCGTGCGAGGCCGCAATTCATGATCGGCGAACTCCGGGGACGGTCAGCTCACAACGCAGAGGGGGGATGGTCCTGAACTATCGGCTTGTAGCGGCCTTGCCGATCAGTGCAATCGCCCCGGTGTACCGGCCGGCCTCGAGTCGGCGACCGGCATTGCCCCCCGCCGGCCGTTCCCCTACCATGGGATCCGGGCCGCAAACCCGCCCCACCACGACCTCCCGGACCTTGCCCCGATGCCGCCGATCCAGGTCAATCGACGACGGTTCCTGGGCTGCTCGGCCGCCGCCGGCATCGCCCTGGCCCAGGGCATGCCGGCCGACGGCGGCGTCCCACCCCGCCCGGTCCGGCTCGGCCTGATCGGCCTGGGGAATCGCGGCACCACCCTGCTCCGCACCGCCCTGGAGATCCCGGGGGTCGAGGTCGCGGCCGTGCACGACGCCGAGCCCCGGCATGCCAACCGGGCGCAGGGGATTGCCGAGAAGGCCCGCGGCCATCGCCCCGAAGCCTGCGAGACCTGGACACGGCTGCTGGAACGGACCGACCTGGACGCGGTCGCCATCGCGCTTCCCTGCGACTTGCACGCCGCCGCCTACGTCGCCGCCATGCGGGCCGGGAAGCACCTGTACGCCGAGAAGCCGCTGGCCCCGACCGTCGCCGAATGCGACGCCCTGATCGACGAATCGGCCCGCGCCGCCGACCTGATCGTCCACGTCGGGTTCCAGAGGCGCTCCAGCGCCCGATACCGCGAGGCGGTCGAATTGATCGGCCGGGGCGAGCTCGGGACCCTGGTCGAAGGCCGGGCCTCCTGGATCAGCAGCAACGGGCCGGTCAACGGGCACGACGGCTGGCTGGCCCGTCGCGAACGGTCGGGGGACTGGATGGTCGAGCAGGCCGTCCACGTCTGGGACCTGTTCCACTGGATCCGCGGGTCATCGCCGACCCGGGCCTTCGGGCACGGCCGCCGCGACCTGTTCGCCGCGGTCCAACCCGACCGGGACGTCACCGACCACTACTCGGTCACCCTCGAATGGGCCGACGGGTTCCACCTGCATTTCACCCAGAGCTGGATCGACCCGGCCGATGACGCCTTCACCGGCGCCTGGCAACGGGTGATCGGCACGGCCGGCGGTCTCGACCTGGGCACCGGCGTCGCCACCTTCCGCGATCGCGCCCGGCCCCGCCGGACCCTGGGCGCCGGCCAGGGCCCCGACGCGCCCACCGGGCTACCCGCCTTCATCGACGCCGTCCGCCGCGGCACGGCCGGCGCGACGGCCCCGCCCGCCTCCCTCATCGATGCCCGAGAGGCCACGATCACCGGCCTGCTCGTCCGCCGGGCCGTCGACGAGCGACGCGCCGTGCTCCGCGACGAGGTCCTCGCCGCCGGCCACCTGGCCTGAATCGGCCCCGCCCGGGCGATTCGCGTTCGATCGGCTCCGGACGGGGCGAGTTCGGAGCCCCGGGGGACCGCTCAACCATCGCGTCGCGTACGATCCTTTCGGGAACCCTCCCGGATCGAACCGAACTCCCGGCCCCGCGCGTGCCGGGCAGCCTTGCGTGTTGAGCCGCGGCAACGCCCGTGGGAACGGATCGACGCGGCGTTGTGAACCGTCCGCATCGTGATGCTAATCATCTCAACCATAGTCGAATGTGTCGAACGCGAAGTAATCTCGTTGCACGCCGACGGGTAGCCGAGCGGAGCCGGTTCGGTACGGGCACGTAGCCCTCCCCCTCGCCGACGCGGGGGCCCGTCGCGTTCCGATGCCTCTCCACGTTTCCAGGGCCTGCCCCTGCGGAGACTTAACGAAGATGCGCGCACGGAAATCGATCCCCCTTGCGGCCGGACTCCTCTTCCTGATGATGGCCCCGATCGCCTCGCATGCCGACCTGGTGACCAACGGCGGCTTCGAGTCGCCGAGCGTGGGCAGTACCGGCTCGATGCTGATCAGCGCGGGCGATGGCACCCTGACCGGCTGGACCGTCGGCGGCAACAATGTGTCCCTGCTCGGCAACACGGCCGCGTACCAGGGGACCCAGTGCCTGGCCCTGAACAATTTGCAGTCGAACTGGATCTCTCAGGACATCACCACGGTGGCCGGCACGCTCTATAATTTCTCGATCGCCTACAAGGCCGGCGTCGATACGATCAACTCCCAAAGCATCAATCCCGCCACGGGCCAGGTCGACGTGAAGAACGGCTCGAGCGTCCTGCTGACGAAGTCGCTGTCGACGTTCACGAATAGCTGGCAGACCTACAGCGGGAGTTTCAGCGCGGCCTCGACGAAGACGACGATCCTCATCACCGGTTTCTTCAACCTGAGCGCCACCAACCTGATCATCGACGGGGTGAGCGTCAACCCCGCGGCCGTGCCCGAGCCGGGCTCGCTGGCCCTCGGCTCGATCGCCATCGCCTGCCTGGCCGCTTGCGGCCGCAAGCGGCTCCGGGGCGCCCGGGCCTCCGCCTGAATAGCGACGCACGAGCCCTCAGGCCGCGCCGATCCGCCGGGGGACGGCGCGGCCCGAGACGTTCTGCACCTGCGGGCTTGCCTCTTCCTCGTGGTACTCGGCGTCGGTGTTCACCTTCCAGGTGTCGTACCGGCCCTGGCCGAGGATGTTGCGGGCGGCCAGGAGGGCCGTCATCATCGAGTGGTCCTGGTTGTTGTACTTGTGCATGCCGTTGCGGCCGGCCAGTTCGAGGTTGTCGAACCGCCCGAGCCACTCGCGGATCAAGCCGACGTGGGCCAGGTAGTCGTCGTCGTAGACGGGATAGGCCTTGGGCATCCGCACCACGCAGCCGTCGATCACGCGATCGCCCTTCGCCAGCCCGATCGCCTCGATCTCCCGGGTTCCCAGGGCGATCAGGTCGGCGTCCGACATCGTCCAGAGGTCGTCCCCCTCGAAGCAGAAATACTCCAGCCCCAGGCTGGTCTTCGACGGGTCGGGCACCAGGTCGGGCGACCAATTCTTGAAGTTCTGGATCCGGCCCACGCGCACCGCCGGCTCGTGGATGTAGATCCAGGTATCCGGGAACGCCTCGGGCTGGTCCAGGATCAGGACGACGCTGAGGAAGTCGCGATACTTGAGGCTCATCGCGGCCCGCCGGACCGCGTCCGGCGCGGGGGGCACCATCGACGAGATCAGCTCACGCATCGGCAGGGTCGAGATGAACGCATGGCCCTCGTAGCGGGTCCGCCGCCCGTCGGAATCGCCCGTCACGAACGCCCGGATCGAGGAGTTGTCGTGTTCGATGCGGATCACCCGCTGATCCATCCTGACCGTCCCGCCCCGCTCGACGATCCGGTCCCGGCACGCTTCCCACATCTGCCCCGGGCCCAGCCGGGGATACTGGAAGCGGTCGATCAGCGTCTTGATCACCTCGCCCTTCTTGCGACGCAACCCCCCCAGGAGCGCATCGGCCAGGGCGCGGAACGCGTTCAGGCCCTTGATCCGCTGCGCGGCCCAGTCGGCCGAGATCGTCGAGGTCGGCATCCCCCAGACCTTCTCGGTGTAGGTCTTGAAGAAGGTCTCGAACAGGGCCCGGCCGAACCGGTTGACGACCCAGTCCTCGAACGAAACCTCGGGTTTGATCGGGAACAGGCTGGCGCGGAGGTAGCTGAAACCGCACCGGAGCGACGCCCAGGGGCCCAGCTTGGTCAGGGCGTCGAGCGGCTTCAGGGGGTAATCGAAGAACTTGCCGTTGTAGTAGATCCGGCTCAGGCGGGGCCTGCCGAGCAATTCATCGCCCAGGATTTCCCGCCAGAGTTCGTTGATCTCGGCGCTCTTGGAGAAGAACCGATGGCCGCCGATGTCGAACCGATAGCCGCGATACTGGTCGGTCCGGCTGATCCCGCCGACCCGCACCCCGTCGCTTTCCAGCACGACGCAGGGATGGCCATGCTTGGTCAACTCATAAGCGGCGGTGAGCCCGGCCGGCCCGCCGCCGGCGATCACGGTCGTATGGGCGGCGACGACGCCGGTCTGTTCGGGAGTCTCGACCCGAGTCCAGCGATGCGGCCAATTTGCCTGATTGACCCGGCTACCCACGGTTCGGGGATTGGGCGTCTCGGATTCCATCGCCGATTCCTTCCGTGGATTGGCGGGGCCTACGGGCTGGATCGGATCGCGCCCGGCCCGCAAAGCGGGTTATGGCCCAATCGGCCCGAACGGTCAACCCCTCCCGTCGTGCACCACCCGGGGATGAGGCAGGGGTCGGTTATCCCCTCTCATCGGCAGGATGATCGAACGGGTTCAGGGGATTTGGCGGGAGGATCGGACGCTGTGACCAGGTGGGGATACCAGGTATCCCATCAACGGATCACTTTCCATGGTCCCTCGGGTTGACGAGAACCCTCGAGACCATGCCACCGCACCGTAATACTAGGCTTTAAAAATGGGCGCACGAGGATTTGAACCTCGGACCTCACCCTTATCAGGGGTGCGCTCTAGCCAACTGAGCTATGCGCCCGAGAAACGACCAATTTCGGCCGCCTCAGGAGATTTCATCATAGCGGGTCGATCTCGGGAGTCAACGGTTTGCCGGAAATCGTTCCGCTCGCGGTGTTTGGCCCTTCGGGATGCTGGACGGGCGATCTCCGTGGTATAACGGGGAGGGCCAATCGACGGGTGCGGCCCGGGACGATAGCGGCTTGAAGGGCGTCGCGGCGTTCGGGCGTGGCGGCGATCGATCGGGACCGGAATGGCCAAGCATATTTTCGTGACCGGCGGGGTGGTGAGCTCGCTGGGCAAGGGGTTGACCTGCGCCTCGATCGGCATGCTCCTGGAGCATCGCGGCTTGCGCGTCCGGCTCCAGAAGTTCGACCCCTACATTAACGTCGATCCCGGGACGATGAGCCCCTACCAGCACGGCGAGGTGTACGTCACCGACGACGGCACCGAGACCGACCTGGACCTGGGCCACTACGAGCGGTTCACCCACGCCCCACTCACCCGAGACTGCAACTACACCACCGGCAAGATCTACCTGGCCGTCATCCAGAAGGAACGCGAGGGGAAGCACTACGAGGGGAAGACCGTGCAGGTCATCCCCCACGTCACCGACGAGATCAAGCAGGCGGTGCACCGCCTGGCCGACGCCGACGTGGACGTGGTGATCACCGAGATCGGCGGCACCGTGGGCGACATCGAGGGCCTGCCGTTCCTGGAGGCGATCCGCCAGTTCCCGATCGATATCGGCCGCGACAACTGCCTGTTCATCCACCTGACCCTGGTCCCCTACCTCAAGGCCGCCGGCGAACTCAAGACCAAGCCGACCCAGCACTCCGTCGGGGCGCTCCGCCAGATCGGCATCCACCCCGACATCCTGATCTGCCGGACCGAGCACCCGATCAGCGAGTCGGACAAGCAGAAGATCGCCCTGTTCTGCAACGTCGAGCGGAAGGCGGTCATCGAGGAGCGCGACAAGGAATTCAGCATCTACGAGGTGCCCCTGAGCCTCGTCTCCAACGGCCTGGACGACCTGATCGTCAAGCGGCTGGGGCTGAAGGCCGGCCCGCTGCGGATCGACGATTGGTACGACCTGGTCGAGCGGATCCGCAACCCGAAGACCGAAGTCACGATCGCGGTCGTCGGCAAATACATGCGGCATCGCGACGCTTACAAATCGGTGTATGAGTCGCTCGACCATGCCGGCTTCGCGCACCGGGCCCGCGTGATCATCCGACGGATCGAGGCCGAGGACCTCGACGGGGCCGGCAAGACCGAGCAGGCCCTGGCGGGCGTCGATGGGTTGCTCGTGCCGGGCGGGTTCGGCATGCGCGGGATCGAGGGCAAGATCGACGCCATCCGGATCGCCCGGACCCGCGGCATCCCGTTCTTCGGGATCTGCCTGGGGATGCAGTGCGCCACGATCGAATTCGCGCGGCACGTGCTGGGATTCGACGACGCCAACAGCACCGAGTTCAGCCACGAGACCAGCCACCCGGTCATCGCCATGATGGAGGAACAGCGGTCGGTCCGCGAGCGGGGCGGCACGATGCGCCTGGGCGCCTGCCCCTGCGTGCTCTCGCCCGCAAGCCTGGCCCTGAAGGCCTACGGCACCGAGCAGATCTCCGAACGGCATCGCCACCGGTACGAATTCAACAATGCCTACCGGGAAGCCTTCCGCCAGGCCGGCCTGATCCCGACCGGCCTGAGCCCCGACGGCGACCTCGTCGAGATCGTCGAGGTGCCCGGCCATCCCTGGTTCCTCGCGGTGCAGTTCCACCCCGAATTCCAGTCCAAGCCGACCGCACCCCACCCACTCTTCCGCGACTTCATCGGTGCCGCCATCGCCCGTCGCGAGTCGTCCAAGGCCGAGGCGAAGGCTTGATCCCAGGGGATTCTCCGGCATGAGTACGCCGACCGCCGTCCAACCCGCCGGGTTCGTGATCGACCGCGTCTCGCGGGGCGACTACGAATCGTTGCTGGACTGGATCGGCGATCGGCCGATCCGGGTGAACTACGATCGAGGGGCGCTGGAACTCATGTCGCCCTCGACTGAGCACGAGTTTGCCAAGGACGGCCTCATCACCCTCTTGAAACTTCTGGCGCTGGGGCTCGACCAGGCGATCCGCGGGGGCGGATCGCCCACCTTACGCAGCCCGATGGCCGACCGCGGACTGGAGCCGGGCGCCTGCTTCTGGATCTCTCACGAACCCGCAATGCGCCAAAAGCTCACCTGGGACGCGGCGATCGACCCGCCGCCCGACCTGGTCATCGAGGTCGAACGTTCAAGGACGGTGCTCGACCGGCTGGAAATCCTGGCGGCGCTGGGCATCCCCGAGGTCTGGCGATTTGATGGGCAGACGCTTCGGATCCTGACACTTCAACCCGACGGGACCTACGCCGAATCGTGTGAAAGCCCATCGTTCCCGGGAGTGCCGATCGGGCGCGTGACCGATTTTGTCGGCAAGGTCGCGGATCAGGGCGAAACGGCCGTGATGCGCGACTTCCTCGCCTGGATTCAGGCCGGCTTCCCCGCCCCTTGATGGAGCGCAGCCCCGATGAATCACGGCCTGATCGCGCGCGACATCGCCAGCGGAAAGCGGATCGGGGTCTCCTGGAGGGACGGCCTCATCACCGAGGTCGTCAAGCTGCCGGGGACGCCCTCGGTCCTCGATCCGTGGGTCTCCCCGGCCTGGATCGATATCCAGACCAACGGCCGATGGGGGATCTCCTTCTCCGACCCCGGTCTAACCGTCGAGCAGGTCGAACGGATTGTCCTGGCCCAGGCGTCAATGGGCGTGGCCCGAAGCTGCCCCACGCTCATCACGGCCCCGCTCGAAGCGACCGAACACGGCCTCCGCACGATCGCCGAGGCGTGCGATCGGAATCACGGCGTCGCCCGACGGATCGCCGGGATCCACCTGGAAGGCCCCTGGATTTCCGGCGTCGACGGCTACCGAGGCGCCCATCCCCTGGACGCCGTTCGCGATCCGAACTGGGCCGATTTCGAGCGGTTCCAGCAGGCCTGCGGACACCGGATCAAGCTGGTGACGCTGGCCCCGGAACGCCCCGGCGCGATCGAGTTCATTCAAAAGCTGGCGGAAGCCGGGATCGTGGTGGCGCTCGGCCATACCGCCGCCGATCCCGGCACGATCGACGCGGCCGTCGATGCGGGGGCCCGGCTGAGCAC
This sequence comes from Isosphaeraceae bacterium, assembly GCA_046350035.1. Taxonomy (GTDB): domain Bacteria; phylum Planctomycetota; class Planctomycetia; order Isosphaerales; family Isosphaeraceae; genus CALLYK01. The sequence continues at coordinate 56,653 of JAXMBD010000023.1, read as the reverse complement.
GCACCTGGGCAACGGGATCGTCGCCACCCTGCCCCGTCACCCCAACGCGATCTTCCATCAAGCGGCCGAAGACCTCTTGATGGCCTCGATGATCGGCGACGGCCACCACCTCGACCCGGCAACCTTGAAGGTCCTCGCCCGGGCCAAATCCCCGGCCGGGACGATCCTGGTGAGCGACGCCAGCCCGCTCGCCGGGATGCCGGTTGGCGATTACGGCAGGTGGTCGGTGGATGCCTCGGGCAAGATCGTGGTATCGGGGACGCCCTACCTGGCGGGATCGAACCAGCCGCTGGCGGTCGGGATCGGCCACCTGCTGGCGTGGACCGGCTGGACGCTCGCCGAGGCGATCGCCACGGTCACCGCGAACCCGTCGAGGCTGCTCGGGCTGCAGGAACCCGCCCTGGAGCCCGGTCAACCGGCCGACCTGGTGGAATTCACGACCGAAATGGGGCGGATCCTCATCCGCCAGGCCTGGGTCGCCGGAGGGAAGGTGTCAGGAACCGATCTTTCGGGAATCAACGGTTCCTGACCACTTCCTCTTCGGCCGACGCTCAATCGACGGAGGAGAGGACCTCGCCCCCGCTCCGGGTCGACAGGGCCCGCCAGGTCGGCAGGGAGATGCCGTCCTTCACGAACGCCACGCTCCCGTCCATGCGGAGGGTCTGGACGCCGCCGGGGTGCCGGCTCCTTGCCGAGAACACCCCTTCGAGGACGGTCCGGCGCTGCAACCCCTCAGCGGATTCCGCGAAGGCGCAGTCGGTTATGGGGGAGTTCGGCGGGGCGCAATGATTGTAGTTGGTGAAGTGGAATCCCGAGAGGAACCAACTCTCGCCGGCCCTCGACTCGAGGGTGGTACCGGCGGGGACCTGGGAGCAAAGGGCCAGGGCCCGATCGCCGCCGCCGATCTTGGTTGCGGGGATCTTGGTCAGATAATAGTCGCCGCGACCTTTGCGGCCCCTGGTCCAGTCCCCCTGGAGGCGTTCGGAGGCACCGATCGTGTTCGAGAGGCCGTCCGCGAAATCGGCCGGGCGATAGAAGCGATGGGATGTGAACGGCCCGCTCCACGACTCAGGGACGTTGTCCCCCGCCGCCTTCCAGGGCGTCGGACCCAGGCTAAATCGATAGCTCACCCGGCCATACCCGGGGACCGGGGAGGCATCATCGGAAGGGCAGAGGAAGAGGTCGATCGAGGTGAGCATCACGGTGCGATTCGCGGGCAGATACTGGGGCCAGGCCGGGGGCTGCGTGAAGTTGGTGGCATGATAGAGGACCGGCTGGTCGAGGTCGCCGAGCATCCGGGAGAACGGGCTGAAGCAGTGGGCGGAGACGAAGAGATCGGGCCTCCCCGGGATGGTGGTCCGGGAATTGATTGAAGGGAAAAAACCGTCGCGGGCGGCATAGCCCTGGAGGGCCAGGCCGATCTGCTTCAGGTTGTTGGTGCATTGAACGCGGCGGGCCGATTCGCGGGCGGATTGGACGGCGGGCAGGAGAAGCCCAGCGACCGCCCCGATGATTCCGATGACGACAAGCACTTCGATCAGCGTGAAGCCGCGGACCCCGAGTAGGTCGGGCCGTCTAGGCTTGCTCGCCATCTCATCTCCTCCTCAAGAGGAGGATTGCGGTCATGAGCGACGAACCGACCAGCACGACCAAGATCAGGGTCCATGTCGGCCAGGGCTCCCGTTCGCCCGGCAATTCTTGGTCCTGGTGTGCGATGGTCGGTTTAGATTGAACGGGGGTCGTTTCCGGGGAACCACGCCTGGGAAGGTCCGTATGATTCCAACGTGCCCGCTCGGCATAAATAGTTTTCTCGATCTTATCGGACAATTTTACGGGTGGGTCGAAACTGAGGCTAAATTCGTCTTCACCCGGGTGTTCCATGGAATACGATGTCACGGAAATAATCGTTGCCTGGGAGTCCACGCCTCGAAATAATACCGATCGCAGCGGGACGAAAGTCGGGCCAACCTGCTCGATGCGGTCGAGGATCCTCCACAACCCCTTCTTCGGGTCTCCCTTCCAATCGACACGGATGGGTATGGCTCCCCGCTTCCGATCCACAAAATAGACCCGATCGCCATCGCGTGTGCCTATCCGTAAGGCGGTGCAGCCGCTCACGCGGGCTGCTCCCGTATCCGCGGGTTCGGGGGATTTGATGCTTGCTCCATCGCGGCCTTCGATCGCAGTCTCGATGTCCGATCGCAAACCGAATGGATCCGGCAAAGGCCCCAGGCCCAATGGAAAAGTAAAATCCCGGAGCAACATCTCAGGGCCCGCCGTTCGGATCGGTAAATGGCGGATCGTATCCGTATCCGGGACCAGATAAACGAGGTCTTGGATGGTAGATCGACCGTCGAAAATGTTACGCGTCGATTGGGCAGGCACGCTGGTTATACGCGCGCCGCGGGCGGGATCAACGCCCATGTCTTTCGTGACGGCCTTCGGATCGCGATGGACCAGATCGTAACGGACTCGGCCGCGGTCGATTGCCAGCAGGCCATCCATCTCGTAATGGACGGCGTCCAATTGGCCGCCTGCGGCCTGGTCGATATCGCGGGCCTTGCCCACAACCTGGCGGAATCGGAAAACACCCTGCTGAATCGAGGTACGGTTGGCATCATACTGTACTGAAATTGATTTCAACGACTCGATATCGGGCGTTTGCAGGAGACACGCCGCAGGATGAAAAACGAATGTCATAACATTCAGGACAGACATGGCGGCACGAACCTTTCGTTGAGAGAGGGACTATGCCTCGACGGGGTGTTGCGTCAGGGAAATTCGACCGGGCGACAACGTCAAGGTCGCCTGGGCGGGGTCATTACATCAGTAGCAACCGTTCTTGGAGTAGTATAGTACTGTAATCCTCTGAAAGGGATCGCAGTTTGACGTGAAATAGAAGTACACTGTACCGCAGGTAACATTACTCACGGTCGGGCAGCCTTTGCCGCCCTCGTCGCAGTTGCCAACCTCAAAACCCGAGAACGACCTCCAGGACAGAAATTGCTGGAAACTACCTTGTTCATCTTGGATGGTACCAACCTCGGGCGTGCATGCGGAATTCTCCCAGCAAGCCGTCCGATTAGTGCAATGGAAGTTGGCTTCATCACCCTAGGCCACGATCGCCAGGCATCCGGCCGCGAAGAGTGCGAGCGAGGCGCACAGGATCATGTCGTGACGACTCATGAGTTGCTCCGAGGGAAAGGGGGTGTCACCGGATCGTCGCCGGTTCAGGCTATGCAGGCGGCCCGACGAGGTCCGCCAACCAAGGGATTGTCAGGACGGGCTTATCCTTGGAGCTTAAGGTCAACCGAATCACGCCGTGCAACAGTCCGCCCTCGGCCTTGCCTGATGGCGCCGACAGTTTGAGACGGAGGCGATACTCATCGGCCCCTTGACCGAGCGGATCGGGGACGTAATCCTCTGTAACCGCTGCCTCGACGGCCGGGTTGTCGCTGGCGACCGATAGGACGCGGAACGGCGATCTATCGATAGATCGGATGACGACTTCAATCGAAACGTCGCCGCCTTGGCTTATTGAACCGAAGTGGGCGATCGTCGGCATAACGGCGAAGTTCCGCCAGGACCGATGGGCCACCAACTGGAGCGAAGCGGGATCGCCCTGCTGGGCGCGGACCGATAGGAATTCTGAGATCGGGTCGCCTAGGGTCGAGCGGCCCGAGAGGTCGAGCTCAACATCCGCCGTGTAAGACGTGATCCGCCAGGTTCCATCGCGCTCGTCCGATCGCGTGGCCTCATTGATGTGCACGCGGATGCCCGGGGGGAGGTTCCACCGGAGATCGGGCAGAGTGGGCCGGCTCCAGGAGCCACACAGGTAAAGTTGGGCTTGGCCCTTGAGCGTGCGAGGAGACTCCTCGTCGTACTCGCCCAGGTCCAAAGTAGGGCCCTCGAACCAAACCGGCCGATAAGTCCTAGCCGCGAGGCGGTATCCCCAGCGCGGAAATCGGGGATGGTCGGTGTGCAAAGTGACCACGGCGACGTTCTCCGTGGTGTCATCCCGAACATCCATACGGACAGCCAGATCCGTCGATTCCCCAGGAAGTAGGGATGACTTCTTCAGCTCGGTGCTGGTGCAACCGCACGACGATTTGCAGTCAAGGATTCGAACCGGGCGGCCGGTAGTATTTGTTACCTTGAAAGTGTAATCGATATGATCTTGGGTTCCGGCCAGGAATGCCGGATATTCGTGGCGTTCGCCCGGGGCAATGCCCGACCCGCGACCCATCCCGTGGATCAGAACCGCAACTGTGATACCGCCCACTATGGTGGCCGCGGTGAAGCGGAGGATCACGCCCGCTTCGCGAGCCCTACGCGATGCTTGGTCGGGAAAGATAGACTCGGCTTGCATGAGCGGGCCCCTCGATCCAGAAGGACGATCCCAACCCACGAATCGCGGCCGAACAAGAAATACCCTGAAGCTCGACATCTGCGGGAAATGCGACCTCGGTCACCAGTCCATAGCAGGTGTTCCTTGCTCGTCCCGTTGCGTCTATCTAACGATCCTTGCTCCGGTCCGCAAGAAAATTCTATAGAGTTTCGGATTGCCGCTTTTTGTTGAGACATGCGTGGATCTTTTCCCCTATCCCGCGCCTACGGAAACGACGAGGACGGCATATGCTTGGCGCCGCACCCGGGGGGCGACTTCCCATCCAATCCAGGCATTTTGCATATGTTATTAAGTTTTATGATCTGGCAGTCGATTCGCCAGTATGCCGCCGACGAGCAATTGCATCGGGTGATAGATCAAAATGGGCAGCAAGATCAGCCCCAGCTCCGGGCTCGACCCGAAGATCAAGGAGGCCATCGGCACGCCCGAGGCCAGGGTCTTCTTCGACCCGCAGAAGACCGCCGCGATCCGGTCGGCTTCGCGGAATTTCAGGAGGCGGCAGAGGCTCGAGGTCGCGGACAGGGCCATCGTCAGGAGGAGGGCCGAGCCGGCCGTGGCCCAGGCGATCGACTCCCAGCCGTGGCCCGTCCAGACGCCCCGGTCGACCGAGTCGCAGAACGAGGTGTAGACCAGCATCAGGATCGTGCCGCGGTCGACCAAATGGGTGTATTTCTTGTTACGGGCCGCCCATTTCGCCAGGAACGGCCGGAGCATTTGACCGGCCGCCAGGGGCACCACCAGCCATTTCACCAGGTCGAGGATCACACCGCCGACCGGCAGGCCGCGCCCGGTGGAACCGGTGTACCAGGCGATCCAGAGGGGCGTGGCGACCACGCCGATCAGCGCCGAAAGCGTGGCGTTGAACACAGCCAGGGCGACGTCGCCGCCTGCCGCGGCGGTGAAGGCCACCGAAGACGACACGGTCGACGGCAAGGCGCACAGGTAGAAGAAGCCCAGCCGCAGGCCGACCGGCATGGCATCGCCGCAGATCGCCAGCAGGGCCAGCCCGGTGAGCGGGAAAAAGAGGAAGGTGCAGGACTGGATGACCAGGTGCAACGGCCAGCGGAGCGTGCCGGCCTTCAGCCGCAGAGAACGGCAGGCCCAGGCCATGGAGGAAGAAGACCAGCGCAACCCCCGCCTTGGTGAGGATCTCGGGGTGCAGGAAACCGCCCTCGGTACCGGGGCCCGGGAACAGCCAGGCCAGGCCGACCGTCGCCAGCATCCCCACCAAGAATCCGTCCACATGCCGCCCGATCGCGCCGGCCAGTTCGCCGATCTTCATCCGCTCCGTACATCCACCGAGAAACCCGGTTCAACCGGGGGATCTTTGGATCCAGTCGAAAGGCTATGGTGGCCCGGTTGAGGCCCGTCGGCAAGCCATCGTGCCGGGACGGCCGAAAATCCGGCCTTCCCCCATGAAAATTCGAAGAGCCTGCCTTGACCCGCCCCTCGACCTCGGTTAAATTCTCACTTTCCCCGTGACGGGATCGAAGTGGCCTGTCGCGCGGCGATCGAATTGTCTGGAACGGAAGGGATCCGAGGCGTGTCGGGCATCAGTAACGAACGAATTCGCATCCGGATGGAGGCCTACGACCACACCATCCTCGACCAGTCGGCCAAGGACATCGTCGATACCGCGAAGCGGACCGATGCGATCGTCCATGGCCCGATCCCCCTGCCCACCCGCATCGAGCGCTACACCGTGCTCCGCAGCCCGCACATCGACAAGAAGTCGCGGGAACAATTCGAGATCCGCACGCACAAGCGGCTGATCGACATCATCCAGCCGACCAACAAGACGATCGACGCGCTGAACAAGCTCAGCCTACCGGCGGGCGTGGACATCAAGATCAAGGCCTCCCAGTCGGGCGGCTGATCGGGTCCTTCGCGCCCGTTTCGGAGTCGATCCCGTCGACCGGCCCGGCCCTCGGCGCAATGCTGCGGCCCCGGCCGGGCTGCCCGTACCTTTCGGAATGCACGAGATTGCCGACCTCCGGGTTCGCCCGCGTCGGCGCCGGCCGCCTGGCCGCGGATTACCGCGGCGAAGGGCCCTGGCCCAGGCTTATCCCGACCTGACCCTCGGGAAATGGACCGTATCCCATGAACGTCGGATTGCTCGGCCGCAAAGTCGGCATGACCCAGATTTTCCAGGATGACGGCACGATCGTGCCGGTCACGGTCGTGGAATGCGGCCCCTGCACCGTGCTCCAGGTGCGGACCGCCGAGCGCGACGGCTACCACGCCGTGCAGCTGGGCTTCCAGGACAAGAAGCGGAAATCGGCCACCCAGGCGGAGCGCGGCCACGCCAAGAAGGTCGAGGCCGAGCCCAAGCGGTTCGTCCGGGAGATCCGCCAGGAAGGGCCTGCCGACGGGGTCAACCCGGGCCAGGTCCTCACCGTCGAGGTCTTCAACGAGATCAAGGCGGTCGATGTCGTCGGCACCAGCAAGGGCCGCGGCTACTCCGGCGTCATGAAGCGGCACGGTTTCAAGGGGCTGCGGGCGACCCACGGCGTGAAGCGGATGCACCGCCACCCCGGTTCGTCGGGCCCCAGCGCCGACCCGGCCCACACCCGCAAGGGGATCCGCAAGCCGGGCCAGTTCGGCAACGCCCGGATCACCGTGCGGAACTTGAAGGTGGTCCGCGTCGACCCGGCCAACAACCTGCTCCTGGTCCGGGGGGCGATCCCGGGCCCCAACGGCGGCTACGTGATGGTCCGCCAGACCAACAAGAAGTGATGGAACCGACCACCGGCCGCCCCGCGAGCGATCCACTGCCATGCTGACCATACCCATCCACGACCAGACCGGCGCCCAGGTGGGCGAGGAGACCCTCGACCCGGCCAGCTTCGGCGTCAAGGGCATCAACAAGCAACTGCTGCACGACGTGGTGGTGATGCACCTGGCCAACCGCCGGGTGGGCACCGTCAACACCCGGGGCCGCGCCGACGTCGCCGGCTCGGGCAAGAAGATGTACCGCCAGAAGGGCACCGGCAACGCCCGCATGGGCGCCAAGCGGACCAACAAGCGGAAGGGCGGCGGCATGGCCTTCGCCCGGCGGAACCGCGACTATTCGTATGCCCTCCCCAAGCGGGCCGTACGGCTGGCGATCCGCATGGCGTTGCTGTCCAAGTTCCAGGACAAGCAGGCCATCATCCTCGACGGCCTGGCCGCCTCCGCCGACGCCCCGCTCAAGACGAGGCAGGTGGTGAAGGTGCTCAAGGCGATCCGGAGGCCCGACCTGGCCGACGGCGAGGCCAATCCGGTCGACGGCGAGAGCAAGGCCGCCGCCGCCCGGCGGTCGCTCGACGGCCGCTCGATCCTGCTCGGCACGCCGGCCCTGGACGTGCGGATCCACCGCGGGGCCCGCAACATCGAAGGGGTGAAGGTCGCCCCGGTCGCCGAGTTCAATACCTACGACGTTCTCAAGCAACGGTACCTGGTGCTCACCCGCGAGGCGTTCGCCGCCCTCAAGGAGCGGGTCGCCAAGCCGGTCACGCGCATCGCGGCCCCGGCCGCCGAGACGGAGGCCTGATCCGATGGTTACCCTTCGCCGGGCGCCCCAGTACACCCGGTCCGGCCCCGTTCTGGAGCCGTACCAGGTGATCATCCGGCCGCTCATCACCGAGAAGGCCACCCACGTCGCCGAGCGCCAGAACGCCTACACGTTCGAGGTGAACAGCCTGGCGACCAAGACCGAGATCAAGAACGCGGTCGAGACGCTGTTCGACGTCCGCGTCCAGGACGTCCGCACCCAGAATCGCCGCGGCACGGCCCGCCGGTTCCGGCTCAAGCTGGGCCGGACCCGCAACTGGAAGAAGGCGATCGTGGCGCTTCACGCCGATTACCGGATTGATTTCTATTGATCGGACGGTTTACAATCCCCTCCCCGAGAAAGCGTTAGCACACTCGCCGGCGTGAGCGGGCCAGGATCTACAAGCCATGGGTATCCGATACTACAAGCCGACCAGCCCCGGGCGCCGGAACGCGTCGGTCAGCGATTTCTCCGAGCTGACCGACAAGAACAAGAAGCCCGAGAAGAGCCTGGTCGTCCCACTGAAGAAGAAGGGCGGGCGGAACAACCAGGGCTTCATCACGGCCCGGCACCGCGGCGGCGGCCACAAGCGGATGTACCGCCTGATCGACTGGAAGCGGAATGACCGCGATGGCCAGCCGGCCAACGTCACGCACATCGAGTACGACCCCAACCGGTCGGCCCGGATCGCCCTGATCGAGTACGCCGACGGCGTCAAGCGGTACATCATCGCGCCTGAAGGGCTCAAGGCCGGCATGGTTGTCTCGACCGGCCCGGACGCCGAGCCCAAGGTCGGGAATTGCCTGCCGCTGTCCAGGATCCCGACCGGCATGGCGATCCACAACCTCGAGATGCAGCCGGGCGGCGGCGGCAAGCTCTGCCGGTCGGCCGGGGTGTCGGCGACCCTGACCGCCCGCGAAGGGACCTGGGCCCAGATCACGCTGCCGTCGGGCGAGGTCCGCCGGATCCCGGCCGCCTGCCGGGCGACGATCGGCACGGTGGGAACTCCGACCACATGAACATCCGCCTGGGCAAGGCGGGCCGTTCCCGATGGCTCGGCATCCGGCCGCACGTCCGGGGCGTGGCGATGAACCCCGTCGATCACCCGATGGGCGGCGGCGAAGGCCGGACCTCCGGCGGTCGCCATCCCTGCTCGCCGACCGGCAAGCTGGCCAAGGGCGGCAAGACCCGCCGCCGCCGCAAGCCGTCGAATTCGGCCATCATCCGCCGGCGCCGCAGCGTCCGGTATGGCCAGTTGAAGATCTGAGCGGGGCCGGCCCGAATGGGCCGGTCGCCAGCCACCCGGGCCGGGAGTCCATGCGATGCCGGCCCGCCGTTTTTGGGAAGCGATGCCGACCTCCACCAAACACCGATCCCGACTTCGAGACCCCTGAATCATGGGACGTTCGCTGAAGAAAGGCCCGTACGTCGTCGAGCGCCTGCTCGAGAAGGTCGAACGGTCCGAGGCCACGGGAAACCGCGAGCCGATCAAGACCTGGGCCCGCGCCTGCACGATCGTGCCCGAGTTCGTCGGCAAGAACTTCGCGATCCATAACGGCAAGACATTCATGAAGCTGTATGTGACCGAGGACATGGTCGGCCACAAGCTCGGCGAATTCGCCCCGACCCGGACCTTCCGCAGCCACGGCGGCAAGGCGGGCAAGGGCGGCAAGCGCTAACATCCCTCCACAGACGACCCTGACCGGAACCAGAACGACCCGACCGTCGCGGCGCGACCTCAAGGAACGGGCCCATGGCCACCACCAAGTCCATTTATCCCTACAAGGCTAGCCATCGGTTCGCCCGGATGTCGGTCCTGAAGGTCCGTCCGGTGCTCGACCTGATCCGGGGCAAGTTCGCCGACGAGGCGATGAACATCCTGAAGTACATGCCCCACCGGGGGGCCCGCTTCGCCGAACAGGTGCTCAAGAGCGCGATGGCCAACGCCGAGGATCGCGGCGTCCGCAACGCCGGCGCCTTGCTGGTGGCCGACGCCCGTGCCGATGGCGGCCCCATGTTCAAGCGGATGATGCCCAGGGCCCGCGGCATGGCCTACCTGGTCCGCCACCGGTCGTGCCACATCACCGTGGGGCTGCTCGACATCGAAGACATGGTCGATAACGGCGAAGCCTAACCCCACCCGATACCCGAACGAACGAGGACGGCGCAGATGGGTCAGAAAATTCGGCCGACCGGGTTCCGGGTCGGCATCATGGAGGATTGGCGGAGCCGCTGGTACGCCTCCAAGCACGAGTTCAAGGATCTGCTGCTCGAAGACTTCAAGATCCGCAGGCTCATCAAGGCGAAGTACAGCTACGCCGGGATCCCCAAGATCGAAATCGAGCGGACCCGCGACGCGGTGACGGTCCGGTTGTTCGCCGCCAAGCCCGGCGTGCTGATCGGCCGCAAGGGCGCCGAGGTCGAGAAGATCACCGAAGAACTGCAGACGATGACCGGCCGCCGGATCGACATCAAGATCGAGGAGCTGCCCCGCCCCGAGATCGACGCCCAGCTGATCAGCGAGGATATCGCCGAGCAGCTGCAGAAGCGTTCGAGCTTCCGGCGGACGATGAAGCGGGCCCTTGATCAGACGATGGACGCGGGCGCCCGGGGCGTGAAGATCCAGCTGTCGGGCCGCCTGGGCGGCTCGGAAATGTCGCGGTGCGAGAAGGCTTTGACCGGTTCGATCCCGCTGTCGACGCTCCGCGCCAAGATCGATTACGGCTTCGCCGAGGCGAAGACGGCCCAGGGCCACATCGGCGTGAAGGTCTGGGTCAACCAGGGCGACTATCTGAAGACGGAGGGCGGTTCCGATGGTTATGATGCCCAAGCGGGTCAAGTTCCGAAAAAGCCAAAAAGGCCGCGTAAGAGGTAACGCTACCCGCGGCAATTACGTGGCCTTCGGCGATTTCGGCCTGCAAGCCCTGGAACCGGGGCGGATCAGCGCCGAGGTGCTGGAGGCCGGCCGCGTCGTGGCCAGCCAGGCGGTCAAGGGCGGCGGCAAGCTCTACATCCGCGTCTTCCCGCAGAAAAGCGTCACCTCGATCCCGGCCGAAACCCGGATGGGTAAGGGCAAGGGCGAAATCGAATACTGGGCCGCGGTCGTCAAGCCCGGCACCATCCTGTTCGAGATCGCCGGCCTGAACGAGGACGTCGCCCGCGCCGCCTTCGCCCGCGTCGCCTACAAGATGCCGGTGACCTGCCGGTTCGTCGGCCGCCGGCCTACGATCTGAACCCGAGCCGAAGACGAGACGAGGCCATGTCCAAGCCCGCCGAACTCCGCCAGCACGACGACGAGCAGCTCGCCATCCTGCTCAAGGAACAGCAGCAAGGGCTGTTCCGGCTGCGGCTCCAGAGCGAGACCGAACGCCTGGAGGCGCCCAGCGAGATCCTCAAGGCCCGGCGCGAGATCGCCCGGATCAAGACCATCATCCGCGAACGCGAGCTGAAACGCGAGCGATCCGCCGCCGCCCCGGCGTGAGCGCCGCCCACCTTATCCGGCCCGACCGAGCCGGCGGAGACGAGAGCCCAAGCCGATGAGCCAGCCCACCAGCCCCAATCCCGAAGCCCCGGCCCGCAACCGACGCAAGACCGAGATCGGCCGGGTCACCTCCGAGAAGATGAACAAGACGCGCCGCGTCGAGATCGAACGGCTCGTGCCGCACCCCAAGTACGGCAAGTTCATGAAGCGTCGGACGGTCTGCTATGCCCACGACGAGGAGAACGCCACGCACGTCGGCGACCTCGTCGAGATCATGGAGACCCGGCCGCTTTCGAAGATGAAGCGATGGCGTATCATGCGGATCGTCCGCCTCGGCGCCCAGCGTGCCCTCGCCGGCGAGAACGCCCCGCCCAGCGAGCAGGCCTGACCGGACGAATCGCCCTCCCGGCGCCGAACCGACACCCCGAAGCTTAACGGCCCCGACCCGATCGCAGGTATCCCATGATCCAGATGCAAACCCGGCTCGATGTGGCCGACAATACCGGCGCCAAGGAGGTGATGTGCATCAAGGTCCTCGGCGGCAGCGCCTCGCGATACAAGCGTCGCACCGCCGGCCTCGGTGATGTCATCATCTGCAGCGTGAAGAAGGCCTCCCCGGGCGGCGACGTGAAGGCCGGCGACGTGGTCCGGTGCGTGATCGTCCGAGCCCGGAACCAGACCCGCCGCGGCGACGGATCTTACGTCAAATTCGACCGCAACGCCTGCGTCCTGATCACGCCCGACAACGAGCCCCGCGGTACCCGGATCTTCGGGGCGATCGCCCGCGAGCTCCGCGACCGCCAGTTCATGAAGATCATCAGCCTGGCCTCCGAAGTGGTCTGAACCGACCCGGGATCCCCTGAAATGTTCATCCGCACGAAAGATCAGGTGGTGGTGATCACCGGCGACGACAAGGGCTCGCAGCCCCGCCAGGTGCTCCGGGCCATCCCCTCGAAGAACAAGATCGTCGTCGAGGGCGTCAACCGCGTTTACAAGCACATGAAGCCCTCGGCCAAGAACCGCCAGGGCGGCCGGCTCTCCAAGGAGATGCCGATCGACGCCTCGAACGTCCTGCTCTACTGCTCGCACTGCAACCGGGGCGTCCGCATCGGCATGCAGTTCACCCCCGCCGGGCAGAAACAGCGCGTGTGCAAGAGTTGCAAGAACAGCCTGGGCAACGTCGGCCCGACCAAGCCGAGCCGTGCCACCGCCCCGGCCAAGGCCTGAGACGCCCCCTACACACCCCGCGACCCCCGGTCGCCTCGACCGCATCCGACCCAGGAATAAGGACGCCGGAATCATGGCCCGCCTGCTGGAGCAATACTCGACGACGATCGCGCCGGCCCTGGGCGATCAATTCCAGATCCGGAACAAGATGGCCCTGCCCAAGCTCGACAAGATCGTGGTCAACATGGGCGTGGGCCGGGCGACGCAAGACAAGGCGCTCCTCCAGGTGGCCGTCGACGGGCTGGGCAAGATCACCGGCCAGCAGCCGGTCGTCACCAAGGCCAAGGTCTCGGTCGCCGGGTTCCGCCTCCGCGAGGGGAACGAGATCGGCTGCAAGGTGACGCTCCGCGGCAAGCGGATGTACGAGTTCCTCGACCGCCTGATCTCGGTCGCCCTGCCCCGTATCCGCGACTTCCGGGGCGTGAACCCGAACAGCTTCGACGGCAACGGCAACTACACCCTGGGCCTGGCCGAGCAGGTGGTCTTCCCCGAGATCGACGCCGACAAGCTCCAGCATAGCCAGGGGATGGACATCACGATTGTTACCAAGAACTGCACCGACGACCAGGCCCGCGAGCTTTTGAAGTCGTTCGGCATGCCGTTCCGCCAGCCCGGACAGAAGGGCGGTGCCCCCGCCCCCTCCAAGAAGGGCAAGGGCAAGTAAGGCAGGGCCTCGCACGAGGCGATCCTCCCGACCGTCACCGCACCGCATCGAGGGTTTTCCCCCTTATCCCAGGTTGAGCGAGCATGTCCACCAAGGCCCAGATGATCAAGTCGCAGACGCCGCGCAAGTTCACGGTCCGCCACCGGAACCGCTGCCAGCTCTGCGGCCGCCCGCGCGCCTACTACCGGAAGTTCGGCGTCTGCCGGATCTGCTTCCGTTCGCTGGCCAGCAAGGGGCTGATCCCCGGCGTCAAGAAGGCGAGCTGGTAAGCCCCCGCCACCCCCTGTAGGAACGCCGCCGCGCCGACCGCCCTTGTGGGGCGAGTTACCCGCGCCGGTTGAGGACCGACTGCCATGATGACCGACCCGGTCGCCGACATGCTCACGCGTATCCGCAACGGAGTCCGCGTCGAGAAGCCGATCGTGACCATGCCCACCTCGAAGCTCCGCGAAGGGATCGCCCAGGTCCTGAAGGATGAGGGGTACATCTGGGACTGGGACGTGGTCGATTCCGTGCCCGCCCGGACGCTGCGACTGCAGATGAAGTACGGCCCCAATGGCGAGCGCCTGATCACCAAGATCGACCGGGTCAGCCGTCCCGGCCGGCGCCTCTATCGCGGCTATCGCGACCTCAAGCCGGTCCTGGGCGGCATGGGGATCCACGTGCTGAGCACCCCCAAGGGTGTCGTTTCCGACCGCCGCGCCCGCGTCGAGAAGGTCGGCGGCGAAGTCCTGGCCGTCATCGAGTGACCCCCGAGAAGGACCCGCCGCCATGTCCCGAATTGGTCGCAAGCCGGTGACGATCCCGGCCAATGTCAAGATCGCCCTGGCCGACTCCACGATCCAGGTGGAAGGACCCAAGGGCAAGCTGGAATTCACCTACCAGCCCAGCATCAAGGTCGAGCACGCGTCGAACGAGATCACCGTCAGCCGGTCGAGCGACGAGGGCCCGATCCGCGCATTGCACGGCCTGACGCGTAGCCTGATCGCCAACATGGTCGAGGGCGTGACCACCGGCTACACCCGGAAGCTGGAGATCCAGGGCGTCGGCTACCAGGCCCAGCTCAAGAAGGCCAACACCGTAGCCCTGCAGGTCGGGTACGCCAACCAGGTCGTCCTGGAGGCCCCCGCCGGCGTGACGGTCACGATCCCCGACCCCACGCACATCGTGATCAGCGGGGCGGACAAGCAGGCGGTCGGCCAGTTCGCCGCGCAGATCCGCAAGGTCCGCCCCCCCGAACCTTACAAGGGCAAGGGGATCCGGTACGAGGGCGAGGCGGTCCGCCGCAAGGCGGGCAAGGCGTTCGGCTCCAAGTAACGGCAGCGTAGCCCGGAAGTGGGATCAGGTCGGGCCCGCCATCCGGGCCCGGATCGGTTGCAGGTGCAGGGCTGGTCGGCCGGTCGGCAATCGGCGACCCTGGAAGCCCGAGAAAGGACCCTCCCGTGAGCCAGCAAGAGATTATCCAGGCCCGACGCGAACGCCGCCAACTGCGGGTCCGCAAGCGGCTCCAGGGGAGCGCCGAACGGCCCCGCCTGGCGATCTTCCGCAGTTCCAAGCACATCTACGCCCAGGTCATCGACGACGCCCTGGGCAAGACCCTGGCCCAGGCGAACACCCTGGACAAGGACGTGCAGGGCCAGCTGGAGAAGGGCTACGGCGGCAACAAGAAGGCCGCCGAGGTCGTCGGCCGGATCGTCGCCGAGCGTGCCAAGGGCGCCGGTATTGACAAGGTCTGCTTCGACCGCCGAAGCTACAAGTATCACGGCCGGGTGCAGGCCCTGGCCGAAGCGGCCCGCGCCGCGGGCCTGAACTTCTGATTTCGTACGGGATATCACGTTCCCCGGGGATCGCGAGGCGGCCGGGGTAACCGCCTCGTCGGCGAGCCATTCGCCCCTTCCAGTTCATTCTTTCCGAGGTACGAGGAATCGTGTCCAGCGATACCAGGGAGCGCGGCGAGTGGTCGGAGAGCGTGGTGGCGATCCGCCGCTGCGCCGCGGTCGTCAAGGGCGGTCGCCGGTTCAGCTTCAACGCCCTCGTGGTGGTGGGCGACGGCCGGGGCCGGGTGGCCTGGGGCTACGGCAAGGCTAACGAGGTCCCGCCCGCCGTCGAGAAGGGCGTCAAGGACGCCCAGAAACAGATGAACCGCGTGACCCTGAAGCGGGGCACGATCCCGCACCGGGTGATCGGCCGCTTCGGCGCCTCGCGGGTGGTGATGCTGCCGGCCAGCCCGGGAACGGGCGTGATCGCCGGCGGCGCCGTCCGGGCGGTCTGCCAGGCGGCCGGGATCACCGATATCCTGACCAAGAGCTACGGCTCGACCAACAAACTGAACCTGGTCAAGGCGGCCATCGACGCGCTGAAGCAGCTCCGCACCAGGGAGAACGTCGCCCGGCTGCGAGGGGTGGAACTCTGATGCAACTGCACGACGTCCATCAAGGCATCAAGAAGAACAAGAACCGCAAGCGTGTCGGCCGGGGCACCGGTTCGGGCCACGGCAAGACCGCTAGCAAGGGCCACAAGGGGCACTCGTCGCGCCAGGGCTACAAGCAGAACCCGCTGTCCGAAGGCGGGCAGATGCCCCTGATCCGGCGCGTCCCCAAGCGTGGCTTCAATAACGGGGCCTTCCGTAAACACTTCGCGATCGTCAATCTCGACCAGATCGAGCAGCATTTCGACGCCGGCGCCCGGATCGACGAGGCGGCCCTGCGGGCGAAACGGCTGGTCAAGGGCCGGCACGATGACGGCGTGAAGATCCTGGGCGACGGGTCGCTCACCAAGGCGTTCACCGTCGTCGCCGACAAGTTCAGCGCCTCGGCCGCCGCTAAGATCGCCGCCGCGGGCGGCAAGGCCGAGGTCGTGGCCTGAACCCGGCGGCGACACCTCGGCGAGTCGCGCGGGGTTGGCCGTCCGTTTCCCTGAGATCGCCGGCGGGCAAGGGATGCCCGCCCCGGCCCTTGCCGATCCGTACGCAACCGATCCGACCCGAGGCCCGACGTGCAGAAGCTCATCACGATCCTGTTCAAGATCCCCGAGCTGCAGCGCAAGATCTTGATGACGGCCATGTTCCTGGCCATCTATCGGATTGGGTTCGCCATCCCCCTGCCGATCGTTGACCAGTCGGCCCTGGAAGCCTGGGCGAACTCGATCAAGGGCGGTGGCCTGGGCAAGCTAATGGGCACGGTCGCCATGTTCGGCGGCGCCCAGATTGGCATGAGCACGATCTTCGGCCTGGGCATCATGCCGTACATCTCCGCCTCGATCATCTTCCAGTTGCTGGGGAGCGTCGTCCCCAGCCTGGAAGCGATGATGAAGGAAGGGGAAAGCGGCCGCAAGAAGATCAACGAGTACACTCGCTACGCGACCGTCCTTCTCTGCCTTTTCCAGAGCGCGATGTGGATCAACTACATTATGTCGCTCGAAAACGGCTTCGTTTACGCCGCCTACAAGACGGGATGGCCCGCCTTCTGGTGGGGCACCTCCTGCGTCCTGGTGATGACGGCCGGCACGATCTTCCTGATGTGGATCGGCGAGCAGATCGATGAGTACGGCATCGGCAACGGGATCTCGCTGCTGATCATGTCGGGCATCCTGGCTCGGCTGCCGATCGCGCTGAAGGATCTGTTCCAGGAATCGTCCTTCGCGCTAAATCCGGCGCAGGAAGGGCAGATCGGCATCCTGACGATCCTCACGCTGGTCGCCCTCTTCGTGGCGGTGATCGTGGGTGTGATCGCCATCACCGAGAGCCAGCGGCGGATCCCGACGCAATCGGCCAAGCATGTCCGGGGTCGTCGCGTGTACGGGGGCACCCGGCAATACCTGCCCTTGAAGGTGAATCAGGCGGGCGTGATGCCGATCATCTTCGCGTCCAGTCTGCTCATGTTCCCGACCTTCCTGCTCAACGGAATCCACAACTCGACGCGGGCCTGGCTCAACTCTGACGTCGGCTGGAAGATGAGCCTGGCCAACTTCTTCGGCGAGGCGAACGCGGCCTTCCAGAAGCAGAGTTTCTCGTACATGCTCTGCTACGTGGCCCTGATTTACTTCTTCTGCTATTTCTGGACGGCCATCACCTTCAATCCCAAGGACATGGCCGAGAACCTCAAGGACTACGGCAGCTTCATCCCCGGCTACCGGCCGGGACGGCGGACCGCGGATTACCTGGAAAAGGTCATGATGCGGATCACGTACGTGGGTGCCGCCTTCCTCAGCCTGGTCGCGGTCATCCCGACCGTGGTATCCGACCTCCTCGGGGTGAACTACACGATCGCCGCCTTCATGGGCGGGACCGGCCTGTTGATCGTCGTGAGCGTCTGCCTCGACCTCGTCCAGAAGATCGACAGCCACCTCATCATGCGGAACTACACCGGCCTGATGAGCAAGCGGTGACGAACATGGACCGCACCGGCCGCGAGGGTCGCATGGCCCAGCCGACTCGCCTGCAACGGATCCAGCTCAAGAGCCCTCGCGAAATCCAGTTGATGCGCGAGGCGGGCAAGGTGGTTTCCGAGGCATTGGGCCTCGTCCGGGAGCAAGCCAAACCCGGGGTGACCACCGCCGAACTGGACGCGACGGTCGCCGGGGTCTTCAAACGCCACGGCGCCGAGTCGCTGTTCAAGAATTATCCCAGCCCGACCAAGGGGGTCGCCCCCTTCCCGGCGGTCGTCTGCTCCAGCGTGAACGAGGTGATCGTCCACGGCATCCCCAACCGCCGGCCGCTTCAGGAAGGCGATGTCGTGTCGATCGACACCGGCTGTCGCCTCAACGGCTGGTGCGGCGACTCGGCCGTCACCCTGCCGATCGGGGCGATCCGGCCCGAGTTGCAGAAGCTGCTCGACGTGACGAAGCAGACCCTCGACCTGGCCATCCAGGCGATGGCCACCTGCCGATACTGGTCGGAAGTGGCCGACATGATGGAGAAGCACGTCAAGGGCCACGGCTTCTCGGTGATCGAGAAGTTCGTGGGCCACGGCATCGGCCGCCAGATGCACGAGGATCCGCAGGTCCCCAATTTCGTGAATGCAGCCCTCAAGCGGAACGATATCCGGCTCGAGCCGGGCACCGTGCTGGCGATCGAGCCGATGGTGGCGTTAGGCACCAAGAATGTCTCGATTTTGGGAGACGGCTGGACAGTCGTCACCAAGGACGGCCGGGCGGCCGCCCACTTCGAGCATACGGTGGCGATGACGCCCGATGGGCCTCGAATCCTGACGTTGCCCCCCGATCAGCCCTGACCGGCTTCCCTCCGCTCGCATCCCCGCAACTCCGGAAATACGCAGGCCCCAACCGTGGCGGGAACACGGTCGGGGCCTGGGTTCATTCTTGAACTCGATCGCGGGGGGGAGTCGGGTCGGGCTAGCGATCGATCGGGCGATCTCAGCCGTTCCAGCCCCGCCAGCTCATGTTCCCCCAGGTGAACGCGAGGGTCTTGGGGGTGGCCGGCTGGGCCTGGACCTGCACCGGGGGCGTCGCCACCACAGGGGCGGGTGCGCTCTGGGCCACGGCGACGTTCGCGGCCTTCGTCACGATGGGCGCGGCGGCGGGGGCCGAGTCGGCCGCGGCGGCGACGGGTTCGGCGCCGGGGGTCGAGTAGGTCGAGCCGTCCCAGGAATTGTTGAGGTTGAAGTCGATCTTCACGTTGTCGGTGCCCATGTTGACGTCCTGGGCCCGGAAGACGCGGTCCCCTCGGTGGGCCACGACCCGGTAGAGGCCCGGGTCGAGCTGGACCTGGTAGCCGCCCGAATCCCAGGGGGTGATATCCTGGGTGGCCCCGGTCGGCTGGTGGGTATTCGCGTCGATTGGGGTCACGCTGACCGTCAGCCGGCTCGAGCCCTCGCCGACGTCATACTGGCCGTCGGAGTTTGTGTCCTGGTAGACGACGCCCAGGAGGAACGGTTTTTCGTTGTTCCGGCTGCCGAAGTCCTGGACGATGACTTCCGGCCCGATGCCGGTCTTCGCGGTGGAGGTCACGGCGATGCCGACCTCCTTGAAATCGTTGTTGTAGATCGTCCGGCGATGGCCCTTGTCGCCGACACCGTAGTCGACCAGGAAGGCCCGCATGGCGTCATCGACCGAGTTCGAGTAAGCGAAAGCGTTCTCGCCCTGGGTCGAGCGGTTGGTGTAGCCGGCCTGGTCGAGCCGCTGCTCGATCGTCGAGCCGTCGGAGCCGACGTGCGACTGGAATCCGTTGGTCGCCATGTCATTGCTCTGGCGATCGGCGGCCGAGGCCAGCTGGTCGCTCCAGGCGAGCGGGGCGGCCGCCTTCTCGTTGGCGATCTCGGCCCGGGTCTGGGACAGGTCGACGTTGTAGAACTGGAAGGTCATCAGGGTGTCGCGGCCCAGGTTCGAGGTCACGTCGACCGCAACCTGGTTGGGATTGGTGCGGGCGCGGTTGAGCTGTTCCAGGGCGTACTGCTCGATGGCGGTGGTCCCGACGGAGAGGACTTGGCGGTTTTCCAGGGCTTCCAGTCGCGGCGTGCGTCGAAGGGCGAGGCGAGTCATCGAGACCTCCCGTTTATCGATCATGCAAGCCCCGGAGGGCGATGATGGCGTTTGTGGCGTGTCGGCTTTCGGAGGGGAAAACTGCAAGGAAAACCGCCCAGTCTTCGTCAGTTGCCGTCGCGTGTTGGCAGGGAGTTGAGCAAGGACCGTGCCAGAGCGGGGAAAGAGATTTCCCGAATGCGGACTGCTCGTCGCAAGTCCATTTAAGAACGGGGTTTGAAGAAAATCATTCGGTCACACGAATCCCTCGGGAAGGGTGGGGTCGCGTCAACCTTGCCGGATGCGACCGTGGCAAGGTCGTCAACACCCCCGAATCGACGGTACGCTTTTTACAAGGCTCTGTAGCATTGGAACTTGTGAAAAAGGATTCAAGTTCCCGGTGGGCCCTGCCGAAGGGCGTCCGGCGCCTTCCCGGGTTCTTCCATTGTCGGCCCCGGAAACGCTCGTTAGCCTGGATGGGATGGTCTCGGGTGAGCGGACATCGAGGATGGGCGGATGAGCGGGAACGAATCGCTTCGAGGGCGGGTGGAAGCCTCGGTCGGCGAGGGCCGGCTGTCGAGGGCCGCGGCCGATCGGATCCAGCGTTGGCTGGTCGAGGCCCCCTATGCCCCTATCGTCAGGCGGCTCTCCGACCGGATCGAGGCGGGCGACTGGACGAACCTGGATGACGCTTCATGCCGTGATCGAGTTCGGGACCGGCGGGCGTCGCGGCAAGATGTACCCGGTCGGCACCAACGTCCTGAACGACCGGACCATCGGCGAGTCGGCGCGGGGCCTGGCCGACTCGTGATCGCCCGCAGGGGCCCCATTCGGATCGGTCCTGCGTGATCGCGCGCAGACACGCGGGACAACTCGATGGCGTTCGCCAAGCGGTGCGCCTGCGTCCTGGCGGCGGCCGGCTTCCGCGTCTACCTATTCCCCGGCCCCCGGTCGACCCCGCTGCTGTCGTTCGCCGTCCGCCACCTCGGTTGCGACGCCGGGATCATGATCACGGCCTCGCACAACCCCCCCGCCGACAACGGCTTCAAGTGCTACAACGACCGGGGCGGGCAGGTGATCCCTCCCGACGACGCCGCGATCATCCGCTGCGTCGAGGCGGTCGCCGATCGCGAGATCCCCGAGATCTCGTTCGAGCGGGGCGTCGAGGCCGGCTCGATCATCCTGCTCGACGAGAGTACCGATCCGGGCCTACATCGACGCCGTGGTGGCCGAGTCGGTCTCGTCGGCCCGCGACGTCTCGATCGTCTACACGCCGCTCCACGGGGTCGGCGAAGGCTCGGTTGCCGCTGCCTTGAAGCAGGCCGGCTTCGGCCGCGTCGAGGTGCTCGAAGCGCAGCGGACGCCCGACAGGTCGTTCCCGACCGTGCCCCGGACATGTGGCCAACCCGAGAACCCCAGGGCGGCTCGACCTGGCCATCGAGCGGGCCCGGGCGATCGGCGCCGACCTGGTGATGGCCAGCGACCCCGACGCCGACCGGATCGGCGCGGCGGTGCCCGCCACCTCGGATCCGCACGGCCCCTGGGTTTGCCTCGACGGCAACAAGATCGGCGTCCTGTTGACCGCGTTCGTGATCAAGCAGACCGAAGGCGCCGGCAAGCTGCGGGACGATCATTACGTCATCTCCACGCTCGTCTCCTCGCCGATGGGCGAGGCGATCTGCCGTCGCGAGGGGGTGCGGATCGAAAACGACCTGCTCGTCGGCTTCAAGTGGATCGGCCAGCGGATCGACGAATCGGGGCCCTCCGGATTCCTGTTCGGATACGAGGAGTCGCACGGCTACCAGAAGGGCGCCCACGTCCGCGACAAGGACGCGGCCAGCGGCGGCCTGCTCGTGGCCGAGCTGGCCGCCGAGATGAAGGCCCGCAAGCAGTCGGTGCTGGAGTACCTCGACGACCTCTACATCGACGTGGGCCACCACGCCGAGCGCCAGGTCACGCGGACCTTGACCGGCCGGCAGGGAGCCGAGCAGATCCGGGCCCTGATGGCGGCCTACCGGTCGATGCCGCCGACCAGCCTCGCGGGCTTGCCCGTGACCCGAGATCCCGACTTCCAGGCCCGCGAAGTCAGGCCGGTCACCGAGCCGGGCGGGCCCCGCCTGCTTGAATCGGCGGCGCCGCCGTCGGACTTGCTGATCTTCCGCACCACCGACCCGGGCACCAAGCTGGCGGCCCGGCCGTCGGGCACCGAACCCAAGATCAAGTTCTATCTGTTCGCGAGGACCCCCTGCCCAGGGGCAGGCCGATCGGTCGAAGCTCGACGACGCCGAGTCTGACCGAGGCCAGGCCCGACCGGATGGTCGCCGAGATCGAACAATACATCGCTTCCGTCCTGGCAGCGGCCCAAACCCTGAAACGGGGCCTTCGCCCCCATCCGCGGCGTGGCCATGCCCGAAATCGAATCGAATGCGAACGGGCCGGCCGCCCAGGCCCGCACACTGCCGAATGCGCCGGCGTCTACCTGCTCAAGGATGCCCAGGGCCGGGTGCTGTATATCGGCAAGGCGAGGAACCTCCGCGCCCGGGCCGGATCCTACTTCCAGAAGGGGGCCGAGGCCGATCCTCGGATTCGGGACTGGATCGGCCAGGTCGTCACCGTCGACTTCCTCGAAGCGGCCAGCGAGGTCGACGCCCTGCTGGCCGAGGCCCGGCTGATCAAGGACATCCAGCCGAAATACAACAAGGACCTTCGCGACGACAAATCGTTCCCGTACCTCCAGGTGACCACCGGCGAGGACTTCCCCCGCGTGAATTTCACGAGGGAACCGCTCGACCGGGGCGTCAAGTTGTACGGCCCGTTCCCCCGTGCCAAGGCGTTGCGGGGGGCGATCCAGGTCCTCCAGAAAGTGTTCAAGTTCCGCACGTGCTCGCTGGACATCGAGGAGGGCGACCCGCGTTGGCGATGGTTCCGCCCCTGCCTGCTCCATTCGATCAACCAGTGTACCGCCCCCTGCAACCTGCGGATCGACAAGGAAGCTTACCGGAAGGATATTCATCGCCTGAAGATGTTCCTCGAAGGCAAGCGCGAACTGGTCCTGGAGGAGATGGAACAAGAGATGAAGGAGGCCAGCCGCGAACTCCTCTTCGAGAAGGCGGCGCGGCTCCGGGACGAGATCAACGCCTTGCGGAATCTCCGGGAGCGGGGAAATCTCGCCGAACACGCGCAGCTCGAGGTCTTCTATCAGGACCCGGCCAGGGCCTGAAGGGGTTACAAGGTCCTCCACCTGGAGTCGAGGCCGCGGACGATCCAGTGCATCGACATCGCCCACCTGGGCGGAAGCGAGACCGTCGGTTCGCTGGTCACGTTCATCGACGGCCTGCCGTTCAAGCCGGGATACCGACGCTACCGGATCAAGGCCGTCCAGGGCGTCGACGATTATGCCTCGATCCGCGAGGTCGTCAGCCGCCGGATCCAGGGGCTCCGCGAAAGGGACGAGCCGCACCCCGACATCCTGATGATCGACGGCGGCAAGGGGCAGTTGAGCGCCGCCTGGAAGCGTTCCGGGTGCTCGACGAGAAGCCGCCGACCTTGATCTCGCTGGCCAAGCAGGAGGAAGAGGTCTTCGTACCGGGGCGATCGGAACCGATCCGATTGAGCCGCCGGTCGTTCGCGTTGCGGCTCTTGCAGGCGGTCCGCGACGAGGCGCCGGACCGCCCAGCATTATCACCACCTGCTGCGGAAGAAGCGGACGCTGGGGGATGACGCCTGAGAAGGCCGCTCCAGCCGGGGTCCGGCATCAGGGGGGGTCGAGGAACTCGGGCGGGCGCTTCTCGAAGAAGGCCCGTTGGCCTTCCTGGTAATCCGGCGAGTCGTAGACCGTCCGCCGCAGGCCCTGCATCCGCTCGAAGGTTTCAGGGGCTGATGCTGCGGGCCGAGGCCAGCAGGCGCAGCTCCTCCTTGATTACGGCGATGCTGCGGGGCGAATTGGCGGCGATGGCGCGGGCGAGGTCGAGCACCACGGCGTCGATCTCTTCGGCGGGGACGACTCGGTTGAGTACCCCAAGCGCCAGGGCGCGGGCCGCATCGATGGGCCGGGCCGTGAAGAGCATCTCCTTGGCGATCGGCAGCGGTAGCGCGTTCATCAAGGTCAAGGGCCGGTGAGGTTGTATGGGATGCCCAGCCTGGCCGGGGTGATGGCGAAGGTCACCTCGGGGGTGGCGATCGCCAGGTCGCAGGCCATCGCCAGCTCGCAGGCGCCGCCCCAGACGCTCCCCTCGATCCGGGCGATGACCGGGCAGGGATTCTCCTGGACGGCCCGGATCAGCACGCGGAGGCTATCCGACCATCCCAGCAGTTCGCGGCCGAGCCTGGGCAGTTCGCGGATGTCATGGCCGCCGACCAGACCTTCGAGCCGGCCGGGCCGCGCAGGATTACGACGCGGGCCTTGCGATCGGCGAGGGAGCCGAGCGCCCCCACGGTCTCCTCGACCAGTTCCGAACTCAACGCGTTGCGGCGGCGGGCGTCGTCGAGCCAGACGGTGCCGACGCGGTCCTCGCATCCCAGCGAACCAAGGCCATGGTCGGCTGACCTCCCGACCGGGAATCGGCGGCCTCGGAAAAAACGCCAGCCGCCCGAGGGGCGGCTGGCGTTTGACGGCGAGTCGGTTAGGTTGCGGCCTCAGGCCTTGGCCGGATCCTGCCCGCCAACCCAGTCGCCTTCCAGCTTCTGGTAGTCGGGCAGGGTGATCCGTCGAACCAGGGGCTGGTCGACCTTCCAGCCCTGGGTCTGGTTGGGCTTGCCGCGGAGCTTGCTGCGTTCCTCCCAGCGGGCGGCCCAGGAGCTGTCCGCGGGGCAGACCTCGCCGGTGCCGCTGTCGAGGAAGAAGGCCTTGCCCTCGCGGTACGACTTCACGCCCAGGTTGACCGTGGCGATCGCCGCGTAGCCCAGGCGGGCCGGGCAGAGGTTTTCCTGGTTGCGCTGACGGATGCAGCTGATGAAATGGTCCCAGAGGGCTCGGGTGTCGGCATCGCCCCCGGTCGGCTGGTCGGGCTTGAACAGCTCGCCGCCCTCGCCGGTGTTGCCGCCGGGGCCGGCTTGCCGCTGATCTTCTGCTCGACGACGCGGAAGCCCTTGTTCGGGGTCTCGCCGAAGAGGATCGTGGCGGTGTGGCCGCGGATGACCTCGCCGAGCTGCACGTCGTTGCACATGGTGGCCGAGATGAGGACCTGGCAGCCCTCGTCGTAGTCGGCGACCACGGTGGCGACGTCCGGGCAGTCGCGGCCGTCGTATTCGAGGTAGAGGCCGCCGCCGCCGACGACCCGGCGGGAAGGTGACGCCCATCGCCTGGATCAGGTGGGTGAGCTGGTGGACGAAAGGTCCGTGTACATGCCGCCGCCGAAGTCGGTAGCAGCGCCACTGGGCGTACTTGGCCCGGTTGAACGGCTGCTCGGGGGCGAGGCCGAAATCGGTGCCGAGGAACATCTTCCAGTCGACGGTCTTGGGATTCATGTCCTCGGTGAGTTCGTAGTACCGCCACTGGCCCATCTGGCTGTTGCGGTAGTAGCTGGTCTGGCCCTGCATGACCTTGCCGATCTTGCCCTCGGCGATCATCTGGTTGGCCATCTTCCAGCGCGGGTCGGCCGTGGACTGGACGCCGACCGTCATGATCCGCTTGTGGCGATCGACCGCCTCGGCCCTGACGGCCTCGTCGATCGTGTGGGTCATCGGCTTTTCGCAGTAAACATCCTTCTCGGCCTTGCACGCGTCGATCGTCTGCCGGGCATGCCAGTGGTCTGGCGTGGCGATCACGACGGCGTCGACGTCCTTGCGGTCGAGCAGGCGCCCGGTAGTCCTTGGTGACCGATTCCTTGTCGTCGGCCTTGAGGCCGCATGGCGGCGGAAGGATAGAGGCCGCGGCCGACCTGGCGTTGCCGTCCACACGTCGGCCACGCCGACGATATCCGGCCTTGCCTTCCTTCTTCATGTTCAGGAGGTGGCCGATGTGGGCCTGGCAACGCCCGCCGGGGCCGATGATCGCGAAGCGGATCGTGTCGTTGGCCCCCTTGACGCCGTCGCCGATCGCCGGGTGCGCGAAGGCGCTGGCCGCCGCAGCCGCGCCCGGCCGTCTCGATGAACCCGCGGCGGGTCATCCCTTTGCGGTGGGTCATGCGGTATTCTCCTGGATGGGATCGTGGAGCGGAGCGGATCGAGCGGGAACGCCCGGATCGGGCGGGCCTGGCGAGGCCGCCCGGGCGAGTTCAGTCCACCCATCCTGACCCACGAATCGCCCGCCCGCAAGCCCCCGTATCCCCGGATCCGGCCGAGGGCGACGCGGCCTTGCCGATTGCTCCTCGGGCGGAAGATGCGGCAGGCGGCCGCGACCTGGGCCGAGGGAACAGCGCGCCGACCCGCCGCCGGTATCGATCGAACGCCTCTCCGTGGCGTTCGAACAGGAAACCCGATCTTCGATCCGGATCCGATGCAGGACGAGCGGCAGGAGCCCAGGGCGGCGATCACCAGGCCGGCGAAGCTCCCAGCAGGCCGGCGGCCTTGAGGCGGCGGCCAGGTTGCCGGACTCGACGGGTGGCGGACGAGGCCGTGGATCCCCCGCTCGACGAGCGGTCCCGGTCCCGGTTCGGTGCGGAAGCCGTCGCCGAGCGACCTCGGCCGCCGACCTCAGGGCGACCCCGGCGAGCATCAGGGCCCCCCGAAGACCTGGGACGATCCGATCGGCCCGAGGGTTCGGGTCGATCGTTCCAGCAGGGAGGCCCAGAAGATGGCGAGGAGCAGGCACCCGGTCCAGGCGGCCAGCCCCCTGGCCCGTTGGTCGTGGCGATCCCCTCGCGGTCGATCGCAATACCTCGGCCGATGGTGGGGGCGTCGGCCAGGACCAGCGGCCAGGCGATGGCCAGGAAGAGCGCGAGGGCCGGGTCGGCGACGCTCGCTCCGAGCCGGCCGGTCGCCGCCAGCGGCGCGACCAGGAGGGCGATGTTCAGGGCGAGCGCCGGGGCCAGCACCCGGGCGATCTTCATGGGGCGCTCGAATCTTCCATCTCGGCCATGATGCCGCGGAAATGGGCCTGGGTCATGTTCAGGCTGGCGGCCAGGTCGTCCATGAGCTGTTCCTCCTGGACATTGAGCGGCCCGTCGGCCAGGGCGACGCGGAGGGCCGCCTTGATGACGAGTTCCTTGCCGTGCTCGTTGAGCATCCCCGAGAACCGCTGGACGTATCCGGAGGCGCTCGCCTGCGCGGCCCGGGCCTGGTTCATTTCGGTCCGGAGGTCGGGCGGGGTCAGCGGCCGGCCGCCGAGTTTGTCGTAGATGTCGAGGATCGCCTCGGCCTCCTCGTCCTCGATGTCGCCGTCGACGATCGCCGTAAGGATCCCGACCCGCTTGATGTGGTCGGCGAACTCCTCGCGGGCCTGGTTCCGCTCGGCCTCGGGGTCGTGGTGGAGGATCTCGGGCCGGAACGTGCCCTTGCACTGGCCGCATTCGACGTATTCGCCCAGCTTATCGAGCGGGATGAGCGGGATGAAGTAGAGCGTGAAGAACCGCCGCATCGTCCGATAGGTATACGGCCTCGTCGCCTGGCATTGGGGGCAGTGGAACTCCCCCGAGCCGGTCTTCAGCGTGACGCCGCGGGTTCCGAAGATGATCATCGATGGGGTTCCGATCCGGCGGGGCCGGCCCGATTGGGAAGGGAAAGGCCCGGCGAGCGGGACGATCGATTGTCGCCGCCCGTCGGGCCTTTGGCAACGGATCGCGGGCCGATCGGGTCAATCCTCGATCCGCAGCTTGATCTCGCCGGAATTCCCCTTCAACTCGGGGGCATACATGGCACCGGCCCGGGCCGGCAGGGCCGAGAACTGGCCGGGGATCTCGGCCCGGAGCCGGTACGACACGCTGTGGTGGCCCAGGGCGAGCCGCCGGATGAAGAAGGCGACCCGTTCGTCGCGGAATTCGACGTAGGCCCCCATCGCGTTGCCGTTGTAGCCGCTGCGGACCTCGACCGGCTCGAACCCGGCCGCCTTCATGTCCTCGAAGACCAGGTACTCGTAGTCATTCTTGCTGTCGATCAGCAGCTCGACCTCGACCAGGTCCCCGCTCTTGAGGGCGGCGCCCGATTCCAGCTCCTCGCGGCGGTACTTCTCGACCTTCTGGCCGACCACCTGCCCCCGGCTGCCGGCGACGTTCTTCGTGGCGTCCTCCGGGATCAGCCTGTAGACCTTGCGGTCGACCTTCACCTCCAGCCCGGCCTTGCCGATCGGGTCTTCCAGGGTGAAGTTGGTCAGGTAGGCGTTGCAGTAGAGCGGGCCCTTGCCTTCCCGGCGGACCTCGACGGCGTGCTTGCCCGACGCCAGCGCCTCGCCGCCCAGTCGGACGGAGTTCTCGAAGGCGAACAGGTTGTTGGCGTCGATCTTCACGCGGGCCTTCTCCTGGCCGTCGACCGAGACGATGACGGTCTGGTCGGGCCGGTCCTCGCCGGTGGCCTTCATGTAGTCGGCCAGGGCCTCGATGCAGAGGGCCGTGTCGCGGGTCGAATCCCAGTAGGTAGCGTTCCGGCGGTTGTTGACCAGGTACTTCACCAGCTTCGAAGCGACGGGACCCTGGGGGTCGGTCCGCGCCAGGAGCTTCAGGTAGGTGGCGTGGACCTCGTTCTCGGAGTTGTACCAGAACCACCAGCCGGTCTCGGGGAGCTTGAGGTGGGCGGTCTGGTTCTCCTCATCCACCACGAGGAACTGGGCGATATTCTGCATGACGACCGCCAGCTTGTCCTTCTCGCCCAGGTCGTGCAGGGCCATGCCGAAGAGCGCCTTGCCGCGGACCGAGAGTTCGACGCGATCGCGGTCGAGGTATTCGAGCATCTTCGGCGACTTCTTGCCGGCCTCGGTCAGGATCTGGAAGGCGAGGGCGTCCATGTCGTCGGCCCGCTCCTTCCAGCGGAGCTTCTTCTCATCGCGGCCGGCGACCTTGGCATTCTCGATCAGGGCAATCTGCTCGGACTGGTACTTTTCGAGCCAGGCGATGCCCCTCTCCAGCACGCCCTGCGGGACGTCGAGGTCAATCTTGCGGGCGATCTGCAGGCCGTGCACGACGACGGCGGTCGTGTGCGGGTAGGAGTGCTCGCCCGTGCCGGAGAACCAGCCCCAGCCGCCGTCGGCGCATTGCATGTTGACCAGCCGCTCCAGGCCCTCCTTCGCCATCTTGCGGACTTCGGCCTCGTCGAACACCGGGTTGTGCTCGGGACGGGCCCACTTCCGCATCCGTTCGGCCGGGTCGCCGACTTCCTGGGCGTTGAGGTTGGTCCGCTTGGCCCGGATCGCGCTGAGATCGAGGCCCATGTCGATCAGCACCTTCTCGGCGATCGCGGTGGGCAGGAATCGGTTGAGGGTCTGCTCGGTGCAGCCGTAAGGGTAATCGGCCAGGTACGGGATGGCATCCACCATCGCGCCGGCGAGCGTCGGCGAGTATCGGATTTCAAGCAGGGTCGATTCGGGACGGCGCTCCTCGGGGAGGCGGACCTTGATCGAGGCCGTCTCCTGGTCGGGGCGGATCGCGGCCGAGTACGACTCGGTCTTGAGCATGCCGTGGACGTACGCCGGGAACTTCATCTCGACGGCGTCCGACTCCTCGTCGGTGAGCGCCTTCATGCGGACGACCGCCTGGCCCTCGCCGACGACCTTCACCCGCCAGTCGACCCGCGTCTCGCCGCCGGCCGCGATGGTGACGGTCCGTTCGGCGTCGTCCATCGGTTCGAGCAGGCTGTTGCCGAGCTCGAGCCGGATTTTCACCGCCTTCTCGTTCTTGAGTTCATTGTGGACGTTGGCCGACAGCACGACCTCGTCCTTCTGGACGAAGAAACGGGGGGCCTGGAGTCGGACGAGCAGGTTTTTGCGGGTGATGACCTGCGACTCGGCCTGGCCCACGCGGGTGCCCGGGCCGAGGGTCCAGCCGCGGATCTTCCAGGTGGTGAGGCTCTCGGGCAGGTCGAATTCGATGGTGGCCTTGCCGTCGGCGTCGGCGACCACCGAGCCGGACCAGTAGGCGGTGTCGGCGAAGTTGGTGCGGACGGTCGGCTCGACGTCGGCCGCCCCGCCGCCCGCGTCCGCCTTGAACTTGACGGCGCCCAGGTTCGCCTCGGGCTCGGCGTCGAAGGCGAACCGCCTGGCGTCGGCCCCGGCCTCCATGGCTTCCATCGGCGCCGGCGCCGCCGCGGCGGGCGCCGCGCCAAGACCGCCCATCCCGCCGCCCATCCTGCCGGAGCGGGCGAACATCGCCGTCGGGGCCCCGGGCATACCTGCTCGCATGGCCCCGCCCTTCATCAACGGATCTTCGAGCAGGCTGCCGAAGGTGCCGATGTCGCCCATCGCCACCTCGTTGGGCCGGAGCAGGTTGTCGGAGTAGCGGCCCAGGCTGGTCTCGGTCTGAGGGAAGTGGTCCCGCTTCCAGCCCCAGAAGGTCGCCCGGATCTCGGGCACGTTCGAGCCGCCCGAGATGTACTCGACCGCCTTGTCGTAGACGGTCAGCGCGGTCGAGCCGGCGAACGGCTTGCCGTCGGCGCCGGTGAGCTTGAGCGACAGCCGGGCCTTGCCGCCCGGGAGATACTCGGGCGATTCGGGCTCGATCGCCACGTCGGCCACCCGCTTCTCGGGAGGGACGACGATCTGCCGGGTTTCGACGCTCATCTTTGCATCGGCTACCGTGACCGCCTCGACGAAGAAGTTGGGCATGTCGCCCTGGGCGATCTCGATGTCTTCGAGATGCGAACGGCCATCCATGCGGATCACCCGAGGGGCCGGGTAGGCCCCCTGCCGGGGCCGGACGAACAGCAGGACGGTGGCGCCGGGCTTGTCGACGTTGACCAGCAGGCGGACCTTGTCGCCCGGCCGGTATTCGTCGCGGTCGGGGATCAGTTCGAGGGCGTTGTAGCGGAACGAATCGGCCACGGCCCCCGGGCCGAGCACGCTGAAGAGTTGGCCGCCCTCCTGCTTGTGGCCGGTTTCGTCGCTGAATTCGAGGGAAAGCCGGTACTGGCCCGCGTCGGCGGCGAGGAACTTCTGGGAAATCTGGCCGTCCTCGACCTTGGATTCCCAGGATTCGACCGGCTTCTCGGACGGCTTTCCCTGGGCGTCGTAGGACACCTTGAGGAGTCGGAGCACCCCGGTCCCGGCGACGGGTTGGCCGTCGGCCGAACGGATCGAGGCGTGCGCCTCGGCGGTGTCGCCCGCCTGGAGGTGGCCCCGGTTGAGCCAGACGACGACCTGGAGCGGCCGGCGGGCGGCGAGCACGCCCCCCTGCCCCACGATCGTCCGGCGGGACTGGTCGGTGACCTCGGCCGTGATCTGGTATCGATGGTCCTGGTCGCCGTGCAGGGCCTTCGCCAGGGCCGAATCGATCGACACCTTCACGATGCCGTCGGGGCCGATCGGCACCTCGGCCTCGGCGACCACCTCGGGCGGGGCCATCGGCCGGATGTTCCAGGGAGGCCGGGGGCCGAAGCAGCCCCAGTAAAGGAAGCCCGGATACCAGACGCGGTCCTGGCCCAGCCAGTTGTATCCGGCGCCGTAGAGCCAGTCCCATCGCCCGGGCGGGTACCACCTGCCGTCGGACGCGGTGCGGGTCACCTTGTACTTGACCTTCGCGTTCGCCACGGGCGAACCGAAGAGATACCGGGCGGTGATCTTGGCCTCGAACTTTTCGCCCAGGGCGATCGGCTCGTCGGGCGCGTCGACCGTCACCTCGAACTCCGGCTTCTTGTACTCCTCGACGCGGAACCCGGCCCCGCCGTAGTTGACGACCTGGACGCCGTACTGGCCCAGGGTGGCGTCGTTGCTCAGGGTGAATTCGCCCTCGATGCCGCCGAAGGCGTCGGCCTTGAGCGCCTTCGTCTCGACCTTCTCGCCCTTCGGGTCGCGGATTTCGACGGAGAAGTCGCGGCCGGCGAATTCGGAGGCCTCGGGCAGGTCGTACTTCGCCCGGGCGATCCAGAACTTGTAGTGCACCACCTGGCCGGGCCGGTAGACGGGCCTGTCGGTCATCAGGAACGACCGGACGTTCTCGTAAACGGGCTCGCCCGGGTCGCCCTGCCAGATCCCCGACCAGCCGAGGAAGGCCAGGCGGCCGTTGGCGGCGCCGGTCCGTGCGGTGATGAGGTACTGGTAATGGCCGTTCTGGTCGGGCTGGCGGATGTCGGGTGTCGCCAGGCCGTCGGCGTTGGTCCGGGCCTTGGCCTCGGCGATCTCCATCTTCGGCCGGCCGTTCTGCTGGTAGATCTGCCGCCAGCCGAAGAAGTCGATGTCGGCGCCGTCGACGGGAGTGCCGGTGACGGCGTCGGCCACGTAGAGCAGGCTCTTGCCCGCCATCGGCTTCTTGATGAGGGCCGTGTCGGGCACCCAGACGACCACGCGGCCGATGTTGCCGTTGGCCATCCGGGCGGTCACGAGATAGGCGCCCGCCTGCTTGATCGGGGCCTCGACCGACGCGACCGCGTCGTTGTGGCCGGCGGGGGGCTTGAGGTCCTGCGCCCAGGCGGCCGCGCGGGGCCCCTTGACGTACCGGTTCTGGTTCTCGGAGACGATTCGGAAGCCGATGTTATCGACCTGCATCCGATTCCAGTCGAGCTGGGCCGGCATCGAGCGGAGGTATGCCTTCACGTCGGCGATCAGCAGGCCGACATCGAGGGCCCATGCCTCGAACTCGACGCGGGTGCCGTTGCGGAACCGGTAGTTGAGCGCGACCGGCTTACCCGCCGCCTGCTCGCGGGCCGGCTCGAAGCGGCCCCAGGGCCGGATGATCTGGTCGAGCCGGGCCTGGTGGGCGTTCCCCTGCCCCGGCCCGAAGAGCTGGATGCACCGCTTCCAGGCGTCGGCCGCCCTGTCGAACTGGCGGCGGTCCTCGTACTCGCCGGCCACCAGGGCGGCTGCCTCGGGCCCCAGGCCGGTCTTCGCATCCTCGCGGATCTGCCGGTAGAGCAGCAGGTAGTTGAACTCGTCGGGCAGCTCGAATCGCTTCACGCCGTTGGCCAGGCGGGCGATCGTCTCGTTGTCCTTGAGCGTGCGGAGCGAGAACGGCCCTTCCTCGACCTTGGAATCGTCGCTGCCGGGCCCGACCAGGCCGTACCGGGCGAGCGTCTGCACGCCGAACTGGGATCGGAGGAAGTTGGCGAACTGGAACCGGGCGTTGTTGGTCAGCGAGTGGTCGGACTCCACCGCCATCGACAGGGCCCAACGCCAGCGCTGGCCGTCGTTGTCGGCGCCCTCGAAGTTGTCGGCCCGCTTGTAGAAGACCGGGTTGCCGTCGGCATCGACCGGCGCCCCCTGGGCCTCCGAAGGGGCAAACCGCATCCAGGGCATCCTCCGAGAGCCGGGCTCGATCTCGGGTAGTTGCCTGAGGTCGGTCTTCTCCTGGAGCCGCCAGGCCTCGTAGCCGAGGTTCTCGCCGCGGAGGGCCGAGGCCAGGAAGAGGTAGAACTGCCCGGCTTCGGCCCCTCGGGCCTCGGGGGAGGCCGCGAGCAGCGGCAAGGCCGCGTCCAGGCGTTGCAGGGCCCGGGCCCGGTCGTGGTCGGTCGCGTCGGCGTACATGCCGCCGCCCCGGTGCGGGCCCCTTTCGAACTTGCCGCCGATCAGGAATCCGGAGTGTTCGACCTCGGCATCGGTCCTGGCCGCTTCGAAGAGGACCCGCCAGGCCCTGGGGTGGGCCTTAATGGCCGCCTCGGAGAACTCGTCATATTCGAGGACCCGCCCCAGCCTCTGCAGGCAGGTGAACGCCAGGCGGAAGTCGCGGGCGGCGAGGCGGGGTTCGGTCTTGGGGTCCAGGACCAGCTTGCGGTAGCCCTCGTAGGCGTCCTTGAAGTTGCCCGCCTGGTAGGCCTTGTCCACGGCGTCCCTCCGGGGCGGTGCCTGCTTGGGGTCTTCCCCGGCACGCAGGGCGGCCCACGCCAGCATCGGGGCGATCGCGCCCAGGCATCCGGTCGCTGCCAGGATTCGCAGTTGCATCGGACCCACCTCCCCATCGATCAACCGGCCGGGGAATCGCCCGAAACGGCCCGGCGGTCGCCGGCCCGGGGACTCCCCCCGATGATAACGCCCGGGGAGGCGGTTTCCTGGGGTCGGGTCGCGGAATCGGCCGAAATTCCAGGAAGCCGCCGGGTCACTTTCGGGAAAACGGTACCTGACCCCTTTTTTTCTGTGGCCTGGCGGAACCTTGTGCCTGGGTAGTAGTCTAAGGGGCATCGGCCGGGTCGTGCGCCCGGCCCGCACGTCCGTCCGGGAAGCGGCAGGCGCCCAGTTGCGATGATTGAAGTCGAGAACCTGACCAGGTCGTTCGGGACGGTCCGGGCCGTCGATGGCCTGACGTTTTCGGTCGGCCGGGGCGAGGTGGTCGGATTTTTGGGCCTCAACGGGGCCGGCAAGACGACCACGATGAGGCTCCTGACCACCTACCTGACCCCCACCAGCGGACGGGCCCGGATGGCCGGGCACGACGTGCTCGACGAGCCGCTGGAGGCCCGCAGGCGGCTCGGCTACCTGCCCGAGAACGTGCCGCTCTACGGCGAGATGCGGGTCCGCGAATACCTCCGATTCCGCGCCAGGATCAAGGATGTCCCCTGGTCGCGACGGCGGACCGCGATCGCCGAGGCCCTGGCCCACTGCCAGCTCGAGGACGTGGCCGACCGGGTGATCGGCCAGCTCTCCAAGGGGTACCGCCAGCGCGTCGGCCTGGCCGACGCCCTGCTGCACGACCCCGATATCCTGATCCTGGACGAGCCGACCGCCGGCCTCGACCCGGTGCAGGTCCGCGAGGTCCGCGCCCTGATCCGGGCCCTGGGCGAACGCCACACCCTGCTGGTCTCGACCCACATCATGTCGGAAGTCGAGGCGGTCTGCGGGCGGGTCCTGATCATCCACCGGGGCCGGCTGGTGCTCGACGAGCCGACCGATTCGGGCCGATCGGCCGGCTCGATCGCCGTCGAGGCCCGGGGCCCCGCCGAGGCTCTCCGCCGCTGCCTCGAATCGATCCCGGCCGTCGAGAAGGTTACGCCCTTGCACCGCGAGGGCGACTGGTCCCGCTTCGACCTCTCTCCCAGGGGAGGTGCCGACCCCCGCGAGGCGATCGCCGCGAAGCTGGCGCGGGAAGGGCACGGACTCCGGCTGCTCGATCCCCGGCGTTCGAGCCTGGAGGAACGGTTCCACGAGGCGGTCGGCGCCGATTTCCGCGAGCGGGGGGACTGACCGATGCGGCACGTACCCGCGCTGGTCCGCCGCGAGCTGGCCGCCTACTTCCTGGGGCCCATGGCCTACCTGATCCTGCTCGCCTTCCAGTTCATCGCGCTGGTGAATTTCATCGAGCTGATCGAGGCCCTGGGCCGGCCGCAATCGGCCTTCCCGGGGGCCGACGACCCGATCAACCTGTACATCCCCGGCAGCGTCGGCTTCTGGATCGCCCTCCTGATCTCGGTGCCGCTGCTGACGATGAGGCTGCTGGCCGAGGAGCGGCGTTCGGGCACCCTGGAGACCCTCCTGACGGTGCCGGTCACCGAGGTCGAGGTGGTCGTCTCGAAGTGGCTGGCGGGCGCCTTCATGTACGCGACGCTGTTGCTGCCGTTCTTCCTCTACCTGCCGTTCCTGTATCACTTCGGCCGGTACGAATTCGATCCGGGCCCGGTACTGGGGCTGGCCATCGGCCTGGGGTCGATGGGGATGATGTTCGTGGCGATCGGGCTGTTCTTCAGCTCGTTGACGAAGAACCAGATCGTCGCCGCGATCGGCACGTTCGCGGCGATGTTCGTCATCCTGATCCTGGCGATGATCCAGTACGGCACGGCCTTGCGGAGGGCTTCGGCCTGGGGCGAGACGCTGCGCTACCTCACGGTCGTCAGCCAGCTCCGCGAGTTCGCCGCCGGGCAAGTCGACCTGCGCTACCTGGCCCTGCACCTGTCGATCGCCGCGTTCTTCCTCTGGCTGTCCATCCAGGTCTTGCGGGTGAAGCGGGAGTCCTGAGCCACGATGACCGACCGCCTTTTCACCCTCCTGACGAGGACGCCCGCCTGGTCGGCCCTGCTCGGCCTGGCGCTGTTCCTGGGCCTCTCCTGGTGGATTCGGGGTACGCCCCTGGGCCAGCGGGCCGACCGGGATGGCCGGTCCGACCCGATCCCCGAAGGCCGGCGGGATCGGGCCGCGATCGCCGCCGTCCTGGGCTTCCTGGCGGTCCTGTATGGCGGCCTGGTCGCGTTGACCGTGGGGATCCCGTGGTCGCTGCCCCTGTTCGCCGTCGGCTTCGCGACGATGATCCGACAGGGCCGCGCCCACCAGGGCGAGCGGCACGAAAGCCCGACGATGGGGCGGCTGGTGACGTTCGTTGAGGGCGATGACCGCCGCGCGCTCGCCGGGATCCTGGCGATCGGCAATTCGCTCGCCTTCCGCTACGGAGGCCGGCCCGTCGACCTGACCCGGGAGGGATCCTACACCCTGTCGTCGCTCACCCGTCGCCAGCTCGCGACGCTGGAGAAGCCGCTTCGGATCACCGTGGTGGCCGCCGACGCCCGGATGGCCCGGGTCCTGAAGATGCTCGACCTCTACCGGTCGGAGAATCCGGACAAGGTCCAGGTCGAGCGGGTCGATCCCTACGCCGACCCGACCGCGTTCGAGGCGCTCGCCAAACGGGCCCCCGACCTGGCCCTGAACCCCCGGGGCGGCGCGATCCTCCTGGAGTACGGCGCGGGCGACTCACCGGACCGGATGGCGGTGCGCGTCGGCGAACTCTTCGAGGCGCCCGAGATCGACCCGGCCCGGCCCCGGCCCGGTCGCGTCGAGATGCGATTCCGGGGCGAGGACGCCATCACCTCGGCCCTGATCCGCCTCCGCGAAGGCGCGAAGCCCACGATCGCCATCACCGCGGGGCACGGCGAACCCGCGATCGGCGAGCCCGACCCGACCCGGCAGGGGCTCGGCCTGTTCG
Organism: Isosphaeraceae bacterium; assembly: GCA_046350035.1. Classification (GTDB taxonomy): domain Bacteria; phylum Planctomycetota; class Planctomycetia; order Isosphaerales; family Isosphaeraceae; genus CALLYK01. Next base: position 19,951 of record JAXMBD010000023.1, on the reverse strand, counting down.
CTTCCCGCCTGAATGCCCTCGGGATGAATGTCGTCGAGCTGCCGCCCGGCCGACAGGAGATCGGCCCCGAGGTCTCGGCCCTGGTCGTCGCCGGCCCCCAGGCCCCCTTCCCGGCCGAGGAGATCGAACGGATCAACCGATTCGTCGGCCGGGGCGGCAAGGTCCTGCTTTTCCTCGACAATCGCCAGAAGACCGGGCTGGAAGCCTGGTTGACGGCCTACAACGTGGGCCTGGCGCCGGGCACGATCGTCGATCCCCAGCTCAATTACGAACGACGCCCGATGATCATCGGGGCGCCCGTGCTCGAGACCGACCGCCACCCGATCGTCGAGAGCCTGGCGAACCTGCTCGTCTACTTCCCGGGGGCGACGCCCTTGCAGGCGTTGCCCGCCTCGGCCAATCCCAACCCGGCCTACCAGGCCGCGACCGTGCTCAGCTCCGGGCCGGCATCCTGGGCCGAGATGGAGCCCGGCAACCCGGCCTTGAAGCTCGACGCCCAGGACGTCCGCGGGCCGCTGCCCCTGGTCGTGGCCGTCTCGGATCGCCCCAGAACGCCCGGCGGCGAGGCGACGCCGAGGATCGTGGTGGTCGGCAGCCGGTTCCTGCTCGACAACTTCTTCGCCGGCCGCGACCCGGCCAACCTCGACCTGGCCGTGAACGCCCTCAACTGGCTCCGGGGCCGGCCCGACCTGCAGGGGATCCCGCCCAAGGCCCACGTCGCCCTGACGCTGACCGCCGACCCCGCCCTGCGGTCCAAGCTGGTCCTGATCCCCACGCTCATCGGCATCTCGGTGATCCTGGCGCTGGGCATCGCCACCTTCCTGGCCCGCCGGTCCTGACCATGAAGAACCGCTCCACGTTCGTCCTGCTTCTGATCTTCTTCGCGGGCCTGCTGGGCTTCTGGTGGGTCGATCGATCCGGCATCCCCACGGCCAGCGAGATCCGGCGGATGACCGGCCGGATCCTGCCCACCCTGGAAGGGGTCGCCCTCCGCGACATCCGGCGGCTGACGATCGAGGGGGGCGCCGAGCCATTGGAATTCCGGCGCGACGACCGAGACCGTTGGCGGATGGTGAGTCCGATCGACGTGCCGGCCGCCTCGGCCAAGATCGACGCCCTGCTCAGCTACCTCAAGGTCCTGCGCAGGCTGGGCGACGCGGGCAAGCTCCAGGGAAATCCAAGCGACTACGGCCTCGATCGGCCCGCCCGGACGCTCACGCTCTACCCGGGCGAAGGCAGGGACCCCTTGGCGGCGATCGAGCTGGGCAGGGTCTCGCAGGACCGCCGTTACGTCCGGTCGAAGGGCGAGGGAGGCGCCGAGGTCGTCGAGTTGTCGATGCTCGACATGGCCGATCAGCCGAGGGATTCCTGGCGGGAACGCTCGTTGTTCCAGATCGCCGCCTACGACGCGGCGGGGATCACTCTGGAGGGGCCCACGGGCCGGCTCCAGGCCCGCCGAGAGGGCGGCCGATGGCGCCTCGTCGAGCCGATCCGGGCGCCCGCCGACCTCAACAAGCTCGACGGCTTGCTCGCCGACCTCGCCGGGCTCCAGGTGCTCGGCGAACCGGGCGGCTTCGTGACCGAGAACGCGGCCGATTTCGCGCTGTATGGGCTCGACCCACCGTACCTGATCATCACGGTCGATTCGGTCAGCCATCCCGACCGGCCGCAGGTCGTTCGGATCGGTTCGGAGCCGCCCGGGAAGCCGGGCCGCGCGCTTCGTGCGCGCGGGGACGACTGCGAAATCGTGATCGTCCCCGGCCGGGCACTCGCCGAGGCGGCCGCCGACCCGTACAAGTACCGGACCTCGCTCGTCACCGACCTGGATCCGGCCAAGGTCGATCGCCTCCGGGTGGAATCGGGCGGGGTCCGCCACTTGCTGCAGAAAACCGGCGGCGACTGGAAGATCGCCGAGCCGTCCCCGGGCCCGGCGGATCCCCGGGTCGTGGCCGACCTGATCGCCCGGGTCGCGGAACTCCAGGCGATGCAGTTCGTCGATCCGACTCAGGTCCGGGACCCCGGCACCGACGGGCCGGGGACCTCCATCCGGATCTGGGAGGAGGGTTCGGAGTCGCCCATCCTGGGGCTCACGCTGGGCCGGCAGGACGCGGCGGCCAAGGCGATCTACGCGAAGATCGACGGCGATTCCCGGCTGGCCGCCCTGCCCGAGGCGTTCGGCGACGTCATCCCCAGGGGCCCAATGGCCTTCCGGGAACGGGCCGTGATCAACCTGGGCCCCGGGCGGATCGACCGGATCGAGCGGGTCCAGGACGGGCTGCGGGTGGCGATCGAGGCGCCGGCCGCGCCGGCGTCGCCCGCCGATTACGTCCGATGGCGGATGACCGTGCCCGTCGAGGCGCCGGTCGACCCCGAGAACACCGCGAGGCTGGGGGTCCTGCTCGGCGGGATGCGGGCCGAGAACCTGATCGAGTCCGGGCCGGCCGACCTGGCGCCTTACGGCCTGGATCGGCCGGGCCTCGCCGTCGCGTGGTCGGCACGGCCCGCGGCCCGGAACGCGAACGCGGCGAACCCGGGCGCGTCGACCGGACGCTTGCTGGTGGGCAAGCCTTCCAACCGGGCGAAGACGTCGCGATACGCCATGATCGAGGGGCAGCCGCTGGTCTTCACCCTGGAATCCCGGGCCCTGGCGATCCTCGAAGCCGAGTTGCGGAACCGTCGGATCATGAGCTTCCCGCCCGATCGGGCCCGCCGGCTGGAACTGGACCGGTCCGGCGAGGTGCTCGCCTGGACGCGCTCAGCCTCGGCCCCCGGCCTGTCGGCCCCATGGGCTGCCGAATCGAACCAGGCCGGCACGCTCGGGGTCGTCTCGACCCAGCTCGACGCCCTGGTCGAGAACCTGGGCCGGCTGGTCACGCCCCGTTTCCTCCAGTACGAGGGCCCCTTCCCGGCCTATTCGAGCCTGAACGAATCGCCCCTGACCGTTCGGGTCAAGGTCGAGAGCGAGTTGGAGCCGAGGGTTCTCCGGCTGGGGTCGTACGGTCCCGAGCCGGGGACGCTCCATGCGACGACATCCGCCGGCGATTCCGGGCCGGTCTTCCTGGTCCCCGCCGCCCCCTTCCAGCCCTGGATGCCGCCCCCGAATCTGCCCGAGAATCCGTTCGAGCCCGAGGGTCGGCCGTGACCGCCCGGCGGTTGCCCGGCTATAATGGGGCTTGAGCGGTAATCCCAAGGTCGACCGGGAGTCGCCCGAGTGTTGCGGATCGTCCACTACCCCCATCCCGCGCTCCGATATCCGTCGGTGCCCGTGGCCCGGATCGACGCGGCTTTCCGGGGCCAGGTCCGCGAGATGTTCGACCGGATGTACGAGGCCCAGGGGATCGGCCTGGCCGCCAACCAGGTGGCGATCCCCCGGCGTTTCTTCGTGCTCAACCTCACCGCCGACCCCTCCCAGGCCGATCACGAGCTGGTCTTCATCAACCCCACGATCGTCAAGCGGCACGGCCAGGTCGAGGAGGAGGAGGGCTGCCTGAGCCTGCCGGCCCTCTACGGCAAGGTGAAACGCGCCAGGAAGGTCCGCGTCCGGGCGTATAACCTCGACGGCGAGGAAGTCGAGTACGATGCCGACGACCTGTTCAGCCGGGCGATCCAGCACGAGACCGATCACCTCGACGGCAAGCTTTTCATCGACGCGCTCGACGACGCCGCCCGCAAGGCCGCGAACGAGAAGATCCGCGCGCTTCGAGGCCGCCCACAAGGCCGCGCAGGAATCGGGCGAACTCGCCGGCGATGACGACCTCAGGCACCGCCTCGACGACCTGGCGCGGGACTGAGGTCCCTTGAAGTCCGAGGGAGGGCCCCGAGGATGCAACCCGCCCGGCTGCTGATGCTCGGCACCGGCGACTTCGCCCTGCCGACGTTCGAACGGCTCTGCGACGCCGGCCGGAACGTCGTCGCCCTGATCACCCAGCCCGACCGCCCGCAGGGACGGAAGCAGGAGATCATCCCCTCCCCGATCCGCCTGGCCGCCGAACGCCGGGGCGTGCCGGTCCACCAGCCCGAGAGCATCAATGCCCCCGAGGGCGTGGCCCTGCTCCGTTCGCTCCGGCCCGACCTGCTGATCACGGCCGCATACGGCCAGATCCTGTCCGCCGAGGTGCTGGAGGTCCCCGCCCGGGGCGGGATCAACCTCCACGGCTCGATCCTGCCGGCCTACCGGGGGGCCGCGCCGGTCGCCCGGGCGATCGAGCGTGGCGAATCCGAGACCGGTGTCACGGTGATCGCCATGTCGCCCCGGGTCGATGCCGGCGGCATGATCGCCTTCGCGACGACCACGATCGGCCTCGACGAAACGGCCGGCGAACTCGAAGATCGCCTGGCCCTGCTGGGCGCCCCGCTGGTCGAGGCGGCGTTGGACGACGTCCTCGAAGGCCGGGCTGCGATCCTCCCGCAGGACCCGGGCCGGGTCACGAAGGCCCCCAAGCTCCGCAAGGAGGACGGCCGGATCGATTGGGGCCGACCCTCGCGGCAAATCCACAACCTGGTCCGGGCGATGCAGCCGTGGCCGGGCGGATTCGCCGAATTCCTGCCGCCGGGCCGGTCCGAGCCGATCCGCCTGATCGTCCATCAAACCGCCGTCGCCGAGGGATCGGGGGAGCCGGGGACGGTCGTCCTGGCCTCGGAATCGGCGAATCGGCTGGAGATCGCCGCCGGTTCGGGGGCCGTCGCGCTGCTCAAGATCCAGATCCCGGGGAAGAAGCCGACCACGGCGGCCGAGTTCCTCCGGGGCTACCGGCTGGCGCCGGGGGACCGCCTCGGGCCGTCCCAGCCCCTGGAAGGGCCGGCGGCGCCTTGATATGATCGGGCGTCTTGCGTCGATCCTGTTGGACCGGATTGGACTGGAGATCGCCGAGCGTCATGGACCACGCCCCGACCGGCCAGAAGCCCTGGCAGAACCCGTCCTACCCGCAGCGCGTCCACATCGGCGAGCGGGCCCGCTGGAAAGGCGTGCTCGACGCCTGGCAAGGCCGGATCGACGATGTCCGCCGCAGGCTCGACCACATCGCCCCGGGCCCCAAGCGGGCGCCGTATGAGAAGGTCTACTTCCAGATGTGCGGCGCGCGCGATCAGATCGCCGAGGCCGCCGCGCGGCTGCCGATGGAAGTCGATCACATGTACCACGAGGACCTCCGCCGCCTGAAGGAGGCGGTGTCGGCCCTCGAACGCCTGTTCGCCCGCTGGGATGGCGGCCGGCTCTGACCGTCGCCGGCCGATCGTTCATCGGTCGGGGATCGGCTCGACCGGCCGGGTCGGCGGCACGAACGGGCGGCCGAACACGGCGCACCAGAAGTTGATCCCCCGCCTCGAGCGAACCGACGCCACGCCGATCTGGGTGTAATCCGGGTTCAGGACGTTCTTGCGGTGGCCCTCGCTGTTCATCCAGCCGGCCATCGCCTCGTCCGGGGTCCGCTGGCCGCCGGCCACGTTCTCGCCCAGGAACCGGAACCTGTACCCGGCATCCCTGGTCCGGGTGATCATGGTCGATTCGTCGCTGCCCGTGTGGCCGCTCTTGCCGGCCTTCGCCATGTCCTGGGCCTGGCGGAGCGCCGCGGCCATCAGGCGGGCGTCCGGTTCGAGCGGTTCCGCGTCCTCCTTCCGCCGCTCCGCGTTGTGCAGGTCGATCAGCCGTTTCAGCACCTTGGTGAGCGACTTGGGCTCGGGCGGCACGTGGGCCGGCGGCGGCTCGGGCGGGTCGTCCTCGGCCGAGATCCGGCCGATCGAGCCGGTTGCGACCAGGGCCAGGGCCACCGAGAAGGAGCAGGCGATCCGGCCACGGAATGCGGGCGAGGCGCGTCTCATGGGGCTTCCCTCGGCGATCGGGTTCGATCGGGCCCGACCATTCTGACAGGGGCGATGGCGGGGGTCGACCGTGCCTCCGCGGAAATCGGTGCGGCCCGTTCAACTTGCAACCCGCCCTTCGTGCCGATACCCTTGGGTATCCTTAAAGGACCGCTTGCGTTTCGGAGTTGGAGCCGATCCCCATGGCCCTCGGTACGTTCCTGATCGCCCTCGGCCTCGCCTGCCGGCTGGTGCCCCATCCCTTGAACTTCGTGCCGATGGCGGCCATCGCCCTTTATGGAGCCGCCCGCCTGCCCGGCAAGATGGCCTGGTGCGTGCCGATCGCCGCGATGGCCCTCTCCGACCTCTACCTGAACGCCGGCCGCGGCTACTTCCCGGGCGTCACCGCCGTGACGCTCGTCTCCTACGCCACCCTGGCCGTCATCGCCCTGCTCGGCGGTCGCCTCAACCGCGACGCCAACCCGGCCACGCGGGCGGCCGCCAGCCTGGCCGGCTCGACCCTGTTCTTCCTGACCACCAACTGCGCCGTCTGGGCCGCCCAGCGGGGCGCGGGCGTGGGCCTGAACTACGGCGAGGGGCTGCCCGGCCTGCTCGAGTCGTACACGGCCGCCCTGCCCTTCTTCGGCAACGCCCTGGCCGCCGACCTCGCCGGCACCGCCGCCCTCTTCGGCGGCGAGGCGCTGGCCCGCCGACTGGGTTGGCTCCCCTCGGCCACGCCCGCGGTCTCGGAAGCCGTTTGAAGTGAGCCTGGATGAATCCGTTCGCGGCCGGCGGCCGGGCCTGCTCGTCAGCGTCCGATCGCCGGCCGAAGCGTTGGATGCGCTCGGCGGCGGCGCCGGCTGGATCGATGTCAAGGAGCCGTCGCGAGGCGCCCTGGGGGCGGCCGATCCCGGGGTGTGGGAGGCCGTCCGATCGGTCGTCCCCCGATCGGTCCCCTTCAGCATCGCCCTGGGCGAGCTGGCCGACTGGCCCGCGGGGCGTCGGATGGTCCCCATCGAATGCACCGCCGTGAAGATCGGCCTGGCCCGTGCCCCGTCCGACTGGCGGCTGCAACTGCAACAAATCGCTCAGTCTAGCATGCGTTGGGTCGGCGTGGCCTATGCCGACTGGGCCGCCGTCGCCGCCCCCGATCCGGCCTCGGTCGTCGACTGGGTGATCGGGAATCCCCGGGCCGCGTGCCTGCTGATCGACACCGCCGACAAGTCCCGGGCGACCCGGCTCGACCCGGAGCTTGTCGAGGAGTTCGCGGGCCGGCTCCGGCGGGCCGGGAAGCTATTCGCGGTGGCCGGCGGCCTCGATCTTGGGGCGCTCACCGAATGGGAAGGGTCGATCCGCCCCGACTGGTTCGCGGTCCGGGGCGCGGCATGTACCGGCGGCGACCGCCTCGCGGCGGTCGATCGCGCTCGGGTCGCCGCGCTGGCGGGGTGCCTGTCCGCGAAGGACTAGAACAGGCCGAACCACCGGCGTTTCGGCCTTCGCTCCAGCACCTCCCAGGGATCGGGGCCGGCGCCGGGGATGTCCTGGTCGTATCGGATCCCGCCGCAGGCCGCGAACAGATCCACCGGGACGTCGAAGGCGTAATCGACCTCGTCCTCGCCTTCCGATTTCGAGAGCAGCCTGGCATCGCGGATCGACGGGTATTCGGCCGGCAGGTCGCCGCTCGCCTCGACGTGATCGGTCCCCTTCCCGGCCAGGTGGAGGACCCGCCAGCGCTCCCGACCATCAACCCATGCACAAGCATAACTGTCCATCACCGTTTCATTCGCGTAGCAGGCGACCAGCGATGCCCCCTTCGACAGCCGGGAGAAGGGGCCGTTGTCGGGGGCGATCGCTTCGGGGTCGTTGATGTACAGGAGGTAGCCGCCGCCCGGCAAATTCGCCCCGACGTAAGGCGCCTCGGGCAAATCCTGGAAGCGGCCGGTCGGCGCGAGGCCGAGGTCGCGGTGGATCGCGTCCGGGGCCTTGCCCGTCACGGCGATGAGCTGGACCCGAAATCCCATCGGCGACCCTCCCGCATGTCAGTCGGAATCGGCCCGGACGACCAGCGGGGCCTGATCCGATCGGGTGGCGATCACGACACGATGCCACGACTTCCAGGCCCGGTCGAGTTCCCGGCAATCGGCCCAACCGTAATGGGCCTTGGTCGCCTGGTCCCAGCCCTTCTTCATGCCGTCGCGGACGAAGCCCAGGAACCGAGGTCGGCCGCCGACCTCGATCAGGAAGCGGCTGACCGAGTAACCCTGGCCGTAGAAGCCCATCAGGTCGCGGGGATACTGCTCCATCTGGAACAGGCGGCCCAGCGGGAATTCGCCCTTCCGCTCGAACAGCTGGGCGACGATCCGGTCGTGCCGGAGCAACTCGCGGTCGTCCTCCGAAAGCAGCGAGGCCCCCTCGTCGGCCCAGCGGGGCATCGGCCCGCCGAAGTAGGCGGCGAAGACCGTGTGCGTGACCTCGTGCGGCAGGGCCGAAGCCAGGATCCGGTCGATCCGGCCCTCGACGCTCATCTCCTGCCCCGACACGCGGCCCTGGTCGAAGTTGAACGAGGTGACGCCGCCCGCCTCGCCGCCGGTCAGCTTCACCTTGATCGGGCAAGGCCGGGGCCAGGGGGGAAGTTCCTCGCCCAGCCAGAGCAGGGCGATTTCCCGGCGCGACTCCTCGGCCTGGTCGGCGATCCGCCGGGCCATTTCCGGGGTCCCGCCGGGCACGTCGACCTTAAAGTTAGCCGTCCGATGCGAGGCGCCCCATCCCGTCGAGGTCACCGCGAGCAGCAGGGCCACTCCGCCAATCCCCGAGGGGGCGAGCCCCCGGCTTCGCAGGTCGCTCATGATCGGCATTCCCCATCCATGGAGGGCATCGGGCGGAACCCGGCGGCACTCGTTGCGCCGGGGACCCGGCTTTTCGGCCGGGCCGGACGAGGACTTTAGAGAAAATCCTCGAACCTGGCGACCCCGATCCGGGCCATGCTCCGAACGTTTCCCGAGAAAATTGACGGGCCGGAGGCGCCGGATGCTCCCCGACGGCGAGGGCCCTGGGAGCGGCGTAGTTCGACGACCTGAATTTCCCAAGACCCGGTGATGGTTGAGTTTGCGACGAGTTCTCGGGTTCGTTTCGTAACAGAAAGCCTCGGGAGTTTCAACCGGCACTCACCCGCCGATGCCGTTTCCAGAAACCTCGGAACAGGCCGTGGGAATCGGCCCAGCCTCTGCCGCTTGCAAAAGGTTCGGGCGAAGCCCAGGGGATCGTTCCAGGCCCTCCGTCCCGGCGCGGTGCATCGGACGACGCACCCTACAGGATCGACCACGAATCGGGTCCAAAACGGGCCTTGGTTCGGCAGTCCTGTTTTTGCAACCATCGCCTAGGCAATAGGTTGCGACGAGTTCTCGGGTTCGTTTCGTGATGCGAGCGGAGTCCTCAAGGGGACGACCGGGTTGCCAATGAGCGGAGGTCTCGCCTCGAAATCGGGGCGGGACCAATCGTTATTATGCGCCAGGATTCGGCCCTCGCCGGAAATCCCGAACGGCGGCAGGCTGACCCATCCCGGCGGATTCCGATCGGATGGACCCGAGGACCTCGACACCCTGGGCATGCCCCCCTCTCTACGGTCCCCGGGAAATTCCGGCTTATCAACAGGGCCACCGCCGGCGTGCCTCCAGCACGAAGCGCCGGCGACGGAAAATCGCCGCTTGGGTTCTTCGCGCCGGGGTCACGTCTCCGAAGGAGTTGAAAGGCCTTGCCCCGTTTGACGATGGCCCCGCCTTGGGTTAGATTAGGGGCTCGTTTTCGCCTACAAGACCCGTTCGCCCCGCGAACGCCCCCAGAAAGGCCGCCCCCGGCGCGACGCCGGGGGGCCTCGGCCCCGAATCCCTCCGTTTTTGCGAAAGGCCATCAACCGTGGCACTTGCGGTCAAGGACCTGATCGACGCCGGCGTGCACTTCGGCCACCGGGCCAGCCGGTGGAACCCGAAGATGAAGCCGTACATCTACGGCAAGCGGAACCTGATCCACATCATCGACCTCAAGGAAACCGTCCGCGGCCTGCTCCGCGGCACGAAGTTCTTCCACCGGGTCGCCGCCGAGAATGGCCTCATCCTGTTCGTCGGCACCAAACGCCAGGCCGCCGACACCATCAAGGAACAGGCCGAGCGCTGCGGCATGCCTTATGTCACCGAGCGGTGGCTGGGCGGCACGCTCACCAACTTCCGCACGATCCGAAGCCGGCTGGAGCGGCTCGAGGACCTGGAACACACCCTCGAAAGCGACCAGGCCCTGACCTATTCCAAGAAGATGATCGCGGCCCTGTCGCGCGAGCGTCGCAAGATCCAGCGCAACCTGGAAGGCATCCGGCACATGACCCGGCTGCCGCAGGCGCTGCTGGTGGTGGACCCGCACCGCGAGAAGATCGCCGTGACCGAGGCCCGGAAGCTGGGCATCAAGGTCGTCGCCCTGCTCGACACCGACTGCGACCCGGACGAGATCGACCTGCCGATCCCGGGCAACGACGACAGCATGCGGTCGATCGACCTGGTCGTGACGATGCTGGCCGACGCGATCCTCCGCGGCAAGGCCGAGGCCCCCGCCGAGCCGCCCCCGGCGCCCGGCCCGAGGAGTCGATGGCCCGGGGCGGCCGGGACCGCGGCGATCGACGCGGCGGCGGGCCCGTTGGCCGCGATCGTGGCCGAGGCCCTCGAGACCAGGGCCCGGCCCCGTCGCATACCCCGGCCTCGGTCGCCGCCGAGGCCCCCGCCCCGCACCGGCCGAACCGGCCCCGCCACAGCCCCCCGCCGAGCAGCCGGCCCCCGCCGAGGGCGCCGCGCCCGAAGCCGCCCCGGAAGCCGCCGGTACGCCCGAAACGCAGGGCTGACCGCGACGGGCCGACTCGCGGCCCGGACCCGCCGCCAACGAACCGGTTCGATCGCCGGGCGGTCCTGGATGGAAGGGACCGCCCGGCGTCGGCCGCAAATCACCCGATCCTCGCGATCGACGCGACCGTACACGAACGCATTTTCGAGGAATGGCAACGATGGCCGAGATCACCGCCCAGGTTGTGAATGAATTCCGCAAGCGTACCGGCCTGGGCCTGATGGAGTGCAAGGCCCTGCTCAAGGAAGCCGACGGCGACCTGAAGAAGGCCGAGACGCTCGCCAAGGAGAAGGGCCTCAAGAACGCCGAGAAGCGGTCGGGCCGCGCCGCCACCGCCGGCCGCATCGAGGCCGTCCTGTCGCCCGACGCCAGCAAGGGCGCCCTGATCGAACTCGCCTGCGAGACCGACTTCGTCGCCCGCAACGACGCCTTCCGCGAGGCCGCCGCCGAACTGGCCGCGCAGGCCCTGGAGAAGGGCGCCGAGGGGATCGTCGAGCAGGAATCGATCAAGCAGCCCGGCAAGAAGATCAAGGAAGTGTTGGTCGACGTCAACGCCCGGACCGGCGAGAACGTCGAGCTGCCCCGCGCCGCCTCGTTCGGCGGGGCCGGCAAGAAGGTCGATTACTACATCCACCACGACAACAAGTCGGGCGCGCTGGTCGAAGTCGAGGGGGCGGCCGAGCCGGCCCTGATCAAGGACCTGGCCCTGCACGTCGTCGCCTCCAAGCCGGTCGCCGTCAACCGCGACGAGGTCCCCGCGACCGTCGTCGAGGAGCAGCGGCGGATCTTCGAGGTCCAGGTGGCCGACAAGCCCGAGGCGGTCCGCGGCAAGATCGTCGACGGCAAGATCAACGCCTGGTACGGCGAGAGCGTCCTGCTCGAACAGCTCTTCGTCAAGGATCCGGCCAAGAAGGTGAAGGACATCCTCCCCGCCGGAATCACGGTGACCCGGTTCGCCCGGTTCGTCGTCGGCGAGTCGGCCGAGGCCTGACCCGGCCGGACCCGGCCCGTCCCGATCCCCCCACCGAACGCCCCGGAGACGCCCCCGATGACATCGCCCGCCGGCCCCAAGCCGATCTTCGGCCGAGTGCTCCTGAAGCTCTCCGGCGAGAGCTTCTGCCGGCCGGGCGAGGGGGGCCTCAGCGTCGACGAGATCAGCCGGATCGCCGGCCAGGTCGCCCGGGTCGCCGGCATGGGCGTCGAGCTGGCGGTCGTCATCGGCGGCGGCAACATCCTCCGGGGGGCGTCGCTCAGCAAGGGCCAGGACGTGATCAAGGAGGCCACCGCCCATTACATGGGCATGGCCGCCACCGTGATCAACGGCCTGGCCCTGCAGGACGCCATCGAGAAGATGGGCCGGCCCACCCGCCTGATGACCTCGATCCCGATGGAGCAGGTCGCCGAGCCGTTCATCCGACGCCGGGCCCTGAAGCACCTGGAAGAAGGCCGAGTCGTGATCCTGGGCGCGGGTACCGGCAGCCCGTTCGTGACGACCGACACGGCCGCCGCGCTCCGCGGCAAGGAGCTGGGGGCCGAGGCGATCCTCAAGGCCACCCGCGTCGACGGCGTCTATTCGGCCGACCCCGAGAAGAACCCGCACGCCGTCCGGTACGACAGCCTGACGTACGACCAGATGATGCGCGAGGACCTCAAGGTCATGGACATGGCCGCCATCGGCATGTGCCGGCAGAACAACATGCCGATCCTGGTGTTCAACTTCAAGAGGGAAGGCAACATCGAACGGGTCATCGCCGGCGAGCCGATCGGCACGTGGGTCGCCAACTCGCCCAGGCCCGGCAAGGCCGACTGAGCCGGCCCGCCAAGACAGATCCGCGACGCGACGCGAACCGACCCGGACCGGAGACGACACGCCCATGAGCATCGAGGAAATCGCCCTGGAAGCCGAGGAGCGGATGGAGAAATCGATCCAGCTGCTCACCGACCAGCTCAAGGGGGTCCGCACCGGCCGGGCGCACACCGGCCTGGTCGAATCGATCCGCGTCGAATACTACGGGTCGTCGACCCCGCTGAAGCAGATGGCCAACCTCAGCACGCCCGAGCCGCAGCAGATCCTGATCCGCCCGTTCGACCCGACCGTCATCGGCGACATCATCAAGGCGATCCAGACCAGCGACCTGGGCCTGACCCCCAACTCCGACAACAAGGTCATCCGCCTCAACGTGCCGTCGCTCTCGGTCGAGCAGCGCAAGAAGCTGGTCAGCCGCGTGAAGGAACTGGCCGAGGAGGCCAAGATCGCCATCCGCAACATCCGGCGCGACGCCAACAAGCAGGCCGACACCGAGATGGCCGACAAGATCCTCACCGAGGACGACTGCGAGAAGGCCAAGGAAGAAATCCAGGACCTGACCAAGGCCTACGAGGGGTCGGTCAACGACCTCGCGACCCGCAAGGAAGCCGAGATCCTGGAAGTCTGAGGCGGGCCTTCGTCATGCATTCCCGGGTCAGCATCGTTACGGGGGCCACCTCCGGCATCGGCCTGCTCACCGCCGAGGCCCTCGCCCGTCGGGGCGATCGGGTCTGGATCCTGGGCCGGGACGAGAAGCGGACGCGCGAGGCCGCCGACCACATCCAGGCCTTCACCGGGAACCCGCCCGAGGCCCTGGTCGGCGACCTTTCCTCGCTCGCCGAGGTCCGCCGCCTGGCCGACTCGCTCCGGTCGAAGCTGGACCGGATCGACGTGCTCGTGAACAACGCCGGCGCGGCGTTCCCGAAGCGGGCCCTCTCGGCCGACGGCATCGAGATGACGTTCGCTCTCAACCACTTCGGCCACTTCCTGCTGACCAATCGGCTGATCGACCTCCTGGAAGCGGGCAGGCCGGCACGCGTCGTGAACGTCGCCTCGGACGCCCACCGGATGGCCCGCAAGGTCGATGAGGCGAACCTCAAGGGGGAGGCCGGGTATGCCGGCTGGCGGAGCTACGCCCAGTCGAAGCTGGCCAACATCCTGTTCTCGAACGAGCTGGCCCGGCGGCTCGAAGGCCGGGGCGTGACCTCGAACGCGCTGCACCCGGGGTTCGTGCGCACCCGGTTCTTCCAGAAGGAGGGCCTGGGGGCGCAGGTCACCAAGCTGGCCGCCGGATTGTTCGCCATCCCGCCCGAGCAAGGGGCGAAGACCTCGATTTACGCGGCCATTTCCCCCGAGGTCGAGGGGATCACCGGCGCCTACTTCGAGAAGGGCCGCCGGTCCCGCACCACGAAGGCCGCGCAAGACCCCGGGGCGGCCGCGAGGCTGTGGGACCTCAGCACCTCCTGGACGGCCTGAGGCCCCCGATCGGGTCGATGCGATCAGTTCTCCGGCCCATCGACGATGGGCGCGGGTTCGGGCGGGGTCGCCGGCGGATCGCCGGCGTCGAGGATGGTGTCGAGGTCCCAGATCTTGACCGTCCGATCGATGCCCCCCGAGGCCACGGCCTTGCCGTCGGGCGAGAACGCCAGGGTCCGGACCCTGCCCGGGTGCGCCATCAGGACGCCCCGAGGTGCCGCCGTCCTCGACGTCGAAAGCCGGACGGCGGCCCTGGCTGCCGCCGGTGACGAGCAGCTTGCCGTCGGGCTGAAGGCGGTGACCCAGACGGTATCGGTGTGGCCGCGGATCTCGGCGACCACGGCGCGCCGGCCACGTCGCGGACCGTGATCACCCCGTTGAAATCGCCCCAGGCCATCCTTGCGGTTGCCGGGCGCCATCGAGACCGATCGGGGCAGCGGCACATAGGCCGGGATTTCGACATCGACCGATCGGTCCCCGAGGCGACTTCCCAGAGCCGGGAACCGGCCTGGGCGTCCTGAGGCGCCGCCAGCATCCGGCCTTGCTGGTCGTAGCCCACCCCACGGAGCGGCTTGGCCTGCAGGAGTTGCATCCCGGCGAGGAACCGGCCGGTCATGTCCCAGAGCTGGCGAGCGATCCGGTGCCGATCACCGCTGGAGCTCGGTGAGGGCCACGGTCTTCGGTATTCCAGGCGAGCGCAGCCCAGCGGTGGATCGGGGCGAAGACCAGTGCTTCCATGAACGCCGACGAAAGCGCAGACCGTGGTCCAGGTCTCCCGGCTGCGGGAATTCGGCGGCTGGCCCGTGGCCAGGTCCCAGAGGCGGACATGCTGATCGGCCGAGCTGGTGCCGGTGACCTTGCCGTCCGCCGAGAATTCAGGGCCTCGACCCGTTCGGCGTGGCCTGTGAAGACGAACCGGGGTTCCTGGGCCGAAGGCCGAACTCGCCAGGGTCAAAGCCAGGCATCCGAGCCACCCCGCCCATCGACGAATCACGAGCCCCTCCGCGGGGCCTGGCCCCGGACCGATTCCCGCCTGAATACCGCCATCACCCTTCGAAGCTTCGTATAACCCCGGAACGGCCCCTTGACGGCGAATCCAACCCGCCTGGCCCTTCCGTTCGCCGCCGGTCGCGGCTATACCGTGCAAGTCCTCGATCGCCGCGTACCTGTAGCCCAATTGATAGAGCATCGGTCTACGGAACCGAAGGTTATGGTTCGAATCCACCGTATTTCCCACCATCCCCCTTCTGGGCGGGCTTACTTACCCCGATGACGGGGCGTGAAAACCGGATGCGTCGCCTCGCGACTGATGGCCGTGCGAGTTCCCGGGGTTAACGCCTGGGATACAGGACCCCGCGTGGATACGATCGACGCCGAAGCCGGCGCCCTCGACCGCACGCGGAGCCCGCACCATGGCCGCGGATCGTGACCTTCTTTTCGGCCTGATCGCGCTGCAGAGCGGCCTGATCGACCAGGGCAAGCTGGTCGCCGCCTTCCAGGCATGGACCCTCGACAAGTCCCGGCCGATCGCCGAGCAGCTGGTCTCGAGGGGTGACCTCGAACCCGACGACCGCGCGGCCGTCGACGCCCTGGTCGCCCGGCACTTGAAGAAGCACGGCGGCGACGTCGAGAGGAGCCTGGGGGCGGTCCCGGTCGGCCGGACCACCCGCGAGCGGCTGGCGTCGCTGGCCGACCCGGATCTCGATGCCACCCTGGCCCACGTCGGTCGGGAGGCGACGACCACCGACCACGATCCCGACCGCACCGGCAGCTACCGGGTCGGCACCAACTCGGGTGAGGGGCAACGGTTCCACATCCTCCGCCCCCACGCCCGGGGCGGCAGCCGCCCTCCGCGACCTGGGGCGGACCGTCGAGTCGAGGGGCGGAATGAGAAGGCGATCGCACTGGCCCAGGAACTGGCCGAGGGCTCGCCGAAGGCCGCCGCGTCGCGCTCCCTCCTGGCCGACGCCCTGCGACGACGCGCCCGGCTCGAGCTCGACGCCGGCGACGCCGCCGGGGCCGACGCCGACGCCCGACGGTCGGTCGACCTGTTCGAGGGCCTGCCCTCCCGCAACGGCCGCGAGCAGTTCGCGATAGCCTGCGCCCGGGCCACGCTGTCGGCCTCGGCGGCCCGCGAAGAGGCCGGCCCCCTGGCCGACCGGGCCATGGCCGACCTCCGCGATGCTCTCGCCCGGGGCAATCGCAGCACCCCGCTCGACCGATACGAACCGGACCTGGGCCCGCTCCGAGGCCGCGACGACTTCAAAGCCCTGATGGCCGAACTGGGGGAGCCGGCCGGGGCCGCTCGGCCGTAAACGAGGCCACCCCGCCCCGCGAGGAATTCCCCATCCACGAGGGACTTGCGCCATGACCGATGACCCACGCGGACGCCGGCTCGAACAGGTCCTCGCCGAGTACCTCGCCTCCCAGGATGCCGGACTTGCCCCCGACCGTGCCGCACTGCTGGCCGACCACCCCGACCTGGCCGACGACCTTCAGTCCTTCTTCCGCGAGCAAGACGTCCTGGCGAAGCCGGCCTCCCCGCCGCCGGGCGACGACCTGACCCGGCCCAGCCCCTCGACCCCCCCTGCGGGCGGGACGATCGGCCGCGGCGACTCCGGGCCGCCGACCCGACCGGCCGAGCCCGATGCCACCCTCGACAACGGCACCCGGAAGCCCCCCGACGCGGACGCCCCCCTGGACCGCACCCCGAACGGCGATGGCCACGAGCCCCCGCTGGACCGAGGCGCCGTCGTCCGCTACTTCGGCGACTACGCGATCCTCCGCGAGCTGGGGCGCGGCGGCATGGGCGTCGTCTACGAGGCGCGCCAGGTCAGCCTGAACCGGCCGGTCGCGCTCAAGAAGGTGAAGGCGGGCCTGCTGGCGGGCGAGGAGGAGTTGAGGCGGTTCCGCAACGAGGCCGAGGCGGTCGCCATGCTCGACCACCCGGGGGTCGTGCCGGTGTACGAGGTGGGCGAGCACGAGGGCCAGCACTTCTTCTCCATGAAGCTCGTGCCGGGCGGCAGCCTCGTGCCGATGCTGGCGCGATACAAGGACGACCCCCGGGCCTCGGCCTTGCTGGTGGCCGAGGCGGCCGAGGCGGTGGCGCACGCGCATGCCCGCGGCATCCTCCATCGCGACCTGAAGCCGGCGAACATCCTGATCGATGCGGGTGGCCACCCCCAGGTCACCGACTTCGGCCTGGCCAAGCGCCTGGAAGCCGACGTCGAGTTCACCCAGTCGGGCGCCGTCCTGGGCACGCCCGCCTACATGGCGCCCGAGCAGGCGACGGGCCGCCGAGGATCGATCACCACCGCCACCGACGTCTACGGCCTGGGCGCGATCCTGTACGCGCTGCTGGCGGGCAAGGCACCGTTCGGCGGCGCCCTGGTGGTCGAGACGCTGGACGCGGTCCGGAACAGGCCGCCCGAGCCGCCCCGCAGGTTGAACGCGAAGGCCCCTCGGGACCTGGAGACGATTTGCCTGAAGTGCCTGGAGAAGGAACCGGGCCGTCGCTACCCGACGGCCAAGGCCCTGGCCGAGGACTTGCACGCCTGGCTCGATTCGCGGCCGATCGCGGCGCGTCGGGTCGGCCCGGCGGAGCGCGCCCGGCTGTGGTGCAAGCGGAGGCCGGCCGTGGCCGCCTTGAGCGTGGCGGTCGTGCTGCTGGTCCTCGCCGGCATTTCGGCCGTCGCCGCGACGGCCGTCGTCGCGCTCCGCGGCTGGGAGCGGGCCCGGCAGCAGACCGAGCTCGCCGGGCGGGCGGCCGAGCGGGCCGAGCAGAACCTCTATGATGCGGGCGCCCTCCTCGTCCAGGCGAGCTGGGAGAACGACCAGCCCGAGTTGATGGCCCGACGGCTCGAAGCCCTCCGACCCGGGCCCGGCCGGCCCGATCGCCGCGGCTTCGAATGGCACTACTGGGACCGGGCGTTCCGGGCCGGCCACGTCCGGCTCGATCACCCGAACCGCGACCGCCCCGGGGACTGGGGCGAGGTCCTGCTGGTCCGTTTCAGCCCGGACGGGCGGCTCGTCGCCACCAACGACCTTCGCGGCGACGTCCGGCTGTGGGACGCGGCCACGGGCCGGCTGGTCCGGGAACTGGGGTCCTCGGGTCGATGGGCCAGGGCCCTCCATTTCGATATGGGAGGTCTCACCGTCTCGGCCTGGGGCGACGAGGGGCTTTGTACCTGGGACCTCGCCAACGGACGCGAGCTCCGACGGCAGGCGCCCGGCGACGACTGGAGCATCGCCGGCATGAGCCAGTTCGCCTTCAGCCCCGACGGCAAGCGGCTCGCCGGATTCGACCGCTCGCGGAAGCTCCAGGTCCTCGACACCCAGTCCGGCGTGGTGGTTGCCACGATAACACTCTCGCAGGCCCCCGTCTCGGGGATCGCCTTCCGCCCCGACGGCGCCCGCATCGCCGTGGGCGGCCGAACGGCGGGCGACAGGACCGCGGCGGTGATGATCGCGGACCTGAACGCCGGCCAGGAGGTCGCATGCCTGACCATCCCCACCGAGGCCTGGGTGGAGAGCCTGGAATACAGCCCGGACGGGTCGCTCCTGGCGATGGGCCTCCTCGACGGTACCCTCCGGGTCTGGGAGGTGGACGAGTCCCGGGAGCGGCATGTCCACGCGGGCCATACCGCGGGCGTCCAGCGAGGCGGGGTGGACGCCGTCGCCTTCTCGCCCGATGGCCTGCGGGTGGCCTCGGCCGACAGCGACGGGATCGTGCGCGTCTGGGACACGACGAGCGGGGCCAAGCTCCGGACGTTCCGCGGCCACAGCGGCCGCGTCCACGACCTGGAATTCAGCCCCGACGGGGGCCGACTGGCTTCCGCGGGGAAGGACCTCACCGCGCGAATCTGGCGGGCCGGCGGCGCGGCCGGGGCGGCCGAGTGGCGGTCCCCCGGCGGATGGATCGAGGGCCTCGCCGTCGCCCCCGACGGAGGCCGGATCGCTTCCGGCCACGCCGACGGCACGATCCGCATCCACGATGCGGAGACGGCCGAGGTCGTCGGCACCTTCTCGCCCGCCCCCAAGGGTAGCGGCCTGGGCGGCGGCACCGAGGCCGTCATCTGGAGCCCTGCCGGGGACCGCCTGGCGATCCTGACCGACCGACATCGGGACATCGTGCTCGGGCACGCCGCGCTTGTCCTCGTCGGGGCCGGGGACGGTCGGATCCTTCGACACCTGCGCGGCTCCGCGCTCTCCGCAAGCACGGTCGCCTTCAGCCCGGACGGCACCCTCCTCGCGACCGCCGGGGGCGCCGACCTGGGTACGAAGCCGCCCGAACGGGACGCGTTCGATGAATCCTGGATGGGGCAGGACCAGGACCAGACGATCGCGCTTCGGGAGGCGGCCACGGGCCGCGTGGTCGGTTCCTTGTCGCGGCACGAGCGGCCGGTCCGGGCCCTCGCATGGAGGCCGGACGGCCGGCTCCTCGCCTCGGCCGACGCCGGCGGCCTGGTTTGCCTCTGGGTCCTGCCGGAAGGCGGGCCACCCCGCGAGCTGATCGGCCACACCGACGCGGTTCGTCGCGTCGAATTTGCCCGCGACGGCTCGCGGCTGTTGACCTACTCCGACGACGGGACGATCCGGCTTTGGGACGTCGCCTCCGGTCGCGAGATCTGGAACACGCCGACCGGCCGGCAAGCTCGCATGTCGCACGGGAACTACGGCGGCGCGACCGACGTGCGGCTCAGCCCGACGGGCGAATGGGTCATCGCCAACCTCAGCCAACTCTCGGACGATAGCAACGACCTGACGCTCCTCGACGCGGCCACGGGTCGCCCGTCGATGACGCTCCAGGGGCACAACGGCCGGGTCAACGTCCTCGCGATCAGCCCCGACGGACGCCGCCTGGCCACCGGCGGCGTGGACCGGACGGTCCGGCTCTGGGACCTCCTCACGGGCCAGGAAGTACTCGCCCTGCGCGGCCACACCGAGGCGATCGACCGCCTCGCATTCGACCGCGCCGGGATGCGGCTGATG
>JAXMBD010000022.1:0-103999 GCA_046350035.1 Isosphaeraceae bacterium | reverse complement strand
CACCGCCCTTTGGGACGGAGCCAGTCCCCTTTCCCCTCCTGCGGACGGGAACCGCCCTAGCGGCGGCCGCGGCGTTTCGGCGCGAGGGCGGCCTCGATGGCCCGGCGTTGCTGGGCGTTCAGGGGCAGCTTGGGCCGGGGGATGGCCGGCCGATCGACCGGGTCGGCGCGGAGTTCTCGGCCCCGGTCGCCGGGGGCGGCCGTGATCCAGGCGAGTGGCGGTTCGGCGGCGGGGGCGACCGGCGGGCGGGGCGGACGGCTCATCAGGGCGATCAGGCGGTCCACGTCGGGCGGCATCGGAACGTCGGCGACGGATACCCCCTCGGGCAGCCGGATCGGCGGCAGCGGCTCCTTGCGGAGTTCCCGGGGCTGGGCCTTCCGGTGCGCCTCCAGGAAGGCGATGTGCTTCTGGTACCGCCGGTAGGCGTCGCGGGCATAGCGCTCCAGCTTGAGATAGGTCTTATCGAGGAGGTAGCCATTCCCCTCGATCTCGTCGCGCCTGGCGGCCTCCTCGAAGGCGGCGTGATCGCCCGAGAGGCGGCCTTCGAGGTCGAGGCACTGGCCCTCGGCGATCGCCCTCCGGTCGTCGGCCGAGGCGGCGGCGATCCCGGCCGGGTCGTACGGCCGGCGGACCTTGTCGACGCCGAGCAGGTCCATCGCCAGGGCGACCTCCTCGTCGTTCCAGTTCCCGTTCTTCACCAGGGCCGATCGCAGGGCCTTCCAGCGGTTCAGGAGCCACTCGGCCCCGCGGAAGGTCGTCCGCAGCGACGCCGACACGAGCCCGGGATTCCGGGGCAGCGACCGGGCGAGCTGCTCGGCCTCGGCGGTCCGGCGGTCGTCCCAGTGGAGCAGGGCGTCCTCCGAGCGGCGGACCAGGTAGCGGGTCTGCTCGGCGAGGGCGCCCCGGTACTGGGCGAACGCCAGGGCGGCCGCCTCGACATGCTCGCGGGCCTCATCACTGAACGGCCTGTATCGCCGGTCGAAGACGTCGGACCAGCGGACGACCTCGTCGCGGAGGGCCTGGGGCAGGTGGATCCCCGAGCCGGTCAGGCCGTGCTGCAGCGAATTCCGGCTGGAGATCTCCAGCCCCTCGGCCGTCTTCGGCCCGCCCCGCGAGCCCGGCTGGATCGCGGCGGCCAGGTCCTCGACGACCTGCCCCCGCACCTCGATTGCGATCGAATCCAGGACCGCCTGATTCTCCGACATCGGACCACCCTCCCGGCACGAGACCATCCCTGGCGGGCAGCCATCGACGATCGAGGGCCGTCCTCAATCGTAGGGATTACGGCGCGCCGGGAAGCCGCGCACCTTGCCGGGAGATTTTTGGATCCGTCGAGTTCGGGTTTTGCGGGTTCTTTGGCGAATAGCGATTTCGCAGGGATCGCGGTGATACGGCCGGGTAGCACGGGTTTCCCGTCGGCACAGCCGTCGAACCCGTGTACTAGACGACCAAGACCAATCAGGTACGTTTCGGGATGTTTGGGTGGCACTGGTGGCTTGCCCACCCGTGCGCACTTCGAGCCGGCCTGGCCTCGAAGTCGTCGGCCTCCCGGAGCACTGGTGGGCAAGCCACCAGTGCCACCCGGATCGGATGTGAACCATCGTTTTGGGCTTGGCGGTCCAGTCCGATGCGTTCGCCGACGGCCCCAAAGCGGGGGCTATTGGGCCCCGGCCTGGCTCATCGATCCGGCTTCGAGAGGGGCACTCCCACACGGGTTTCGCCGGCCTCGCCGGCGGGAAACCCGTGCTGCCCGAGTGGGCCATCATCGCCAGGTTCAGGAGGCCAGCTTCGCGGCGAAGTCGTCCAGTTTCCGGGCGTCCGCGTAGAACTTGCGGATGCCGTCCGAGAGCTTGTCGGAGGCCATCGCATCCTCGTTGTGCATCCAGCGGAAGGTCGGCTCGTCGAGGGTCAGCTTCGGCTCGACTTCCTTCCGGGCCCCCTCGGGCGACAGGGCGCGGGAGAGGGTGCCTTCGGCCTTCGCCAGCTTCTCGAGCAGGTCGGGGCTGATCGTCAGCAGGTCGCAGCCGGCCAGCCGGACGATCTGGTCGACCTTGCGGAAGCTGGCGCCCATCACCTGGGTCTTGTACCCGTGATTCTTGTAATAATTGTAGATACGCGTGACCGAGGCAACGCCCGGGTCCTCGTCGGCCGGGATGTCGTCGACCTTCCGTTCCTTCTTGTACCAGTCGTAGATCCGGCCCACGAACGGCGAGATCAGGGTCACGCCCGCCTCGGCGCAGGCGACCGCCTGGGCGAAGCTGAACAGCAGCGTCAGGTTGCAGTGGATCCCGCGCGATTCCAGTTCCTTTGCGGCGTGGATCCCCTCCCAGGTGCTGGCGATCTTGATCAGGATCCGCTTGCGGTCGACCCCTTCGGACTCATACAGCGCGATCAGGCGTTCGGCCTTGGCGATGGTGGCGGCCCTGTCGAAGCTGAGCCGCGCATCGACCTCGGTCGAGACCCGCCCCGGGATGATCTTGAGGATCTCGCGGCCGAACAGGACGCTCAGGTGGTCCATGAACGCCTCGGTCCGCGAAGGCCCTGCGGGCGCCTCCTTCGCCGCGAGGTCGAGCGCCTGGGTCACCAGGTGGCGATAGCCGGATTCCTGCGCCGCCTGGAAGAGCAGCGAGGGGTTCGTGGTGGCGTCCTGCGGCTTGTGCTCGGCGATGGCCTGGATGTCGCCCGTGTCGGCCACGACCACGGTGTATTGCTTGAGGGCGTCGAGAAGGTTCATGGCAGCCTCGGGAGGAGTCCGGACCAATTCAGGGCGTGCAGGAGGGACTATTCTAACGGCAAGTCCGGTGCCGGCCAACCGGCCGGGAATGGCCGTGACGCCGGCCCCCGGCCCGGTTACGATCGGTATTGGGGAGAATCCCGCCCCGCCCGCCTCCCCGGTCCGCCCGTTCCTCCCGCCGCTGGGGTCTGCACATGACCAATCCGCAAGGCTGGCCGATGCTGGCCGTGGTCCTCGCGATGGCCGGCCCGGCCGCCGCCCAGGATGGCGACTTCTTCGAGTCGAAGGTCCGGCCGATCCTGGTCGAGCATTGCCTCTCCTGCCACTCGGCCGAATCCAAACCGCTGCGCGGCGGCCTCCGGCTCGACAGCCGCGCCGGATGGGAGAAGGGTGGCGACTCCGGGCCGGCGATCGCGCCGGGCGACCCCGACAATAGCCTGCTGATCGAGGCGGTCCGCTACGAAGACCCGGCCATGCAGATGCCGCCCAAGGGCAAGCTGCCCGAGGCCCAGGTCGCCGCGCTGGTCGATTGGGTCCGCCGGGGGGCACCCGATCCCCGGACCGGGCCGGCCGCGAAGCCGGCGTCGGCGAAGGTCATCGACATCGAGCAGGGGAAGCAGCACTGGGCCTTCCGCCCCTTGAAGCTGGGAGGCCCGCCCCCCGGCGGGGCGCCGCACCCGATCGACCGCTTCCTCGCCGCGCGGCTGTCGGAAAAAGGCATCACGCCCAATCCCCCGGCCGACCGGCGAACGCTCATCCGCCGCGCCACGCTCGACCTGACCGGCCTGCCACCCGACCCCGACGAGGTCGATCGGTTCGTGGCCGATGCCGATCCGGAAGCCTTCTCCAGGCGGGTCGATCGCCTGCTGGACAGCCCCCGATACGGCGAGCGATGGGCCCGCCACTGGCTCGACCTGGCCCGTTGGGGCGAGAGCCACGGATTCGAGCACGACTACGACCGGCCCACCGCGTATACCTATCGCGACTTCGTGATCGAGGCCCTCAATCGCGACCTGCCCTACGACACCTTCGTGAAGTGGCAGCTCGCCGGCGACGAGATCGCGCCCGACGACAACCTCGCCCTGAAGGCGACCGGCTTCCTCGCCGCCGGCACGCACAGCACGCAGATCACCGCCAGCCAGGTGGAGAAGGAGCGGTACGACGAGCTCGACGACATGCTCAACACCACGAGCACGGCGTTCCTGGGCCTGACCGTCGGCTGCGCCCGATGCCACGACCACAAGTACGACCCGATCCCCGCCCGCGACTATTATCGGATGCTGTCGACGTTCACCACGACCGTCCGCAGCGAGTACGAACTCAAGCTCGACCCCGAGGGCGACCGCAAGGCCCGGGAACGCTACGAGGCCGAGCATGCCCCGTACGTCGCGGCCCTGGACGCCTTCGAGAAGGGCGAGCTGGCGAGCCGGATGGCCCGGTGGGAATCGACCCGATCGGCCCAGGCCAACCCGCCGGAATGGGTGGTGCTCGAACCCTCCAAGGTGACCTCCAAGGGGGGGGCGACCTTCGCCAAGCAGGCCGACGGCTCGTACCTGGCGACCGGCACCAACGCCGAGTTCGACACCTACACGATCGTCGCCGCCTGCGACATGCCCAGGATCACCGCCGTGCGGGTCGAGGCCCTGGCCGACCCATCGCTGCCGCATCAAGGCCCCGGGCGGGCGGGCAACGGTAACTTCGCGCTCAGCGACTTCAAGCTCAAGATCGGGCCGCGATACGGCATCGGCCGGACGTTCGACGCCGACCTGGTGAACCCCAAGGCTACCTTCGAGCAAAAGGGATTGCCGGTCGCCGCCACGATCGACGGCGACGCGAAATCGGCCTGGGCGGTCGATCCGCAGTTCGGCAAGGATCACGCCGCGGTCTACGAGCTGCTGGCCGACGTCCTGCCCGACGGCGGCGCGACGCTCACCTTCACGCTCGACTTCCGCAACAACGGCGGCCACAACATCGGCCGGATCCGGGTCTCGGCCACCTCGGCTCCGCCGCCCGTCGGCATCGACGGCGACGGCCTGCCGGCGGGCGTCCGCACGACCCTCGAACTGCCGCGGGAGAAGCGGACCGACGCCCAGCAGGCCGAGGCGCTCGCCTGGTACAAAACGATCGACCCCGAATGGCGGAGCCTCAAGAAGGCCCTCGACGACCACGCCCGGACCGAGCCGAAGGCGACGGTGGCGAAGGCTTTGATCTCGTCGGAAGGCGTGCCGGCGGTCCGCCTGCACACCCAGGGGGGCGACTTCCTCGACAAGACGCACTTCCTCAAGCGGGGCGACCCGAACCAGAAGCTCGACGAGGCCTCGCAAGGGTTCCTGCAAGTCCTGATGGCCCAGCCCGAATCGCACTGGCGGGAAAGCCCGCCCGAAGGCTGGAGGACCTCGTACCGACGCAAGGGGATGGCGAACTGGATCACCGACACCGACCAGGGCGCCGGGGCCCTGCTGGCCAGGGTGATCGTCAACCGGCTCTGGCAGCACCACATGGGCCGGGGGATCGTCGCCACGCCCAGCGACTTCGGCAAGCAGGGCGAGCCGCCCTCGCACCCGGAGCTACTCGACTGGCTGGCCGTGGAACTGATCCACAACGGCTGGCACCTCAAGCCGATCCACCGGCTCATCATGACGAGCGAGGCCTATCAACGGAGCTCGGCCATCGACCCCGCCAGGGAGAAGGCCGACCCCGACAACGCCCTCGGCTGGCGATTCGCCCGCCGGAGGCTCGAGGCCGAGCCGATCCGCGACAGCATGCTGGCGGTCGCCGGCAAACTCGACGCCCGGATGTACGGCCCAGGCACACTGGACGAGCGGATGACGCGCCGATCGATCTACTTCACGGTGAAGCGCTCCCGGCTGATCCCGATGATGGCGGCGTTCGACGCCCCCGACGCCCTCGTCCCCCTGGCCGGGCGGGCCGAGACGACCGTGGCGCCGCAATCGCTGTTCCTCATGAACAGCCCGGTCGTCCGCGAATGGGCCTCGGCGTTCGCCCGGAGGATCGCGCCGAAGCCGGGGCAGGGGATCGGCGAGGCGGTCGCGCAGGCCTACCGGATCGCGCTGGGGCGGATGCCGACGGAGGAAGAACGATCCGACGCGATCGGCTTCATCGAAGGCCAGGCCGAACGCTACAAGAAGGCCGGCGGCGATGGCATCGAGCCGTCCCTGACCGATTTCTGCCTGGTGGTGATGGGGCTCAACGAGTTCCTGTTCGTAGAATGATCAGGAGGGCGCCACCATGGCTCGGACTCGGATTCACCATTCCCCCGGGACAGAGAAGATCGATTTCCTGCGCCGCTTCAAATCCGCACGCAACCTGCTTGTCCACAGGGTCATGGCGCCGGAATCCCCGGGCCAGGCCGCTCACCTGGAACGTATCCTGAATGGCGCGGCAATCTGGCTCACGCCTTCCATTGTCCGCAGGTATCGCCGGGCCGACTTTCCCGAACTGGAGCCTGTGATCGGCGAACGCCTCGAATCGGCCGTCGAGGAATTCCGCGAGGTCGCCGACAAAGTTCCGCCCACCGGGCCGGCGACAAAATCTCAAATCGATCGGGGCAGGGCGGCATTCGACGAGATCTGGAAGATCCTCAAGCCATACTGCCCCGACAGGGACGACTTCCTGAAGATCCAGCAGTTTCTGGGCAAATTTCCTTATCCGTCATACGTGATTACCTACGACTTCGAGATCGGCTCCGACTCGACCGGCGATCCGGCCCTCTGGATCTACCTGATCGTCGAGGATTCGATGGCCGAAGATGCGAACGCCATGGAACAATTCCGCCGGCTGGACCAGGAACTCCACGACGCCATCCGGGATGCCGGCATCGCCCGCTGGCCCTATATCAACTTCCGCACGGCCACCGAACAAAAGGACTTGCTCGCCGCCAAGAGATATGTTTCGTGAGGCTTCACGACCAACTCCTCGCGCAAGCGGAGCACCTCGTACGGCTTGAGCCCAGGAGGCCTCGCCAAGCCAGGCTTCGAAGGGCCATTTCGACGGCATACTATGCCCTTTTCCACATGATCCTCCACGAATCGACTCGCATCCTGATCGCCCCACCCGAGCTTCGAGATCGATTCTGTCGGGCCTTCGACCATTCTCAGATGAAGAGCGTTTCGCGTGCATTCTGCGAGAGGAATATCCCCGATCAATACACCGACGGCCTACCCGTTCCCCAAGAACTCAAGGACATCGCGAAGATCTTCGTGCAACTCCAGGAAGCTCGCCATGAAGCCGACTATAACGTCGGAGCGCAGTATTCCCGCCTGCATGCCAAGAACCTTGTCAGCCAGGCAAGGCTTGCATTCGACCTTTGGAAGCAGATCCGCGAAGACCCAGCCATTCGGATGTATGCCGCGGGCCTGCTGGTGAAACCACGGAGCCGTTAGCCAACCCCATCGTCACCGACCAGGCCACTCCCATGCCCGAGTTCCCGCACTGGATCGCCACGCCATCGCCCCGGCCTCGTCGCGAATTCCTCCGCACCGCCGGCGGCGGCCTGGGGATGCTGGCTTTGCTCGGCCTGCTCGACCAGGAGAAGCTCCTCCGGGCCGATGATTCGGCCGCCCAGGGCCGGAGCCTCAACCCGCTGGCGCCCCGGCCGGCGCACTTTCCCGCCCGGGCGAAGTCGGTCATCTGGCTGTTCATGAACGGCGGCCAGAGCCAGGTCGATACGTGGGATTACAAGCCCGAGCTGGAGAAGTCCGACGGCAAGGAGCTGCCCGGCTTCGACCCCAATACCGGTTTCTTCAAGGACCAGGTCGGGCCCTTGATGAAATCGCCGTTCAAGTTCGCCCGGCACGGCCAGTCGGGGGCGTGGGTCTCGGAGATCTTCCCCCACCTATCCCAACACGTGGACGACCTCGCGTTCCTCCACGGCTGCTTCACCGAAACGAACAATCACTCGCCGGCGCTCTTCCAGATCAACACCGGTTTCAGCCGAATGGGTTTCCCCTGCGTGGGCTCCTGGGTGACCTACGGCCTGGGCACCGAGAACCGCAACCTGCCCGGCTTCGTGGTGATGTACGACACCCTGGGCCGCGGCCTGCCCAAGGGCCACTCGCTGAACTGGGGGGCCGGGTTCCTTCCCGGCATCTACCAGGGCACCGCCCTGAATGCCCAGGGCAGCCCGATGGACAACCTCGATCGCTCGGCCAGCATGACCGACGAACAGCAGCGGGCCCAGCTCGACCTGCTCGGGCGCTGGAATCGCAAGCACAGCCAGGAGCACCCCGGCGAGTCCGCCCTGGCCGCGCGGATCGAGTCGTTCGAGCTGGCCTACCGGATGCAGATGGCCGCACCCGATGCCCTCGACATCCAGCAGGAATCGGAGGCGACGAAGAAGCTCTACGGCCTCGACAACCCGAAGTGTACCCAC
This sequence comes from Isosphaeraceae bacterium, assembly GCA_046350035.1. Classification (GTDB taxonomy): domain Bacteria; phylum Planctomycetota; class Planctomycetia; order Isosphaerales; family Isosphaeraceae; genus CALLYK01. The sequence continues at coordinate 95,873 of JAXMBD010000022.1, read as the reverse complement.
TTCGCCAGGCAGGCATTGATGGCCCGGCGGATGGTCGAGCGGGGCGTCCGGTTCGTGCAGATCTATTCGGGCGGCATGGAGAACGAGCGGAGCTGGGACGGCCACACCAACATCGAGCAGAACCACCGCGGCTTCGCCCTCGAAACCGACCAGCCAATCGCCGGCCTGCTGGCCGACCTGAAGGCCCGCGGCCTGCTCGATTCGACCCTGGTGATCTGCTGCGGCGAGTTCGGCCGCCTGCCGATCGCCCAGAAGGGCTCGACAGGCCGGGACCATAATCCCCACGCCTTCACCGCCTGGATGGCCGGCGGCGGCGTGAAGGCCGGCCACCATCACGGCGCCACCGACGAGGTCGGCTTCAAGGCGGTCGACGGGCGGGTGAGCATCAACGACCTGCACGCCACGATCCTGCACCTCCTGGGGCTCGATCACACGAAGCTCACCTTCCGGTACAACGGCCGCGATTTCCGCCTCACCGACGTGGCCGGCAACGTCGTCACGGAGATCCTGGCGTGAACTTCCTCCAGGGCCTGACCGGCTGCTTCGGCTTCCCCGTCGCCGAGAACCCGACCCGGGCGATGATCGAGCCGGCCTACGCCGCGATGGGCCTCGACTGGCGCTACCTCACCGTCGAGGTCCGCCCCGAGTACCTGGGCGAAGCCGTCCGCGGCGCCCGGGCGATGAACTGGCGCGGGTTCAACTGCACGATCCCCCACAAGCGGGCCGTGATCGAATTCCTGGATGAACTCACGCCGGCCGCCAAGGCGATCGGCGCCGTCAACTGCGTCGCCATCCGCGACGGCCGCCTGATCGGCGAGAACACCGACGGCAAGGGGTTCGTCCAGTCGGTTGAGGCGATCCGGCCGGCCCGGGGCCTGAAGGTCCTGGTCCTGGGCGCCGGCGGTGCCGCCCGCGCGATCGCCTTCGAACTGGCCCTGGCGGGTGCTTCGCAACTCACCATCGCCAACCGGACCGCTGCGAAGGCCGTCGAACTGGCGCGGGCCATCGGGCCGCATGCGCCGGCCCGGGGCATCGCCTGGGTGGGCGACATTGCCGTGCCCGAGGGGACCGACCTGGTGGTGAACGCCACGTCGATCGGCCTCTATCCCGACATCGAAGCCCGGGTGCCGCTCGATGTCGGCACGCTCCGGCCGGGCATGATCGCCTGCGACGTGATCCCCAACCCGCCCCGGACCCGCCTGATCCGCGACGCCGAATCGGCCGGATGCGCCGTGCTCGATGGCCTCGGGATGCTGGTCAACCAGGGCGTCATCGGGATCCGCTTCTGGTCCGGCCGCGACCCCGACCCGGCCGTCATGCGGGGGGCCCTCGAACGGGTGTTCTCATGATCGCTTCCGCATCGATGCTCGCCGCGACGCTGGCGGTCGCCGCGATCGCCGGGGACGACCTCGAATTCTTCGAGAAGGAAGTCCGGCCGATCCTGGTCGAACGCTGCCAATCCTGCCACGGGCCGGACAAGGCCAAGGGCGGCTTGAGGCTCGATTCCCGCGCGGCCGTCCTCGAAGGGTGCGACTCGGGCCCCTCGGCGGTGGAGGGCGACCCGGGCGGAAGCCTGGTCGTCGAGGCGATCGGCTACGAGGGCGACATCAAGATGCCGCCCCGATCGAAGCTCGATGCGAAGGAGATCGACATCCTGCGGCGATGGGTCGAACGGGGCTTGCCGTGGACGAAGGCCGAACCCGGGCCCGCCGTGCGACGGGGCGATTTCGACCTGGCCGCGAGGAAGGCCGGTCACTGGGCCTGGCAGCCCGTCCGGTCGGCCGAGCCGCCGGCCGTCCGGGACCCGTCCTGGCCGCTCGACCCGATCGACCGGTTCATCCTGGCGAAGCTCGACGAGGCCGGCCTGAAGCCCGCCGCCGATGCCGACCGGCGGGCCTGGATCCGCCGGGCCTCCTTCGACCTGATCGGCCTGCCGCCGATGCCCGGAGAAATCCGGGCCTTCGAGCAGGACGATTCGCCCGACGCCCATGCCGCGTGGTCGATCGACTGCTCACTCATCCGCTTTCGGCGAACGGTGGGCCCGCCACTGGCTCGACCTGGTCCGCTACGCCGAAACCCGGGGCCACGAATTCGACCCATCGATCCCCAATGCTTACAGTATCCGCGATTACCTGGTGCGGGCGTTCAATGGCGATGTCCCGTGGTCGTTTCGTCCGCGAGCAGGTCGCCGGCGACCTGCTCGGTCGCCGAACCAGCCCTCGCGGGGCTTCGACGAGTCGATCCTGGGCACCGGCGGCCTGGTTCCTGGAGCGGGGAAGTCCACTCGCCCGTGGACATCCGCCAGGACGGGGCCGACCGGATCGACAACCGCCTGGACGATCTTCGGCAAGGCGTTCCTGGGCCTGACGATCGCCTGCGCCCGATGCCACGACCACAAGTTCGACGCGATCTCCCAGCGCGACTATTACGGCCTGTCCGGGTTCCTGATCGGCAGCGGCTACCGGCAGGCCCGGTTCGAGTCGAACGACGCCGAGAGGAAGGTGGCCGGCGAGGTCGATGCCCTTCGCGACGAGGCCCGAACCCGCCTGTTGCCCCGGATGGCCCGCGCCCAGGCGGCCGCGGCTGGACCGCGTGGCCGAGATCCTGATGGCCTGCCGCGACCTGCTGCAAGCCGCGGCCCCGCCCGGCCGACGTCGAACGGGCCGCTGGTCGCCGAATCGGCCCGCCGCCGTCGGCGAGCCCTGCTCGACCGCTGGCTGCCCGAGGTGGTCGCCGCCCGCGACGACCCGCGACACCCGCTCCACGCCTTCGCCAAGGATCGCCGCCGAGCCCGACGAGCACGTCCAGCGACGCGGCTCGGCCGAGCTACCAGCGGCGACGACTGCTGCAAGAGGTCGAAGCTCGGATCCGATCGGCCCAGGAGGCCCCGCCCATTGGGTCTCTGCCGCCTGGAATCCCGCACCTTCCTGGCGGAGCGACGGACTGGCCGCTACGTGCCGGCGGTATCGGCGGTCAGCTCGTCGGCGATGGACAACCGGATCAAGGTCTCGATCGAGCGGCCGCCTACTGCTGATCCCTCTGGGACCGGCACCCGAACGCCCCGGCAACCAGCGCGATCACGGCCGGCTGGGCGAGTGGGACCCGCCCCGGGCGGGTCGTGCACGCCCGAGTTCACCCTGGGTCGGGCCGGCTCTGGTACCTCGTCCGGGGCCCGGCCCGGGCCTACGCGGCGGTCAACTCGCACCTGATCATCGCCGGCCCTCTGCACGGGGGCTGCTCGCCGAGTGGGGCCCCGACGACCATTGGCGATGGGTCAGCCACAACCTGGTCGATTACGCCGGCCACCGCCTGCACGTCGAGTTCAGCCCGGCCAGCGGCGACTACCGCCGTCGCCCTCTGGTCGAGTCCGACACGAAGCCGCCGCTGCCCGAGCCGATGGACGCGATCACCGGAACGATCCTGCGCGAACTCGATTCGATCGAGGCGTTGGCGGTGCAGCTCCTTTCTGGAAGGGGCCTCAAGGAGCTCGGGGCGGCCGGATCGACGACCCGGCCATCGCCTCGGTCGCCCGATGGATCGTCGCACGCCCCGATTGTTCCCCACGGAAGACCGAGAGGCCGACGCCGAGCTTTCGGAACGGTCGCCTCCAGGGCGAACGGGTTGCCTCGTTGCCGACCGATTCGCCGGCCGCCCCCGCCATGATCGATGGCAATGGCGTGGACGAGTTCACTCCCTGATCCGCGGCGGTCGAGTTCCCGCCGGCCCGCCGCCCCGCCCACAGTTCCTGGAGGCGATCGCCGGGCCCGAGCCGATGAGCCTCGATCCGAATACCAGCGGCCTGCGAGTTGGCCGAAAGCTGGTCGCCCTCGCCCGACAACCCGCTGACCGCCCGGGTGATGGCCAGCGCATCTGGCATCACCTCTTCGGCCGGGGGATCGTCGCCAGCGTCGATAACCTGGGCGTGCTCGGCGACAAGCCGTCGCATCCCGGGTCCCAGCAGTACCTGGCCGATCGATTCGTCCGCGGGGGCTGGTCGACCAAGCGGCTGATCCGGTCGATGGTGCTCTCAAGGACCTACCGGATGGGCAGCCGCCCGGTGGAGTCAGCCGAGGCGATCGATCCCGATGATATCCTGCTCCACCGGATGCGGGTCCGACGCCTGCAAGGGGAGGCGATCCGCGACGCGTTGCTGGCCATCTCGGGCCGGCTCGACCGCACCCAGGGCGGCCCCAGCGTGCCGATCCACCTGACCGGCTTCATGCAGAACGCGGCCGCCCCGACCTGGCAAGGCCGGCCGACGGCGACGGCCGCCGCAGCCTCTACCTCGAAATCCGACGCAACTTCCTGCCGCCGCTCCTGCTCGCCTTCGATACGCCGATCCCCTTCAGCCATGGGGAAACGGAATGTCTCGAACGTGCCGGCGCAGGCCCTGATCCTGCTGAACGATCCGTTCGTCCGCGACCAGGCCGCGATCTGGGCCCGTCGAGTGCTCGCCGGGGCCGAGAATTCGACGGAACGGCGGGTCGCCTCGATGTATCTCTCGGCGTTCGGCCGCAGGCCCGCCGACGCCGAGACGGCCCGGGCCGCGGCGTTCGTGGCCGACCAGGGGCGGCGAATCGGCCTGGGCCGACCTCGCCCATGTGCTGATCAACTCCAAGGAATTCGTGTTCCTGCCCTGAACCGGAGGACGGGATCCGCCATGTTCGGATGCGGACGCTTCGCCCCCAGGCCCATCAGCCGCCGCCAGATGCTCGCCCGCGCCGCCAATGGCTTCGGCGGGCTCGCCCTGTTGGCGATGCTGGCCGAGCGCGGCAACGCCTCGGACGCACGCGACCCGCTGGCGCCGAAGCCGACGCACTTCCCGGCGAAGGCCCGGAGCGTGATCTTCCTCTACATGGACGGCGGGCATCGCAGGTCGATACGTTCGACCCCAAGCCGAGGCTCAACGCCGAGGACGGCAAGCCGTTCGGGATGAAGATGGAGCCGACCCAGTTCAACAACAACGGCAACACGCTGGGCTGCCCTGGCCGAATTCCGCAACCACGGAGCGAGCGGCATCCCGATCAGCGGCCTCTTCCCGAGATCGCCCGCCACGCCGACGACCTGGCGGTGGTCCGGTCGATGGTGTCGAACTTCTCCGAACACCTCGGCGGTCCACTTCCTCCACACCGGATCGGGCCTCCAGGGCCGGCCCAGCATGGGGGCCTGGTTCGGTTATGGCCTGGGCTCGGAGTCGCGGGATTTGCCCGGCTTCGTGGTGCTCAACGGCGGCCTGATCCCGCCCGGCGGGCTGGACAACTTCAACGCCGGCTTCCTGCCCGCGTCGTATCAGGGTCGCTATTCAACCCGGGCGACCACCCGCTCGCCAACATCCAACCGCCCCCCGCCAAGGCGGATCGGGGTCCACGGCGTGCCTTGCCGAGATCGATGTCCGGGCCGTCGAGCAACTGGGCCGGATCGACGCGGTCGAATCGGCCATCGCCAATTACGAGTTGGCCTATCGGATGCAGGTCTCCGTGCCCGGCCTGACCGACATCTCGGCCGAATCGACGGCGACCCGGTCTCTTTATGGCATCGAAAACAAATTCGCGCCACGACGGCCGTGTTCGCCCGCCAGTGCCTGCTGGCCCGGCGCTCGTCGAGCAGGGCGTCCGGTTCGTCGGGCTGACCTGCGCCCAGCGTCAGGGCCGACCGATGGGATCAGCACGGCTCGCTCCGCAAGGGCATGAGGACAACGCCCGCGCCGTCGACCGGCCGATCGCCGGGCTGCTCTCCGACCTGAAATCGCGAGGGTTGCTCGATTCGACGCTGGTCGTCTGGGCGGGCGAGTTCGGTCGGACGCCCTTCGCCCAGGGGCGTGACGGGCGTGATCATAACCCGTTCGGCTTCTCGATCTGGATGGCCGACGGCGGCGTCCAAGGGCGGGACGATCCACGGCCGTACGGATGATTATGGCTACAAGGTGGTCGAGGATAAGGTCGAGATCCACGACCTCCACGCCACGATGCTCCACCTGCTCGGGATCGACCACAAGCGCCTGACCCTCCGCTTCGGAGGGCGGGATATGCGGCTCACCGACGTCTACGGCGAGGTGATCGAGCCGATCGTCGCCTGATCCTCCTTGATCGCCACACCGCCGGCCCCGCGGGCATCATCGTGGCCGAGAGGGCGAGGATCCGGCGGGCCGCCTCGTCGTGCGAAACGCCCCGCGCCGTGGATGTTCGAGACCAGATTCCGATCAGCGTCGGTATGGCCCGACCGGGGCCGATAGGCCAGGTAGGCGGAAAGGCTCTCGGCCGTCGCCAGGCCGAGACGCTCGCCGATCAGGAGGACCACGACCTCGGCCCCGAGCGCCCTCGCCGATGTCGTTCAGGACGCCGACGCGGGCGTACGGATCGCCAGGGCCGGCCGAACGACCAGCCCCTCGCCCGGCAGCCGTCCGGCCAGCCAGGGCATCAACCCCGGCACCTGCCGGGAGACGCCTCGACCAAGGCCCGTCGCCGATCCCGCCCACTGAATCGTCAGGCCCTGGGGGCATGCTCGCGAAAGGGACGACGGATCGGCCAGCATCCGCCCGAGATCGGGCCTGACGAGGTACTCGGCGCGATCGCGGGCCGAGTGCTCACCTCGAAGGGGTCCCAGCGAGGGCGAGGGGAAATCCCGGAGCCCGAGGTCGCGGGACAGGTCCAGCTCGGCACGGACCGCATCGACGGCGAAGGCGTGATCTTCGCGGAGTTGCAGCGAGGTGGACGTCGAATACGATGCCCCGGCCCGGCCCTGGAAGATCCGCGCCGGGGTCCGCTCGCGGGCGATGGCTTCAAGGTCGGCCCGATCGGGGCGATCAGCTTCGGTCATGGGAGGCCAGCTCCTGCTCGATCCGCTCGATCGATCCCTGCCGGGCAGCGCGAACAGGCCGCCGATCGGCGGGCCGGGGAAGTGCCGTTTCGCATGCAGCCGCCAGGCCAGCAGCAGGACCAAGGCCAGGCCGCCGACCACCCAGGCCGATCGATCGTTCGGCGGTTGCATGCCGATCCCGATAGGTCCGCGCAGCCGATCACGCTCGCCAGGGCCAACGGCCTGTACAGCGGCCGAGGTTCCAGGGGCCCATCGGTCAATCCCATGCCGTAGGTCAGGAACCCCAGCGCGCCGTGGGCACCATAGGAGATGTAAAGCAGGATCGTGCAAACCGCCGAGATCGTCGTAAACCGGAGTGTGAACACGGTGAACAGCACGCCGGCGATGGCCACGGACCAGATGGCATACGGGGGTGCGGAACCTCGAGGAGACCATCGGATCGGACGACGCGGGCAGGCCGCCATCGGGCGAAGGCGAACGCCATCCGCGAAGGCGAAGTCACGGTCGCCGTACAGGGAATATGCCGACGATGATGCCGGCGATCAGGGCCGTCGCCAGGGGTGGGCAAGGTTTCCGAGCGTCCATCGGGAGGCCCCGTCGCCCCGCGAGCGGCACTTGCCACCGAGGGCATCGCCAGCACGACGGCCGACAGCATCGCCCAGCCGGCCAGGCCGGAAACCAGCACCGATCGGACGATCCCCTGGGGACGTTCTCGAGGCGTGCACCGTCTCACCTCGGCCGCGTGCGCCGAGGCGTCGAACCCGGTGATCGTGTAGGCCGGCAGCAGCGGGCCGAGCGCGAACAGCCGGGGATCGAGGTCGTCTCGGGCCAGGCCAGCTTGCCCGCCTCGCCGCTGAAGTTCGCGAACGTCCACAGCCGGGCCAGGTCCCACGACGGTGCGCGCCAGCAGCGACGCCGTCAGGACGGCCGAGACGACCAGGATCCACCAGCCGCTGAAATCGGTCAATCGCGTGACCGCGCGGATGCCCAGGTGATTGATGGCCGCCTGCGACAGCGTGACCGCCGCATAGCAGGCGATCGGCACGGCGATCGATTCGCCGAACGGGTACCCCCAGCATCGGCCGCCAACGGCAGGTGCCGGCGTTGATCGCCGCCAGCACCGTGATCAGCCCCGCCAGGGCGAACCAGGCGACCTTCGCCCCGGCCGCCAGGATCGGCGCCCCGATGGTAGAGCCCGCCGGCCGTCGGGTAGGCCGAGGCCACCCCGCAGGCCATGGTCGCGGCCACGATCATCGAGAAGCCGCAGGCCAACGGCCACCAGGCCGATCGAGGCGCGCCGACGCTGCAAAGGCCGAGGTGGAACGAAGTGACGCCCCCCGCCAGGATGCAGATGATCGACATCGAGATGGCGAAGTTCGAGAACCCGCCCATCCGCCGGGCCAGCTCCTGCGCGTAGCCCAGGGCATGCAGGAGTTGGCGGTCATCATCCCGGGGCGAACTCATGGCAGGGCGGCGGCGATCAGGTCGCCGATCCGGGGCAGGGCGCGGCCGGATCGCGGGGCCAGGTCGTCGCCCTCATAGATGCCGCGCGACCGGAGCCAACCCAGGAACTCGGGCGCCGGGCGGAGCCGGAGCAATCTTCGGACGGCCAGGGCGTCGTGGTAGCTGGTGCTCTGATAGTTCAGCATCACGTCATCCGAACCGGGCACGCCCATGACGTAGTTGCAGCCGGCCGCCGCCAGCAGCAGGAGCAGGTTATCCGTGGAATTCGAATCGGCGTCGGCGTGGTTGGTATAGCAAACATCCACGCCCATCGGCAGGCCCATCAGCTTGCCGACGAAGTGGTCTTCCAGGCCGGCGCGGGCGATCTGCCGCTCGTCGGCCAGGTATTCGGGGCCGATGAATCCGACCACGCTGTTCACCAGGAACGGGTCGAACGCGCGGGCGACCGCATGGGCCCTCGCCTCCATCGTGAGCTGGTCGACCCCGTGATGCGCCCCCGACGACAGCGCGCTGCCCTGGCCCGTCTCGAAGTACATGACCTGGTCGCCGACCCATCGCACGTCGCGCGACGCACGGGCCTCCAGGACACGCCCTCGGCCCTCTTCCAGCATCGTCAGGTTGATCCCGAACGAGGCATTGGCCGCCTCGGACCCGGCGACCGACTGGAACAGCAGGTCGATCGGGGCGCCGGCCTCCAGGGCCTGTAGCTGCGTCGTGACGTGGGCCAGGCAGCACGATTGCGTCGGGATTTCGTAGGTCTCGATCAACCGGTCGAGCGCACGCAGGATCGAGGAACAGGCCGGCACCGAATCGGTCGCCGGGTTCACGCCGATCACGGCGTCGCCGCAACCGAACAGGAGCCCGTCGATCGCCGAGAGCAGGATGCCGGCCACGTCGTCCGCCGGGTGGTTGGGCTGGGTGCGCACGCCGAAGACGCCCCGCTCGCCCAGGGTATTCCGGCATCGCGTGACGACCCGGATCTTGCTCGACGCCACCGCCAGGTCCAGGTTGCCCATCAATCGGGCGACCGACGCGGCGACCTCCGGCGTGATCGCCCGGTGAACGGCCGCGATCGCGTCGCCGTCGGTGGCGTCGTCGAGCAGCCATTCCCGGAACTGGCCGATGGTGAAATCGGCGATCGCATCGAAGGCCCTCGCGTCATGCCGTTCGACGATCAGGCGGCTGACCTCATCCTCGTCCGGGTCGATGACCGGATGGTCGACGATCTCGCGGAGCGTCAAATCGGCGAGGACCCGCCGGGCGGCGGCCCTCTGCCGCATCGATCCGGCGGCGATGCCGGCGAGCTGGTCCCCCGCCTTGGTTTCGTTGGCCCTGGCGAACAGGTCGCGAAGGCCGTCGAAGGCGAAGCGCTCGCCGCGGATGGAACAGGCCAGGTTCATGGGGCGGCCCTGGCTTCGTCCATGCCCCGCAGGGCGAGGATCGCGAACGCCGTCCCGGCGTGCGTGATGTAGTGGGCCTTGTCGTTGCTGACCGACCGGGTGAACCAACGGCCCGACTCGCGCTGATGGGCCTTCAGCCAGGCGATGCCGCGGGCCACGGCCGGGTCGTCGAGGGCCACGCCCGATTCCCTCAGCACATGGACCACGAACCCGGTGGCGAATCCGTCGGACGGGCCTTCGGGGTCGTTCTTCGAGCCGTCGTGCCGGGCCCAATCGCCCAGCGACGGCAGGTTCCAGCCGCCGTCGGGCCGCTGCATTCGCTTCAGCTCGGCGACCGTGCCGGCCTTCGCCTCGGCGTCCATCACCCCGTCCAGGCGGGCCGAGGCCCACAGCCGCATCGCCCGGTGGTGCGGCGAGGGGGGCGGGGTCTCCTTGAGATAGCGGACCAGGCGGGCCAGGCCCTCGCGGGCCGAGGGGCTGTTCTTGTAATCGCCGGGGGCCGCACCCACGCCGACCGCGGCGAAGCAGGCGCCGTAGTCGTCGTCGTGCTCGTAGGGGGGCCAGTCGCATTTCAGCCAGTCCCAGGTGCCGTCGGGTCGCTGGAGCGTCCAGATCCGGTCGAGCGCCTGGCGGGTCCGCTCGTGGAGTTCGCCGGTCGTCGCGGCGTCGTGCAGGGCCAGGGTGGCGGCGGTGGCGACGACCTCGGTATCCCACAGCGGCTTGGCCTTCTTGTCCGCGTCGTCCCAGTGGGCCACGCGGTTCTCGAAGAATCCGCGGATCTCGTCCATCGCCGATCGATCCCCGCCGGCGACGGTCGGCCGGGCGATCAGGTAGGCGTAATTCGTGTGGCAGGTGCCGCACTTGCGCTGCCGGGTCCAGTCGAGCGACACCGCATCGAGGAACCGGGCCGCCGAGGGGAGCGAGGGGGCCTTCGCCAGCGGCTCCGCATCGGAGTTGGGCGCGTAGGTTTCGGGGTCGGATCCGGGCGGGATGAGCCCGAGGACGGCGGCGATCGTCGGCAACCAGTTCATCGGCAGGCCCTCGCGAAGGAGCTTATCGGATCGCGTCGAGCAAGGCTTTGGCCGCCTGGTTCGGGTCGGCCCATTCGGAGCTGGTCATCACCACGACGCCCCGCTTGCGGGTCGGCTCCAGGAGCATCTGGGTCCGGGCCTTCTCCTGGCTGCCGTTGTGGCCGATCCGCCGGGTGCCGTCGGGCGCCTTGCCGATCGAGAAGCCCAGGCCATACGACGATTTGCTCTCGGGATCGCTCGGGTGCTGGACCGTCCACATGAGCTGCTCGGTCGATTCGGCCACCAGCTTGTGGTCGATCAGGCCCAGGGCGAATCGGGCCATGTCGATGGCGGTCGAGGTGAACCCGCCGCCGCCCAGCTTCCAGCTCACGTCGGGGGCCTGGGCGTCGGGCCTGCGCAGGATATCGCCGTCGTCGTCCTTCCGATAACCGACCGCACGATGGGCAATCGGCACCCACTCGTAATCGGGCTGGAACCCGGTCATGCCGAGGGGACCGGAGATGCGGTCGCGGACCTGGTCGGCGAACCGCTCCTGGCCGGCCCTCTGGACCACGGCGCTGAGCAGCATGAAGCCGTGCGTGCTGTATGAGTACTTCGCGCCGGGCCGGTTCACCAGGGGCGAATCCTTGAACGTGTCGAGGGCCGTAATGACGTCCTCGAACGGGTGGGGGACCTTGTACTCGGCGGGCGTACGAATGACCCGCCCGTTCGAGTAATGGACGATCCCCCCCTGATGGCACAGCAACTGCCTCGGCGTGATCCTGGCCCCCTTGTCGGGGAACTCGGGGACATACGTACGAACGTCGGCATCCAGGTCGAGCCGGCCCTTCTCGTAGAGTTGGAGGGCAGCGATGGCCGTGATCGGCTTGGAGATCGAGGCCCATCGGTACTGGGTCACGCCGGGGCTGGCCGGGACGTGGTTTTCCAGGTCGGCGAAGCCATACCCCTGGGCCCAGGCGACCCGATCGTCGTCGATCACGACCACCACCAGATTGACCAGGCCCTGCCGCTCGACCTCGGCGCGGGCGGCGGCATCGGCCTTGTCGGCCTTCTCATAAGCCTGCGGGGCCTGCCCCCGGGCGATCGGCATGAACGCCAGGAGCAGCAGGGCCAGGGCGATGCGTCGGGTCATGGCGAATCCCCGGGGCTACGTCGTTCGTCGGATTCTAATCGATCCGTCCCCCATTCCCAACGAGTTGCCGACGCCCCGAGGCCCCTGGTAGACTCGGGCCGCGATCAGACATCCGTCGGACGCATTCGGGGCGGCCGGAATCGTCCCGAATGATCCGTCATGACCCGCTCCCAGTCGGAGTTTCCCGATGCGCAAGCCCCTGGCCGCGATTGCGGCCCTGTTCGTCGCCCTGCCGCTGTCGGCGAGGGCCCAGGAAGTCCTGAATATCGGCGACCCGGCCCCCAAGCTGTCGGTATCCTCGTGGGCCAAGGGGGAGAAGGTCGAACGGTTCGAGCCGGGCAAGACGTATGTCGTCGAGTTCTGGGCGACCTGGTGCGGCCCCTGCCGGGCGAGCATCCCGCACCTGACCGAGCTGGCCCACAAGTACAAGGACAAGGGGGTCCAATTCATCGGCGTCGATGTGTGGGAGAACGACACGTCGCTGGTCAAGCCGTTCCTGGAGGAGATGGGCGACAAGATGGATTATTCCGTCGCCCTGGACGACGTCCCCAAGGGGGGCGATCCCAACGACGGGGCGATGGCGAAGAACTGGTTGAAGGCGGCCGAGGAGAACGGGATCCCGTCGTCGTTCATCGTCCGCGACGGCAAGATCGCCTGGATCGGCCATCCGATGTCGATGGACGAGCCGTTGGCCGCGATCGTCGCCGGCCACTGGGATCCCAAGGAGATGGCCGCCAGGCGGCTCGTCGAGAAGCGTAAGGAGAAGAAATACAGCGAGGCCTTCCTGGCGTTTCGCAAGCCCTTCAACGACCAGGAGTGGGGCGAAGTCCTGTCGATCATCGACTCGGCCCAGGCCGAAACGCCCGAGATCGCCGACGACCTGGCCACCTTCCGATTCGCGGCACTGTGCAACGGCGGCCGGATCGAGGAGGGTCTCCTGCTGGGCGCCCGGATGATCGAGAAGCACAAGGATGAGGCCGCCGCGCTCAACAACGCCTGCTGGGAGGTGGTCAAGCCCGACCTCAAGAAGCCGACCGATCCGGCCGTCGCCCGGATGGCCGTCGAGGTGATGAAGCTGGCCAACAAGCAGACCAACAACGAGCAACCGACCTTCCTCGACACGCTGGCCTACGCCCAGTACCGCGCGGGCGACCTCGACGGCGCCATCGCCACCGAGGAGAAGGCCCTCAAGATCGTGAAGGAAAGCGACAAGGACGGCTCGCACCCCTTCATCAAATCGTTCGGCGAGGCGATCGAGCGGTTCCGCAAGGCCAAGGCCGAGGCGGGCAAGTAAAGCCGATGATCGCGGGGCGTGGAAGGGGAAATCGTAGGGTGCTGTCGAGCGCCCAGCGAGACGCACCCTGATGGGCCTATCGCAAGCAGATCTCCCAGGACTGTCGCGGTGCGTCTCGCTGGCGGCTCGACAGCCCTACGCCAAGCTCCCCTATCCCATGGGAACACAAAGGCCCCGCGACCGAAGGGCTTTCGGTCGCGGGGCCTCTTCTTGCTGCCGATGACCGCGAGGCGGTCAGTTCAGGCCGCCCGGGAAGCCGGGCATCCCGCCGGGCGGTCCGCCGCCGAAGGGTTGGCGGGCTCGCCGCCGGCGGGCTTTTCGCCCTTCTTGCGGGTGGCGGCCGATCGTTCCAGGGCGATCTTCTTGAAGTTGGAATCGGGCGTCAGGTAGTACCAGCCGGCGAACCGCTCGGAGAGTTCCTCGGCCTTCTTCTTGTTGTCGGCCAGCTTCTTCTCGTAGTCGGCCTTGTCGCGCTCGGCCTTGGCCTGGATGTCCTTCTGCTCCTGCTCGGACCGCTCGAAGACGTCCCTGGGGAGGTCGCCTTCGCCCGGCTCGGTCATCGATTCGGGCCTGGGGATCAGGCTGTCGTCGAACTTGACCGTCACCATCAGGTAGCGGTTGCCGGCCGAGCCGGTGTCGGCGGACTTCTTCTCCTCGTCCTTCTCGCCCTTCTCCTTGACCGGCTCCTCGTCTTCCTTGCCGGCGGACAGGGCCTGGCCGGTGGCGAAGGTGGCCTCGCCGAAGCGGAGCGTGTAGACCATCCCCTCGTCGGTCTCGACCTGCACCTCGCCCTGGTTGGAGAGCATCCGCCCGTCCTTCGTCGGGTAGAACCCCTTGCTGACGAGCGACTGGACCGTTTGCGGGGTGAAGGAGATCTCCTGGCCGAACGATAGGTCGCGGGTCAGGCCGGCGGGCTTGGGCCGGACGCCGGCGATCTTGAGGTCGGCCAGGCCCGAGGTCAGGTCGGAAACCTTCTCGGTGGCGACCTCCTGGTCGGGCGGGATGTCGGCGATCTGCCAGGGGCTGCTGGCGTCCTTCCGCTCGATCACGAACTTCTCGCCGGGCAGGATCCGGCCGGCCTCGGGGTCGACCTTGGTGGAATCGAACGTGATCTTGCGGATCTTGGCGCTGTCGATCTTGAGCAGGTTGGTCTCGATCCAGTCGGCGAACTTGGTGGAGAGGTCCACGTCGACCTTCACGCCGTAGACGGCCTTCTGCTCGGGCACGCGGACGTATCGCTGGCCGGTCTTGTCCTTGATCGGCTTGCCGATGATGAAGTCGGCGAGCACCTTGCCGGTCTTGTCCTTGAGCGTGACGCGCTTGCCGCGCCCCTTGAGGGCGGTCGACTTGGCGTCGAGCGGGTCGATGACGCCCATCTCCTCGTGCTGGTCGGCGGTGAGCGACCTCACGACGTCCTTCTTGAGGTCGATCACGCCCGAGGCCGTCTTGGCGAGGCGGTCCTTGCCGTCGGCCGGGTAGTCGTAATGCGACGGGATCGTCCACTTGCCGTTGCGATCGACCTCGACCTTGAACGGCCGCTGCGAGGCGGTCCCCTCGTCGTACTCGATCACCTCCAGCGAGGTGGCGGCGCGGGGGTCGTTGAAGTCCTTGAAGAAGGGCTCGCCCTGGGCGAGTTCCTGCATCGCCTTGTCGCGGCGGGTCTGGTCGGGCGACCAGGAGGCGAACACGGCGAAGCCGGTCATCACGGCGGCCACGCCGACGAAAATCGAGGTCTTGAGCAGGTCGTTCATGGGTCTTTGGGGATCCTGGATCGGTTCGAGTCTGCTCAGATCAGGCTATCCGGTTGGGGTTGGCGCCGCGGTTTTCCTGGCCGATCCGGGAGACGAATACGCCCAGGCCCAGCAGCAGGATCGGCAGCGGGCAGGCCAGCACCGCCAGCAGGCGCACCTGGTTCTGGAGCCGCAACACCTCGCGATCGGCGTCGTCCTTGGCGGACTTCACCTTGCGGCGCTTCTCGTCCTCGATCTGCGCCTTGGCGACGTCGAGCCGCCGGTTCTCGACCGCTTCGAGGTTGGCGAGCATCTGCTCCTTGGCGCGGGGGTCCATCTCCTTGTCGTCGCGGACCTCGGCCACGCGCTTGTCGAGGCGGGCCTGGGCCTCGTCGAGCTGCTTGCGGGCCTCCTTGTCGGCGTCCTCCTCCTCGGCCAGCCGCTTCTTCTCGTATTGCTTGGACTGGGTCTCCAGTCGGGTGAGCGTCCGGTGCTGGGGCCGCTTCTTGCGGAGCGCCACCAGCTCGTCGTCGCCGGCCAGGACGTCCACGCAATTGAGCGCGAACGTGACGTTGTCGAAGTCGACTTCCAGGGCCCCGACCTGCTTCTTGCGGAGGTTGAAGAAGGTCTCGGAGATCATGTCGAGGTCGGCCAGGGCGATCACGTTGATCCCCTTCTTCGCCTTCGCGGCGTCCTTCTCCGCCTCCTTCTTGTCGGCGTCCTTGGCGGCCTCGCCCTGGAGGCGGGCGGCCAGCGTGTAGGCGTCGCCCGACCGGAAGTAGGGGCGGTTGGGGTTCAGGCTCGACCCCATGAAGCCGCGCTGCATCAGCTGGTCGTACGACAGCGTGCCGCCGCGGCTGTCGGTGCGGAGCAGGGGGGAGAACTTGACGCCGTTGGCGCCCAACTTGGGGCGGAGCAGGCCCGGGAACAGCAGGACGACCTCCTGCAAACCCTTGGTGGCGGCCTGGTCGGCGTTGAACGCCTCGTCGCCGGCGCTGTCGCGGCCGATGAAGACGACCTCGGGGGGCAGGTCGGGCAGTTGCTGGCGGTGCGGGTTGTAGGTGTTCCAGACGATCTGCGTGGTCGGCCATTCGACCCCGATGAGGTCGAGCAGGGGGAGCAGGTTCCCCTTGGGCTCGGGCTGCTGGCCGCCGCCGAACATGCCGCCGGGGCTCTGGCGGGGCTCGCCGGGGGCGATCGCCGGGTCGGACAGCGGCAGCGGGTCGAGGCAGAGCAGGGCGGCGCCGCCGTTGCGGATGTAGGCGGTCAGGTTATCGATCCCGCGCTGGGGGAGCGACGAGGGTTGCGCGACCAGCAGGACGTCGATGTCGGTCGGGATCTCGGAATCGGCCGAGACGCTGGAGACGTCGTACTGCTTCTTCAACTCCGTGACGATGGCCCACTCTTCCTGCGGCTGGAACGACCGGAAGTCGAGGCCGCCCATCAGGCGTGCGTCGGTCTGGAGGATGCCGACCTTCTTGCGGCCGGTCCGGGAGACGGTCGAGATCGACCGGGTGACCTCGTATTCGACCGGCAGGCCGCGGTCGAAGAACGGCACGACGACCTCTTCCAGGCCCGACGTGAAGGCGACGCCCAGGAAGATCTCCTGCGATTCCTGGCGGCTGCCGTCGAGCGACATGACGCGCCGGGGGGTGATCCCGTACCGCTTCTCGGCGTCGCGGGCCTGGTCGCTGTAGCGCTCGGTCTCGATCAGGTTGAGGCGGACCTTGCTGCCCCCCTTGGCGGCGAACGCCTTGAGGGTATTCAGCAGATCTTGCCTGGCCTGGACGTATTCGCGGGGGACTTCGGGGCTGAAATACGCCTCGATGAACACCGGCTTGTCGGCCGGGATCCGCTTGATCAGGTTGTCCGCTTCGCTCGACAGCGTATGCAGCTTCTCCTGGGTGACGTCGCCGTAGAGGCCGGCGTTGCGGAGCAGGACGACCGCGGCCCCCAGGGCGATCAGCAGGCAGGCGGTGCGGACCGCGGCGTGGAACCATCGGGCGGGGGCGTTCGGCCCGCCGGCCCAGTGGCGGCCGCCCAGCAGGAGCATGTTCAGGTAGAGCATGCCGCCGGCCAGCGCCAGGAAGTAGCAGAGGCCGTCGAACGTGATCTTGCCGTTGCCGAACGGCAGGAACTGCGACGGGATCGCCAGGGGCTCCATCGGCCTCCAGACCCGGCCCAGCAACTGCCCCAGCCAGATCGGCAGGACGCAGAAGATCGCCCCCAGGATGAACGCCACCGTCAGGTTGGCCGTCAGCATCGACGCCACCATGCCGACGGCGATCAGGGCGGCGCCCATCAGCCAGTAGCCCAGGAAGGTGGCGAACAGCACGCCCCAGTCGGGCCGCCCCAGGTACGTCAGGACGCCCAGGCAGCCGATCGCCAGGAAGACCAGGGCGACCGTGTAGATCCCCAGCGCCGCCAGGTACTTGCCCAGCACCACCTCGACGTCCATCGCCGGGAGGGTGAGCAGCAATTCGTCGGTCCCTTGCCGGCGTTCCTCGGCCCAGATGCCCATCGTGATGGCCGGGATGAAGACCATCAGGAGCAGGGGCATCAGGTTGTTGAGCGTGCCCAGGTTGGCGAGGTTGTTGGTGAAGAACTCGGGCTGGACGAACGCCGCCACCGAGCACAGGAAGATGAAGATGCCGGTGAAGACGTAGCCCAGCGGGTTGGTGAAGTAGCCGACGAAATTGCGCCGGAAGATCGCGGCCAGGACGTACGGCCGGATCCCCCGGAAAGCATGCGAGGCCGCCGGTCGGGCGCGGGGCGCCGTCGATTCGGCCGCCCCGGCGGGTGATGTCGAAGCCTGGGGTTCCGGCGATGGCCCGGGGGCCGGTTCCGGCCGGGGCTGGGGCCTGGCCCCGGGCGCCGGGGGCTGCTTCGCCTGGCCTTGTCGTGCCTGCTTGGGCCGCTTGCCCATGATGCGCGATCCTCAAACGGGACGATGGACGGTGGGATACCGGGGTATGCGATCGGGCGCGATCCGCCCGGATCAGACGGCGTGGGCGGTGAGCGTGTGGAAGCGATCTTCCATGCCGCGGGCGTCGGGGGCGAATTCCTGGGGGGTGCCGTCGAAGACGATCTTGCCGTCGTGGATGAACAGCACGCGGTCGGCGACCGGATCCACCTCCTGGAGGATGTGGGTCGAGACCAGGATCGTCTTCGATTTCCCGAGCTGGCGGATGAGCTGGCGGACGCCGCGGATCTGGTTGGGATCCAGGCCGCTGGTCGGCTCGTCCATGATCAGCACTTCGGGGTCGTGCAGGATCGCCTGGGCCATCGCGACCCGCTGGCGATAGCCCTTGGACAGCTTGTTGACCGGCTTGTAGGCGACCTGGCCGAGCGAGCAGAGTTCGACCACCTCGTCGATCCGGTCGCGGAGCGGGGTGCCGCCCATGCCGCGGGCCTGGCCGAAGAAGGTGAGCAGGTCGATGGGCGCCATATCGGGGTAGAGCGGCCCGTTCTCGGGCAGGTATCGAGCTGCTCGGCGGCGGCGATCCGGTCGGCCTGGACGTCGATCCCGGCGATCCTCGCCGAGCCGGCGGTGGGCGGCCGGGAAGCCGGTCAGGAGCCGCATGGTGGTGGTCTTGCCGGCCGTTGGGCCCCCAGGAAGGCGACGACCTGGCCCCGGGGCACCCGGAACGAGACGTCCCGGACCGCCAGGAATGACCCGAACTGCTTGCGGAGGCCCTCGGCCTCGATCATCAGCGGCGTGGACATACCGATGGAGGTCCCCACTCGGTCGATCTGGGACGGAACACACGCCGATCCCCGGCCCGATCCCGCGGGCTTGCCATGCACGCACGAGGTGGGGCGGCGATCGGCCCGGTCCGATGCAGGCCGTCGCGGCCCCGGGCGGGCCGGTGTCGCGGCGAAGGGCCGCCCCCGGCGCGCCGTCTGGGTTCGGCGAGATCGTCATCTTAATCGCGCCCCGGCGGGGAAATCAACCGACCGGAAAGGGACCTTGCCGATCGCGACGACCGTATCGTACAGTTGCGGTCCCTACCCACCGTCGCCGCCGCGCGTGGCCTGCGGCATGGGCGACCGGCGCCCCGGCGCCGAACGAACTTAGCTCCCGGGATTCGGTTGGAACTCCCATGGACAATGCCGGCTCGCCGAGCCCCGACGCCCCCCGAGGCACGGGCCGGGTCCGACACGTGCTGTCGGCCCTGGTGCAGAATACCCCCGGCGTGCTCGCCCAGATCTCGGGCATGCTGGCCTCGCGCGGATTCAACATCGACAGCCTCGCCGTCGGCGAGACCGAGGATCCGCACCTCTCGCGGATCACGTTCGTCGTCCGGGGCGACGACCGCGTCCTGGAGCAGGTCCGCAAGCAGCTCGAGAAGATCGTCACGGTGGTCCGGGTGATCGACATCTCCCGCCAGTATTTCGTCGAGCGCGACCTGATGCTCCTGACGGTCGACGCCCCCGCGTCCCGCCGTGCCGAGATCATCCAGCTCGTCCAGGTCTTCCGCGGCCGGATCGTCGACGTCGGCTCCGACCAGCTCATGATCGAGATCAGCGGCCAGGAGAAGAAGGTCGAGGCGTTCATCGAGCTGATGCGCCCCTACGGCATCCGCGAGCTGGCCCGGACCGGCCGGATCGCCCTGGTCCGCGGCAGCAAGCCGGGCGACGAGCCGGCCGACTCCGACGAGCCCGAATCGATCGTCGTCGGCCACTCCAGCCTCTGACGTTCCCACCGGCGAAACCCAACGAACCGAGCCTCCCTCCCCGAATTCGCGACGAATCGCATCCCAAGGATCCGCCATGCCGGCCACGATTTTCTACGACCAGGACGCCGACCTCAGCCTGCTCCAGGGCAAGACGATCGCCATCATCGGTTATGGCAGCCAGGGGCACGCCCAGGCCCAGAACCTCCGCGACTCGGGCCTGAACGTCGTCGTCGGCCAGCGTCCCGGCTCGGCCAATTACGACGCCGCCGTCGCCGACGGCTTCCAGCCGATCTCCGCGGCCGAGGCGGCCAAGGCGGGCGACCTGGTCAACGTCCTGCTGCCCGACGAGGTGGCCGCCGAGATCTACAACCGCGACATCAAGCCCAACCTCAAGCCCGGCAACCTGCTGCTGGTCTCGCACGGCTTCAACATCCACTTCGGCCAGATCGAGCCCCCGCCGGGCGTCGACGCGGCGCTCGTCGCCCCCAAGGGGCCGGGCCACCTGGTCCGCAGCGAGTTCGTCAAGGGCGGCGGCGTCCCCTGCCTGATCGCCACCCTCGACGGCTGCTCCGAGCCCGGCAAGAAGCTGGCCCTCGCCTACGCCAAGGGGATCGGCGGCACCCGCGGCGGCGTCCTCCAGACCACGTTCGCCGAGGAAACCGAGACCGACCTGTTCGGCGAGCAGGTGGTGCTCTGCGGCGGCGTCAGCGCCCTGGTGAAGATGGGCTTCGAGACGCTCGTTGAGGCCGGCTACCAGCCCGAGAGCGCCTATTTCGAGTGCCTGCACGAGCTGAAGTTGATCGTCGACCTGATGTACCAGGGCGGCCTCAACTACATGCGCTACAGCATCTCCAACACGGCCGAATACGGCGACTACACCCGCGGACCCCGGATCATCACCGAGCAGACCCGGGCCGAGATGAAGAAGATCCTCGCCGAGATCCGGTCGGGCCAGTTCGCCCGCGAGTGGATCCTCGAGAACAAGGCAGGCCGCCCCGGCTTCCTGGCGACCCGCCGCCTGGAGAAGAGCCACCAGGTCGAGGACGTCGGCAAGCGGCTCCGGTCCCTGATGACCTGGATCGATTCCAAGGTCGTCTGAGCGGGCCGCCCGCCGAGCCGCAACGCATCGAGCCCCGACGCGGGGCCTCCCCTACAGGAGCCCCGCGACCGCTTCGGCCGCCAGGTCCTCGGCGGATTTCCCCCGGCCGTCGATGGCCGCCGTCGCCGATTGCTTCAACGGCCCCCACCAGGGCCCGAGCGCCTCGGGGCCGTCGGGCAGGATGACCGCCGTGCATCGGTCGGTGCCGAGGCCGTGGGCGAACAGGTCCGCCGGGGTGATCGCGAACACGGCCGCCTCGGTCCTCGGGTAGAACGTCATCACCTTCAGGCGATCGACCGTGGTCGGCCCCTGCGGGGTCAAGGGCCGATCTTCCCAGCAGGTCGCCTCGGCGGTCGAGAGGGCCGTCTTGAACCCGAGCGCCCTCAGGCCCCTCGCCGAGGCCTCGGCGACCGCCTTCGCCGACTCGTCGCCGATCACGACGATCAGGGGCACCCTCCCCTGGGAAGGCGCCGGGAAGAGCATCTGGACGATCTTCTCGCCCACCGGCCTCGGGTTGGAGCAGATCGGGGCGATGTGCAGGGTGATCATCGGCGACGCGTTGATCTCCAGGAAGCCGCCGTCCTGCTGCCGGAGCGGGATGCTCAGGTCCTCGGCGATCACGTCCAGGCCCGCCATGTCCAGGCCGACCAGCTTCACGGCGTCCCGGGCGTGGTCGCGGGTGCTCGGGTGGACGATGTCCAGCATGTCCCGCGTGACGGCGCCGTACTCGGTGTAGGCGAACTTGCGGAGCACCACCGTCCGGCCGGCTTCCGGGACGCTTTCGAGCGTCAGGCCCTGCTCGGCCAGGAAGCCGACGGCATGGTCGTCGATCACCAGCTTCTGCAGCGGCCATCGATAGTTCGGCCCGCGCTCCGGCCGGGCGTTCTCGGCCTCGACCAGATCGGCCAGCTTCGACCGGCCGTCGCCCACCACGGAAGGGGGCTCGCGACGGGCGGCCGCCACGAGTTCGTCGTTCACCACGAGGAGGCGGTGCCAGAGCCCCTTCAGGTTGTGCTCGACCAGCACGCCGCCGGTCCCGGAGCGTTCCTTCGCCTTGCGGAACGCGGCGCAGACGCCTTCCACGTCGCCGACCCCCAGGGTGACGCCGATCCCGTAATCGGCGTCGGGCGGCTTGACCGCGACCGGCCAGCCGACCTCGAGCGCCGTGGCGATCGCGTCGGCCTCCTCGAAGACCAGGCGGCCGGCCGCGACCGGCACGTTGGACCGGTCCCAGAGCGTCTTGACGTAGGCCTTGTCGCACGAGATCTGCTCGGCGATCCAGCCCGTTTTGGCGGTGGTCGCCGGCTTGATCCGCTGCTGGTGGACCCCCTCGCCGAGTTGCACGAGCGCATTGTCGTCGATCCGGCTGATCGGGATCCGGCGGTCCCGCGCCGCGACCAGCATGGGGCCGATCGTGCCCCCCAGGCAGGTCTCGTCGGCGACGTCGACGAGCCTCGCCACCGCCTCGGCCAGTTCCGGCTCGATCGATTCGCCGGCGAGCAGGCGGTTGGCCAGGTCGATCGCCTCCCGGAGGCAGGCGACCCCGTGCGGGAATTCCTCGGCCACCAGGGCGACATCGGCGGTCCCGGGCTCGTCGGCGGGGGTGGCGGCGCGGTCGCCCCGGAAATCGCCGCTGGCCAGTTGCAGCGTGCCGGCGAGCTCGGCCACGAGCCTCGGCCAGGAAGGGTCGTCCTTCAGGGCCGCCCGGAAATCGCCGGCAACTCCCGAGAGGGCCGGGGGGAGGGGTAAGGCCTCGATCGCCCGGGCGAGCGATCCGGCCGGCCCCCGGCAATCGCCGTCCGGGACGTTGGCGACCCGGACGACGGCGGTCCGGTCGCGGAACCATCGGTTGGTCCCTTCCAGCAATCGGGCGGCGAGCATCTCCATCGGGCGGCATCCTGGGCGGGCGGGATTCGGGGGAATGCCCCGAGGCTACCGGCGTCGGCCCCACCGGGCAACGCCGGACCGGCGGCGGATTCCTCCGAAGCAGCTTCTTCGTCGGGCCCTCCCGGCCCGTATACAATAGGGAGGCATGCGACGAGTATGGCCCGGGGACGGGGGGGACTTCGCTTGATTGCGCCCGACGATTCGACGATCCCGACGCTGCCGGACGCCTGGCGGAAGCCGATCGGGGGCCGGCTCGCACCGGGGGAGTCGATCCGGGCCTGGTTCGAGACCGACCTGGACCCCGATCTGCAATATCGAGCCGGGGTCGTCGCCCTCACCGACCGCCGGATCCTGGCCGGCGACGATCGGGCCGTTTCCGAATGGCCCCTGACCGGCGTCGTCGGCCTGAAGGCCCGCGAGCACGGGGGGGTCGGGGCCCTGGAGGCAACGGGCGAATCGGGCCTGGTCGCGTCGTGGCGCTACACGGCCGGCCGCGCGATGACCGTGCACCGCCTGGTCGAGCGGTTCGACGCGGCCAAGGCCGGCTTGCCGATCGCCGACGGTCGGGCGTCCGCGATCGTGGCCGACGCCACCTGCCCGACCTGCGGATCGCCCCTGGCGCCCCACCAGGCCAATTGCCCGGTCTGCTCCCCGGCGGCCCCGCCGCCGGCCTCGGCCTCGCTCTGGAGGCTCTGGAAGTTCTCGAAGCGCTGGGCCCCGGCCCTGGTGGGCGGGCTGGTGCTGACCCTGGTCTCCACCGCCATCAGCCTCGTGCCCACGTCCATGTCCAAGCCGCTCACCGATGATGTGCTCACGCCGCTGTCTATATCGAGTGATGTAGCCGAGCGGGCCGAGGCGCACCATCTGGCATGGGCCTACCTTGGGATCGTCGGCGTCGCGGCCGTTGCTACCTGGCTGTTGACCTGGTGGCGGTCGTACGTCCTGGCCTGGATCAGCGAGCGGATCTCGGCCGACCTCCGCGACCGGACTTACGCCCACCTCCAGAAGCTCTCGATCGAGTATTTCGGCGGCAAGCGGACCGGCGACCTGATGTCGCGGATCAGCGACGACACCGAGCGCCTCTGCAACTTCCTGTCGGTCAACGTGCTCGACTTCATCACCGACGTCCTGATGGTCCTGCTCACCTGCGCCTACTTGGTCTCGTTGGACTGGGCCATCCTTCTGGCGGCCCTGCTGCCGTTCCCGATTATCTGGTGGCTGGTCCACGCCACCCGGGAGCGGATGCTCCACGGCTTCGACCGAAGTTACCGGGCCTGGGCCGACATGGTGAGCGTGCTAGCCGACACGATCCCGGGCATCCGCGTGGTGAAGGCTTTCGCGCAGGAAGCCCGCGAGGTCGAGCGCTTCCAGGCGACCAACTCGCGGATCCTCAAGGCCAACGACGAGGTTAACTGGACCTGGGCCTTCTTCGCCCCGCTGGTCTCACTCCTGACTTCGCTAGGCATGCTGATCGTCTGGATCGTCGGCGTCGTACGGATCTCCGAGGGGGCCCTCACCGTCGGCGGCCTGGTCACGGCCGAGCTGTTCATCAGCCGGTTTTATGTCCGCATGGAATCGATGAGCCGGATGGTCCAGGCCGTCCAGAGGGCCGCCGCCAGCACCCAGCGCCTCTTCGAGATCCTCGACCGGACCCCCAGCGTCCCCGAGCCGGCGCGGCCGGTGAGCCCGGGGCGGGTCCGGGGGGAGATCGAGCTCCGCGAGGTCTCGTTCCGATACGGCAGCCGGCCGGTGCTCAAGCACCTCAACCTGAAGATCCAGCCGGGCGAGATGATCGGGTTGGTCGGCCGCTCGGGCGCCGGCAAGAGCACGCTCATCAACCTGATCTGCCGGTTCTTCGACGTGAAGGAAGGGACCATCCTGGTCGACGGCGTCGATATCCGCCGCTACGCGATCGAGGAATACCGCCACAACATCGGCATCGTCCTGCAGGATCCGTTCCTGTTCTACGGGACGATCGCCGAGAACATCGCCTACGGCCAGCCCGACGCCGACCGCGCCCAGATCATCGAGGCGGCCAAGGCGGCCCGGGCCCACGAGTTCATCCTCAAGCTGCCCGAAGGGTACGACTCGATCGTCGGCGAGCGCGGCCAGTCGCTCTCCGGCGGCGAACGCCAGCGGATCTCGATCGCCCGGGCCCTGCTGATCGACCCGAGGATCCTGATCCTGGACGAGGCCACCAGCGCCGTCGATACCGAGACCGAACGCCAGATCCAGGAGGCCCTCGACAACCTGATCCGGGGCCGGACGACGATCGCGATCGCTCACCGCCTGAGCACCCTCCGCCGGGCCGATCGCCTGGTGGTGATGGAACGCGGCCAGTTCGCCGAGATCGGCCACCACCACGACTTGCTCAAGAAGCCCGGCGCCTACGCCCGGCTCCACCGGGCCCAGATCGAACTGGCCGGCGTGACCGCCCCGGCCGCCGTGGGGGCCACGCCATGAGCGACCCAAACGGCCAATCCCACGACTTCCGCCTGGAGCGCGACGACTTCGGCCGGCTGGTCCTGACCGATGCCGAGGGCCAGCGATCCGTCGGCGTCGAGCCGGTCCGGGCCTTCCCGATCACCGACCCGGCGCGGAACGTGGCGATCGTCGATGCCGAGGGCCGCGAGCTCGTGCTGATCGCCGACCTCGACGCCCTTCCGGCCGACCTCCGGGCCACGCTCGACCGGGAATTCGCCCGGCGCGAGTTCATCCCGGTGATCTCCCGGATCCGCAAGGTCCATGGCGAATCGCACCCGACCGAGTGGGACGTCCGCACCGACCGCGGGGCCGTCAAGTTCACGGTGAACAGCGACGACGACATCCGCCACATGGGCCCGAACCGGGCCCTGATCGTCGATAGCCAGGGGGTCCGCTACCTGATCGACGACATCGCCGGGCTCGACGCGGCGAGCAAGCGGATCCTCGAAGTCTGGCTGTAGCCCCTCAGCCGAGCAGCAAGAGCAAGATCCCCGGCACGAGCAGGAAGATGAGGATCAGCAGTTTGTAGAAGCTGATCCCGGCGAAGTTGAGGATGTCGAACGCCTCGGGGCTGATGGGAAACCAACGACCCCAGAGGCGATGCAGCAGGCCCCTGGCGGCGACGTAGGCCGCGAACCAGGCGATCAACACCCGGTAAGGGCTCAGGGCCGACCACAGCAGCACGGCGCGGACCAGCGAAACGCTCATAATCCCGCTCCCGGGTCGATTTCTCCTACGCTTTCAGGGCTTGCGGACCACCGCAAGACCCGGCCTCGACCGGCGGATCGCGTCCAGCACGGCCTCGTCCACGGCCGGTGTATCGGTCAGCCGCAGGACCTTCAGGGCGGGGAGGGCGGCCACACGCTCCACGTCGGCGTTGTTGGGCCGATCGCCGTAGCCGAGGCGGTCATGCCCCTTGAGGTGGATCCGACGGAGCTTCACCAGGCCGACGATTCGGTCCAGCATCGCGTCGATTCGGTCGGGCTCGACGAGGCGCAACTCCACGGAGAGGTCGACGAGCCGGTTGCAGGGGCCCAGCTCGGTCGCGGACGGATTTCGGAGCACGTTGGAGGGCAAATCCAGCCCCTGGAGCGATGGGATCGCCAGGATCATCCGAAGGCCGTCGTCGCCGAGTTGGGGGGCGGCACGGACGAGCAGGGGGCTTCCAGCACGGGGCCGCTCCATTTCGCCAACTCGGCGGCCAGTTCGGTATCGGACCAGAGGACCTCGACCCGCGCCAGCCAGCCCTCGGCGACCGCCCGGGCGATCCACGCCGCCTTCGCCAACCTCCGGATCGGGCGGGCACTCCGCGTCCCACCGGATCCCCCGACTCGGAACCGGAAAATGCCCGCGTCGTTCTCCTGATCGACGCCCGTCAAGTCGGCCCACCAGTCCGGCCGGCATGCCTGGAAGGCCGCTTCCCGCCTCTCCCACAGCCCTTGCCAGCCGGGATCCCGGCTCGTCACCCCCGCGAAGGCGCAACTGGCGCGGATCCATTCGGCCCGGCCGGCCTCGCCGCGGGCCTCCAGCCAGTCGGCGAACGCCAGCCGGGGTGCGGTCGATTCCGGGTCGTCGAGGATGGCCGCCAGGAATCCTGGGATGTCGTCCATCGGGTTAGGCTCAATCGTTGCCGGCGGGGGACCGACCTGACAAAATGAGGCCTCCTGTCGCCAGGGCACATCGTACACGAGGCTAGCCGCTTATGGGCACTCTGATCCCCGCCATCGCCTGCTGGCTGCTCATCGGGGCGCCGCCGGGCGCCGATTCCCGCCTGAACGCCCTGTTCCTGGGCGATAAGGGGCACCACGTCCCGGCCGAGCGAGCCGAGCAACTCATGCCGGTCCTCCAGCAGCGAGGGATCGACGTTACCTATACCGAGGACGTCGCCTCGGCGCTGAAGCCCGAGACCCTCGCCAAGTACGATGCCCTGATCGTCTACGCCAACATCGACGCGATCTCCCCCGAAGGGGCGAAGGCCCTGCTCGACTACGTCGCCAACGGCGGCGGCTTCGTCCCGCTCCACTGCGCCACCTATTGCTTCCGCAACTCGGACGAGGTCGTCGCCCTGATGGGCGGCCAGTTCCTCCGGCATGGCACCGGCGAGTTCGACACGAAGGTGGTCGATGCCGACCACCCGATCATGGCCGGCCTGGTCCCGTTCAAGACCTGGGACGAGACCTACGTCCACACCAAGCACAATCCCAAGGACCGCGTCGTGCTCCAGGTCCGGCCCGATCCGGCCGGCGACGAGCCCTGGACCTGGGTCCGCACGCACGGCAAAGGGCGCGTCTTCTACACCGCCTACGGCCACGACAACCGGACGTTCGGCCATCCCGGCTTCCATGACCTGGTCGAGCGCGGCATCCGCTGGGCCGCCAACAAGGGCAAGGTCTACGACAGCCGACCCAAGGCGGTCGCCGGCCTGAAGCCGTTCGAGTACGAGCCGCCCAAGGGGAAGATCCCCAGTACATCCCCGGCAACCGTTGGGGCACGCAGGGCGAGGGCTACAACCGGATGCAGAAGCCCCTCGAACCGGCCGAGTCGATGAAGCACGGCGCCCTGCCCGAAGGCTTCCGCCTCGACCTGTTCGCCGCCGAGCCGCAGATCTACAAGCCGATCTGCATGAACTGGGACCACAAGGGGCGGCTCTGGATCGCCGAGACGATCGACTACCCCAACGAGATGCAGCGCAAGGGCGAGGGCCGCGACCGGATCGTCATCCTCGAAGACACCGACGGCGACCATAAGGCCGACAAGTTCACCGTCTTCGCCGACAAGCTGAGCATCCCCACCAGCATGACGTTCGCCCGCGGCGGCCTGGTCGTCAGCCAGGCCCCCGACATGCTGTTCCTCAAGGATACCGACGGCGACGACAAGGCCGACCTCCGCGAGACCCTGTTCACGGGCTGGGGCACGAACGATACGCACGCCGGCCCCAGCAACCTCCGGTATGGGCTGGATAACTGGATCTACGGGATCGTCGGCTACGCCGGCTTCCGGGGCACGGTCGGCGGCGAGGACCACCGGTTCAGCCAGGGCTTCTTCCGATTCAAGCCCGACGGCTCCAAGCTGGAGTTCCTGCGCAACACCAACAACAATTCCTGGGGCACCGGGTTCAGCGAGGAGGGCCTGCTGTTCGGCTCGACCGCCAACGGCTGCCCCAGCGTCTTCATGCCGATCCCGAACCGCTACTACGAGAAGATCCGGGGCGGTTCGTCGACCGTGCTGGGGAACATCGCCGATAGCTACCGGATGTTCCCGATCACCGAGAACGTCCGCCAGGTTGACTGGTTCGGCGGCTTCACCGCCGGCGCCGGCCATGCCCTGTACACCGCCCGGACCTACCCGTCGAACTACTGGAACAAGACGGCGTTCGTCGCCGAGCCGACCGGCCACCTGCTGGCGACCTTCACGCTCCACCCGCGCGGCACGGCGTACGGCTCGCACAATAGCTGGAACCTGTTCGCCAGCGACGACGAATGGTCGAGCCCGATTGCCGGCGAGGTCGGCCCGGATGGCCATGTCTGGATGATCGACTGGTACAACTACATCATCCAGCACAACCCGACGCCGCAAGGGTTCCAGACCGGCAAGGGCGCCGCCTACGAGACGCCGCTCCGCGACAAGACCCACGGCCGGATCTACCGGATCGTCTACGAGAAGGGGAAGGAATCGCCCAACCCGAAGCTCGATCCGAACGACCCCGCCAGCCTGCTCCGCGGCCTCAAGAGCGAGAACCAGTTCTGGCGGATGCACGCCCAGCGCTTGCTGGTCGAGCGGGGCAAGGCGGACGATGTGGTCAATCCGCTGATCGCGCTGGTCAACGACAGGTCGGTCGACGAGGCCGGCCTGAATGCCCCGGCGATCCATGCCCTTTGGACGCTCCAGGGCCTCGGGCAACTTGGGCGAGACAGCGGCAATAACGAGGCGATCCTTGCCGCCAGCGGCGCGGCGAAGCACGCTTCGGCCGGCGTCCGCCGCAACGCGATCCTGGCCGTTGGCGACGATGGCATCTCGCAGGCCCGCCAGTCCCTCAACGACGCCGATCCGCAAGTTCGGCTCGCCGCCCTGCTGGCGATCGGCGGGGTCGCCCCGGCCGGCGGCCTGAATCGGACCGGTTACGACCTGGTCAATTTCCTCCAGGCCGGCAAGGCCGATGGCGACAAGAACCTGGCCGACGCCGCCACGATCGCCGCCGCGAGCGGCGCGGACTACTTCCCTGCGAGAGCCCTGGCGGGCAGGCGGGGGGATCGGCGACGAGATCAATCCACCCTGATCACCGTCACGAGGGTCGCCGAGCATTACGCCAGGAGCGCCCCGGATGGTTGGATCGGCGGCAACATCCTCTCGACGCTGGCGAACGCCAACCCGAAGCTGGCCGGGCGGCCCTCGCCGGCGGCCTGGCCAAGGGCTGGCAAGGATCGCCCGGCGGCGGCCCCGAGGCATCGACGAGCCCCTGAAGACCGTGCTCGAACGCGTCCCAGCCCGCGGCAAGGCCGACGTGATCAGCCTGGCGACCCGCCTGGGGAGCAAGGAATTCCGCGAAGGCCACCGCCGGGCCATCCAAAAGCTACCCCGGCCACCGCCCGCGACGACCAGGCGGCCGACCCCGCCCGCGTCGAGGCGGCCGGACAGGCGATCGAAATCGCCGGCCGACGCCTCCATCGCCGCCGACTTGCTCAAGCTCATCACGCCGCGATCGTCGCCCGTGCTGGCCGCGGGGATGCTCAAGTCGATCTCCCGGAGCGAGGCCAAGGAAGCCGGCGACGCGATCGTGGCGGCCCTCCCGAATTTCACCCCCAACGCCCGCACCGGGGCGGCCAAGGCCCTGATCGCCGGGCCGATTGGACCGGCTCGCTGCTCAAGGGGATCGAGGGCGGGCAGGTCTCGCTCACCCAACTGGCGGCTCGACCAGAAGCAGGCCCTGGCCAATCATCCCGACAGGGCCCTCGCCGCGACCGCCAGGGGAAGCTGCTCGCCAGCAGCGGCGGCGGCCTGCCCGACCCCGACCGCCAGAAGGTGATCGAGGAGATCGGGCCCAAGGTCCTCACCGGCGGCGACCCGGTCAAGGGAAAGCTCGTTTACACCAACCAGTGCGCCAAGTGCCGTATCCACGGCGGGCAAGGCGGCAAGGTCGGCCCCGATCTCACCGGCATGGCCGCGCACCCCCGTGAAGAGTTGCTGATCCACATCCTCGATCCCAGCCGGTCGGTGGAGGAACTTCGTCGCCTACAGCGTCGCCACGACCGACGGCCGGGTGCTCAGCGGCCTGCTCGCCTCCGAGACCAAGACCGCGATCGAGCTGCTCGACGCCGAGGGCAAGACGATCGCGATCCCCCGCGACGAGATCGAGGAAGCAGCGCTCAAGGAAGTCGCTGATGCCCGAGGGGTTCGAAGCAGGTGACCGGCCGACCTGGCCGACCTGCTGGCGTTCCTGACCCAGCGGGGCAAGTTCCTGCCGCTCGACCTCCGCAAGGTGGCCACGGCGGTCAGCACCAGGGGATGTTCAACTCGGAGGACGCCGGCGTCGAGCGCTGATCTTCGCCGACTGGTCCCCCAAGGAGTTCAAGGGAGTGCCGTTCCTCCTGGTCGATCCCCAGGGCGACCAGTGCCGAACGTGGTGATGCTCCAGGGCCGGAACGGCTCGATCCCGCCCAAGATGCCGCGCGAGGGTCAGCCTGCCGGTGAACGCCCCCGCCAGGGCGATCCACCTGCTCAGCGGCGTCGGCGGCTGGAGCTACCCGGCCAGCGAGGAGGGTACCACCAGCATGATCGTGCGGATCCGCTACGCCGACGGCAAGACGGAGGACCACAAGCTGCTCAACGGCGTCACTTCGCCGACTACATCCGCCGCGTGGACGTCCCCGGCTCGACCTTCGCCTTCCCGCTCCCGCGCCAGCGGGTCCGCTACATCGCCCTGAACCAGGGCGCACCGAGCCGATCGAGAAGATCGACCTGGTCAAGGGGCCCGACGCCACGGCCCCGGTGGTCGCCCAGCGATGACCGTCGAACTGCCCGAGTAAATCGCCCGCAGACGCCCCGATCCGCCATGGATCGGGGCGGATGCCATCGGTTAGAATGGGAACGGAAATCGATCCCGCCCGCCCCCGAATGGATGGGGCGGGCGGCGGCCCTCCGCGCGGGAGGGCGACCCCTTGGCGACCGACGGCGTCGTCGGTCCGAGCCGTCCCCCGGGCCGGGCCGCACCCGACCCGGAGATTTCGCCATGCGCCGCGCATGCACGATCCCGGCACGGACCAGGGCCCGGTCGGCCCGCACATCCGCCGGCCGAAGGCCGGGACTTGAGCCCCTCGAATCGCGGGCCCTGCTGTCGGCGGGCGACCTCGACAGGACCTTCGGCGAGCCGATCCCCCCGGTGAAGCCCCCGATCGACCCCTTCCAGGCCCGCTCGCGCGGCTTCATCCGCACCGACTTCGGCGGGGCCGACGACGCCACCGCGATCGCCCTCCAGCCCGACGGCAAGATCGTCGTCGTCGGCTCGTCGAGGCTGATGGGGCGGATGGCCGTCGCCCGCTACAACTACGACGGAACCCCGGATTACGGATTCGGAATTCTCGGGCGGAGGGAGATCACCCCATTCCCCGCCTTCGACTACCGGCCCTATCAGTCGATCGCCCGCGGCGTTGTGGTGCAGGGCGACGGCAAGATCCTGGTCGTCGGCAGCACCCGGCTGAACGACCCGGCCAATCCGGTCGCCTACTACGATGTGGCAATTGCACGCCTGCTCCCCGACGGATCGACCGACCTGAATTTCGGCTCGCTCGGCTACTCGATCGTCTCGGTCGGGGCCCAGGACGATTTCGCCAGGGCCGTCGCCCTGCAGGCCGACGGCAAGATCGTCATCGCCGGCGACGCCCAGTTGGACTACGGCAATCAGGACGCGTTCGTCCTGAGGCTGAACGCCGACGGCCAGCGCGACGCCGGCTTCGGCACCTCGGGCGTCGTCCGGCTCGATGTCGGCACGCACGACGAGGTCGCCTCGCTGGCCCTCCAGCCCGACGGGAAGCCGGTGATCGTCGGCCGGACCGCCGCGCCGGGGCGGACGAAATACGACATCCTCACCGCCCGATTCACGACGTCCGGCTCGCTCGACACCAACTGGTCGACCGGCTTCGGCTCGCTCGTGCGTCGGATGGGCCCCCGCCGGGTCGGCTACGTGCTCACGTCGCTGTCGGAAGGGCTTTACCCCGACTCGGGCACCGGCGTGGCGGTCCAGCCCGACGGCAAGATCGTGGTCGCGGGGAACGACGCCCAGGGCACCGGCGTGGTGCTGCGGATGACGACGACGGGCGGCCTCGACTCGACCTTCTCGGGAGACGGCAAGGCGTCCCTGGACAGCAGCCTCTCGCTCCACGGCGTCGCGCTGCAGGGGGACGGCCGGATCGTGGTTGTCGGGGCATATCAGGTCGACCAGCCCAGCGATGCCGCGCTCCAGCGGCTGAACGCGGACGGCTCGATCGACGGCGCGTTCCAGATGGTGCATCCCAGCCTCGCCCGCGGCTATCCCGATCCCAGGGGCGTGACGGCCCATGCGCTCGCGATCCAGCCCAACGGGCGGATCGTGATCGCCGGCACGTCTCAGAGCACGCTCGACCCGCTCGATTCCGACTTCATCCTCGCCCGATACCTCGACGGCCGGGTCTTGCAGGGTAACTACGGGGACCAGGCCGGGGCCGATCCGGCCGTCTTCCACCGCAAGACCGGGGCATGGTCGGTGGCGTGGGTCGTCGGCGAGCCCGCCATCGACTCCATGCTGCCGACCCTGGGGTCGTCCGACTTCGACTCGGCCCTGCCGATCGCCGCCGACTTCGATGGCGATGGCCTCACCGACCAGGCGCTGTTCCGCCCCGCCAGCGGCCAGTGGGAGGTCCACCTGCGCGTCGGCCAGGGCTTCACCTATGTCTTCGGCGCCGGCACTTCCGGCGTGCCGGTCGCGGCCGACTTCGACGGGGACGGCAAGGCCGACCTGGCGATCTTCAACCCGGCCACGGCCGCGTGGACGATCCGCAACAGTTCGACCCGCGCCGTCGCGACGAAGAAGATCCCTGGCCTGCGAGGCAGCGCGAAGCTGATCCCGGTGCCGGCCGATTACGACGGCGACGGCAAGGCCGACCTGGCCGTGTTCAACTCCGCCTCGGCCGACTGGATCATCCGCAAGTCGTCCAACGGGGTGCGGATCTCCCGGCACGTCGCCGAGTTCACGCCCAACCTGGCCTGGATCCCGGTGGCGGGCGACTTCAACGGCGACGGCAAGGCCGAACTGGCCGCGTTCCGGCCCGGCACGGCCCGCTGGCGGGGCTACGCGATCGACGGCACCACGCTGGTCTTCAACGCCACGTTCGGCCAGCGACGCTGGCGCGATATCCCGCTCGCCGCCGCGTTCGGCAGCCTGAAGAAGCTCGGCAAGATTTGATCGCCGGCCCGAGTGTCGGCCGACCCTCAGCGATCCTGGAACATCGGCCGCAGCGAGTCGTCGGGCACCACCCCCCGGCGCCCCGCGAGCGGCCCTTCCAGGATCCGGATGCACCGAAGGCTGCCACCGGCGAGCATGTGCTCGCGGGCCACCATCGTGCCGGGCGGGAGCCAATCTTCGCCGAGGTCGGCATCGGGATCGATCGGGCCTTGATCCGGGGCATATGCGATCCGGACGCCCCTCGGATCGCCCTCGGCCGGGGCCAAAATCCGCGCCAGGGGTGTCTGCAAGGGGGCCGGCAAGGGGGCCGGGGCAGGCGGGGGCGGGGCCAAACCCCGGCGGGATGGGTGCGAACCGCTGCTGGCGACGAACCTAGAGCGGTTTTTTGCAGGTATCGCTTGATCCAGGGCCAGGGTAACCGCTATGGGCGAACCACCCCGGATGTCGGCCGGACGGACGGCCCGCAGGCCGTCCCCATCGCCTCGATCAGGTCGCCGACCGTCCGGGCCGCCGCCGACCTCAGCCACGCCGCAGGCTTGGAGAACATCCGCTCGATCGGGTTGAAGTCGGGGCTGTACGGCAGCAGGTACCGTACCTCCGCCCGGCCGGAGCGATCCGCCGCTGCACCTCGGCGGACATGGCAGGCCAGGTTGTCCATCACCACGATGTCGCCGGGGCGGAGGCCGGGGCCAGGCAATCTCGGCGAAGGCGAAGCAGACCGAGTCCGGTCGCCCCGTCGATCGCCAGGCAGGCCGCCTCCGGGACGCCGAGCCGCACGGCCGCCGTCGAGGTGATCGCCTTCCAGTGGCCGTGCGGGGCGGGCCCGTCGACCCGCACGCCGCTGGGGGCCCGGCCGTGGGTGCAGGTCATCGCCGTGTTGGCCCCCGACTCGTCGAGGAACACCAGCCGAGGAAGGTCGATCGCGGCGAACTCAGCGCCCAGGCGGCCCGCTCGGCCTTCAGCTCGGGGCGGTCCTGCTCGGCCAGCCGCCCGCGACTTTTGCGCGTGATCCCCAGCCGCTTCAGGGCGCGATGCACGCCGGGAGGGGCGTAGGCGACGCCGGCGGCCTCGGCCAGCTCGGCGAGCGTCGCATCGGTCGGTCGCGGACCGCTTCGCGGAGCCGGCCGTCGGCCTGGGCGTCGAAGAGCCCGGGGATGGCCGCCGCCGCGCGGCCGGGGGTCGATCGACCCGGTCAGGCGCTCTGCCGCATGAGCTTACGGATCAGGAGACGCTGACGGCGAAGCGTGCGGCGACCGCTGCGCGGAGTGGCGTCGCCGGCGTCACAGGCGGCGGACACCGCTCCCGCAGGTCGGTCGAATAGGCTCTCATCCCTTGGGCCCTCCATAGCCCACAAGGAATAACTCCGTCAACCGCTACAATCAACTGAAAACCGCTCTAAGGAACGCGGTGCCGAGAAACAGGACGACGATCCAGGGCAACCTGCGTTCCCGACCCTCATCGTCGGGGCCGGGAGGGGGGGGAGGCGGCGGCCGGCGGGGGATGTCGTCGAGTTCGCGGTCGTGGATGTACATGGCGTTGGGCCCATCCCGTCCCGTCCCTAACCTTGCGGCGTGAACAGCAACACCTCGACACGCCTCGGCGACCGTGGGTTCCCGTCCGAGGGCGCCGTCCGCGGCACCTGCTTGCCGAAGCCCACCGACGCCACCTTGCGGCTACCCCACCATCCCTTCGATTGCACCGTGTGGCGGGTCACCAGGTAGTTGCGGACCGCGTCGGCCTGCTGCTGGCTGAGCAGTTCGGCCAGGTCGTCGCCGCGGGGGTCGTCGTGGAAGCCGGCGATCACGATCTCGGTCGGCGACCGAAGGACGGTCTTCAACCAGGGCGCCAGGGCGTCCAGCCTCTGCTTCCCGCCCGAGGTCAGCACGGCGCGGCCGGGCTCGAACAGGTCGGCCTCGGCGAGAACGCGTCGGTCGCATTCGGCCTCGGGGTGGAACAGCACGCGCTCGCGGTCGGAGAAGCCGCGGCGGTCGAAGTAGCGCGACAGCGGCCAGGTCCCTTTCAGGGCGAGCAGGTTGTCATCCAGGTCGTTCAGGGTCCGCTCGCCGCGGTCCGAGAGGGCCACCAGGCGCTCGTAGGCGTCGTCCTCCTGCACGAGCCGCCCCAGGCTGCCGCGGCCTTCCCGGATCGCGCCGGCGATCGCGTTGATTTCGCCCAGGCCGTCCCGGGCCGCCGCCGCCACGGCGTTGAGGTTCTTGAGCGACTCGTCGGCCCCCTTGAGGATGTCGGCCAGCTCGACCGGCGCCTCGGACCGGAGCGTGCCGCCTTCCTCCAGCTCGGGGGCCTCGGGCCGACCGGGCGTGATCTCGACCACCTTGGCGCCGACCACCCCCTGCGTGGCGATCCGGGCCATCGCGTCGCCCCGGATGAGCCCGCGAAGCTTGCCGTCGAGCTTCAGGACCAGCCCCACCGGCTCGCCCGGCGCGGACGGCGGCTCGATCCGCTCGACGACGCCCGCGTCGATCCCCTGGACGCGGACCGGCGCGCCCGAATCGAGGCCGCCGACCTGGGCGAACTCGGCCCGGGCCCGGAACGTCTCGCGGAGGTGCCAGTGGCGGTTGGCCACCCGGGTCACGCCGAACGCGGCCAGGGCCAGCGCCGCGATCGCGAAGCCGGCGTTGGCCAGCGCCCTCCACCTCGGCATCTCCGAATGCATGGGCGGCTCCTTTCGCGGCCCGCACCGCTACCATCCCATCCACATAGTAAACGCCTGGATCCAGGGGACAAGCAAGACATCCGCCGCGAAGACCGCGAGCATCGATCGGACCACGCCCCGGGTCGCCGCCTGGCCGACCGCCTCGGTCGATCGGCCGGCGTTCAGGCCGGTCCAGCAGGCGATCAGGCCGATCAGCCAGCCGAAGACGCCGGTCTTCAGCGTCGCCGGGACGATATCCGGGAGCTTCAGCAGGTCGAGCGACCGCGACCCGAACACCTCGGCCGAGAGCCGCCCGAGGGTCTGCTCGGCGAACAGGCCGCCCGCGATCGCCGAGGCGTCCAGGGCCACGGCCAGCATCGGCACGGCCAGCGTGCAGGCCAGGACACGCGGGGCGACGAGCGTCGGGATCGCCCGCGAGCCGAGCACCTCGCGGGCCTCGACCTCCTCGGTGAGCACCATCGTGCCCAGCTCGCTCGGCCTTACCCCCGCCCATCCGCGCCGCGGCGACCACAACGCGGTGTGCAGCATCTTTGCGGCCAGTCTCGACCATCACGGCCGCCACCGCCCAGGACGCTCAGCAGGGTCGCCTCCAGGCCGTACGCCACCAGCATCCGCCGGGTTTGCAGCCAGGTCGCCATGCCGATGCTGACGCCGGCCACCGCCACGATCATGTGCCGGCCCGACCCGTTCGAACTGGCGCAGCAGCGACCCGGGGCGGCGGAACAAGACCCCGGGCATCGCCCGGGTCGCACGCCACCCGAAGCCGACGAACCGGCCGAAGTCTTCCAGGCATTCCAGGAACAAGCCGCGTACCCCTCGAAGGCCGAGGAGGGCCCCCGGGGTTATTCGCTCAGTAGCCCGCCTTCTTGTCGACCACGTTCAGCAGCATCAGGCCGTCGGCGAACCGCCGGACGTTCTCCCGGAAGACCTCATGCCGGCGGCGGTCCGACCCGGGGCTCTGCCCGGCGGTGTGCGGGGTGATGATCGTGTTGAGCGACCAGAGCGGGTGATCCTTCGGCAAGGGCTCGGGATCGGTCACGTCCAGCCCCGCGGCGGCGACCTGCTTCGATCGCAGGGCCGACACCAAAGCCTCCGTATCCACCACGCCGCCCCTCGACACGTTGATCAGCAGCGCGCCCGGCCTCAGGAGCGCCAGCTCGGCGCCGCCGATCAACTTGCGGGTCTCGGGGGTGAGCGGCACGGCGCTCGCCAGGACGTCGGCCCGGGGCAGGAGGGAGGCCAGCGATCCGGGTCGGTGGATTTCGAGGACGCCCGGCGGCGCGTCGAGCACCTTGGGGTCGGTCCCCAGCACCTTCATCCCGAACGCATGGCAGCGCCGGGCGATCTCCGAACCGATCCCGCCCAGGCCGACGATCACGATCGTCTTGCCGGCCAACTCCTCGAACACGGCCTCCTTCGGACGGGCCCATTCCTTGCGGACGACGAAGTCGTTCAGGCCCCGGGTGAACGCCAGCATGTACGCCAGCGCCTGGTCGGCGATCGGCGGCCCGAACACTCGCTGCATGTTGGTCAGCACGATCCCCGAATCGCGCAGTTCGGGGATATCGACGATCGTTTCCACGCCCGCGCTGGGCTGCTGGACCCACTTCAGCGCCTTCCCGGCCCGGATCAAATCGCGGGAGATGAACCCGTACGACGCGTCGGCGTTCGGGGCTGCGGCCAGGGCCGCGGCGTTGTTCGGGCAGACGACGAACTCGGCCTCGGGTGCGGCCGATTTCAGGTCGGCGAGCTGCTCGGCCGGCGTGCTCGGGATCAAAATCGTCGGGCCCTTGCGGCCTGAGGCCCACGAGCCGTTCGCGATCGCGGCCGCGGCCAGGCCGGCCGCCGTCTTAGACCGGAATTCTCGGCGGATCATGGGCGGGCTCCGGGTCGGCGTTGGAGTGATTTCCGAAACGCCCCCCAGCCTATCCCGGACGGGCCGCCGCATCCAAGCCCGCGGCCCCGGCCTCCGCGACCCGGCGGGCCCGGTCCACGTCCCGATGCATCTGTTCGATCAGCGCTCCCACGCCGTCGAACTTGCGGGAGCCCCGAAGTCGATCGATCAGGTCGAGCTCGATCGGCCGGCCGTAGAGGTCGATGTCCCGATCGATCAGGAACGCCTCCACCGTGCGGTCGACGGCCCCGAACGTGGCGTTGGGCCCGATATGGACGGCCGACGCCATCCAGGGGCCCTCGCCGTCGACCCGCGCCCTCGCCGCGTACACCCCGTCGTCGGGGATGAGCACGTCGATCCCGCCCAGGTTCGCCGTCGGGAATCCCAGCTGCCGGCCCCGGCCCTCGCCCTTCACGACCCGGCCGCGGAGCCGATGGGGCCGGCCCAGCATCTCGGCCGCGTCGGCGACGTCGCCGGCCGCCAGGGCCTTGCGGATCCGGCCCGAGGACACGATCGTCCCGCCCAGGTCGGTCGGCGAGGCGATCTCGAAGGCGAGCCCGGCGCCGGCGCACCAGTCGCCCAGCACGTGGGCGTCGCCGCCGCGGTCGCGGCCGAAGCCGAAGGTCGGCCCTTCGACCATCCCCCTGGCCCCGAACTGACCGATCACCGACCGATCGAAGAACTCGCGGGCGGTCAGCCCCAGCAGCCATCGGCCGGTTCGGAAGACGCCCACGTCGGTCGCGCCGGCCTGCCTCAACAGCTCGATCCGCCGTTCGATCCAGGTCAACCGGGCGGGCTCGGCCTCGGGGCGGAGCACGGCGGCGGGGGAGGGGTCGAACGTGAGCGCGATCGCCGGGGCGCCGGCGGCGTCCGCGAGGGCCCGGAGGCGGCCGATCAGGTGGGCGTGACCCCGGTGGACCCCGTCGAAGTTGCCGACGGCCAGGAAAGCACCCCGGGCGCCGGGCGGCACCGGGCCGAAGTCCTCGATCGTGATCACGCGCCCCAGGCCCTTCCCAACCCCGGAATTCGGGCAAGTATCGCCGGCCAACGCGGCGAGGCCCATTATCGACGGCCTCGGGCCGGGCGGTCAATCCTCGACGGCGGCCGGCCGGTAGCCGGGCAGGTCGCCCAGCCATCGCCGGTAGCCCGGCGAAGAGGCCGCGTCCAGCAGCGGGCCGACCTCATCGGCCAGCCGCCCCGGGTAGACCAGGTCGTACGCCTCCTCGCGGACCGCGAGGAAATCGAGGGCGGCCTCCTCGGCGGCCAGCCGGAGGCCGATGCCGGCATCGGCCCAGCCCGATCGGATCGCCTCGGCCACGCCGCGATGGGTCCGGGCGATCCCTCGGGGCGGGCGGTTGTCGGGCAGGAGCGCATCGAGGCACTCGCGGGCCGCCGACCCGGGCTCCCGGCCGACCCATCGGAGCCTCGCCTTCAAGGCCGATTCGACCGTGCGGACCTTCCTCGAAGGATCGACCAGGATCCCCTCCTCCCAGGAGGCAACCCGGGCGACCCGATAGCCATCGCCCAGGCGACGGCGGACCGCCTCGGCATTGCCGCCCGGCTCGTCGGCCCCGGCCAGGTGGACCCCTGCCGCGTGAACCAGCCCCCTTCGGAGCAGTTCCAAAGCCTCGCAACTCGACCGCGGCAGGGCCAGCAGGCGGACGCCCGAGGCCGCCAGCGCCTCGGCCAGCAGGCCGGCGGCCGGGTCGCAGCAGGCCAGGACGCAGGTCGGCCTCGGCCCGCGGTCGGCCCCACCGCCGGGGAAGACGCCTTCGTGCGGGATCGCGCCGGCCAACGTCGGCTCGACCGGGAACCGGAGCAGCTTGCCGCCGACCGCCGCCAACCAGTACCGGGCGGGGAGCCGCCCCGGGGCCCAGGCCCATTCCGGCTCGGCGGGCGCGGGATTCGACAGGCGGAAGATGTCCTCCACCCGGCATTCCAGGGCGGAGGCCAGGGCGAGCGCGGCCGCGGCCGAGGGGACCAGCCGGCCCGTCTCGATCGCGCCGATGCCCGATCGCGAGACGCCGCTCCGCCTCGCCAGGTCGTCCTGCGTCCAGCCCCGGGCTTGCCTCCGCTCGCGGACCCGGGTTTCCAGCTTCGGCTCGTCGGCCATGATCCTGACAATCTACGCCAGGATTGCGGTCGAAGCAAACCGGGGATATGCTCGCATCCTGTCCGAAGACTCCACGATCCTGGAATCCACTGAGATCCCGAGCCCCCGGGGAATCGTCGATGCCCGCCCCGAGACGCGGATTCACCCTGATCGAGCTCCTGGTCGTCATCGCCATCATCGGCGTCCTGATCGCCCTGCTGCTGCCCGCCGTGCAGATGGCCCGCGAGGCGGCCCGGCGGATCCAATGCACCAACAACCTCAAGCAAATCGGCCTGGCGATGGCCAACTATGAGAGCCGGGCCGGGGCCTTCCCGCCGGGACGGATCAATACCTACGTCGCCGGCAACGGCCATTGCTGGGGCGCCTACGCCCACCTGATGCCCGAACTGGAGTTGGGTGCCCTGTTCAACGCGATGAACTTCTCAATGAACCCGGACCCCGACTACACCTCGACGACCGCCGCGGTGAATCGGACGGCCGCCGTGACGGTGCTCAACACGCTGCTCTGCCCGTCCGACGGCGGCCCGCCGATGGCCCAGGTCGGCGGCGGGATGTACGCGGGGCACAATTACCTGCTCAACGTCGGCTCGGGCTTCTCGGTGGTGCAGAATCCCCCGGCGCCGATGACGCCGCCCAACGGGATTCTCTTCGAGAACTCGGCCGTGACCTACGCGATGATCACCGACGGGACCTCGCAGACGGTCGCCATCAGCGAAT
This sequence comes from Isosphaeraceae bacterium, assembly GCA_046350035.1. Taxonomy (GTDB): domain Bacteria; phylum Planctomycetota; class Planctomycetia; order Isosphaerales; family Isosphaeraceae; genus CALLYK01. The sequence continues at coordinate 55,025 of JAXMBD010000022.1, read as the reverse complement.
CGATCCGATCATCGATGGGGGCCCCGACGGGTTTCAGCTCGTCGGCCGCGTTCGCGCAGGATCCGCTGGGCGGCTTCGTCATCACCGGGACCAACACGGCGGGGAACGGTCCGCCGATCACGTCGGATGCCGATTACTCGGTGCGATGCCTGACCAACTCGCCGCCCGGTTTCCAGCCGACCCGGGGCATCAAGTGGCTCTACGGCGCCCCCGGGCACAGCATGTACAACCACCGACGTCCGCCCAACGATAAGCAGTACGACTGCCGGGGCGGCCTGCCGCACAGCGACAAGTCCCCGGCCGACTGGCAGAATCTGTCGCTCAACATCACCTCCCGAAGCCGACACCCCGGCGGCGCGAACTCGCTGTTTTGCGACGGCCACGTCGCCTTCTTCAAGAACACGGTCGCCCCGGCCACCTGGCAGGCCGTCGGCAGCCGGAACGGCAACGAGGTGGCCTCGGCCGACTCGTACTGATCCCTCGGGATGCGGCAAGGCTTACCGGGCCGGGCCTCCCCGGATTCCCGGCACCCCGGGCCATCGTGTGCCATAATAGCGATTGGCCTGGATGAGGACCGGACGACCGGGCTCTTTGACAATCGGGTCGTCGCACGTTTGGAAAATGGGATCGGGCGGCAGCCCATCGCCGCCGGCTCACGACGAAACGAAATCCCACCCGGATGCGTCGGGGCGGCCCCCTTCGTAAGTCGCGGGATCGACGGCCAAGTCCGCGAGTCCGGCGGCGAACGAACCCGAGAGGTGGCCGTAATATACTCCGATATCCCTGGTGTTGCGAAACTAAGGGGACCCGACCGGGCGGCACCTGCATTTGGTACACCCGATCAGGTCGGGTGGCTGGGCACCTTTTGGCCGGGTGCGGATTACGAAACGAACCCGAGAACTCGCCGCTTCCTCAACCCAAATGCAGGGTTAGGAATTCTCGGGTTCCGGACCAAATGCGGAAATCGCCGGATCCGACCAGCCCGGCCGATGTCGCGGAGGGTACTCCCTGTTTGAACCCGGTGCAGGGCCCCAGGCGAACCGGAATCTCGGGGCTGTCGGTGGCGCCGAACGAACCCGAGCCGCTCGCGGAACTTCGCAGGTCATCGGGAGTTGGGGCAACCCGGATCCCCATCCTGGGCGGAATTCAGAGGATGATGTCGTCGGCCGTCTCCGCCTCCCGGACCGGCCGGGGGAGCGATCCTTCGAGGAGCTTGCGGACGTGCTTGGCCAGGATGTCGGTCTCGATGTTGACGCGGTCGCCGATCCGACGACTCCCCAACGTCGTCACGGACAGGGTGTGCGGGATCAGCATCACCGAGAACCAGTCGGGGCCGGTGTGGACGACCGTCAGGCTGGCACTTGCGTCGGCGATCGATCCCTTCTCGACCAGCAGGGGCATCCAGGACAGGTCGAGCGTGAATCGGAGGAAATCCCATTCGCCCTCCGGCCGGCGGCTCGGCCAGAACGGCGGTGCCATCGATCGCCCCTGGACGAAGTGGCCGCCGAGTCGGTCGCCCGCCCGGAGCGAGCGTTCGGTTCACCGGGCTGCCCTCGCGGAGGTCGCCCAGGTTGGTCCTTCAGGGAGGTCTCCGGCCCGGCCTGGACCTCGAACCGGTCGCCATCGACGGAGACGGCGGTCAGGCAGCAGCCGTTGACGGCGATGCTCTCGCCGATCGCCAGGGGGCCGGCCAGCCCCCCCCAGCGGACGGCCAGGCGTTTGCCGGCGTCCTCGTCGAGGATCGTTTCGATACGCCCCAGGGCTTCCACCAGTCCCGTGAACATCGGCAGTCTCGCGTGCTTCGATCGGTGCCATCCCGTCGGCCCGGGAAGGTCTTTCACCTATGGTAGCGTGTCGGGCGGTTGTGGTTAGATGGCGGGGTCCTCGCGCCTGGCCGAAATCCGACCAACCATCTCCCCGGGAGGGCCGAAACGTGACCCCATCGATGAACCGCCGCGACTTCCTCGCCGCCTCGGCCGCGTCGGCCGCCCTGGCCTCGATGCCGGGGCTGGCCCCGGCCTCCACCGCGTTCCCGAAGGCGGAGATCCCCAAGTCGCCGACCGACCGCCGGATCCTGGGCAAGTCGGGCGTCGAGGTCTCCCTGATCGGCATGGGGACCGGCTCGGTCGGTTCGGGCCAGGCCAGCAACCAGACCCGCCTGGGGGTGAAGGAATTCACCCGGGTCGTCCGCCACGCGCTCGACCACGGCGTCACGCTGTTCGACGTGGCCGACCAGTACGGCTCGCACGTCTACCTCCGCGAGGCGCTCAAGGGCGTTCCCCGCGAGAAGTACCAGATCCAGACCAAGACGCACGCGACCAAGCTGGCCGATTGCCGGAGCCACGTCGAACGCTATTGCCTCGAGCTGGGCGTCGAGTACATCGATATCCTGCTGCTGCACTGCATGACCAAGTCGGACTGGCCCAGGGACCACACCGGGTCGATGGAATACCTGATGGAGGCCAAGCGGAAGGGCCTCATCAAGGCCCACGGCACGAGCTGCCACGGGATGGATCCGCTGCGGACGTCGGCCCGCGACCCGTTCGTCGAGGTGGACCTCGCCCGGATCAACCCGGAGGGGCTGCTCATGGACGACAAGACGCCCGACGTGGTCGCCTCCGAGTTGGAGGAGATGCACAACGCCGGCAAGGGCGTCATCGGCATGAAGATCCTGGGCGAAGGCCGGATCAAGGACGCCGAGAAGAAGGATGCCTCGCTCCGATTCGTGCTGGGGCTGGGCACGGTCGATGCCTTCATCATCGGCTTCGAGTCGACCGACCAGATCGACGATCTCCTCAAGCGGACCGAGAAGGCCATCGGCACGTTCCAGAAGGGTTAAGCCGGGTGGAGCGATCGGGGGCCGGGCCAAGATCGGCCCCCGATCGACGAAGACTCAAAGAGGGGGGACTTCCATGGGCGGGTCGCAAACGGTCCTGGTGCTGGGGATTGCCTGCGGCGTGGTCGGGATCCTCGGGGGCCTGGTCGGGTGCTACTTCAGCATCCGCAACACGGGAGGCGTCCGGGAACGGGCCTTCATGGTCAAGGTCTCCCTGGCGATGGTGGCCGTGGTATCCGGCTGCCTGGCGTTGGGGTGGGCCCTTCGCCCCGGGTATTCGTTCGTAGGGTTGCTGCCGCTCCTGGTGCTCGGCCCCGCGATTGCATGGGTCAACCGCAATCAGGCCCGAATCCGGCGGGAAGAAGCCGGGATCGACCGATCCTTCGCCCCCCCGGGGGCGTAATACCCGGGTCGGCAGCGGTACCGAGGTATCCACGCGCGGGCCGGATCGGAAGGGGGTAGCGATGACCACGCGATTCAAGGGATGGGGGGGCAAGGGCCTTAAGGGTGAGGTGATCGACCCCGAGGCCTACGTCGGCCACGACGCGGCCCGCAACGAGGAGAAGGTGCGGCAGGGGTTCGCCCGCAAGGCGAAGCGGTTCCTGCGGCTGATCCCGCTGGCCAGCGAGGCGGTCGCGGCCTATTTCTGCATGCTGGACGGCAGGACCCCGCTCTGGGTGAAGGGGACCGTGGCCGCGGCCCTGGCCTACTTCATCCTGCCGATCGACGCCCTGCCCGACTTCCTCCCGGTCGTGGGTATGGGCGACGACGCCGGCGTGATCGCCGCCGCCCTCACCGCCGTGTCGGCCTACATCACCGAAGAGCACCGGCGCCAGGCCCACGAATGGCTGGAAGTCGAGCACATCGTCATCGACGTGAAGCACGCCCCCGCCTCCTCGACGGCCTGAGCCGGCCCGACCGCGGCCCCACCTCCGCCCGCTTCCCCAACGCATCCCCGCCGGGAAGGCCCTCCCCGGCGGGGATGCCGCGTTTCCCGCCCGGATATGTGCGGGCTGTTGCTTTTTCGCAATGCGTGATTGAATGCGACCACGCCGAGAGTTAGCCTGCATACGGTGAACGCGGCGATCGGCCCGAGGCGGCCGGGGCGTCGCTTCATCGCCACTTCTCGGACGGTTCCACAGCATCCCATCTCGAACACGTCTTCAAGAGGGTCCATCCATGAAGGTAAGGATGCCCGGGCGCCGCCGCGCGCTCGCCCGACTCGAATCGCTCGAAGGCCGAGCCCTGCTGACCTCGGCCACATTCCAGCTCGTCCAGGACTGGGGCAGCGGCCTGCAAGGGTCGATCGCCGTGAGCAACACCGGCCCGGCGGTCCCGGGCTGGCGGCTCGAGTTCGACTACGCCCCGAACATCACGTCCATCTGGGACGGCCGGATCCTCGCCCACGCGGGGACGCACTACACGATCGGCGGGTCCGGCTGGAATGACGCGCTCGCGGCCGGCGGATCGGTGTCGTTCGGCTTCGTCGCCGCGCCCGGGGGATCGGGGGCGGTCCCGGCCAACTACCTCCTCAACGGCGTGCCGATCTCCGGCGGCCCGGCCCTGCCCCCGCCCCTGACGATCTCGGTGGCCGACGCGGCCGTCGACGAGGGGAACAGCGGCACGACGACCTTACCGTTCACCGTGAGCCTCTCGGCGGCCAGCCGCGCCACGGTGACCGTGGCCTATGCCACCTCGAACGGGACGGCGGCGGCCGGATCCGACTACCAGGCGACCTCGGGCACGCTGACGTTCGCCCCCGGCGAGACGAGCAAGACGTTGAACGTGCGGGTGACGGGCGACACGGTCGTCGAGCCCGACGAGACCCTGAACCTGGTCCTCTCCAATCCCTCGGGCGCGATCCTGGGGCGGGCCCAGGCGGTCGGCACGATCCGCAACGACGACGCACCGCCGTCCTCGGGAGGGGGGCTCTCGTCGAGCGTGACCTACCAGATCACCAGCGACTGGGGGACCGGCTTCAACGCGCAGGTGACCGTCAAGAACACCAGCGCCACGAGCCTGAACGGCTGGACGCTGGCCTTCGACCTGCCTTCGACGATCACCAGCCTCTGGGACGGCAAGGTCGCGAGCCGCTCGGGCAATCGCTACGCGGTCGGCGACGCCGGTTGGAACGCGAGCCTGCCCCCGGGCGGGTCCGCCTCGTTCGGCTTCACGGCCAGCACCGGCAGTTCCAAGGCGGCGAGCAACTTCGTGCTGTCCGGCCCGGGCGGCGGGACCAACCCGGGCGGGCCGCCGGTGGCCGTGGCCGATTCGGCCTACACGCTGGTCGGCCGGGCGGTGAACATCCCCGTGCTCGCCAACGACACCGATCCCAACGGCTACGCGCTCCACCTCGCCTCGGTCACTCCGGGCCAGAACGGCACGGCGACGGCCAACGCCGACGGCACCGTGACCTACACGCCCCGAGCGGGCTTCGCCGGCACGGACGCGTTCACCTATGCCGTGGACGACGGGCACGGGGCCACGGCGACGGGGAACGTCAGCGTGAGCGTGACCGCGACGCCGGTGTCCCCCGGGCGGGTGTTCAACCCGTACGTGGACATGGGCCTGTGGCCCACCCCCGACATCGCCTCGATGGCGAGGGACCAGGGGATCAAGTACTTCACCCTGGCCTTCATCACGGCGGTGCAGGGGACCAACCAGCCGGCCTGGGCGGGCCTGGCCGACTACGCCGTGAACGGCGGGGCGTTCGACCAGCAGGTGCGGTCGCAGATCAACGCCGTCCGGGCCCTGGGCGGGGACGCAACGATCTCCTTCGGCGGCGCGTCCGGCGTCGAGTTGGCCCAGGCGATCACCGACGTCTCGTCGCTGAAGGGGGCCTATCGGACGGTGGTCGATGCCTACGGCGCGACCAGCATCGACCTGGATATCGAAGGGGCGGCCGCCGCCGATCATGCCTCAATCGACCGGCGATCGCAGGCCCTGGCCGCCCTCCAGTCCGACCTGGCGGCGCAGGGCAAGTCGCTCCAGGTCTGGCTCACGCTGCCCGTGCTGCCGACCGGCCTGACCGGCGACGGCGTCTACGTCGTCCAGTCGGCCCAGCGATATGGGGTGCGGCTGGCGGGGGTGAACGTGATGGCGATGGACTACGGCGACTACGCCGCCCCCAACCCGACCGGGCACATGGGCGACTACGCGATCCAGGCGGCCACCAGCACCTTCAACCAGCTCAAATCGACGTTCGGCACGGCCTATACCGACCCGCAACTCTGGTCGATGGTGGGGGTCACCCCCATGATCGGCATGAACGACGTGACCACCGAGGTCTTCGACCAGGCCGCCGCCCGGCAGCTCCTGGCGTTCGCCCAGCAGAAGGGGCTCGGCCGGCTGGCGATGTGGTCGCTCAGCCGGGACCGTTCCGCCCCGGGCGGCGCGGTGAGCTACGTCGGCAGCAATTTCAGCAGCATCGTCCAGACGCCCTACGAATTCTCGGGGATCTTCAAGCCGTTCAGCGGTTCTTGAAGGGCCCTGGTCGGATCAATCGTGCCGGAAGCCCGGGTCGGCGGCCGCCGGGTCGGGCTTCGCGGCAATCACGGTCACCAGCCGGATCGGCACGCCGTGTTCGATCCGCACCGGCTGCTCTCGGCGGCTGGCCAGGTGGAACTCGCGCAGGCCGGACGCCTTGAAGGCCCGATGCATCGCCTCGACGCTGAGGACGCCGCCCAACCCATCGGACCAGGCCCTCGGGTCCTGTCGGAAACCATCGGGCAGGTCGGCGTCGGCGGCCAGGTCGCAGAGGATGGCGCGGCCGCCGGGCCGGAGGACCCGAGACATCTCGGCGAAAACGCGGGGCTGGTCCTGCGTGGGCACCAGGCTGAGCACGCCGTTGGCGACCGTCACATCCACGCTGGAATCGCTGACGAGCGGGTCCTCGCGTCGGAGCCGTTCCTCCAGGTCGCGCAGCTCCAGGTAGCCCCACTGGTCGTGGATCGGGCAGGCCGAGAGCACGGCGCCCAGTTCGTCGAGGTCGAAGCGGAGGTCCTGCACCAGGCCGCACCGGAAATCGAGGTTGGAATAGCCGACCTGGTCGGCGAATCGGTCGAGGTGCTTCCGCGACAGGGCGAGCATCTCGCGGTGGGAGTCGATCCCGATCACCCAGCCGTCGGGCCCGACGACCTGGGCGGCGACGTAGGCCCCCTTGCCCGATCCCGAGCCCAGGTCGAGCACCCGGTCCCCCTCCTTGAGGAACCGCGTCGGATCGCCGCAGCCGTGGTCCCGGCGCTGGATATCCGGGGGGATCCGGTCCAGCCACATCGCGTCGTAGGGGACGGGTCCCCAGGGGGATGGCCCCGGCCGATGCGCCAGGTCGTTGATGCGCCGGCGAACGGCCGATTCGATGCTGTCCATCGGAGAGTCGGGCCTCGCGGACCGGGGAGAGGGGCGAGCCGCCGCCAGGGATTATACGCCGAGCGGCGGCGAGTCGAGGCGTTCGATCGCCGGACTCGCCGCGATCCGCGGCCGGGCTCAGGCCCTGGCCTCCCGATTCCGCTTGCGGGTGGCGGCCGCCTTCCTGGCCGAGGCGGATCGCTGCTCGGGGGTGCGTGCGGCCGCCGCCTTCTTCGCCGATTCGGAGCGGCTCGATGCCGGCCTCGCCGCCGACGCGGCCCCGCCCAGGTCGCCCCCCTTCTTGCTCGAGACGTTCGTGTCGGGCTTGCCCCGGCCCGAGCCGGACTTGTTGCCGCCTCCCGATTCCTTGTTCACGGTGGCCCAGGCGCGACCCTTCGCCTCGGACTCGGGGACCCCGCGGTCCTCGTAGCCCTCGGCGATGTGCTCGGCCTTGCGTTTCTGCTTGTCCGTGTACTTCGACTTGTCGCCGCGGGGCATGGCTTGGCCCTCTCCCTGATCGCGGAACCCGAAGATTCGGTGGATTCGCGCCCAGGTCGAGACGCAAAGCCAGGGCCAATGGCCCCGGATCGGTGCGGATTCCGGCCGCATGGCCCCGCCGAGCCCATGCAACCCGTTGCGGGCATTCTCTACCGAATCGGATAATTACGGCGGATGCCGGCTACGGGAAGTACTCCGGCGGAGCGTCGCGGTGGCCCGGTTCAACCGCCCCGGGGGTGGTTTCGGGTTCACCGAACGGACCGACGCGGCCTGGGCCCGATCGCCCGCATCGCGGTACCGGGCCGTACCCGCCCCCGGATTGATCGAGGCGGAGCCCCCATGAGCGACCCATCCTTGCCTTCGACGATCCCGGACGATCGGTCCGGATGGTTCGATCGGGCCTGGCAGCAAGGACGACGGCCCCGGATCGAGGACTACCTGGACACCTGCCCCGAGGACGAACGGCCCGCCCTGTTCGACCTGCTGTTCGGCATCGAACTCGAGCGCCGGCGCGAGTCCGGCGAGCGCCCCGAGCCGGCCGATTACGATACCCGCTTCCCGGAATATGGCACTTCGATTCGCAATGTCCTGGCGGGGCTCCAGCCCGTCGATGAGACGATCCAATTGCAACCGGCCGCGACCGTCCCGTACGCCGGCGACATCACGCCCACGCCCGGCCATCCCCAGGCCGATGGCGGGGACGGCCCCCTGGTCGGCCGGCGGATCGGGCCCTATACGCTCCAGGAATTCCTGGGGCGGGGGAACTTCCTGGTCTACAAGGCCCTCGATAGTCGCGGGGGCCTGCCGGTGGCCCTGAAACTGGCCCGCCCGGACTTCCCCGAGAGCCGACGCCGGTTGACCTCGCTGGCCGACGAGGCCAACCTCCTCGCGGGCCTGGACCACCCGCGTATCGTCCGGCTCCACGAGTACATCCCGCCCGGCGGGCCCGGGATCGGCGCCGATGGCTGCATCGCGCTGGAGTACGTCGAGGGGCGGCCCGGCGAGCGGACCCTGGAGGAGTTGCTCGAATCGGGCCCGGTGCCGGCCCCCCGCCTGATCCGGATCGCGGCCCTGGTGGCCGAGGCGTTGCATCACGCGCATACCCATGCCGGCCACCTGACCCACCGCGACTTGAAGCCGGCCAACATCCTGCTCGACCTCGACGGCGAGCCGCGGGTCTGCGACTTCGGCCTGGCCATCGACGAGGAAATCCAGCGGCTCCGCCGGGGGGAAGTTGCCGGCACCCCGCCCTACATGGCCCCCGAGCAGGTGCTCGGCGAGACGCACCGGCTCGACGGCCGGACGGACCTCTGGGCCCTGGGCGTGATCCTCTACCGCGGGCTCACCCGCAGGATGCCGTTCGAAGGGCCGGGCCATGCCCAGTATTTCGACGAGATCCTCCACCGGGATCCCCGCCCGCCCCGGATGATCGACCCGGAGATCGACCCGGAGTTGGAGCGATCGTGCTCCGCTGCCTCTCGAGGCCGATGGCCGACCGCTACCTGACCGGGGCCGACCTCGCCGACGACCTCTGGGCGTGGTCGACGAGCAACGGCCGGTACCCGCCCCCGACGTCGCGGTCGAGTACCGGGGGCTACGGTCGTTCCGGACACGAGGGATGCCCGGTTCTTCCTCGCTCTTGCCCGGCCCGAGTGCGGCGACGGCATGCCCGATTCGATCCGGTTCTGGAAGGCCCGGATCAATCGGCCGACGGGCGTTCCCCGTCGGCATGCTCTACGGCCCGTCGGGCGGCGGCAAGTCGTCGTTCGCGAAGGCGGGCCTGCTGCCGAGCCTCGGCCGGGCCAAGGTCGCGCGATCGAGCTGGAAGCCACCGCCGACGGGACCGAGGCCCGCCTGCTCGCCGCGATCCGCCGGGAATTCCCGCGATGCCGGAGGACGCGGACCTGCCGCTGGCCATCGCCCTGATGCGCGACGACCCCGAGCGCCGGGCCCCGGGGAAGATCCTGCTCGTGCTCGACCAGTTCGAACAGGCGATCCAGGGGCAATCGATCGGGCCCGACTCCGGCCTCGTGCGGGCGCTGCAGCAATGCGACGGCCGGCGGGTCGCGGCCCTTCTGCTCGTTCGCGACGAGTTCTGGATGCCGCTCTCGCGGCTCATGCACGCGGTGGGCGTGCCGATCGTCCAGGGGGGAAACGCCTCGGCGGTCGAGTTGTTCGATGTCGAGCATGCCCGCAAGGTGCTCGAAGGGTTCGGCCGGGCACTCGGTCGGATCCCGGAAGGGGAGGGGCGGGATGCGGCGAGGGCCGCACGGATTCCTCGACGAGGCCCTTCGGGACCTGGCGGACGGCGAGGGGCGGGTGATCCCGATCCGACTCAGCCTGTTCATCGAGGTGGTGGAACCGGCCCTGGGCCCAGAGCCCTGCGGGGCCTGGGCGGCGTGGACGGGATCGGCGTCGTTCCTCGACGACGGTTTCGGCCGGCCCGAATACCGCCAGGATCGGGACGCAGCCCAGCGGATCCTGGAGAGGCTACTCCCCTCGCCGACATCCTCGATCCGCGGCAATCCTGCCGGCCGGGGAGAGCTCATGGCGGCCTCCGGCCTGGCCGATCGGCCCGGCGAATTCGACCACCTGATGCGGGCCCTCGCCCAGGATCTTCGGCTCATCATGGAGGCCGACGGCCCCGGCCCCGACGAGCCTCACTACCGGCTGGCACGACTACCTGGTCCGCCCTGTCCGGCAGTGGATCGAGCGCGACCAGGACGCCTCGCCGGCCGGCCGCGCCCGGAGGCGGCTGGCGTTGATCACGGCCTCCTGGCGGGAGCGGCCCGGCCCGCACCAGCTCCCCTCGCTGCTGGAATGGGCCAGCATCTTACGCAATGTCCCGAGCCGGGGTGGGCGCCCGACGAACGGGCCTGATGCGGCCGCGGCCCGTCGATTCGCGGCGATCGCGGCGATGATCGTCGCGGCCTCGGCCATCGCCGCGGCGGGGCTCCTGGGGATGAACAGGTCGCTCCGCGCCGGGACATGCTCCAGCTCGCGGCGACGTCGGAACCGGAGACCTTGCGGACGCGGCTCCCCGAGCCTCCGCCTGGCGGGGCCGATGCGGGACGGGCTGGAACGCCTGGAGCAGCGCCGTCGGCGAGCCCGCGAGAACGGGCCAACGCCATCTTGCTGCTCCATCGCGACCGGCCGACCGCCGCTCGCGCCGCCGCCCTGCATGAACGGCTCCACGGCGCGAGGCCGGACGAGGTGCAGCTCATCCGCGAGGCGCTGGCCGCCGACCCGCCCACCTCCGGCCGGGATCGCCTCCTCGGGGTCCTCCTCGACGAGGCGGCGGCGGACGGCGATCGACTCCGCGCGGCATGGACCCTGGCGGCGATGCCCCCCGCCGAGGGGATGCCCGGCTGGGCCGGGGCCGGCGAGTCCCTCACCGACGGCCTGCTGGCGGAGGAAGCCCGCACGCACCCGCGATGGCTCGAATTGCTCGGGCCCGCGGCCGACATCCTGGTTCCGACGCTCCGGGCCGCCTGCGGCCAGCCGGGGAACGACCCGACCTCGCGGGCGTCCGCCGCCGAGGCCCTGGCCTGGATACTCTCGGACCGCGCCGACCCGGTCGGGCTCGCGCGGGCGATCGCCGAGTCGCAGCCCGATGCCTCGCTCGTCCTGCTCCGACGGCTCGCGCCGATGCCGAACAACCGCGAGGGCCTGGATTACCTCCGCCGCGAGGCCGACGGGGCCGACGGCGATGACCTGGCCATAAGCCGATCGGCGATCGCGGCGGTCGCCCTGGCCTACCTCGGAGACCCCGAGGCCCTCGAACAGGCCTTCCGGCATCGGGAAGACCCGAGGCTCCGCACCGAGGCCATCCAGGTCATCGTGACCCTGAACCTGGCGCCCCGGTTGCTCCGCGATCGCCCGATCCGGGGCGAAGCCGACGGCCCGACCCGCCAGGCCGCCTGGATGGTGTGGGCCGAAACGCCGCCCGATGCGATCGGCACGGCCACCCGCAACGGCGTCCTCCGCCGGGCTCGACAGGAATTCCTGGACGACCCCGACCCGGGGGTGCATTCGGCGGTCGAACTGCTCATCCGCCGCTGGGATACCGCCGCCCCGCCGAGCATCCCGGCCGGCACCCGCAGGCGCACGGGCGGCGGCGAACGCGGCTGGGAGATCGGTCCCAACGGCCATACCTTGATCTACGTCCGGGGACCCTTGGAGTTCGTCATGGGCTCGCCCGAGGGGGAATTGCCGCCGAAGCGCTGGCCTTACGAGAACCTCCACGGCCGCCGGATCGACCGATCGCTCCTGGTCGCGGCGACCGAAACGACCATCACGCAGTACCGCGAGTTCAAGGCGGACCATCCGACCGACCCCCGCTACCGCCGGGGCGACCGCGACGATCCCGACCAACCCGCGGGGGGCGTCTCCTGGTATGAGGCGGTGCGCTATTGCAACTGGCTGAGCCGAAAGGCCGGCCTGGCCCCGTTCTACCCCGACGACGTGAAGCCGGGGGATCCGCTCCCCGCGGGCGGCCAAGACCTCGGCGGTTTCCGGCTGCCCACGGAGGCCGAATGGGAATACCTCTGCCGGGCGGGGACCCGGACCTGCCGGCCGTTCGGGGAGGCGGACCGATACCTCAATCGGTACGCCCGGACCTGGCTGAACTCGCGGGAGCTGTCCGGGCCGGTCGGCCGGCTCCTCCCCAACGAACTCGGCCTGTTCGACATGCTGGGCAGCCAGTGGGAATGGTGCGGGGACGGGTCGAAAGGGACCGATTACTACCCCGCCTACCCGGCCGGGGCGAGGGACGCGCCCGACGACTTCGGGCCGGTGGCGGTCAACTCGTCGGACTGGCGGGTGGTGCGCGGCGGCAGCTTCGACTCCGCCCCCTCGATGGCCCGATCGGCGCACCGCGACATCTTCACGGCGAAGAACTCGCGATACTTCAGCGGGTTCCGGGTCGTCCGCACCGCGACGCCGCAGCCTTGAGACTGTTGACACCGCCCCGCACGGCCCCCAAGCTAGTCGAAGCCCGACCGCGACGGTTGAAGGTCCGAAACCAAGAGATGTGACCGTTTCCTGCCGGAAAGGATGATCCCTGTGCGCTCCGATCCGTTCGTTTCGAAGGACTACGGCGCCGCGGCGAAGGAAGTCCTGGCGAAGGCCGGGACGGTTTGCCTGCCCTACCCGCCACCGGCTTCGGGGCGGCTTTATCTCGGCATCGATCCGACGGCGAAACCCCTCGGGACCGACCTGTCCCCGGGGTCGCACCGGTTCTTCCTCCGGTTGGTCCACAAATCGAGCGAAAGCCAGACGATTACCCGGATCGTCGACCTCCGGGAACTGAGGGGGGTCGGCCTCCCCCCGGGCGATGACCGATGCGGCGGGGTCGGGAATGGATGGCGGGTATTCCGGTCCACCGACCAGCTTGCGGAGATCCTCTCGGTGGCGGCCGAAAAGCTGAAGAAGGTCGCCGATGGGGGTACGAGTCCCCAGGAAATCTGCGTCTTCGAGGATGCTGTGATTTATGTGCCGGAAGTTGCCCCGGTTTTCACGCGAATCGTCCAGGAATACGGCGTGACGGCGGCCGAATCGGCCGAGCATGCCTCCTACGCGAGGACGGATACCCCCCAATGTGATTGCAACCTGCCCGCCCCCCACGAGGGCGACGAAATCTGACAGGGGGGCCGGCGAAACCGGCGGCATGTCCCCATGACCGACATCGACCTGATCTTGCTCAGCCGCGACCTATCGCCCCTGCGCCCGGACGTCCTCGAGGCCATCCGGGCCCAGCAAGGCGTGAGGCCCCGGGTGATCCGCGTCACGGGCCCTCCCGCCCCGGGCGACCGGTCCCGGTTCGAAACGATCGTCCGCGCCCGGAATGCCGCCCGCGATCGGGGCACGACCCCGTTCGTCATGCTGCTGGACGACGACGTGGTCCTGGGGCCCCGATGCCTCCTGGCGCTGGCCGAGGGCCTCCGAACCCGACCCCAATTCGTTGCGCTCGGGGCCGACTCGGCCGGCGAAATGGCCGACGGCCTGGGCCACTGGGATTACCCCCGCCATGTCGGCATGGCGGCCGTGCTCTTCCGGCGGGAGCACCTCCGGCAACTGGCCTTCCGGTGGCAGCCCGACCGCTGCGAATGCCGGTGCTGCTGCGACGACCTCCGCAGGGCCGGCCACGCGATCGGCTATCAGCGAGGGGCCATCGCCTGGCACCGGCCCCGAAGGATGGCCGACCCCGCAGGAGTGGCCGTCGATCGGAAGCTCCCCGGCCGGATCCTGGCCGCATTCGATCGGACCCACCTGCGACTCTTCATCAAGAGGTTTCTCCGCTCGTTGCGGGCGGAGGGGAACCCCGAGGTCGTCACGGCGGTGACCTCCGGCCTCTACCCGAGCGAACGGCGGCGGTTGGCCGGGCTGCCGGGCGTGGAGGTGGTCGTCGCGCCAAACGATGGCCACCCGGCGAGGCAAAGGCTGCGGGATTTCCAGCCGGTCATCGCCCGGTGGCCGGCCGAAACCCCGGTGGCTTACTGGGACGCCGCCGACGTCGTCTTCCAGGCGCGAATCGCCCCCCTCTGGGACCTCGTACGCCGCGATCCCGACCGCCTGCTGGCGGCGACCGAAGCGATCCCGTTCCGGGAGAGTATCACGTTCAAGTACTGGACCTACACCATCCAGGACCCGCAAGCCCGGGCCCGCGCCGAGGAACTCTTCCGCGACCACGACACGATCAACTCCGGGTTCGGCGCCGGCACGGCGCGGGCCATGCTGCGCTACCTCAAGGCGGCGAACCGCCTGCTGAACTCGCCCGCCCTGGCGGGCACCGGCGATTGGGGCGACCAGACGGCCATGAACCTGTATTGCCGGTCCCACCCCGACCGATGGCGGGAAGTCCCCCGCGGGTGGAATTACTGCCTCGTCGGGCTCGGCCCCGCCCATTACCGGGTCGGCGAGGATGGGCGAACGAGCCGGCTCGACGGCCAGCCCCTCCACGTCGTCCACGGCGCCGGCAAGACCCTGAAGCCGTGGGACCTGGTCCACCTGACCGCCTGAGCCCCGTGCGGGCGGCCGTCCGGCCCTGGTAGAGTAGGCCCGGATGATCGGCCCGGCCCTGGAACCGGAGGTCCGTCCCATGCCAGGTTCGTCGGGGATATCCCGGCCATGAGCGATCGGCCGGGGCAGGGGGAGGACCGGGACCTGCTGTTCGGCGTCCTGGCCCTCCACATGGACCTGATCGGCCGCGACGAATTGATCGCGGCCATCAATACCTGGTCGCCGGACCGCTCTCGGCCGCTCGGGGTCATCCTGCGCGATCGCGGGGCCATCGACGAGGAGTTGCGCGACCTGATCGATCGCCTGGTCGCGCGACACCTCTCGGCGCACGGCGACGACCTCCGCCGGAGCCTGGCCACGATCCCCGCGGCCGAGGACCTCCGCGAGACCGTCTCCCGGATCGCCGGATTGCCGCAGACCGAGACATTCGCGGTCCGGGGCGATGGCGATCGCGACGCGGCTGCCGCCCCGCCCTCGGCCCCGTCGCGATTCGGCGCGCTCCGGCCCCACGAGAAGGGCGGGCTGGGCGAGGTCTTCCTGGCCCGCGATTTCGAGCTCAACCGCGACGTCGCCCTGAAGCGGCTCCAGTCCCGCCATGCCCGGAGCCCCGAGAGCCGATCGCGATTCCTGCTCGAAGCGGAGATCACCGGCGGCCTGGAGCATCCGGGCGTGGTCCCGGTCTACAGCCTGGGCCTCGACGGGGACGGACAACCCTACTACGCGATGCGGTTCATCCGGGGCCACAGCCTAGGGGGAGCGATCGACCGCTTCCACAAGGCCGACCTCCCCGGCCGCGACCCCGGCGAGCGGGCGCTCGCCCTGCGGAAGCTGCTGGGGCACTTCCTGGCCGCCTGCCATGCCATCGATTACGCCCACAGCCGGGGCGTACTCCACCGCGATTTGAAGCCGGCGAACATCATGGTGGGCGATTACGGGGAGACTTTGGTCGTGGACTGGGGCCTGGCCAAGGTGATCGGGCGGCCCGATTTGACGCTCGACCCGCCCGGGCCGGACGACAGGTCCGCGGGGCCGGACTCCGGCGACCTGACCCTGCCGGGGTCCGTCCTCGGCACGCCGGCCTACATGAGCCCGGAGCAGGCCGCCGGCGAGGTGGAACGGATGGGCCCCGCCACCGACATCTACGGCCTGGGCGCCACCCTCTACGCCATCCTGACCGGCCGGGCCCCCGTCGAATCGACCCGACTGGCCGAGGTCCTCGACCGCGTCCGTCGCGGTGATTTCCCGCGCCCGAGGGAAGTCAAGCCGTCGGTAACGCCCGAGCTCGAAGCGATCGCGCTCCGCGCCATGGCCCTGCGGCCCGAGGACCGATTCCCGGGCGCCCGGGCGATCGGCGACGCCATCGAAAGCTGGCTGGCCGACGTCCGATACCGCCAGGAGCAGTCCCGGGCCCTCGACGAGGTCAAGGCCCAGCTCGCCCGCCTGGCCTTCGAGCAGGCCCTCCACCATTTCCAGGGGGAGGGGGTCCGCGAGGGCCTGCTCTGGCTGGTCCGCGCCCTGTCCAGCCTGCCCGAAGCCGAATCCGACCTTCGCCGCCTGATCCTGCTCAACCTCGACGCCTGGGGCTCGCAGGTCCATCGGCTGGTGCGATGGTTCCCCACGAAGGGCCAGGTCCACTCGGTCGCGTTCAGCCACGACGGCTCCCGGATGGCGTTCGCCGAGTCCGGCGACACGGTCCGGATCCGCGACGCCGACGAGGGCAGGCCGATCGGCCTGCCCTGGTGCACGGCGGCGAAGTCTCGCAGATCGCGTTCAGCCCCGACGGTCATTTCCTGGCGACCGTGGGCCGCGACCATACCGCCCGGCTCTGGGACGCCCGCACCGGCGAACCGATCGGGGAACCGTTCCGACACCCCGACGAGGTCTCGGCGGTCGCCTTCAGCCCCGACG
This sequence comes from Isosphaeraceae bacterium, assembly GCA_046350035.1. Taxonomy (GTDB): domain Bacteria; phylum Planctomycetota; class Planctomycetia; order Isosphaerales; family Isosphaeraceae; genus CALLYK01. The sequence goes on along the minus strand of JAXMBD010000022.1, from coordinate 38,416 downwards.
GCCGGACGCTCGCCACCGCGGGTGCCGATCGATATGCCCGGCTCTGGGACATCGCCTCCGGCGACCTGCTCTGCTTCCCCTGGAGCACAGCGACGAGGCCCGAGCGGTCGCCTTCCACCCCGACGGCCGAACCCTGGCGACCACCTGCCTCGACGGCTCGATCCGGATCTGGGACGCCGCCACCGGGCAACCGATCGGCGAGCCGATCCGGCATCCCAGCAAGGTGAACGCGGTCGCCTACGAGCCCGGCGGGCGATCGTTCGCCGTCGGCTGTTTCGACAAGGTGGCCCGGTTTCACGATTCCGGCACGGGCGAGCCGATCGGCAAGCCGATCCCGCATCCCTCCTGGGTCGGGGCGCTCGGTTTCAGCCCCGACGGACGACTGCTGGCGGTCGCCGGCCTCGATATCACCCGGATCTGGGACCTGGCCACGAACCTCCCGCTGGGGGCGCCGGTCCACCACGATCGATTCGTCTACGCGGCCGCCTTCCATCCGGGCGGCGGGAAGCTGCTCACCGGCAGCCGCGACCGATCGGCCCGGCTCTGGGAGATCTCCGGCGGGATGCTCGCCCGGACGATCGCCGCCGGGGAGGCCGACGCCCGAGCGGCCGCGTTCCATCCCGACGGCCGGCGGATCGCCACCGGGCACGAGGACGGCCTGATCCGGGCCTGGTCGGCCGAGTCGGGCGAGCCCTGGACCCCGCCGATGCGGGACGACGGCGCCATCACGGCCCTGGCCCATGACAACTCCGGTTCTCGGCTCATCACCGCCACGATGGAAGGGACTGCCAGCATCTGGCATCCCCGGACCGGGCAGCGGCTCCGCCGTCTTCGGGGCCACTCGGAGGCCATCTGGAACATCGCCATCCACCCGCGGGATGCCCGGATCGCCACCGCCAGCCTCGACAACACCGTGAGCCTCTGGGACACCGACGACGGTTCGCGCCTCTTCACCATGGAAGGGCATGCGGCGCCCGTCCTCGACGTGGCCTTCAGCCCCGACGGCCGATCCCTCGCCACCGCGAGCTGGGACAAGACGGCCCGGGTCTGGGACGCCTCGACCGGCCGGCCGATCACCCCGCCGATGCCGCACGATAGCCACGTCTACAGCCTGGCGTTCACCCCCGACGGACGGCGCCTGCTCGTGACCACCGGCTACGGCCGGACCTGGCACTGGGACGCCGCCACGGGCGAAAAGCTCGCGGAGTCATTCCCGCACAAGGACATGGTTTTCTCGGCCTCCCTGAGCCGCGACGGACGGATGGCCCTGACCGCCAGCCATGACCGGACCGCCCGGCTCTGGGACCTCGAAACCTTGCAGCCACTGACGCAACCACTGGCCCACACCGCCCCCGTCGACCACGCGACCTTCGGCCCCGACGGTCAGCTGATGGCGACCGGGGGCACCGACGGCGAGGTCCGCCTCTGGGACCTCCGTTCGGGCAAGCCAATCGGCCCGCCCCTGGGCCATCCCGACCGGATCGTCGCCCTGCAATTCGACCCGCTCGGGAAGTACCTGCTGGCCGCGGGCGGCAAGGTCCAGCTCTGGAAGCTGCCGAAGCCGCCCCCGGACGACCCGCAATGGCTGGAGCACCGGATCGCCGCCGACACGGGCCTCGCCTTCGACGCGGTCGACGCGATCCAGGCGCTCGACTTCGCGGCCTGGCACGAGCATTGCCGGGCTGCCGAGGGCCGGAGGGCTCACCGATGAAGCACGCGACCCGCACCGAAACCGACAGCCTCGGCCCGATCGAGGTCCCCGCCGATCGCTACTACGGCGCCCAGACGGCCCGATCCCTGATCCACTTCGCCATCGGCGACGGCCAGGCCGAACGCATGCCGATCGAGCTCGTCCACGCCCTGGCGCTCCTGAAGAAGGCCGCGGCCCTGGTCAACCGCGACCTCGGCAAGCTGCCGGGCGAGAAGTGCGACCGGATTGCCCGCGCCGCCGAGGAGGTGATGTCGGGGCGATTCGACGAGGAGTTTCCCCTGCGGATCTGGCAGACCGGCAGCGGCACCCAGACGAACATGAACGTCAACGAGGTGATCGCCAACCGCGCCATCGAGTTGGCCGGGGGCGTGAAGGGGAGCAAGTCCCCGATCCACCCGAACAACGACGTCAACATGTCGACCTCCTCGAACGACGCGATCCCCACGGCCATGCACATCGCCGCCGCCCGGGCCCTGGACGAGCGATTGATCCCCGCCGCCGAGGGCCTCCGCGACGCCCTGCTCGCCAAGGCCAGGGAGTTTCGCGACGTGGTGAAGACCGGCCGGACCCATCTTCAGGACGCCGTCCCGCTGACGTTCGGCCAGGAGATCGGCGGCTGGGCCAGCCTCGTCGACCGCGACCTCGATCGGATCGCCTCGACGCTGCCCGGCCTTCACGAGCTGGCGATCGGCGGGACCGCGGTCGGCACCGGCCTCAATGCGCACCCCGAGTTCGCCGATCGGGCCGCGGCGAAGCTGGCCGAGTTGTCCGGCCTGCCGTTCCGGTCGCACCCCGACAAGTTCGCCGCGCTCTCGGCCCACGACGAAATCGTCTTCGCCCACGCGGCCCTGAGGACCCTGGCAGGCTCGCTGATGAAGATCGCCAACGACATCCGATGGCTCGCCTCCGGCCCGAGGACGGGACTGGGCGAGATCACGCTGCCCGAGAACGAGCCGGGGTCGTCGATCATGCCGGGCAAGGTGAACCCGACCCAGTGCGAGGCGATCACCATGGTGGCCGCCCAGGTCTTCGGCCACGACGCCACGATCGCGCTCGCCGGCAGCCAGGGGAACCTGGAACTCAACGTCTACAAGCCGGTGATGATCGCCGCTTTCCTCCGATCCGCAAGGCTGCTCGCGGACGCCTGCCGGGGCTTCGCCGCATACTGCGTCGCGGGGATCGATGTCGTCCGCGACCGGGTGGCGCACAACCTGGAACAAACCCTGATGACCGTCACGGCCCTCGCCCCCGAGATCGGCTATGACCGTGCCGCGAAGCTCGCCAGGATGGCGCAGCAGGAGGGGATTTCGCTGCGGGAGGCCAACCGCAAAATGGGAGTGATCGACGAGGTCGATTTCGACCGCCTGACGGATCCCGAGCGGATGATCCGGCCCTGATCATCCGTCGCCGACGGGCTAAATCCCTACGGGGCTTCGCCACTCGGGCGGGAATCCGGGGTAGTCCCGCCGAGGGGGGCCGGGGCGGGGATCGACGGGTCGAGGACCGGGGGCCGGCCGATCGCCCGATAGAGGCGGAATTGGGCCCGATTGTAGGCCAGGACGGCGTTCAGGTAGTCGGCCCGGGCCTGGGCGAGCGCCTGGATCGGTTGGAGTACCTCGATCGGCCGGGTCGCCCCGGGCAGTCCCGCACCCCTCCGGATGTTGGCAAGGTTCAGTTCCTGCGATTCGACGGCCTCGGTAACGGCTTCCCGGGCGTCGACCATCGCTTCGGATGCCGCGGCACGGGCCTTGAAGGCCGCCACCACATCGTTCGCGACCTGGGCCTGGACGCGGACGAGGCCGATGTCCGCGGTCCTCCACTCCGCCTCGGCCATCCGACGGTTGCCCCGGTCGCTGAACCCGAGCCCTCGAAGTTCCCAGAACAGGCTGGCGGCGAAATCCCCGCGGGTGTTGAAGTTGCCGAAGTTCGCATTCGGCCCGCCCCCGAAGCCGCCGCCCGAGTACGACATCGCCAGGCTCGGGACGAACGGGCGGAGCTTGGCCTGCTTGAACCGTAAGGACGCGGCCTCCACCATCTCGCGCGATCGGGCCAATTCGGGCCGGTTCTGCCATCCCTGGCAAATCAGGTCTTCGAGAGGCACTTCGTCCGGGATGAAACGGATGACGGCCTCGGCCGGCTCCACCGGCGCGACGAGGACGTGCGGATCGAGCAGGAGCGGCCGGACCAGGTTGGCCGAGGCGACTTCCAGTTGGCCGACGGCCAGCCGGATCGAACGCTTGCGGCTGCGGAGTTCCGTCTGGGCACGCTTGTGATCGGCCTCCAGGCCCGCCCCCGACCGGGCGTAGGTGCCGGTGAGGCCCGTCAACACCTCGGCGTTGCCGGCGGCCTCGCGTGCGATCGCCAGCATCCCGGCGGCGAGTTGCAGGTCGAAGTAGGCCTCCGAGACGGCGAGCAAGGCGTCGTTCGTCGCGGCCTGGACGCCGGCCTCGTTCGCGGCGATGACGTGGCGTGCGGCCCGGGTCCCGTAGATCGCATCCGAAAAGCGGAGGACCCCGCTCAGGGTGTTCAGAGGCGGGAAGCCACTCCCCGGCGGCGAGGCGGGAAAGCTGTTGGCCAGGCTGGCGGTCGTGCCCAGGAAGAGCGACTCGCGGGTGACCGTCTGGAGCCGCCCGTCGATCGCCTGGACCTGGCCGTCCAGCCGATAGTAGGTCGGGCCGGTGAAGAGGCTCGGTAGCCAGAGCCCTCGGGCCTCGTCCAGTTCGCCGAGGGAGTGCAAGACCCGCTGGCGGGCGGCGGCGATGTCCAGATCCCGCGCCCCTGCGAGCCTCAGCGCGGAGGCGAGATCAATTGGCTGCACCGCCTGGCCCGGCACGAGTGTGGTCGCCCCCGGGATCGCCCCGGTCGGCGCCGCCGTGAGTGCGGATGTCGCATCGGAATCGGGTAGCGGGGGCAGATCGATCGCCCCGGCCTCGGGCCTGGAAGTGCCCCCGGGACCGACCCTCGAACCCGGCGCAAAGGGGCTCGTACCCGTATCCGCCTCGCCGGCCGGGAGTTGAGGGCGTTGGGCCTGCGCCTCGGCGGTCGTGTTCATATCGAGGGGAGCAATCGCGACAATCGCCACAATCCCCCCGATCAACCCCCTCGGCATTCGTCCCATGACCGCGGCCCTCCCTGGCCTCGTCCCGGTCGATCAGGCTACGGGTACTCCGCCCCGTTTCCTCGATAGAGACTCCCGATAAGATCGGTTCGGAGGGCGATCCCTCTCGACCCGTTCATCCCGGTTGCCGCCGGTTCCATCCTCACGGCTTCGCCCCCGATGCCGGGGGCTTGGCCGGCTCGATCACTTCGAGGGCCTGCCCATCGGTGAGCGACGCGGCATTTGCCTTGACGATCTCTTCCCCTTCGTCGAGGCCCGAAGCGATTTCCGTGCGGGTGCCGTCATTCAGCCCGATCTCGATGGGCCGTCGCATGGCCTTCCCGCCCACGACGGCGACGCAGTAGGTCTTGTCCTTCTCCTTCACCACGGCGGTCGTCGGGATGGTCGAGACGTCGGCATGTTCCTCGACAATGACGGTTACATAAGCGTAAAGGCCGGGCAGGAGCGTGCCGCCCGGGTTGGGCAGGTCGATCTCGGCCCCGATCGTCCGGGTCTTCGGGTCGAGGGCCCAGGTAATCCGCGACACCTCCGCCGGGATGGTCCGGCCGCCCATCGCCTGGAGCTTGACCTCGGCCCGGTCGCCAGGATTCAGGGCGGTTGCGAACGCCTCCGGGATGCTGATCGTGATCGTGACCAGGTCGGATCGGGCGACGACGAACAGCGGTTCGCCCGACGCGCCCGGATGCGTTAGTTGCCCGGTGTCCACGTTCCGGCGGATCACGATGCCGTCGTAAGGGGCCACGATCCTGGTGTAAACCAGCGTTTCCTCGACCCGTTTCACGTCCTCGCGGGCGACGTCGATGGCCGCTTCCGCCGCGACGACGTCGGCCCGGGCCTGGTCGAGGGCGGCCTGGCTCTGGATGAGGCCGACGTCGGCCGAACGGATCTGCGCCTGGACCTCGTCCCGCGCCGCCTCCGCCGACCGGAGCTTGTTCCGGGTCTCGTCGACCAGGCTCCCCGTCTGGGCCCGTTCGCGGAAGAGCTGCTCGACGCGCCTGTACTCGGCCTGCCAACGGGCGAGGTCGGCTTCGGACCGGGATACCCCGGCCTTCACCTCGTCGAGCTTCGCCCTCGCACCGGCCACGTTCGCCTCGGCCACCTTGACCGAAGCCTCCGCCTGCCTCGATTTGGCGATCGCCTGCTCGACGGCGGCCCGCTTCTGACGAAGTTCGGCGTCCAGCTCGGGGACGACGACCTCCGCCAGAACCTCACCCTTCTTGACCTGCGAGCCGATGTTGACGGACCAGCTTTTCACATAGCCCCGGACGTTGGCGTAAAGATCCGTCGTCTCGAAGCCCTGCAGTTGACCGGGTTCGCCGACGCTCCGGCGGACGGTCTGCCTTTCGGGGCGCACCGTCTCCACGCGGGCGACGGGGGCCCGGTCCCTGGCTTCGGCCTTGCCCTCGATGGGGCGTTCGCACCCGGCCAGTATCGCCATCGCGGCCGCTCCGGCCGCCAGCTTGATCCTGGTGATCGCATTCGCGCGGGGCATGAGATCGATTCCCGTGACAATCAGAAACTCGGTTCGAGCCCGCCCGCGTTCGCCCGGGATTCGTACGGCCGGGGGCCGCCGTTCGAGGACGGCACGGCCGGCACGGGCTGGTCCAACTCTTCTTCGTGATAATGCGGGCTGGCGGGGTCGTCCGGATCCAGCGAGGCGGAGCCGCGGCTCGCGTGCCCCTGGGCCAGGGCGAATACGGTCGGCAGCACGGTCAGGGTCGCAATCGTGGCGGCCAGAAGCCCGCCGATCACGGCCCGGCCCAGCGGGGCCGTCTGCTCCCCGCCTTCGGACAGGCCCAGTGCCATCGGGATCATGCCGGCGATCATCGCAAAGCTGGTCATCAGGATCGGCCGCAGCCGTCCCCGGGCCCCTTCGACCGCGGCCTCGCCCGCCGGGGCTTGCTCGTACCGCCGATGCGATTCGGCGAAGGTCACGAGCAGGATCGCATTCGCAACCGCCACGCCGATGGCCATGATCGCGCCCATGAAGGACTGGAGATTCAAGGTCGTCCCCGTCACCCACAGCATGAGGACCACGCCGGCCAGTACGGCGGGGGTCGTCGAGACCACGACCAGCGCGAGCCGGACCGACTGGAAGTTGGCGGTGAGCAGCAGCAGGATGGCGACGATCGACATCACGAGGCCGATGCCCAGGCCGCTCAGGATCTCCTCCATCGGCCGGATCTGCCCCCGAACGTCCACCGTGGCCCCCTTGGGGGGCTCGCCCGCCGCCTGAAGCGCCCGCTCCACCCGGCTGGCCACATGCCCGAGATCCTCGCCGAAGATGTTGGCCGTGAGGCTCACCGTGCGCTTCATGTTGTAGCGGTCGTACTCGCCCGGCATGCTCCCGGGGCGCACCTGGGCGACGTCGCGGAGCAGGACCTGCCGATCGAGCCCGGGCTTCTGGATCGGCACGGTTTCGACGCTTTCGAGCGAGTCCATCACCTGGTAGGGGATTTCGACCTGCACCTGGTAGCCGATCCCGGTCTTCGGGTCGGGCCAGTAATTGGGCACGACGAAGCGGCTGGACGACGTGGCCGCCACCACCGAACGGGCGACGTCCTGGGCCGTCACGCCGCTCAGGCCGGCCCGCTCACGGTCCACCTCGATGCTGACCGTCGGGTAGTCGAACGACTGGCCGAACTGGAGGTCGCGGAGCGGCGGGATCTCGGCGAGTTCCGCGCGGATCTTCTCGGCGAAGGCGCGGTCGTCGGCCAGGTTCGGGCCGGTCACGGCGACCTCGACGGGCGTGGGCGAACCGAAGCTCATCACCTCGCTGACGATGTCCGCCGGCTCGAACGACAGCCGGACGTCCGGCATCTGCTTCGCGAGTTCGCGGCGGAGCCGCTCCTTGAGCCGCTCGATATCGACGTTTGCGCCCTTCGACAGGGCCACGCGGAGGATGGCTTCCTCGGGGCCGCCGGTCCACTGATAGATCGCGTTGATCGGGTAGCTTGATGGGATCAGCCCCACGTAACCGATGGTGGTGGCAACCTTGTTGACCCCGACCTCCGCCTTGATCGCATCCAGGGCTGCGATGGCCAGCTTCTCCGTCTCCTCGTAGCGCGTCCCGGTCGGTGCCCGCATCCGCAGTTGGAACCGCCCGGAATCGGCCCGGGGGAAGATCTCCATCCCCAGAGAACGGCCGGCGACGACGATCACCCCCAGGCTGACCGCGATGTACACCGGGACCGCGAGCCAACGCAACCGAACAACGTGCCCGACGGCCAGCCCGTACGCGTCGCGCCCGCGTTCGAACGGCGACCTCCGGCCCCCGGGTGCCGGCCGGTGATGGTGGTGGCGGAGCAACCAGGTGGAAAGCACCGGCACGAAGGTGCTGGAGAGCAGGTAGGAGGACACCATCGAGAAGCCGACGGCAAGGGAGAGCGGGACGAAGAGCGCCTGGGCCGCCCCCTGCATGAAGAACGACGGGAGGAAGACCGCCAGCACGCACAACATCGCGAGCAACCGGGGCACGGCCGTCTGCTGGTTGCCCCGGCGGACCGCCCGGGCGACCGACGAGGTGCGTTCCATCTGGTGGTGGATGTTCTCGACCTCGACCGTCGACTCGTCGACCAGGATCCCAATCGAAAGCGCCAGGCCGCCCAGGGTCATGATGTTGATCGATTGCCCGGTGGCCCAGAGGGCCATCAGGGCCCCGCAGAGCGCGAACGGGATGTTGAGCACGACGACGAGGACGCTCCGCCAGTCCCGCAGGAACAGGAGGACCATCAAACCGGTGAGCGCCGCACCGATCAGGCCCTCGGTGGCGACGCTCCCCATGGCGCGGGTGACGGTGGGCGACTGGTCGAACTCGAAGCCGACGCGGATATCGTCGGGCAGGACCGCCTGCATGCTTGGCAGCGCTTTCTTGACGTTGTTCACAACTGTGAGCGTGGAAGCGTCGGCCCTCTTGGTCACCAGGATGTAGACCGCTCGCCGGCCGTTCACCAGGGCATAGCCCGTGGGGATGTCGCTCGCGTCCTGGACGGTGGCCACGTCGCGCAGGTAGACCGTTGGCTCCTGCCCGGGGCGAATCGGGATCGTCTCCAGTTCCTCGACCCGCCGGACCATCGCGTTGATCGGCACGATCGGCATCATCTTGCCGATGCGGACGGTGCCGGAGGGGCTGATGGCGTTCCCCGAGTTCAGGGCGGCGATCACCTCATCGGGCGACATCTTGTAGGCGCGAAGCCGGTCCGGATCGAGGCGGATGGCCACGGTGCGCTGGTTGCCGCCGAACGGGGGCGGGGCGGAAACGCCGGGGAGCCCGGCGAACATCGGGCGGACCTTGAACAACGCCTGGTCCTGGATCTCGCCGATGCTCTTCGTCTCGCTCGACAGGACGAGATAGCCGACGGGGACGCTGCCGGAGTCGAACCGGGTGACGAACGGGGAGACGGTCCCCGGCGGCATGAAGGCCCGGGCGCGGGTGACGTAGCCCATCGTCTCGGCCATCGCCTGGGCCATGTTCGTGCCGGGGTGGAAAAACAGCTTCATCACCGCCATCCCCTGCACGTTTCGGCTTTCGACGTGGTGGATCCCGGTGATGTAGAGGAAGTGATACTCGTAGTAGTTGGTGAGCAACCCTTCCATCTGCGCCGGGTCCATGCCGCCGTACGGCTGGCAGACGTAGACCACGGGAAGATTGAGATTGGGGAAGATATCGACCGGCATCCGGAACGGCAGCCCGGCGATCACCCGTTCCACCGAGGCCGGGAGCTTCAGGCCAGGGAAGAAGTCGATCGACATCCGGGCGACCGCCACGAGACTGGCGAGCGCGACGGCGGCGACCATGACCATGACGGTCAGGGGCCGCCGCATGGCGAAGACGATCGGATTCATAAGACTGGGACCTTGGTACGGGCAGGGCGCCTGGTACGCTGATCCATCGCGATCTCCGATTCCCCCTGGACCAATCCGCCCGGGGGCCGGATTTCATGATCCGAGTCGCGAGTCTGCGACAAACCTTGGGCCCGGGGTATGCCCTACCAATTGCCAGGCGGGATTCAGGGCGAGCGACGAGCCACCACGACGCCGAGGCGCATCATACGACCGCCTAATTCGTTACGCTACGGGAATCGAGCAACCTTGCCATCCCGAACGGTCGTACGTCCTGGCCGGCCTTCGCAAGGGGCCACGAGGGGTCGCAACAAAATCGTGGTTTTCGCGGTAGCCGCCCGGCCAATCCGGCCGGCAGGAAGCCCGGAATCCCATTAACGATCGCCGATACGTCAATTCGGCCAGATCCATACCCTCCCCTGGCGGGCCTTCGTGGGACTCCCCGCCGCCGATAGCAACACGGTCCGGGCCGCAAGCCCCCGGTTGGGTAGGATTGAGGACGACATGGCGAGGATCGGGCGGGACTTCGCGGGCCGGGTCGGGGTCGTCGCCTGACGCGAGTTGCGTCAGGAGCCCCGAGTTGGCGGCCGTGTTGGGGCCGTCCGCATCGCTTTACCCGCACGAGGACACCGTGCCGGATACGCGCAAACACCGTGGACCTGGCCCGAAGGACGGGGAGTGGTTCGGCCCCGGGGCCCGGCCAGGCCTTGTGGAAGCCACCACCGACCTCTCCTGGCTCCTGACCCGGGGTTACGCCGGCCCGTCGTCCCTGAAGCTGGTGGGCGACCGCTACCGGCTCGCGGAGCGCCAGCGCCTGGCGGTCCTGCGGTCGGCCTGCTCGGACCAATCGCTGGCCCGCCGGCTGGCCAACCGCGTCGATTCGCCCGCAGGGCCGTTGCGGATCGACGGCTTCAACCTGATCCTGACCCTGGAATCGGCCCTCGGGGGTGGGGTCGTCCTCGGCGGGCGGGACGGTTGCTTTCGCGACCTGGCGAGCGTCCACGGGACCTACCGCAGGGTCGAGGAGACCTGGCCAGCACTGGAGCTTGCCGGACGATCCCTGGCCGCGTCGGGGATCGGTCCCTGCACATGGTACCTGGACGCCCCGGTGTCGAACAGCGGCCGCCTGGCCGCGATGATCCGGTCGATGGGCTGGGAGGCCGAGGTGGTCCCGGACCCCGACAAACTCCTCGTGCAGCCCGGCCCACCGGTCGCCACCGCCGATGCCGGCATCCTCGACCGGTGCGGGCCTTGGGTCAACCTGGCCCGATTCCTCATCGAGGCCGGGCCGGGGGCTTTCGTCGTCCAACTCGGCCCGTGATGGAACCCCGCTGTCCTGCGACGACCGTGAATCCCGGAAGGTCACTTCTCCAGTGCTTTATCGACGAATTCGATCAACGCCTTGGTGCCCTCATCGTCGGGCAGCCCCAGGTTTGCGTTGATCTTGTTGTGAGTCGATTCCCGGGCGCCGAAGACCCGGACTGGCACGCCCGCGTCCTCGAGGGCGTTGGCGAGCCGCCTCGCCTGGGCGCCGGTGTCGGGATGCCCGGCAACGTGCAGGATCAGGAACGGGGGGATACCCTTGCCCCTGGAGACGTGCGACACGGCCGAGAAATCGCGGTGCTTCGCCGGGTCGTTTCCGAACTTCACCCGGTGGCCGAAAGTGGGCTGTGGCAGGCCGTGGACCCGGTTGCGGGTCTCCGCCGTCTCGATGATCGCCGGGACGTCGAAGGTGTCGCCGTCGACGGGCACGCAGCCCTTGAGGATGGCCATCGGCAACCCCTCGGCCTTCAGATAGCGCCCGTCGGTGCAGATCAACGCGGCAAGCTGGGCGCCGGCGGAATGGCCCATCACGAGGATCCGGTCGGGATCGCCCCCATATTCGCGAATGTGGTCGTGGACCCACCGGATCGACCGGCCGACGTCGCGCACGATGGTCTCCATATCGACATGCGGCAGGAGTCGGTAATTCGTCGACACGAAGACGAGGCCCCTGTCCGTGAACGCCCGCGGCTTGTGCTCGATCTCCGACTTGTCGCCGGTCTGCCAGCCGCCGCCGTGGATCCAGACGACCACCGGCCGCCCTTTCGCTTCGGGCGGCGCGTAGACATCGAGAGCCTGGCGGACGTGTGCCGAATCGCCATAAGGAATGTCGCGATGGACGACCTGCCCGGGGTCCTGCCTCTTGATCCGGATGTTCCGGTACTCCACCATATTGATCTCGGACTGCAGGGAGAGGTGGCCGTGGGCCGGGATGCCCAGGCCGGGCTCGAGTAGCTCGCCGTTGCAGGTGCATCGGGCCTGTGAACCCGTGGCGACGACTTCGATCGCGTTCCAGCCCTCGTCGTTGAAGTGCTCGAGGTCCTTGTAAGGGCCGATCCGTGGGTAGTCGCGGATTTGGAGTTGGTGCGCGAAGGCCTTGTCGCGCAGGTGGAGGCCGCTGTTCGCTTCCCTCGAGGCGCGGAATTCCAGGCGGAGCGTGAAGTCGCCGTCGAAAGCCTGGACGGTGTCGATCTCCTCCATCCTCGGGGGGCGGTCATCCGACCCATGGATGACGAGGATGCCACCCCGGACCGCAAACCGGCCATCGTCGGTGGCCGTCCTGCCGGCCAGGTCGGTGTAGCCAAGTCGCCAGCCGGTCAGATCCTCTCCATTGAAGAGGGGCCGGAAGCCCGGCTCATCGGCACGAGCGGCGAGGAGGGTCATCGAGGAGAGGACGGCCAGGACGAGCGGCCCAATCGCCCGGCGAAGTTGGAGGGGATGCATCAGGATTCTCCCGGGAGAGGGTCCGTCCGAGCGAAGGCAGAGCAACCTAGATCAGCCGGATCGGTCGTCGAAAGAAGAGTGAAGCGGAACACAGGCGCCTCGCGACTTGTCTCGACCTCAATCCTCGAGATGCCCATGGACACGCTTCCCATCGACGTAGGTCGCGGTGGCCTGGATCTCGCGGATCTCATCCTCCGGGCAGGTGAGGATGTCGCGGTCGAGGACGACGAAGTCGGCCCGCTTGCCGGTTTCGAGCGAGCCGACCTGGTCTTCGAGGAACAGCAAGCGTGCGTTGTTGAGGGTGTAGAACCGGATGGCCTGCTCGCGGGTCAAGACCTCCTCGGGGTGGAGGGGTCTGTCGAAGTCGCGAGGCCGGCGGGTGACGGCGATCCACATGCCGAGGAACGGGTTGTAGGGATTGATCGAGCGGAGCGAGCCGATTTTCTGCATGTGGTCCGAACCGCCACCGGCCGTCACCCCGGCCCGAAAGATGCTCCGGAGGGGCTGGAAGTAGCGGAGGCGGTCGTCGCCGAACTGGGCGGTCAATGTGCTGCCGTCGAGGTAAAGCCAGGCGGGCTGGATGTCCAGCACGACCCCGAGGCGGGCCGCCTGATCGATCGCCTCGCGGCTCATGAAGTTCGAATGGGTGATGCAGGGCCGGGTGGGGCCGATCGGGGTACCGCGGTTCACCGACTCGTAGGCGTCGAGCAGGGCGTGGACTGCACCGTCGCCCACGCTGTGGGCGGTGAATTGGAGGCCAGCCTCGACCGTGGCTCGCACCATCGCCTCGAGCCGATCCGGCGGGATGAAGAGGACGCCGCGATAAGCCGGGTCGTCGATCGAGTAGATCGCGCTGACGCCCCAGGGCTCGCGCATGTAGGCGCTGCCGGTGAGCATGCCGCCGTCGAGGAACATCTTGATCCCGATAATCCGAAGCATCGGGCCGCCGCGCCGAAGGGGGTGGTCCGCGACCTCGCGGATCTGTCGCTCGATCGCGTCGAGCGGGCCCGAGGACTCCACGCCCCGAGAGATGCCGATCCGCACGGTGAGGGCCCCTGAGTCGAGCAGACGCCGGTACTGCTCGATGGCCGAGGGGTCCGCGTTGCGGTCGATGATCGAGGTGATGCCGACGGAATTGTAATCGCGGAAGAGGCCGATGAGGCGTTGATCACGCTCCCGAGTGGTGGGGGACCGCTCCGGCGGGTCTGCCTTGATGTAGCGGGTGAGGTTGCGGAGGATGCCGGTGGGCTCGCCGGTCTGAGCGTCGCGCTCGACCTTTCCGGGGCCCTCGGGCTTGAAGTCCCTGTCGATCCCGCTGAGCCGCAGGGCGAGCGAGTTGACCGAGGCGTCGGGGCCGGTGGCGAAGAGGACGGGATTCCTGGGCGCGACCCGGTCGAGCTCGGCCCGGGTCGGGTAGCGCCGCTCCTTCAGGCGGGTGATGAAGACCTGGCGGACGACGACCCAACGACCCTCGCCCACGGCCTCGGCGCGGCGACGGATGTAGTCGAGGACGTCGTCGATCGTCTGGAGGTCCGGGATCGGGTGATCGAACTCGATCAATGAGGCCCCGGTCGGGTGGGTGTGGGAGTCGATCAAGCCGGGCAGTACCGTCTTGCCGCGGAGGTCGATCACCCGGGTGTCCGGGCCCTTCGTCGCCATGGCCTCCTCGTCGGTCCCGACATTGAGCAAGCGACCGCCCGAAACGGCAAGGGCGTGTGCGATCGAGAATTCGCGATCCGCGGTGATGATCTTGCCGTTGTGGAGAATCAGGTCGGCCTGCTGGGCCATCGCGGAGGTGACCAGGGGGCCGAGGGCCAGGACGGCGAGCGTGGGCCAGATCAGGGCTCGGGTCTTGCCCATCGGATTGCCTCGGGCGGGTGTTCGCAAGGCCAACTCCCGGCGCCCGGCCGCTTGCGCACGATCGGCGGCTATCGACGCCACGGATTCCCCGGCCATCATTCTGCCGGGCCGCCCGCTCGGAAACAACGCCCGGCCTGCGATCCTGTCCGGCCTTCGTTCGTGAGCGAGGGTTCGAGAGGCCGACGCGGCCAGCGTGGGTGCCCGGCCGATCGTCGGCCGGGCACCGGATCCGGTTGGGCGAGGAGTGGGCCGACTCCAGCCGATCCGGCCAGCTCAGGGAGCTGCCAGGGCATCCAGCACGGTTGCGAGGGCGGGCTTCGGCTTGAGGGACCGGTCCCAGAGCAACGGGTGATTGGTGCGGCCCGCTACGGGCCAGAAATTCAGCCAGGAGGCGCCGTCGTGCGGCCCCCAGAAGGTGACTCGAGTCACCGTGCTGGGGTGCTTGCGAAGCACCCGGAAAAGCTGGCCGTAGAAGCGGGCCTGGGCCTCGGCCACCTCGGGTGGTAGGCCATCCCGATACGGGTTGGCCCCGTCCTGCTCGCGAGCCGCGACATCGGCGCCTCGGGCGCGACGCGGCAGGACATCCACATCCAACTCGGTGATCATGACCTTCACGCCCTCGGCCGCATAGGCCGCGATCGCGCGGTCGAGGCGATCCGGCGCGTCGGCATCATCGAGCCTCAGGTGGCACTGGAGGCCGACGCCATCGAGGCGCACGCCGCGGTCCTTGAGCTGGCGGATCAGGCGGATTGTCTTGTCGAGCTTTTCGGGGTGCTCATTGCCGTAGTCGTTGTAATACAACTCGGCATCGGGGTCGGCCGCACGCGCGAAACCGAACGCTTCGGCGATGTAGTCGTCGCCGATGGCACGCCGGGCAGGGGTATCGCGCAGGTATCCGTCCCTCGCGTCGCTGATCGCCTCGTTGACCACATCCCAGCCGAACACCTTCCCCCGGAAGTGTGCCATGACCGTGTCGATATGGTCCTTGAGATTCCGCAAGGCCTCGTCGCGGGGCAGCGGCATGCCGCCCGGGCCCCGGAAGAGCCAGGGGGGCGACTGGCTATGCCAGCAGAGCGTATGACCGATCACCTTCATGCGGTGCTGCCCGGCGAACTCGACGATCTTGTCCGCCGCGGCGAAGTTATATCTGTCGGGCTGCGGGTGTAGGGAGATGGGCTTGAACTCGTTCTCGGCGGTGAGGCAGTCGTACTGCTCGGCGATCAGCGCCGCCAGGTCTGGGTTGTTGAGGTGACGCGACAGGACCGCGGTGCCGACGAGGAATCGCCCGTCAGCGGCCTGGCGTAGCGACTTGCCCACCTCGGCTTCGGCGGTCGGCGTGATCCGGACCTCGTCGCACGCGAGGTAACCGCCCGGCGGGGCCCCGGAGAAGCAGACGTAGGCGATCGCGGGTGCGCGCACCGTCATGTCGAAGCTCGGGACCGGCTGCTCCGGGCCGGTTCGCTCCGGCACCCTGTCCCGGGAGGCCCGGTCCACCAGCCTACCGTCCGAGTCGTAGGCCTCGACTACCGCCTCGCTGCCGATCGAACCCCAGAGTACGAGCGTCACGCTCGCCACCGGCTTCGGGAAGCGGACCTCGACCGGGATCGCCTCGTTCGCCATCGCGTTGAGGATGCCCTTCCGCGGCGTCTTCAGGTGCGGGAAGAACATCACCCTGCCGGCGGCACGGCTCGTGGTCGGCGGGCGAGACAGGGCGAACACGACGCCCCGATCGGTATAGCTCGGCATCGGCTTGCCGGCCTCGGCCGTGTCGAAGCTCAGGACCGTGGGGGCCTCGTCGGCCGCACCGAGGCAGGCGAGTACCGCCAGGATCGGCACCGGGTCGTGGAACATGGCTCAGGACATCTCCAGTCCGCGCATCGTGCCCGTCGAGGGGCCGAAGGCAGCCTCCTCGATCCCCATACGGTGGAGCATCGACACGAACAAGTTCGGCAGCGGATAGTTGCGGCTTCGGTCGAAGGCCAGGTGCTGGCCGTGCCGGAATCCCCCGCCGGCCAGCAGCGTCGGCAAGTTCGTGGTGGAATGGGCGTTCGCGTCGCCGAGGTTGGAGCCGTACAGGACCAGCGTGCGGTCCAGCAGCGTCTCGCCCTCTTCCCGAACCGATTTCAGGGACTGGAAGAGGCCGGCCAGGAGCCTCATGTGCCATTCGTCGAGCCGCCTGAGCTGTGCCAGCTTCTCCTCGGCCATGCCGTGGTGCGACAGGTTGTGATAGCTGTCGGTAATGGTCGCCCCGTCGATCTGCACGACGGGCGTGCCGACGCTATTGAGCATGAGCGTGATCGCGCGGGTGGAATCGGTCTCGAAGGCCAGGCGTGCCAGGTCATACATGGCCTGCACCTTGGCCATGTACTGCGCGGGACTGGCCGGGTCGATCGGCGGGGGGGCCTTGACGGTCGGCTTCGGCGTGCTGGCCCAGCCGCGCGACTCCTGGAGGCGGTGCTCCAGGTCGCGGACGCTGGAGTAATACTGATCGAGCCGGTGCCGATCGCGGGCGCTCACGCTTCGCCGGAGATCGCGGGCCTGCTCGGAGACGACGTCGAGGATGCTCCGCCCCGTGTCCAGCTCCTGGACCTGTCGCTCGATCTCGGCGGGCGTGCCCTGCAGGAAGAGCTGCCGGAAGACACCGGAGGCCTGGCCCTCCGGCGGGATCGCGACGCCCGTGCGGGTCCACGACAGGCTGCGGCCGCCGTTGACCGCCAGTGTGAGCGAGGGAAACCGCGTCCGCATCCCGAGCCGTTCGGCCACGAGCTGGTCGAGCGAGATCGAGTTGCGGAATGAACTGCTGGCGGGGTGCGGTGCGGCGGTCAGGAAGCAGATGTCCGACGGATGGCCGCCGTCCACGAACGGGTGCGATACCCCGCTGATCACGGTGAAGTCGTCGCGGTGCTCCTCGAGCAGCCTCAGGTAAGGCGAGAGGTGATAGTCGCGGCCGGTACCCTCGGGGAAGAACGGTTGCGGAAGCACGCCGAGGTTGTTGCAGATGCCGAACAGTCGGCGCGGCACCGGGACGGCGGCCGCCCGCGCAAACGGGGCGCCCATCGATTCGAGCAGCGGCAGCGCCATCGCCACGGCAGGGCCGCGGAGGAAGCCTCGCCGGGAGATGGGCCTTCGCGCGGTCGCGAAGGAAACCAAACGATTCGGCCCGGGCTGCGAGGCCATCGACGATCCTCCCTATTTGTTCCGGAAGAGCTCGCTCTGGACGATGGCCAGGATGAGGCCGCGCACGCCATACTGGCCGGGCTTGGCCACATCAAGAATCTTCTCGATCTCCTCCCGGTCCGAGAATCGGACCGGGGCGCCCGTGGCGAAGATCGCCAATTGCCGGGCGAGGTTCCGCGCGATGGACCGCTCGTCCTGGATCAACAGATTCTTGAGCTCGCGCACGTCCCGGAACGGACGGCCGTCGGGCAACTCACCCGCCGAATCCACCGGTAGGGCGAGATGGAAGGCGAACGCCTGCCCGTTCAGGCCATGGCCCCGGACCGGCGGCACACCCTCGGACACGGCGCGGTAGCGCTCGCGGAAGCCGCCCATCACGTCGAACCCCTCCAGGGCGAAGCCCGGCGGATCGATCTTGCTGTGGCATGAGGCGCAGCTCGGGTTGGAGCGGTGCTTCTCCAACTGCTGGCGGATCGTCACCGCGCCACGGATGTCGGGCTCAACGGCCTCGACCATCGGCGGTGGCGGAGGGGTGTCGAGTCCCAGGATGCGCTCGGAGATCCAGCGGCCGCGCAGCACCGGAGAGGTCGTCGTGCCGTTGGCCGTGACCTTCAGCACGCTTGCCTGGGTCATCAGCCCGCCTCGCGGGCCATCGGCCGGCAGCTTGACCTTGCGGAATGTCACCCCGGAGACGCCGCCGATGCCGTAATGATCGGCCAGCCGCTCGTTCAGAAAGGTGAAGTCCGAATCGACGAGATTCCGCGCCGACAAGTCGCTGCGCACCAACTCGGCGAAGAAGAGCCGCGTTTCCTCCAGCGCCGCCAGCTTCAGAGGGTCGTCGAGTTCGTAGTCGTTGTAGAGCGTCGTGGAGGGCGACGTCTCGTCGATCTTCCTCAGGTCGAGCCAGTAGTCCGTGAACGCCTCGACGAATCGGCGGGCCCTGGCGTCCCCGAGCAGTCGTTCGGCCTGGGCACGCAGCGCTCCCGGGTCGCCCAATTCGCCGCAGTCGGCCAGGGCTCGTAGCGTCTCGTCGGGGGTTGAGTTCCACAGGAAAAGGGCCAGCCGCGTGGCCAGGGCGTGATCGTCGAGGCGGCCGGGCCTCTCCTCGACGAACACGAAGCCTGGCGATGCCAGTACGGCCGTGTATGCTGAGAGCATCGACCGGCCGAAGCCGGATCCGCGCCGGAACTGGTCGTCGTAGAGGCGAAGGAATCGCTGCACGTCGGCCTCGGCGACCGGCCGTCGATATGCCAGCCACAGGAACGATCTCAGCAGCCGCTCCGCATCTTCGCGCGGGACCGCGGATTCGACCTCATGCAGCGCCTCGCGCATGGCGCCCCGACCGGCTGCTCCCGGACCGCGGCGGCCACCGCCTCCCGGCGCCGGCCCAGGGCCCTGCGGCGTGCTCGCAATGACCTCGAGGGGGACACCGACCTGGGGCCGCTCGGAGGGCACCAGCCGCAACGAGCCGAACAGTCGCTCGTAACCCGTGGTCCCGGCCGGGTCGTCTTCAAAAGGGCCATCGACCTCGATCCACTGGACCGCGTAGCCCGGCATGCCATCCTCGGTGGCGAGCGGGTTGACGTACTGCTCGTCCGTGCCGTTGACGCGAGTCCGGAAGAGCCTGGATCCGTCCGTCCGGATGACCTCATTCGCCATCAGGAAGACGTCGATCTCGCCCACCGATGGCTGCGGGGTGAAATCGATTGCACCAATCGGACGTGTCTGTCCGCCGCCCTGCGCATACACGCCGATCGGCTCGTTGCGACGCCCGGGGTAGACCTCGTCGAGGTTCGGGCGGTGCCACAAGAGGGTGTGATACACGGGCGCCTTCTCGGCCCCCTGGCCCTCGTAGAACCAGCGAGCCACACCACCGCCTGCAACCCAGATCGTGTACCCGGCGATCCGCAGCCTGTAGCGCCCCGAGACCGGCGCCCGCCAGCCGCCCCAACTATAGCCGCCTGCGTCGCTGAAGATGCTCGACACCTTGCCGACCGCCTCGCGCTCGCGGGTCGCCGGGCTGGTCGCCGGCGCACGACCGGCGCGCACGTCCGGCTGGGCATGCGCGTCGAGTACGGGGAACGACAATCGGTCGGGCAGGGTCCCGTTTTCGCGGGGCCACCAGTTGCGCAGGCTCGGCTCGTCGCGGGCATACAGGCGGCTTGTCGTCCTCGAAGGACGTTCGAGGTGACTCGACATCGCCTGCCGCATGGCGTAATCGGCCGACTCCATGAACCGCGCGATCTGGAGGTAGGAGACGTCGAGCGCCTCGGCGCTCTTGTTGAAGTGGAAGGCCTCTCCGTCTTCCGGCAGGCGGCTGGCGATCTGCACCCAGGGCACCCCCAACAGGTCGCGCAGGGCGTTCTCATATTCGAGGCGATTGAGGCGGCGACTCGTGGCCCTTCCCTCGCCGGCGAGGGCATCCCGCTCCGCGGCGATGATCGCCCGCCCCAGGCCGTCGACGAAGGCGTCCCGGCGCGCCGCGTCGGGCCCGGTCCGACCCCGCGGCGGCATCTCGCCGGCCTTCACGCGATCATGGACCTTGATCCAGGTCGCCAGGTTGGCGGGATCGCCCGGGTCGAACGCCAGGCCCGTCAGGTCGAGACGGCCCTTCCTGCTCACTTCATCGTGGCATCTCGCGCAATGCTCGGCGACGAAGGCGTCGTCCGGGCCGGCCGGCTCGACCGCGCCGGCCGGCCGGCCCCCGAGGAGGATGATCGCCGTGATCCCGAGGAGTCGGTGGCGAGTCCGCCCGTTTTCTACCCGGGGAGATCGATGCCGCATGATCACTCGTTCCTGGCCGAAGGGTGTGGGCGAACCCGCGCCATCCGGGCGTGCGATTAATCACGGAACAGGAGCGGCGCGAACTGATAAAGGCTCCGGCGCCAGGTCTGCCATTCGTGGGCTGTGTTCGGGGATTCGTAGTAGGTGTTCCGGACTCCCAGCTTCTCCAGGGCCTCGTGGTTGGCCTTCGCGGCGGCGGTATTCTCCCGGCTGCCGTAGCTGACGAACAGCACCTTGACCTTTTGACCGAAGGCCGCCGGATCGGCCAGGGCGGGGTCGTCCGCCGCGATGCTGCCGCCGCTGAAGAGACCGATATGCGAGAACTTGTCGAGATTGGCCAGGGTAATCTGCTTGGTCTGGGCCCCCCCCATCGACAGCCCCGCCATGGCCCGATGCGGCTGGTCGGCGATCGTGCGATAGTTGGCGTCGATGAAGGGTATCAGTTCCTCGATCAGGATCTTCGAGAAGCCCGAGAAATCGAACCTCGGGCGGCCGCCGCCTGGTGCCGGGGCACCGCCGGGTCGCGGCCCGCCGGCGAAGTTGTTCCCGCCGTTGTCCATCACGATGAGGAATGGCCTGGACTTACCCGCCGCGATGAGGTTGTCCATGATCAGGCCCGTACGCCCCTGGTTCCCCCAGCCCGTCTCGTCCTCGAACGCCCCGTGCTGCAGGTACAACACAGGATAACGGACGGTGGAGTCCTTGTCATAATCGGGGGGCGTGTAGACGAAACAGCGGCGCGTCGTGTTGGCGCTCTTGGAGAAGTACAGGGTCTGGCGGAGCTGGCCGTGAGGAACGTCCTTGACCGCGTAGAACTCCTCATCCTGGGCCGGGATCTCGATGGCGCTCCCCCATCGGCCCGCGCCGAAGTAGGACTTGCTGCCCGGGTCCGGTACCTCCGCGCCGTCGATGTTGATCCGGTAGTAATGGAACCCCTCGTCGAGCGGCCGCGTGGTGCCTATCCAGGCCCCGTCCTCGCCTTTTGTCAGGGTAATGCCGCCCCATTCCGGCACGCGCACGCTCTGCGCCTGGGGCGCGACGATGCGGAAGCGGGCACGGCGCTCGGAATTGACCTGGGGATACTCCTTGCCGCCCTGGTTGGAGGACGCCGGCTTGAAATCCTCCACCGCCGGCGCGGGGGCGGCCGGCTCGCCCTGGGGCGGGGCGGCCTGGGCCAGCGCTATCTGCCCGGCCACCAGGCTCAACCAAACGAAACCCGACTCCGCAACTCTCATGGCGGTGCTCCTTGGTCCTGAATCGCAGCTGAGGCCGATGGACGGGGGATGATGGGGTCGCCGAGCGAGCGCCGGCCCGTCGCGTGCCGCGACTCGCGGCGCACGACGGGGGCGAACGCATCAAGCCGGCAGTTGCCAGGGGTCGCGGCGAGGCCGGGACAGCATCCGGTTGGCCTCCTCGTCGTCGAATCGGTGCGCCACGGGATCCCACTTCAGAGCCTTGCCCAGCCGCAGGGCGATGACCCCGATGTGGCAGACGATCACCGAGCCGCCCCCGACCGTGGCGTTGCAGATCGTCGGCTTGCGGCTCTTCACGCAATCGACGAAGTTCTGCATCTGGTTGGTCGGCCGGCCGTCGTAGACCTGCGGGTCGTCCTTGAGGGGCTCCGAGAGGATCTTCGCGTCGCTGGCGAGGATCGTGCCGCGGCTCACGAACAGGCTGCCCTCCTCGCCCAGGAAGAGGACGCCGTTCTCATCCGGGCCGATGCGCATCGGCTTGCCGCGATTCGGCCCGAACCGCTGCTCGGGCACCTGACCGTCCTTGTCGACGAGCTTGGACTCCATGTCGGTGCCGCCGCCGCTCATCGCGATCACTTTGACGCCGTTGTCGTAGGTGTACTGCACCTGGAAGCTCGGATGGCAATTGTAGCCGTCGCCGCCTTCGTACGGCCTGGCCGCCTTGAGGACTTCCACGGCGATGGGACCGCTGCCGTCCTTGTCCAGGGCCCACTGGGCGACGTCCAGGTGGTGGGCGCCCCAATCGGTCATCTTGCCGCCGGAGTAGTCGTACCACCAGCGGAACTCATAGTGGCAGTTCGACTGGTTGCCCTTCTTGCGATACGGGACCTCCGGGGCCGGGCCCAGCCACAAGTCCCAGTCCAGCCCCTCGGGGGCCGGCATGTCGGGCAGTGGCCCGCTCGTCGGGTTGCCGTTGAGACGGCATTCGATCGACTGAACCTTGCCGATGCGGCCGGCACGGACCAGTTCGACCGCCAGGCGGAACAGGCCACGGAAGTCGGTGCGCTGCTGGCTGCCGGTCTGCAGGATGCGGCCGCTGTCCTTCACGGCCTTCTGGACGGCCAGCGCCTCGGCGACGGTCAGCGTCAACGGCTTCTCGCAGTAGACATCCTTGCCGGCCCTGAGGGCCTCGATGACCACCTGCGCGTGCCAGTGGTCGGGCGTTGCGACGAGTACGCCGTCGAGGGACTTATCCTGGACGAGTTCGCGGAAGTCCCCGAACCTGGCATCGAAGTCGGGGAATCCCCTCTCGCGCATCACCTCCGTGGCCCGCTTGCGATGGGAGGCGTCCACGTCGCAGCCCAGGGTGAAGGTAAGTTGCCCTGCCTTGACGCTGGGTGACGACTCGTTGACGACCTGCATGCTGCGGCTTTGCGGGCTGCCGATGCCGACGATGCCCATGACGAGGCAATCGTTGAAGGAGGCCCGATGGGTAAGGCCTTCGCCCTGGGCAGCCAGCAACTGCCGAGCATACCAGGTCGGCAGCCCGGCGGCGGCGAGCGAGCCGAGCGAGCGCCGGAGGAATCCCCGCCTCGAGAATTGCCCGTAATTCACGTTCCAACCCCTTGATGAACAGGCTTCGACCGGGATGAGCCGTCGATAGGATACTGGATGGGGCTCCCTCCGGCGAAAGACAACCGGAGGATTTGGTTGAGGGCGACGCGGGCGTTTTGAGGGCCGATCCGCGAAGCCATCCCTCGTCGCGGGGCGCGAACGTTCCTTCAAGAAACGTCGGCTGACCGCCGGCCCCGCCGGCGCGGGACGGATCTCGTGTCCCCCGGAGGTGATGGAGTTCGACGAATCGCGGTCCACGCGCCGTACCCCGGTGTCCTTCCACCCGGGGCCCGGATGGCCGACACTTCGAGCTCGCACAAGCGGCGTCTGGTTAGCCTATTGGGGGAGCGACCGGGGATGTTACAGGGTGCATCAGAAATTTCGGTCGGGCTCCGACCGGCGGTTCGCCGGGACCGGGTTTACCGAACGAATCGCGCGGATCTCGTCCCAGAACTCATCCAGAGGCCCCCGCTCGGCGTCAGGGAGAGTCGAGAGCCCCGGCTCGTCGCGGACGGGCGCCAGGGCTGGATCGACATGCCATCGGCCGAGCCGCCGGGCGACGCCCGCACGCTGCGGCACGGTTCCCGAGCCCAGGAGGGCCTTGGAGGCCCTCAGGTCGGCGCGTAACCATTCGAGGCAAAGGCGACGCCAACTTGCCCGGGCCTCGGCCGAGGATTGGGGGGGCTTCCGGTCGCCCTCGTCTCCGGCGAGTGCCGCGGCGCGGGCCGCCTGGAATCGGTTCATCGCGACGAGGTCCGCCGCAAGGTCGGGAGATGCGGCGAACGCCTCGGCCCAAAGGCGGGCCGCCGCCTCGGGCCGCCCTCGCGCGAACGCCAGTCGGGCGAAGCATGCGGCATCCTCGGCACTCGAAGGCATCTCGCACCCCTCCATGACGGCCGGCAGGCGTGGTTCGAGGGCGATGAGCCTCTCCGCTCGCGATACCAGCATCCCCGGCGTGACGAACGGATCCGGCGGCGGTCCCGGCTCGATCCGGGCCAGCGCCTCCAACGCCGCGCGTGGCTCGCCCGACTCGATCAACGCGCGGGACAGGAACAGGCGCGTCGCGGGGAAGCGGGGGTCGAGCCGCACCGATTCTCGGAACTCGGCCACGGCTTCCTCAAGCCGACCGGCCGACTGCAGGGCGTGCGCGAGCGCCTTGTGGGCAACGCCCATCGCCGGGAAGAGCCCGACCGCTTCGCGCTGCTCCCGGATGGCCGAGTCCCAGTCGCCGCGATTCGAGAACGCCAGGGCGATCTGATCGCGGACCATCCAGTCGTTCGGCTTGAGCCGTTTCGCCTCGGAGAATGCGGCGAGGGCCTCGGACGAGCCGCCCAGCGCGAGCAACGCCGAGCCCAAAGCGACGTGCATCAGCGGATCGTCCGGCCTGAGGCGGACACACTGCCGGAACAGGTCGACGGCCTCTTGGGGCTGTCCGCCCAGGTACAACGACCGGCCCAGGCCGTTCAGGGCCAGGACACTCCTAGGCCCGGCGCCCACGGCGACGGCATAGAATCGCGCCGCGTCTTCGGGGCGATTCGACGCCATCAACTCGCGGCCCAGGTCGGCATTCACCCAGAAATCGTCGCGATGTCGGGCCTGTGCCCTCCGCAGCAGGGCGATGGCCGTGTCGCGTCGACCGAAGATGGCGAGTGAGGTCGCCAGCCGGGTCACGCTCGTGACGGGGAGATGCTCCACGTCCGCCGTGTCTGCGAGTCGGTCCAGCACTTCGAGCCGGCGGGCAGGGCCGCCCTCCATGCGGCCGACCGTATCTCGCAGGCGGTTCCTCCAGGGGTCGGGATCCGCGGCCCGCGCGACCGCGACCAGGCGATCGGCCCCGGCCGGGTCGCGCAAGGCCCGGCTGCGTCGCAGGATCGCCCATTGATCGAGGGCGCTGGCGAGTTCCGGCGCGACCGGGCTCTCCGCCAGCAGGCGGCCGGCGGACGGGGGGCCGAGCGCATCCACGTCGACACCATAGGCGCGAAACGCCGCCGCATAATCGGAATCGGCCTTCTGCTCGTCGCTGTGCACGCCGAAGTCGTTGAGTATCGCGGCCAGGCGCTCGACGATCCGGCGGTCCTTCTCGGCCGCCTCGGCAGCCTCGCGCTCGCGGACCAACGCGTCGATGTAATCGCGGACCCGCTCCTGGTGCTCCGGGCCCGAGTCGCTCCCGGCCAGGAGGCCCTCGGCGCGTCGGGCCGCCTCGATGGACTCGACCCAGAGGACCGGGTCCCCCCCCGTGGCGATCGCCCTCTCGCGCTTCTTCCGGGAGTCGCCCAGGGCGGCATCGACCACTCCCTGCACGGCCCCGGCCCGACGCCGCCGTTCGCGATCCATCCACCCCCAACCCGCCGCGCCGATCAGGCCCGTGGCGAGCACCGAAGCCGCGAGGGCGTGCGTCAACTGCCGGCGTCGCCGCTCGCCTGCGGCGCGCGCGTCGGCGCGCACTTTCGCCAGTTCCGCGTCCCGGAGTCGCCCCTCGACGCCGCGCAAATAGGCCGTGAGCCCGGCCGCGACCACGCCCGCATCGCGGGGCCTGCCCTTCGACGCGGCGGCCAGGCATGCTCTCGCCAGCGCCACGAGTTCCTCTTCGGACCCGCACGATCCGAGCCTCCCGAACGCATCCGCAAGGTCGGCCGCCTCGGCCATGCGGTAAACCGCGGAGGAATCCTCGCCGACGAACGCCGGATCGCCCGTCAGGATCTCGCACAAGATCGAGCCGAGTGCGAACACGTCGGCCCGCTCGTCGAGCGTCTCCATCGCGCCCTGGGCCTGCTCCGGCGCCATGTAGGACGGTGTCCCGAGGACGGACCCAGGCCGTGATTCCATCACATCCGAGCCGTGAAGCCAGGTCCGAATGGCGGATCCGCCGGCGGTGGAGGCCCGTTCATCATCAATCGCGCCGCCCAGATCGAGCACCTTGGCGAGGCCCCAGTCCATGACCTGGACCTCGCCGAAGCTGCCCACCATCACGTTGGACGGCTTCAGGTCGCGGTGGATCACGCCTTTCGCGTGGGCATAGGCGACGGTCTGGCAGACTTGCTCGAAGATGGCCAGGAAGCGAGCTCGCTCGTCACCGGGCCCCCTGCGCCCCGCGAGCAAGGCCGCCAGCGTGCGGCCCCGCACCAGCTTCATTGCGATGAACATTCGGCCATCGGACAGGAACCCCAGTTCGTGCACCGGGACGATCCCCGGGTGCTGGAGTTGCCCGCCGATCTGCGCCTCCTCGACGAACCGCCGGACCATCTCGGGATGGTCGCGATGCTCCTCGCGGATCACCTTGATGGCCAGGTCGCGACCCAGATGGAGATCGCGGCCCTGGTAGATGGCACCCATCCCCCCGCGAGCAAGCTCGCCCACAAGCTGATAGCGCCCGGATACGTCGCGTCGCCCGAACCCTTCCAGCGAAGAAGGCCGGATCAGCGGCGCATCATCGGACGATTCACGCAGGTGGACCCGTGCCGTCGGCGTCGCGATGGCCCCCCCTCCCTCGCCTTGCATTCCCCATTCGTCCGAATCGAGTGCGGCCGCGGCCCCGAGGCGGAGCAGGCAGAGCGGGCAGAGCCCAGCCGGCGAGCGGCCCGGCAGCCGAACACCGCAATCGGGGCACGTTTCAATCGGGCGCATCGCACTCGCCCCATTCCCGTTAGCGTCCGACACCGGAGGACACCTCTCCTCGCCTTGGGATGATGATTGCGGGCGTTACGCGCCTCGAATGGGCTCAGCCCTCGAGGGCGGCGAAGAGGGATTGGATCTCGTCGGCAACCTGGTCGGCATCCCCGACCGTCGCCGCGATCTCTTCGCGTAGCAGGACGCCGTAACGTCGCCGGAGGCGATGGACCGCGACGCGGACGCCGCCCTCGGAAGTCCCCAGCCTCCGGGCGATCGCCTCATAGGGCGTCGTCTCGGGATCGCGAGTCAGCACGGCGATCAACTCCTCGAACCTGGCCGACCGGCCCGCGTCGTCGTACTCGCGGCGGAGCCGGTCGACGACGCGGCCGAGTAGGGTCAGCGCCCAGGTCCTGTCGAAGATCCGCTCGGCGGTCATCTCGTGCGCGGGTTCGAGTGCATAGCGGCGCTCGGCATCGAGGGGGTCGATGTCCAGCATTGGTCGGCCTCCGCCGCGTTTGGCCGCCTTCTCACGGTCCAGGTGGCCCGCAAGGTGCCGGGCGCAAACCGTGCGCAGGAATGCGCGGAAGCGACCCCGTGCCGGGTCGGCTCTCGCGATCAGGTCACGCTCCAAGACGTAGGCGAAGAAATCCTGGGTTCGGTCCTGCGCCTGCTCGGGCGAGAATCCGCGGTGACGGACGAAGGCGTAGATGGGATACCAGTACGCCTGGCAGATCGTCGCCAGGGCCTCGCCGTCTTCGCGCCGGGCCGCCGCCGCCACTCGACCCCATTGCGTGGTGGGGAAGCGGCCCGGGGAGCGGCCCTCGGGGTGGAGTTGCGGCATGGTCACCCCCTGGAGCCGAATGTGTCCGAAGGATCACGGGGGAAGGTCCGGCCGATTATCGCATCGAATCGCCGCGACGACGAGTCCCCAGGAGGTTCGAGGCCGCCTTCTAACCGGGAGTGCGGTCAGGCCGATCGGGCGTCCTGTAGACCCCGCTACCGCGATCGGGAGTTCTGACTACCCGGGGTAATCAACCCGCGCCCCATCCCTTTCGATTCAATCCCCGATCCGGAGGTCTACCGGCATCGGTGGCGAGTTGGGGACGCAATCCCACAGCCGTCGAGCACCCCGAGCACCTGATTCGGCCCTGCTATCGGCCCAAAGCGTCAGGCGGAGAAGTCGGCCGAAGGCCTGCCGCAGCAGCGATAGATGCCTCCCGGTCCCGTCTGCAAGGGCCCTCGCCGCATTGCAAGAAATCGCGCGTTTTCGCGACAATCGGGGTGCCAATTCGGTAGGAATCCGGCCGTTGCATCAGCGGTTGCCTGCGGTTCGATGCTCGCCGCTGGGCGACGCCCCCCCGTTGCGGGGAGGCCGGACATCCGGCTGGGGCCGCGGCTAAGGCCGGCCAACCGGGCCATCCTCCATCTCGACTCCCCGGCTCCTGAGTATCCAGCGGGCGATGCGGAGTAGTTCCCGCTCCCCGCCCGACTTCGCGTCCCGATGCCTCATCACGATCGCCCGGATGCGATCCAGGGCGTCCCGGTACTCGGCCCGCTTCGGCGGCGTCAATCGGCCCTGGGCCTCCATCGCCTGCATCCGGCCGGGCGAGGTCAGTGGCGAGGGCTGACACCACGTCCGCTCGGCGTTGAGGGCGGCCTGGATTTCCAGCAGGTCGTCGACGCACTGCGGCGTGGATGCCGCGCCGAAGGCCTCCCGGCCAACGGTCTCCCGGAACGCCTCGAAGGATAGGTCGGGATCCCGCGTGAACTCCCGGTAGGCAACCCGCTGGGCCCGCATCGGCAACTCGTCGTAAGGCGGGTCGCCCGGGTCGAGCCAGCCGAATCCCAGGGGCACCTGCCTGCGTCCCCGGAGCCACGCCTGGCCCTCCTCGGCCTGGTCGGCGACGAAGGTGAACGCCTCCAGCGAGGGGACGTAGCCGGTCGCCCCGATCTCCCGGGCCCGCCTGGCCCCCGCCCGGATCTCCTGCGGCCGCCGCAGGGCGGGCGAATCGTCCCACCACAGGCTGGCCCGGGCGCGTTTCATGAGGCCGGGCTCGGGGTTGGAACTGTGGGGGGAGAAGACCAGCGACCATCGGGGGTCGAAGGGTTGCTTCGCCGCCTTCACGCCGAAGCCGGGCACCGCCGATCCGCTGAAGTAGTGGGGGAAGACGACGATCGTCGCCCCGGGCTTCCGCTCCCACACCTCGTCGGAAATCCGGCGGACGAAGTTGAATTCCTTCTCGAAAAATCGTTCCCCGCATCCTTCGCAGTGGCAGATGGCGTAATCCGAGGACTCGATCAGCAGGCCATCGGCGTTCGGGTAGAAGTCGAAGGCCATCTCCCGGGCATACCGCAGCATGAACTCCTGGGACTCGGGCCTCGATGGGCAGAGGTTGTAACCCCAGCAGCCGATACCGAAAGGGGCCACGGGCTTGCCGTCCCTGCCGATTGCCTTTAGACCCGGGTGCTCCAGCGGATATTGATTTACGCCGTCGTAGCCGAAAGGCGTGAAGCCCAGCAGGACCCGGATACCCCTCGTATGGGCGTGGTCGATCAGGTCGCGTACGAAATCCCGCCGGACGTTCTCATGCTCGGCGTTGTACCGCCAGGTGATGGGATATTTCACCGAGCGGAAGGCGCCGGCGACCCAGAGCAGGAGCGTGTTGCCGCCGTCGTCGCGGATGCCGTCCACGATCCGCTCCCAATCGGCCAGGTCGTAGGTCGGCATCCGCATGAACGTGATGTAGTAGCCCCGCTGTTCGAACGGGCCATCGGCCCCCGGGCCGTCGGCGGCGGGGAGGGCCATCATGGCCAGCATGGTCAGGATCGGCACCATCAGAGACAGCTCCCTGAACGGTTCGACACGGGCGAGGGCGGGCCATCCTGCTAAAATATGCGGGCTGGAAAATGACGTCGTCAGGGCCGCCCTGGATGGTCTCGATCACGCTCGTCGGGATTGCCGGCCGATCGATCCGCGAGATCCCCGGCGCCGGCCGAGAACCGGGGGCGGGGAGGGCCAAGATCGATACCCCATCCAGGGGGCCCGCGGCATCAGGGCCGGCAGGACCTCGGCCCTTCACGGCGCCGGCCCTTGCCACGAACCCGTGAGATAGAAGTAGGCGACGTAGAGCCAGCCGAAGATGCCGTGCAGGATCGCCCAGCCGATGTGGTGATGCGTCGAGTAGCTGATGACGGTCGCCAGGCAGCAGCCGAGCGTGACGCCGTTCTTGGCGACGGACGGGCCGAACTTCACGGCGATGAAGGGCTTCTTCACGGGGCTGCGCCTGGAACCTCGACCCGGTGTTTCAGTCGTTCGCCGCCGACTCCGCCCAGGCCATCCCATCGGAGATCGACCCGACGGGGATCGTCCCCGATACGGATAGGGTGCCCAGGTCCACAATGGCGACCTTGCCCCCGCCGGGCAGGGCGACGTAGGCGATCCGCCCGGCGCGATCGGTGACCACGCCCCCTGCGGCGCCGCCGACGTCGATCACCTTCGCCACCTTGCGCGATGCCGGATCCACCACCACCAGCGAGCCGCTCCCCATGTCCGGGATCAGCACGTGCCTGCCGTCGGGCGTGAAGAGGAGCCGATAGGCCGGGCAGGCGATTTCGATCGTAGCCTTCACCTCCAACGATCCGGCATCGACCACGGTGATTTCGCCGGCGGCCCGGCTGCCGGCCCAGACCTCCTTGCCGTCGGGCGAGATCCCGATGCCCTCGGGTTGCTTCGCGACCGCGACGGTGTTGAGCCGTCCCGTCCGCCGATCGACTCCCGTGATGGAATTGGACCCCATGTTTGCCGTGTAAAGGGCACTCCCGTCGGGCGATGCGACGACCATGTGGGAGAGGTCCTGGCCCAGGCCGATGATCCGGTCCACGACGTCGGCCGGCCCGGCCATCGGGTCGAGGCGACCCAGGACGCGGTTGGCCTCGGCGGTGAAGTAGACCTTGCCCTCGACGACGGCGAGCCCGTGGGGCCGCCGAAGGGCACCGAGGTCGAGGCGCCGCAGTTCCTTCCGGGCGGCGATGTCGATGATCGAGATCGACCGCCCGGGGGTTTGCTGGGTGCCGTAATTGGCGACGAAGGCGAGTTTTCCGTCCGCCGAGGCGGCCACCTCGTGGGGGGCCTCGCCCGTCGGGACGCGCCCCAGGACGGCTTTGCCGACGGGGTCGACCACAACGAGTTGGCCGCCGTCGCGATCGACCAGCAGGAGGGTCGGCCCATCCTCCCCGGCGGGGATCCCATCCGCCGCCGGGGCGGGCGAAGCGACGAACGCCGCGAATGCGAGCGTCCAGGGGAGTAGCGTCCGGGTTCGTCGTTCCGGCATGGTCGTCGCCCTGGATGCCGCGTGCCCATCCGCCCGCGGGCGGGGGTGCTCGCAGTACGTGTCGTGGGGTAGTCACGGACCGGCTTCGGGCGAAGTCCCACCGCCACCGATGCCTGTCGGCCCGTCAGCCCAGTACGACGATCCGTTTTACTCGATCGTTCTCCAGGCTCGCCACCAACGCCTTGAGCCACTCCGACGGGTTCAGGAGTTGGGCAAAGCCCGCGAGTATCCCCAGGTGCGGGATTCGGCGGGATTTCCGGGGAGTGGAGACGACGCGAATCGAACGCGCAACCTCCGCCTTGCAAAGCCTGCGGTCTGGGCGATCTGTGGCGAATAGGCGATGTAAACAAATGGGGCGCAATGCCGCTTTAGTAGACGTATTCCGATGCGTGCCGCATAGTTAATCCGGGCGGCAACTCTTGGCCGCCCGACGATTCCCCGGTATCGCAGAATGGAGTCCATGCGATGAGCGCCTACCTAGACGTGCCGCATTACCCGGCGTCGACGCCGTCCATCAAGCCCCGCGCCTGGGGCGAATTCGCCGAGGAAGTCCTGCCGCTATGAGCCCCCGATGAGGGCACGGGCCACCTACCTGGCGATGCGGCACCTCCTCGCCGAGCTGGGGCGCCTGGGGGTCCGCTCGACGGCCGACCTGACCATCCCGCTCGTCACCCGATGATCCGGGCCCAGGTCGAGCGCCGCCACCCCAACACGATCCGCGGCCACCTGTCCTGCCCGGACGTCGCGCCTTCGCCTGGCGCCTCGCGGCTACCTGGCTGCACTCGCCGCCTGCCGCGCATTGATCCGGGGCGACGAGCCCGCCAAGGTCAGCACCTCCGATGGGCCTGATCGCCGCCCTGCTGGGGTACCCGCGACCTGCTCGCCGAACTGGGAACGGCATCGGCCTCGATACCATGCCGTGATCGCCGGCAACGGCGTCCTACCGAGTTCGACCAGCGTCGAGGACGTCCTTCGTTGCCGCTACCTGGTGATCGTGGGGCCAGCGCTGCTCCATGATCGCTGGCGCGGGCGCTCGCCGATCCAGAGCTGCTGGCGGACACCCTGATCTCGACCGGGCGCAAGCAGGCGGCGATCGGCTGATCCTCGGCGTGCTGCGCATTCCGCCTCAAGCCCATGGATACCCCAAGGTGCCGCCCGGGTCAACCTGGTCGCGACGAAGGATCCGGCCGGGATCGGGCCCGTCACCTTCCTGATGTTGAGGCATTCCTGGGCCACTCACGCGGAGTCGGCCTGGCGGCTCACCCGCCCTGGAGATCCAGCGGGTCCTGAGGCACACCACGATGAGGACCCAGGATCACTATTGCCACGCCGATATCGCCAACCTCCGGCGGATCGGCGGGTATGTCCGCTTCGGGGAGGCCGCCGTCGCCCGATGCGAAGCCGGCGGCCGGGGATCCCGACGCGAAGGCCGGCGATCGGGATTTGGGGCCGGTTCGGCAAGGGCATACCACGATGGCCGCCGCGCCGAGTTCTACGACTGATCCAGTTGCCGTGCCCGCGACACAGCGCCTCTCCGTCAGCATCGCTGATGGAACTCGCCCTGGTCGCCTACCTCGAGGCCGAGGGGCCTTCCGGCCTGCCTTTGCGCGTCCCCGACAGGACCGCCGCATAACGCGACCTCGAGGGCGTACGAAACCGCCGGCAAGGGTAACTCGCAAAAGAACCCCTTGCCGGCGGCGGACACCCCGCGATCCGGGACCGCCGGCCTCTGGCCTTCGTCCGTTCGTCGGCGAGTGTTGCGCCTATTCGATCCGCGGGGTTTTCAACCCGAGCGCGCGGCGGCCGGCGTCGTGCGCGGATCGAGCAGGGATGCGCCATGGCCAAGGCCAAGCATTGCCCGCACGGGCCAGGTTTGCGACTTCGTCGGCCACTTCCAATTCCACGGGTACATCGACAAGGACGCCAACCTCGGACCATGAGGACCGGGATTGGGGCTGCCGTGCGACTGATGCTGCCGGGGGATGTATTCCCGGCGAGCATCCACTCGCACGAGGATTGCCACTGGGTCTGGCTCGATGAAGTGGATGAAGGCGACGATGATGGGGGCGGGCCGCGAGCGGCCGAGGCGACTAGGCATCGGAAATCCTGATCCCCCCGAACGGCCGGCGGTCGGGCATCATGCCTGATCGCCGGCCCGCCACTTGACTTAGCTCCCGCTAAGCTCTATCCTGCCCGCTGTGCGACCCATCCCAGGGGGAGGATCCGATGGCCAAGTCCAGGAAGCCGGCCGGGAAGCTTGGCCGAGAAGCCGGCGACGCCTGCCACGTCCGCCGGCGCCCGATTCAAGGCGGCCGGCAAGCGGAGTGATCCGGCTCGGCGTCACGCCCGAGCAGAAGGAACTCATCGAGCGGGCCGCCGAGGCCGACGGGAGGAACCAATCCCAGTTCATCATCTACCACGCCGTCGCCGCCGCCCGGAAGCTCCTCGGCGAAAACCAAGGGCTAATCATTGACTAAGCTCCCGCTAAGCTCTATAGTGCCCACGTCGGGCCGACATCCGGCCCGCCAACGGGGGCAACAAGCGATGACGATCGAGACGAAGGCGTGGGCACGGCGACGATCACCAGGGACGGGGCGGGCCACGTCCTGGTCAACGGCCGGACGGACTTCGTGCCCCAGCAGTTGTGGGGCAGGGGGGAGGCGGGCGATCGCGGTCTTCGGCGGCGGGATGGAACTACGGCCGCTGCCGATCGCCCTCTACCCCTACGCCGAGGGCGGCGACGAGGGCCGCAGGGCGGCCGAGACGGGCCCGCCGCGAGTGGACGCCGCGGGGCCCTCGACGCGACCACCGGTCGTGCGCCGCCCCCCGCGGCGCGCGGCCCCCGTCGTTTCCAGGCCGCCGCGACATTCATGCCCGATCACCTTGAGCTAAGGTTGCGTCGGTGCGTAGAGTCATCCCATCGGCACCAAACGGGGCCGATGCGGCCCGGGGCGCCTCCCCCGGGGACAAGCCGACGACGGGGCTCACCGACCAAGTTCGCCCCGCCCGAGGCCAACCAAAGGTTCGAAAAACATGAGCACTCGCACCGCGACGCGGGCCGCCGGCCCACGTCCGCATCGCCGCGCCCAGCGCACCCTCCTGCGCGGCGTGGCCCGCGACGAACGCGGCTTCGACGGGACCATGCTGGTCACGGTCGACGACAAGCCCTACACGATCGAGCTGTTCGTGGGCGGCCGGGCGATCCGCTTCCGGCGCGGCCACGGCTGGTCGGGGACCGAGTCGATCGTGTCCATCCACCACGGGCCCTGCGCCGAGTGCGGCGACGCGCACGCCGGGGCGTCCTGCACCTGCCGCGGCTGGGCGGCCGAGTGGGACTGCGTCCATCTCCGCATGGCCGTCGCCCTGGGCCTGATCTGCAGGTCCCACGGCCTGGCCCTCGATCGCTTCACGGCCTTGGATCCCGCGGTACCGGAGGACCTCGACGACATCCACGAGTTGGCCGAGGATCCGTCGATCGCCGAGGACCTCGCCTACGCGGCGGAATTGGCCGAGATCCGGGCCGAAGAGGAGTCCATGAACCAGGTCGAGGAACTCGTCCAGGAGCTGGAGGACGAGGAATACGAGGCGATGTCCGAGGAGACCGAGGACGCCGAGATGGAGGCGTTCGTCGAGACGCTCCGCGAGGCCGATGGCCAGATGCGGCTCTTCACCGAGGGCCAACCCGGCGCGTACGACTTTCGCCGGCACGAAAGGGGGCCCGCCGATGAGCCCCATGCTCAACATCGACCGGATCCTGGCCTGCGAGTCGGAGCTTCGCGAGGCCGAGGCGGCCGAGAACGCCTCTTACGCCGGCTACCTCGAAGCCAGGCGGAAGTGGAAGGACGCGATCGCCGAGACGGTCAGGCGTCGGGAGCCCAAGCGGACCGGATGCTCCAAGAGTCGCTGCCCGACACCGATCGGCATCCCCTGTTCGACCGCTCGGCCGAGCCGGCCGAGCCGGCCGAGCGGGGACGTCCAGGCCGTCGATCCGCCCGCCGAGGCGGCCCCGCCCGATGATCGCCCGACGACGTTGTGGAATTGGGAGGTAAGACGCTCGGCCGACAAGAAAGTAGTGTTCTACCTGGCGGCCTGCACCCGCGACGATGCGGCCGATTACCTCGCGAATGCCCTCCCGGGCGCGGCCCCCGATGAATACCGCATCGACCGCTATGACCTGGCGGTCGTTCCGGCCAAGGCGGATGTCCGCTTTCCCCGGGGAAACCCGGACGAACGGGCGACGTGGCGGGTGTATCAAAGGGCCAGGATGGCCCTTTGTATTACATCCGAGACGCGTCCGAGACGGAGGCCCGTCGAACCGTCGAGTCGCAGCATCCCGCCTCATTCGTCTCGAATAGCCGCCTCGAAAGGCACGCCGGGGCGATCCCGCAAGGCGCGTATTCGATCTGCCCGCAAGAAGTCGCGACGCGCGACGATCGGGTGGGCCCTGCCGCGTCACGTCGCCGAACTCGCGGATCGGCATGGGCGCTCTATTACCTCGCCGCCTGCACCAGGCATGAGGCGCTCGCCTACCTCGAAACGCACGACCCCGGATCGAAGATCGAGCCCCATTATTCCCGCTCGTCGGCGGGCTAAACGTGATCCATCCCAAGGGCAAGCCCGAGGCCGCCGAGGTCGCGGAGAAGCCCAGGAAGCCGAGGCGCAGCAGGGCGGAACGCGATGCGGCCGATGCCGCCTCCGAGGCGGCCTATGCCAAGGAAATCGCGGCGTCTTCCGCGACCGGAGGGGACTCACCCGGCCGACGGCGAGGAAACGCCGGCGAAAGACCTGCTCCCCTTCGAGGAAGTACTCCTCGACGCCCTGACTTCCCCCAAGGGGGCGAAATCGACCTGGGCGTCGATCTTGAGCATGGAGCATGGGCCCGAAGACGGCCGGCTGGACGTGATCCTCGCCAACCTCTGGAAACGCAAGCCGTATCGTCGCGGGGAGGGCGAACGAGGATCGCGCCGCCACTTCGGCTTCCGGACGGATTGGACGCCCACGCCACGGATCTGGATCGGCGCCGACATCGCGACCCTCGTGAACGAACCGACGTACGTGGGCGAGAAGCTCAGGAACAAGGTCCGCAAGGTGATGGGCCTCAAGGCCCCCAAGCCTGCCGAGACGATGGCCGTCGCGGAAGGGGGTGCCCTTTGAACCGCCCCCGACGTTACGAAGTGATCCCCATCCTCCCCGGGGCGATGGGGCTCCGACATGGCCCCGGCGATCCGGCGGCTCGGGCGGATGCTGATCGATCACCATCCCGAGCCAGTCCGCGTCGAGCTGGCCCTGCCCGAACTCGGGGTCATGGTCGTCGGCGAGATCGCCTGCCCGACCTGCCGAGCTGCTCGGCGAATTCCGGCTTCCGCCGAGGCCGGCCGAGCTGGCCCTCCCGGCCCGCTCCGCCACGCCCCGAGACCGGGGCGGCCGCCGCCCCACGCACGCCAGGAAGGCGGGCGGCCCGGGGCACGCCGGCGAGGAACGCCGCGCCCGGGGAATCCACGTGCCGACGCGGGAAGGGGGTGCCCTTTGAGCCACCCCACGACCCCCAACGGCAAGGCCGGCGGCAAGCCGATCGCGCCGCCGGCCGAGCGGGCTCGCGATCTGCTTGCCCGCTCCCGGGACCACGGCGCCATCGTCCTGCTCGACCCCGAGGCGGCCGACGGGTTCGCCGTGATGGCCGACCCGACGAAGCGTCCGCTCTTCACGGCCAAGGGCGAGCAATTCGAGGCCCGGCTCCGCGAGCTGTCGGCCGAGGTCCTGGCGCTGCTCGCGGCCCGCGAGCAGGCCGGCCAGGCACCGGCGGCCGCCGCGACGCCCAAGCCCAACAGTTCCCGGAAGCAGGCGCTGAGGAATCAGGTCGCCGCGATCCTCCGGCTGGCCCGCAAGGCGCCGGCAGGCGACGACGCCGGCGACGAGGCCGAGGACCTCCGCGACCGGTTCTCGGCCGCGATGATCGACTACCTCCGGCCCCGCCCGCGCGACCCCAAGGAGGACCCGGCGAAGGCCCGCGAGAAGGCGGCGTCGATGTTCGTCGCGTTCCTCGGCCTGGTCCATGCCGGCGAAGTCTCGCGCCGGAAGTTCCGCAAGATCCTCAAGGGGGCGATGGGCGAGAAGCCGGGCGGCCGGTCGTTCAACGCCATGCCCAAGCTCGCCCGGCTCATCAACCGGGCGAACCAGGCGCAGAACGGCGCCGGCGAATCCCAGGTGCAGACGCTCCTGCGGCTCGCCTCGGGCGCCGAGCTGTTCCACACCCCCGACCGCCGGCTCTTCGCCCACATCCCGGCCGGCGACCACCGCGAGACGCACGAGATCGGCTCGTCGACGTTCCGGCGTTGGCTGATCCACGCCTTCCTGCTCGACCGCGGCAAGCCGCCGACGCCGGAGTCGATCTCCACGGCGATCTCGGCCCTGGAAGCCGACGCCGAGTTCAAGGGCGTCGAGCGGCCCGTCTCGGTCCGATCGGCGAAGGGCCCGGCCGGCGACCCGGCGTTCTACCTCGACCTCGGCGAGGCGAAATGGAAGGCGGCGCGGGTCGGCCCCGACGGCTGGTCGGTCGTCGCGGATCCGCCCGCACGCTTCCGGCGGCCGTCGGGGATGCTCGGCCTGCCCGAGCCGAGGCCCGGCACGCTCGTCGACGAGCTGGGCGAGCTGGTCAACGTCGAGCCCGAGGACATGCCGCTGCTGATCGCCTGGCTGTCGGCGGCGATCCTGCCCGAGGGTCCGTACCCGATCCTCGTGCTGTGCGGCGAGCAGGGTTCGGCCAAGAGCACTTGCGCCCGGCTGCTCCGCCGGCTGGTCGACCCGCACGTCTCGCCGCTCCGCGCCGAGCCCCGCGAGACGCACGACCTGATGATCGGCGCGACCAACTCGTGGCTGCTCTGCTACGACAACCTCTCGTCGCTCTCCGACTCGCTCAGCGACTCGCTCTGCCGTCTCTCGACCGGCGGCGGGTTCGCGACCCGCCGGCTCTTCACCGACGCCGAGGAGGTCTTCCTCGACGCCATGAGGCCGACGATCCTGACGGCGATCGACGACCTGGTGACCCGCGCCGACCTGGCCGACCGGTGCGTCTTCCTCCGGCTGCCGACGATCGGCGACCGCGATCGACGGGCCGAGTCGGAACTCTGGCAGAAGTTCGAGCGGGCCTGGCCCCAGCTCGTCGGGGGGCTTCTCTCGGCCGCCTCCCGAGGCCTGCGCGACCGCGACTCGATCCGGCTCCGGCGGATGCCCCGCCTGGCCGACTTCGCGAGGTGGGGCGAGGCCGTCTGCAGGTCGCAGGGCTTCGAGCCCGACGCCTTCCTCGACCGCTACGCCGACAACCG
Source organism: Isosphaeraceae bacterium (assembly GCA_046350035.1). Taxonomy (GTDB): domain Bacteria; phylum Planctomycetota; class Planctomycetia; order Isosphaerales; family Isosphaeraceae; genus CALLYK01. The sequence goes on along the minus strand of JAXMBD010000022.1, from coordinate 89 downwards.
GCGATCGGCCAGCGCCGAGCTGGTCGACGGCTCGGTCCTGGCCTCCGCCCTGCGCGACCTGGCCGCGTCGGACGGGGCCTGGGAAGGGA
>JAXMBD010000021.1:0-106699 GCA_046350035.1 Isosphaeraceae bacterium | reverse complement strand
CCCACGTCATGCCGCCGTGGTCGGCGCCGTTCCAGGCGTTGCGCAGGTCGTCCGACACGGATTCGAAGGCCTCGTCCCCATGGCGGGATTCGGCCTCGGCGCCATAGCGATAGGCCGGGTGATAGCTCTCAAACGAGGCGCCCGACTTCGCATAGGGGCGGGAATCGTAGTTGTCCCGCAGCCAGGTATCTTCGGTGGTCGGGTCGATCATCTCGCCAACGCTCTTGCCGGCCAGGCCGCCGACGACGGCGCCCGCCGCGGCGCCGATCGCGGTGCCGATCGGCCCGGCGACCGTGCCCACGGCCATGCCCGCCGCGGCACCGGCCGCCGCGGCGCCGATCCCGGTCTCGATCGGATGCGATCCCGGTTGATCCGTGATCGGGTCGGGGTTGCGATCGCCGCGGGGCGGGAGGTCGGCCTTCTTCTCGGGGTTCCGCGTATCCATTGTTGCACCTCGGCTGTGTTGGACAATCCGATTCGCCACTCGGGCGGCGCGGGGATGATCAAGCACTTGCCATGCCGGGGAAAACCCGAGAGGGCCTGCCCGATCGACTAGCGACCCTGTGCCGCATCGCCATCCCGCAGGAAGCTGAGGATCAGGCGATTCACTCGGGCCGGTTCCTCGTGCTGGACCCAGTGGGTGGCGTCCTCGATGACCTCCAGCGTGCCCCGATCGCACAGGTCGAGGCTGGGCCGGGTCAGGCCGCGTTCGAGGAACCCGTCCTTGGCCCCCCAGATCATTCGAGTCTGGGCGTGGACCCGTACGTCGTCGCGGGCCGAGGGCGGGACTCGCATCGCCGCGCGGTACCAGTGGAGCATCGCGGTCATCGCGCCGGGTGCCGACCAGGCGGCGCGGTAGCGATCGAGGTCGGCGTCCGAGAAGGTACCGGGCCGGCTGGTGGCCCGCATCGACTCCGCCAGGGAGGCCCAGTTCCGGCGGCGGAACAGGGCTTCGGGCAATCGCGGCACCTGGAAATAGAAGGCATACCAACTCCTCAGGAGCTGGCGGGGCGATTTCGCCAATCGGCGCCGGAAAACGATCGGGTGGGGCGCATTGATCACCACCAGCCGCCGGACCAGATCCGGCCGGCGGATCGCCAGCCACCAGGCGACGATGCCGCCCCAATCGTGGCCGACCACCGCGGCATCGGGATGGCCCGCCGATTCGACCAGGGCGGCCGCATCGTCGGCGAGGGTATCGAGCCCGTAGGCCGAGATGGGACCCGGCTTGTCGCTCTCGCCGTAGCCTCGCTGGTCGGGGGCCACCGTTCGGAAGCCGGCGTCGGCCAGGGGGCCGAGCTGATGCCTCCATCCGTACCAGAATTCGGGGAAGCCGTGCAGCAGCAGGACGGGCGGCCCGTCCGCCGGTCCCGCCTCGGCGATGTGGAGGCGGATGCCGTTGATGGCTTGCATCCGGCGGCGAATCCGGCCGTCGCTCGTGTCCATGCGCCCCCTGCCTTTCGGGCCCCCGGGCTCGTGCCCTCGGTCGCGGCGGGCATCCGCGTTCCCGCCTGCCGGTTAATCGCTGCGCGATTCGCCGGGATGCTGGCCGGGCGCGATGCCGCCGCCGGTCTTGCCGCCCGAGGCCCGGGAGTCGGCCACCGCCCCGCCGACGGCTCCGCCCGACGGGCCCGAGTAGGTCGACGTATCCTCGTGGTCGTCGTCAAGCTGCTGATCGAAGTGGCCGCTGCCCATGGCGTCCTCCAGGTTGCCGTCGTCCGGGTCGCCCTCGCCGATGTTCGTGCCGGCAAGCCCGCCGATCGCGGTGCCGCCGCCCGCCGTGCCCGCGGCGTGCACATCATCCTGGTCGCTTCTACTGCCCTTCGTAAACGGGCGGTCGGGGTCGTTGAGGTTGGTCCGGGTGGAGTTCGCCGCCCCGTCCCGGGGGATCCTCGGCTCCAGGCCGCCGAAGCCCGATTCGGGCCGGCCCGTGTTGAGGTTCACCGGCGCGCCGTCCGATACGGCGGCCGAACAGGGCATGCAGTAGCGGGTGTAGGGGAGGACCTCCAACCGCTCGTCGGGGATCTCCGTGCCGCAACGGTCGCAGACCCCGTAGGTGCCGAGATCGCACCGGCCCAGCGCTTCGCTGACCTCCTTGCGGATGAACGATTCGTTCTCCAGGAGCGTGGCGTCCAATTCCTGGAGGTACTGGGCGGTGCCCAGGTCGCCCAGATGCATCGGCGCGTTCGACAGGCTGCCCCCGGCCTCGCCCCCCAGGCCGTTGCGCGCCGCGTCCTCGAGGGTTTGGAGGTCACCCCGGAGTCGCATCTCCATCGCTTCCAGCACGCGCCGGAAACGGCCCTTCCTCTCCTTCGTCATCGCCATGATCGCCCCTCCGACTCGGCCACGAACGGGGGGGCCGGCCGGCCCCCTGGCGTCGCCCCAACCTGCACGGGGCATGCCGCCGGCCGGCCCGGCAGGCCGCGATCCGCCCCGCACGGGGCCGACATGGCACCGCCCGGGCCGATCCAATAACTTCGCCCCCGCCGCGAAGAAGCTGGGGCCAGGACATCGAGGTGCCCATGCTGGAAGTGAGCGGATTGAGGAAGGCCTACGGCCGCTTCGTGGCCGTCGATGACGTCTCGTTCTCGGTGGCACGGGGCGAGTCGGTCGGGCTGCTCGGGCCCAATGGGGCGGGCAAGACGACCACCGTGTCGATGATCTGCGGATTGCTCCGGCCGGACGACGGTCGCGTGCTCGTCGACGGGGGCGAGGTCGCGTCCGATACGGCCCCCGCCAAGCGGAAACTCGGCCTGGTCCCGCAGGAACTGGCCCTGTTCGAGGAGCTTTCCGCCGACCAGAACCTGCGGATCTTCGGGGCCCTCTACGCGCTCGAAGGGCCGGCGTTGGCCGGCTCGATCGACGCGGCGATGAAGCTCGTCGGCCTGGCCGATCGGGCCCGCGATCGCGTGAGGGACTTCAGCGGGGGCATGAAGCGACGCCTGAACCTGGCCGCCGCCCTGCTGCACGACCCCGAACTGCTCATCCTCGACGAGCCCACCGTCGGCGTCGATCCCCAGAGCCGCAACGCGATCTTCGACAACCTCGAAGAGCTGAAGGCTCGAGGTAAATCGCTGCTGTACACGACCCACTACATGGAAGAGGCCGAACGGCTCTGCGACCGGATCGTCATCATCGACCGGGGCCGGGTCGTGGCCGACGACACCCTGCGCGGCCTCTATGGAAGGCTCCCGGCCCGCAACCGGATCGCCGTGGAACTCGAAGGTGCGGCCGACGAGGCGATCGTCGCCGGCCTCCGCGGGGTCCCGGGCGTGGCCACGGTCGAGACATCCGCCATCCCGGGCCACCTGGCGATCGGCGTGAAGGACCTGAACGCGGCGATGCCCGCCGTGTTCGGCTGGCTCGCCGGGCAGGGCGCCCGCGTGTCGCACGCCGTCACCGATCGCCCCGACCTGGAGGCGGTCTTCCTCACCCTCACCGGCCGGAGCCTCCGCGACCCATGAGCCAGCATCTGGCCCTCTCGGCCCTGGTCCGCAAGGACCTGATCGAATTCATTCGGGACCGTCGCGCCGTAATCATGGGCGTCATCGCGCCCATCCTGCTCGCTTCCTTCATGTCCACCCTGATCGGCGGCGCGACCGGCTCCGGAGGCGAGGCCGGGCCGGTGAGGATCCGGGTGGTCGACGGCGATTCCAGCGACCTCTCGCGCAAGCTCATCGCCTCGCTCGGCAAGGACGGCGACTTCGAGGTCATCGAAGGCACCGCCGAGGAGGCCCGCGAGTCGGTGCGGAAGGGCCAGGTCGTCGTCGGCATCCTGATCCCTGAGGGGTTCGGCGACCGTGCCACGCGGGCCATGTTCGGGCCGGGCGACAGGCCCACGCTGGACCTGCTCTACGACCCGACCAAATTGGCCGAACTGGGGATGGTGCGGGGCCTCCTGGCGCAGCACGTCATGCAGGTCGTCGGGGCCTCGATGATGTCGCCCGACTCGGCCACCTGGGCCCGCTACGAGGCCGATCTCGAGACCAACGCCGCGATGCCGACCGCCCTCCGTGATTCGCTCCTGTCGATGTTCCGGGAGGTGCGCCGGGTCCGGGACGAGTCGAAGGCCGAAGCCCAGGCCGAGGGGCCGGCCGGGATGCGGATGCCCTACGAGACCCGCGAGGAGGCGGTGACGGCCGGCAAGATGCAGCAATCGCAGGCGATCTACGCCCACACGTTCGGCGGGATGGCCGTGCAATTCACCCTGTTCTCGGCCGTCGAGACCGGGGCCTTGCTCCTGCTCGAGCGGCAACGGGGCGTCTGGAAGCGGCTGAGGGCCGCGCCGCTCTCGCGGCGAACGCTGCTGGCGGCCCGGGTCCTCAGCGGGACGCTGATCGCGTCGGCGGTGATCGCGATCGTCTTCGGCTTCGGCGCGTTGGCCTACGGCATCCGCATCCAGGGTGGCCCGGCGGGGATCCTCGGATTCGCCGCCGTGACGCTGGCCTTCGCCCTGATGGCCTCCACCTTCGGCCTGCTCGTCGCCTCGGTGGGCAAGACCCCGCAGGCGGCCCGGGGCGTGGCGATCCTTGTGGTGCTCGTGCTGGTGATGCTGGGGGGCGGCTGGTTCCCCAGCCAGTTCTTCCCCGCCTGGGTCCGCCAGATCACCCCGATCATCCCCACCCGATGGGCCGTCGACGGCTTCGACGCCGCCACGATCCGCGCCACCTCACCGCTCGAAATGCTCGGGCCCGCCGCCGCCCTGCTCGGCTTCGCGGCGGTGTTCGGGGCGCTGGCCGCGGCGAGGTTCCGTTGGGAGGCGGACTGAACTTGCGCGGGCAACGCCGATCCGATTCGCCTCGGTATCTTGTGTGCCCTGGCATCATGTGCGGATGCGTTGCTGGCGTCCTGGAGATGGGATGATCGCCATCGGCTCAGGATCGCACCGGATCGGGCGGGCCGTCGTCGGGCACCGGAACATCTGCCGGCGCCTCGCTCACCACGTCGCCCAGCGCCGCCTGGATGTCGGCGGTCAGTTGCCGGATCGCCTGCTTCTTGGGGATCTCCATGTAGGGCGCCAGGGCGATCGGCGGTCGGACCTCCACCTCGATCCGGCTTCGGAATTTCAGGATCCGTTCGCCGTACTTGAGCCGCACCGGGACGATCGACAGGGGCGTATCGGGCAGCTTCTCCTGGCAGACCAGGGCGATCCAGGCGGCGCCCGGCTTGATCGGGTGGACGTGGTCGGGCGGGTAGTAGTACAGGGCGCCTTCGGGGAAAATCACCAGCGGCTGGCCGGCCATCAGGAGGTCGCGGCAGTGCTTCATCACGCCCGGCTCGGGTCGCTGGGTGTTCACCGGGAAGGCCCCCATCCGGCGCATGACCCAGTTCTGGGCCCCCAGGAATTCGTCGCGGGTGGTCAGGAACCGCAGCGGCCGCTTGATCGAGCAATAAAGGGCCAGGGTGTCCCATCGCGAGCGGTGGGTCGGGCAGATGATCACGGGCCCCTTCTTCGGCATCCGCTCCCAGCCGGTAACCTTCGTGCGGAAGTAGTACCTCATCAGCGCCCAGTGGATCGGCCGCAGGCTCCACCAGAGCCAGGGGGCGACGTGCGAACGGGGGGGCGCGGCGGTTTCGGGGGTGGGGACGGTGGGTGTTTCGGCGGCCTGGGCGTTCATGGTCGCTCTCGGCGGGATCCGCGGGTCGGGGGGCCTGGAATCGGGCGCGATTCCCCCCATGATGCGAATCCGGCCGCCCCTCGTGCCAGTGCGGGCCGGGAAAACTGGCAAGGCCGCGGGCCCGGGTTTAGAATCGACCCCGCCCCCTTCCCCTCGGAGTCGTGCCTGATGCCCCGCGACGAGGTCGGCTCGATTTCCCGCCTGCTGATCGACCTCAAGGCCGGCGACCCGATGGCCGCACAGCCGCTCTGGGAGCGCTATTATGAGCGGCTCGTCCGGCTGGCACGGCAACGCCTCCGGGGGCGACGCAAAGGGGCCGTTGAGGACGAGGAAGACGCCGCTTTGAGCGCCTTCGAGAGCTTCTTCCAGGGCGCCGCCGATGGCCGGTTCCCCCGGCTCGATGACCGCCAGGACCTCTGGCGCCTGCTCGTCGTCATCACGGCCCGCAAGGTCTCCGGCCAGGTCGCCCGGCAGCATGCACAGCGTCGGGGCGGCGGGCTCGATGCCGCGCTGGCCGAAGGCCTCGATCGGATCATCGGCGACGAGCCGACCCCGGATTTCGCCGCGGAGGTTGCCGAGCAGTACTCCCGCCTGCTGGGCCTCCTCGAAGGGCCCGAGCTCCGGCGGGTCGCCGTCTGGCGGATGGAGGGCTTCTCCAACGACGAGATCGCCGAACGCCTCGGCTGCGCCCGTCGGACCGTCGCGAGGCGCCTCGACCTGATCCGCCAGGTCTGGGCCGAGGAGGCGCGGGCCGAATCGGGGGCGTCGCCATGACCGACCCGCCGCTTTCGACCGCACGCCGGGCGCACGACGCCTGCGAACGGTTCGAGCGTTGCTGGCGGGACGGCTCGGCCCCGAGGATCGAGGATTACCTCGCCTCGGCCGAGGCCGCCGACCGCCCCTACCTGCTCCGCGAATTGCTGGCGCTGGAGGTCGAGCCGCCGCGATCGGGGCGAACGCCCCTGCCCCTCGGAATACCGGGGCCGATTCCCGGCCGAGGCCGCGGCGGAGGCCCTCGCCGAGGCGTTCGGGCCCGACCCGGACGCCACCGTGGCCGTGAACTTGCCCACGAACCCCGACGACACGATCGCGTACGATCGCGGCGATTCCTCGGGGCCGGCCCATCCCGGCTCCCTGCCCGTCCGGGGCGCGTTGATCGGCGAGTACGAGCTGATCGGCGAAATCGCCCGAGGCGGCATGGGGGTGGTCTTCCGCGCGCGGCACCGCCGACTGGGGCGCCAGGTCGCCCTCAAGATGATCCTGTCGGGCCCGTTCGCGACGCCCGAGGAGGTCCGCCGGTTCCTGGCCGAGGCGGTGGCGGCGGCCAGCCTGGAGCACGATCAGATCGTCACGATTTACGAGGTCGGCCAGCACCTGGGCTACCCGTACTTCACGATGAAGCTGGTCCAGGGCGGCAGCCTGGTCGAGCACCTGGGCCGGTTCCAGGCCGATCCGTCATCGGCCGCCCGGCTGGTCGTGCCGATCGCCCGGGCCGTCGAATATGCCCATCGGCAGGGGTTCGTCCACCGCGACCTGAAGCCGGGCAACATCCTGATCGACGACCGCGGCATGCCGCACGTCATCGACTTCGGCCTGGCCAAGCGGGTCGGCGGCGATCGCGACCCGGGCCTGACGCAGCACGGCGCCACCGTCGGCACGCCCAGCTACATGGCACCCGAGCAGGCCGGCGGCCGCGGTGCCGACGTCTCGGCAACCGCCGACGTCTACGGCCTGGGCGCGATCCTGTACGAATTACTGACGGGCCGGCCCCCGTTCCGCGCCCGGACCGTGAACGAGACGGTCATGCAGGTGCTCGAGCGCGAGCCGGAGCCGCCCCGGCGGATCAACCCGGCGGTGCCCCGGGCCCTGGAAATGATCGTGCTCAAGTGCCTGGAGAAGAAGCCCGATCGCCGCTACCCCTCGGCCGAGGCCCTGGCGGCCGACCTGGAGCGATACCTCCGCGGCGAACCGGTCGAGGCGGCCCGGATCGGCCCGCTGGGGGCGATCGGCCGCTGGGCCCGCCAGAACCCGGACCTGATGGCCCGCGGCCTGGGGATCGGCAGCGTCTTGCTGATCACCCAGGTGAACACCCTGGTCATCGAGAATCTCGATGTCGGCCTGCACCTCCGGCTGACCATCACGGTGGCGGCCTGGCTGCTCGTCACGTTGCTGATCGGCTGGTTCGAACGCCGGCGGCGCGGGTCGAAGCGGGTCCGCGCCTGGTGGGTGGCGGCCGATATCCTGTTCGCCACGATCGCGATGGGGCTCATGAAGGGGGCCAACACGCCGTATGTCCTCGGTTACTCCCTCCTGATCGCCACCTCCGGGCTCTGGAACAGCACCCGTCTCGTCTGGCTGACGACCGCCCTGTCGGTCGCCGGCTACCTGGCGATCGCCTACCCCAGGCCCGAAGAGCCCAACCACCACCCCGACATCATCGCCGCCCTGCTGCTGGTCACCGGCCTGGTCGTCGCCCAGCACGTCCGACGGATGAGGGCCCTCAGCGCCTTCCACGATCAACGCATGATTTTCTGAAAAGGGCAGCGCCTTGGGAGCCTACTTCCTGGTCGTGAACCCGGCGCGGATGCAGTACCTGGACCCGTCCCGCTTCGGCGAGGGGATCAAGGCGTCCTCGGTCCTGCGCGGCGACTTCTGCATCCGCGCCCTGAAGCTCCTCGTCATGGACTGCTACCCGAGGGACGCCGCCTCGTTCCCGGGCGCCTGGCTGGGCGACCCGGTGATCCTGGCCGGCGACGACAACGGCCTTCCCGACCCGGGCGGGATCGTGGCCACTTCGCCCCATCCCAACCTGAACGCCCTGGCCCAGGCGGAATACGCCGACATCAGCTACCGGGCCCTCGCCGAGCTGGCCTCCCGCGCCTCCGAGGCGGCCGAACTCGCCGAGGCGGCCCGGGAGAACGACTCACTCTTGCTGGAACTCGGCGGCGTCCTCGACCAGTACCGGGTGCCGAACCTGGAGATCGCCCTGAACGAAGCGGTGGGCCGACCCTGGCGGCAGGCCTGGAAGAAGGCCCTGGCCGGGCATCCCTCTTGGTATCCCCCGCCGCCCATCGATTGGCCCTTCTAGCCCGAGGACCCCCGATGCCCTTCGCGACCTGCCCGATCGCGATCGTCGCCTCCCTGCTGCCCGCGGCGGCCCAGGATGTCGACTTCACCACGATCGACCGCAAGGTGATGGTCGGCTACCAGGGGTGGTTCCGCTGCCCCGGCGATACCGCCGCGATCGGCTGGCGGCACTGGAGCCGCAATCCTTCGAAGATCGACCCCAAGACGATCACCGTCGAGATGTGGCCCGACCTCTCGGAATACGCCGACGACGAGAAATTCCCGGCGCCCGGCTTCACCCACCCCGACGGTTCGCCCGCCTCCCTGTTCAGCTCGACGCACCCCTCGACGGTCGAACGCCACTTCCGGTGGATGCAGGAGGCCGGCATCGACGGGGCCTACCTCCAGCGGTTCCTGGTGGAGATCGACGCGAAGTCGATCGACACCGTGCTGGAGAACGTCCGCCAGGCCGCCTCGAAGGCCGGGCGGGCCTACGCGATCGAGTACGACCTGAGCGGCTGCCGGGAGGACCAAATCGTCGACCGGATTGCCCGCGACTGGAACCGGCTGGCCGAGGAGAAGCGGATCACGCAGGATCCGAATTACCTGCACCACAACGGCAAGCCGGTCGTCTTCGTCTGGGGCTTCTTCCCCGACCGATTCCCCGCGTCGATCGCCCACAAGGTGATCGACGTGTTCAAGTCGGGGGGCCCCCTCGAAGCGACCCTGATCGGCGGCGTCCCCTGGACCTGGCGGGCCGAACGCGGCGACGAGTGGGCCCGGGCCCTGCGCCGGTTCGACGTGATCAGCCCGTGGAACGTCGGCCACTACGCCGACAAGAAGGGCGTCCGCTCGGCCGACACCTCCACCTGGGAAAGCGACCGCGCCGAGGCCGCGCGGCACGGCATGGGCTTCCTGCCGGTGATCTACCCCGGATTCGGCTGGACCAACCTCAAGGGCCCACAATCGTCGAAGGCCACGATCCCCCGCCGCAACGGCGACTTCTTCCGCGAGCAGTTCGCCGAGGCCCGCCGGATGGGCCTGGCCACCGCGTTCGTCGCCATGTTCGACGAGGTCGACGAGGGCACGGCGATCTTCAAGGTCAGCAACACCCCGCCGACCCAGGCGCGGTTCCAGAACTACGAAGGGTTGCCGCCCGACACCTACCTCAAGATCGCCGGCGAGGCCGCCCGCGCCTTCCGCGGGCGCTGATACGATCATCGCCTGCCAGTGTGCATGGATCGTATCGGAAAATCAGAAAATCCGCGTCCGTGTTGTCCTTTGGCGACACGGACGCCGTAGAAGTTGCGTCCGATGAGGGTGAAGGGAAACGGAAAGCCCCTGAAAAATAGGACCCAGCCCTAGCTCCCACACTACCCAACGTTGTAGGGATCTCGTAGGTGGCCTGGTAAGCGTGAGTCCTTGTCAACCTAGCTAGATAGCTAGTTCCGAAAGGGCGGCCCGGCCCCCGGTCCTCGGGGAGGTCGGGCCGCCCTTTCGCGCTTTGCGGGCCGGTACACGCGCCCTTGACCGTTCCCGGGCGATCCTCCATCATCGCGCTTCGAGATGGCCAGATGCCCCGAACGGAGTCCGTCCCGATGTTGATCAGCGAAAAGCTCAACCAGGCCCTCAACGAGCAGATCGGCCATGAGCTGGGCAATGCCACCCAGTACCTGGCGATCGCCTCGTATTTCGAGGCCGAAAGCCTGTTCGGCCTGGCCAAGATCTATCTGACCCAGTCGCAGGAAGAGCGCGACCACGCCGAGAAGTTCCGCAAGTTCGTGATCGACGCCGGCGGCAAGGTGGCCATCCCCGCCATCCCCGAGCCCCGCAACGCCTTCCAGACGGCCGAGGAGGCCGCCGTCCTGGCGCTCGAATCGGAGAAGAAAACCACCCGGCAGATCTATGACCTCGTCGAACTCGCCACCGCCGAGAAGAACTACATCGCCCTCAACTTCTTGCAGTGGTTCCTCCAGGAGCAGCTCGAGGAAGTCTCCAGCGCCGAGGGGCGGCTGTCCGTGATCCGACGCGCCGGCGGGCCGAGCATCCTGATGGTCGAGGCCTACCTGGCCCATGTCGGCCTTTCCTGACCGCTCATCGCGCTCGGGCAGGGCGAATCCGTGCGATTCCAGGATCGCCCGCCCCTGCGCCGAGCCCAGGAACCGGGCGAAATCGCGGGCCGGCCCGGCGTTCGGGCCATTCGCGACCACGCCGAGCGCCTGCGCCAGCGGCGGGGCGACTTCCTCGGGCAGCTCGATCACCCGCAGGCTCGAACCCCGGGCGGCCGACCGCGCCACCAGGGCCGCATCGACGTTCGCTGAGGACACGAACTCGAAAGCCTCGCGGACCGTATTCGCCCGGACCAACTTCGGCGCGAGCCTGTCCCAGAGCGAGGCCCGTTCCAGCGCCGCCTTCGCCGCGGCGCCATACGGGGCGAACTCGGGGTTGGCGATGGCGACCCGCTTGATACCCTCTCCGGCCAGGTCGTCCAGCGACCGGATCGCGTCGGCCCCTTCGGCCGCGACCAGGACGAGCCGCCCCTTCGCATAGATGGCAATCGAATCGGGGTCGATGACCCCCTCGTCGGCCAGGGCGCGGGGGTATTTCTCGTTGGCCGACAGGAACAGGTCGAACGGCGCCCCCTGGCGGATCTGCTCGGCCAGCTGCCCTGAGGCCCCGAAGGTGGGCGGGTCGATCGCCCGATCGCCGGCGCCCCGGTAGGCCTCGATCAACTCGGGCAAGACCCCCTGCAGATCGCTGGCGGCGGCGATCCGCAACGCCGACGCGGGGGGCTCCGCGGGCCCCTCCGGGGGGGAACAGCCGGCGAACAGCACGGCCGCGACGAGGATGGGACAGATTTTTCGGATCATCGGGCCGAACTCCGGGGGCCAGACCGGGATGGTAAGGCCCCGCGGCGATCCGCGTCAAACGGCCCTCAGGCCGCGTCGAGGGCGGTGATCCGCTCGTTCAGGTCCCCCGCGATTTCCAGGAGGATCCGCTCGTCGTCGGCCGAGAAGGCGCCCCGCCAGAGGCCGACCGATCCCATGTCGATCGCCCGGTTGGGGTTGGTGTGCCCGACCGTCAGGCCATCCTCGAAGACTTCGCGGTGGGCCATGCGGGGGTGATCGAGCACGGCCGGATCCCAGGGAAGGCCCAGGAAATCGAGGACCTGGCGCAGCTCCGGCTCGGGATCGGCCGTCAGGCGTTCATAGCGCAGCGGGCAGACCGGCCGGCCCCGGTCGAGGTGGTCGAAGTAGGCGATCGTCTTGAACTTCCAGTAGAGCGCCCCGACCGCAACTTCGGGCTCGCTCAGCTCGCGGAGCCGGGCGATTTCGCGGGCGAATCGGCCGGTAAAACCCGGGCGACTGGCGATCGCCCCCTCCAGGATCGGCCGGCCCCACGCCGCCAGCCACGACTGCGTGGCCGTCGACCGCAGGCGAAGCATCGAGGCGACCGTGTCGCGGACGTCCCGCAGCAGGAAGACGATCGGCTCGCCCCGGTAGACCCCCGCCGCCCGGGGGTCGGCCGGGCATTCCTCGCCCAGCATCTCGGTCCACATCGGCACCTTGAATCCGACGAGCCGGGCGACGTCCGAACACGAGCCTTCGGCCAGCGCCGCATAGCCGTCGACCTCGTCGTAGCAGCAAATGTCCGGGTGCGACCCCAGCACCAGCCGCACCAGCGTCGTCCCGCTCCTCTGCGAACCGGCGATGAAGAACCGTCGCGGGGATGGATCGTGACGTGCATCGATTTCAGCGTGAACGGAATTCATGTTCGTTCCTGGGGGGGAAGCCGGCCGGTTCGGCCGGCGAACGAACACGCACGCGAGCGTTGTCTCGCGTTGCGTGGCTCACTCGGTTTGCCGGGCCGATCCGGGAGGTTGTGGGCGAGGCCCACTCCGCGAAGGGCCGGCGACGATACCGACCGGGCGAGGGACGAGCCGTCGAAGGACCGGGTCGGTTTCGTGGGGAAGGTCAAAGCCCCGGCCCAGCCAGGACGCGGGGGCATCCCCCGGAATCGCTCCCGGGAGCTCTCATCACGCGCGAAAATTTTGGCTCGTCAAAATCAGGACTTTTGAGGCACGCAATTCGATCGGAACCATCCGGTTTGACCCGAATCGCAAACCCTCGATTTTTTTAAATGTCTCATGGATTGCGACTTAAGCCCAATTGGCGGCGGTCGGGCAGTCCATGCCCCTGAGGAATTTCGTATGACCTGAATTGGGCAGATTACCCCAATACCCCAAACTCCGAAGGTGTGTCATGAGCCCCCCCTCTGAGTCGCCCGAAACGGAGGATCGATCCAGGCCGTCCCGGCAGGGCCAGGGGGGCGGTCCCAGGACTCCGTTCGGCAAGGCGGCGTCGAGTCAGAATGCGACGACGCATGGGTCGACCGCCATCAAGCGTTTGCCGAATTACTTCCAGCGGCAGGTGGACGAGCGGATGACGTTCTATGTCCCCCGCTACCAGCCGATCGATGACGAGGACAACTTCCTCTGCGCCCAGGCCGCCATCGGCTACGCCCGGAATCGCCACGCGATGCACGAGGCCTACCAGTACCTGGCGATCCGCTCGGAACGGGCCCAACTCTACTGGCACCAGGACCGGCGGGGCGAGGTCGGCCGGCTGGGCGCCCGGCTGGCGAAGCGGCCGTCGGAGATCGCCCCGAAGCTGGAGGCTAGCCTGCACGGGGCCCGCTGGATGCTCGAACGTTGGGAGCACCTCCGCGCCCTGCTCCTGATGGAGGCTGACGGCGAGACGGACGGCGTGTGGGTGGACGAGACGGTGTCGATGGCCTACGACCTGCTGGGCATCGACCCGGCCCTGCGCGACAGCGACCCGAAGGGCCTGGCCAGGGGGTCCCGGGAGGAACGCCTGGCGGTGATCGACGCCGAGATGGACCGGCTTCGGGAGATGACGACCGGCCTGTACTTCGAGCACGACAAAAACCTGCGCTTGAAGGCGATCTGCGGCGACGCCTACATGAACGCCCCCGACTATCGGCGGCTGCTCCGGTACGCCCGCGAGGGGGAGTTGCTCAACGAGCGGTGCTTGAAGGAGCTCGAACGGCGGCGGATCGCCCGCAACCTGCCGGCCTATACGCCCGACGGCACGCCCTACCAGCCGATCGACCCGCCCGGCACGCCGCCCAGGCCGGCCCCCGAGCCTTTGCCGGAGGACGAGGTCGCCTTCTACGGCACCCTGAACAAGAAGCCGGTCGAACCGGTGTCTCACGATCGGGAGATGGCCGAGGCCGAAAGGCGGGCGACCGGGGCCGAAAGTCGTCCCCAGCCAAACGAGGCCCCCGAAGCCGCCAGGCCCCGGATCAGCCCGGACGAGGCCCGGCGCAAGGCCAACGAGGCCCGGTTGAATCTCGAAGCCGACCGCAAGGCGGCCAGGCAGGAAAAAGCCCGGATCCGGGCCGAACGCAAGGCGACGAAGGCGGCCCGTCAGCGGGGCCGATCCCGCTGAAACGCTCGGATCGGACCCGCCCGGGAGCGAACCTCGGCACCCTTGCGCGCATCGACGGCCCCAGCCCCGCAATCCGGCTTAAAAACCGCGACCGAATTCACGGTCGGGGGTTCTGCTGCGCGGGGAACCGGTGCGACCGGCCCAACCCAACCCCGAGCGGTCGAGGGGCCGCTGACCGGATCGGCGAGCTGCCCTCGCCGGCCCGGCGGATTGCACCGCATTCGGCCGGAGCCGGTCGATCGGTTGCCGGGCTCTCCCCGAACCAACTTCCTGTGGTGACGATCGCGACGGCCCTGCGCTTCGATTGCGTGTTGGGGCCCCGATCGGTTAAGACCGAATACCCCGGGTCGCGGGATGCGAAAGCCGGGTTCCGGGCATGCGGAGCGAACGATCGCGATGAAGATTGAGCAGTTCCTGGGCCATTACGGGGTCGCCGGCAATCCGTTCAGCGAGGAAGATGCGCAGACGGATACCGTGTTCAAGCGCGGATGCATGGACACGATCCATCACCCGGCCTGGGACAAGTTCTTCGGCAGCCCGGCCGATCCCTCCACCGCCCTGGTCTTCGGCGAAAAAGGCAGCGGCAAGACCGCCCTGCGACTCCAGGCGATGTCCGAATACGAGGCGTACAACGCCAAGCATCCGGAAGCCCGCGTCTTCGTCGTCTCGTACGACGACTTCAACCCGTTCCTCGACCACTTCCGACGCGCCGTGAACGCGAAGGACGATGCCGAATCGCTCCGCCGGTTCCGGCTCCAGGACCACATGGACGCGATCCTGGCGCTCTCGGTCACCCAGTTCATCGACCAGATCAACCGCGACAAGACCGACCTGACCGCCCTCACGCTCGACCAGAGGCGCGACCTGCTTTTGCTGGCGGCCCTGTACGACCAGTCCACGGGCGAGCCGATCGAGCAGCGCTGGACCCGCCTGCGGCGGCGCTCCGGCTTCCGCCCGTTATGGGCCCGCCGCGACCTGCAGATCGGCGTGGGCGTGACGATCGTGATCGCGGCGTTGATCTCGCTGGTGCCCTGGCTCCAGACGCCGACGCGGGCCCTCTGGCTGCTCGTGCCGCTGGTGCTGGGCTGGCTCTACTGGGGCTGGCGGCTGGCGAGGGCCGAGTGGTTCGCCCGGGATATTCGCAAGGCCCTGAAGGTGCTCTCGCGCGACCCGGCGGCCCTGCGCTGGGAACTGCTCTGGTTCAAGCCCAGCGAGTTGGGCGGCCAGCCCTTGCCCACCATCGGCAAGGGGGGCGAGGAGCGGTACGAGCTGCTCCGCAAGTTCCAGTCGATCCTGGCGGTGCTCGGCTACAAGGGGGTGGTGGTCCTGATCGACCGCGTGGATGAGCCGCAGGCGATCGAGGGGGATCCTCGCAAGATGCGGGCCCTGATCTGGCCGCTGCTCGACCACAAGTTTTTGCGGCACCCGGGCATCGGCATCAAGCTGCTGCTGCCGATCGAGCTGGCGTACTATCTCGAAAAGGAAGACCGCGAGTTTTACGACCGGGCCCGCCCCGACAAGCTGAACATGATCAAGCCACTCCGCTGGACGGGCCCATCGCTCTACGACCTGGCGACCGACCGCCTGCGGAGCTGCGCCAACGGCCAGGCCGAGGCCGAGAAGCCCCGATTGCGGCTGTTCATCGACCCGGCGATCAGCGACGACAGCCTCAAGGACGCCCTGGACAAGCTGCGGACCCCCCGCCAGTTGTTCAAGTTCCTGCACCGATTGATCGAGGAGCATTGCCACCGGCACACGGTCGACGACCCCAAGTGGGCCGTGGATGCCGATACGTTTCGGACGACGTTTGCATCACACATGCGGATGATCGAGGCATTTGACCGAGGTTATGGGCACGGATGATGGCCTGAAAACGTAGGGTGCGTCGCAAGACGCACCGGTATGGGGGCCGGCGCGGGCCGGAAGGTGCGTCTCGCGACGCACCCTACCGGGTTCGGAATTCGGCGGCATCGGGGGCGATCCGAGGCGATGATATCCAAAACCGTGGATATCTGGTGGATCCCCCTCGACCGCGAAGGCGAGGACGCCCGCCTCCGCCCCCTGCTGGACGCTCGCGAGAAGGCCCGAGCCGACCGATTCCACCGCGACCGCGACCGACGCCGCTACACCGTCGCCCGCGGCATGCTGCGGACGATCCTGGGCGAAACGCTGGGGATCCGGCCCACCGACGTGGCCTTCCGATACGGCCCCCAGGGCAAGCCCTCGATCGAAGGGAACCCATTCCATTTCAACCTGGCCCACTCGAACGAGCGGGCGGTCCTGGCGATCGCGAAGCACGGCCCGATCGGCATCGACCTGGAATACTGGCACGGCCTCCGCGACTTCGACGGCATCGTCGGCCGCTTCTTCACCGAGGGCGAACGGCAGGTCTACGGCACCCTGCCCGAATCGCTCCGCCAGGAAGCCTTCTTCCGCGGCTGGACCGGCAAGGAAGCCTACCTGAAGGCCACCGGATTGGGCCTGGCCGGACCTTTGGAATCGGTCGAGGTGGAGATCGACCCCCGCCGACCGGCATGCCTGCGACTGCTGGGCGATTTCGACCCGGTCTCCTGGTCCTTGCAGGAGATCGACCCCGGGTATGATGCCGACTATCGGGGGGCGATTGTGGCCGAGGGGGCGATCCGTATCGTTATTCAATCCATACAATAAGATAAATAAAATAAGCAATCCAACGCAGATGATTCCAGTGGAAAATTAGCAGCAGGGCGAACCAGCAAGCCGGCATCATGAGCGCGGCCCGTCGAGACATTCGCCGTAGTAAGGGGTCATCACCACCTTGGATCGCGAGTTGCAGATTCGCTGCGTAAGCCAGAAGCCAGAGTGCCGTCAGGAACAGACTGGCCCAAAAGGCTCCCTCAAGTCCTTCCAAACACGGGCTTGTTATCTTGCCTTGAAGTATGCCCCAGCGGGCTTGAACAACTAGCAACGGGATGATCAAATACAGGCAAGCGATCCATAGGATGAGTGCGTATTTTTGGCGACGGAGGCCATCATTCACGACCCACAAACTCGCCGCCGTGGTGACCACGATACCAAACACGTAGGGAACACGGGCCAGAGTGAATAAGCACGCTACGATGGCCACCGCGACCATGATCCGGCGGATGGTCCACCTGGGCCGGTTCGCCCGGACTCTCTCCAGTCCCGGATCGATACTGGCGTCAAGCGAGGTCTTACTCAGCTCCATGATTACCCCCCCCGGATCTTATAGGATTCCAGAGATTGGCACTCATCTAAAGAAGTAATCCATCATCCCGAACGGATCCCACAGCAAGAACCCCAGCAAGGCAAACCAGGTCGGCGGCATCAGGAAGGCCGCCCATCGCGAGGCCCTCCGAAGGTACGGATCCTCCCCGCCCCGGATCGCCAGGCCGACGATCCCCACATAGGCCAGCAGGCCGAACATCACCAGGATCTCGCTGGCCCCGAGGACCCCTTCCGACATCGCCGAATACCGCCGGGCGAGACCCAGGCCGGCGAGAGCCCAGTGGATGTAGAGGGTCGCGATCGGCAGGGCCGGCAGCAGGCAGGCGATCCAGGCGACCCGCGCGTAATGCTTGCGGCGGATGCCGTCGGCCACCGCCGCGAGGATCACGCCGGCGGGTACCACCAGCCCGAACGCGAACGGGATGCGGGCCAGGGTGCACAGGGCCGCCACGATCGCGACCACCGCCATGGCCCGGCGGATGGTCCACCTCGGGAGGCGGGCCTCGGCCTGGGGCGGCTGGGGATCGATGCCGTCGGTCAGGGCGGTCATGCGTCGATCCCCCGGGCCGCTCGGTGCGGTGCGAATGCTGCCGATCTGTTCGAGCCCGAGGGCGTGCTCATGCCCACGAGGACGTGAGCACGCCACCCGGCTCTCTGTATTAGACGCTTGCCCAGGTCCCTTCCTTGGAACTCCTGGCGATCGCCTCGCAGATCTTCACCTCGTAGTGCCCGTCGGCGAAGGTCGGGAACGGGGGCGGGGTCTTGCCGCCCTTGCCGATCCAGCTATACATCGACAGGGCCAGTTGCTTGAAGGCGTCGGGGAACCCTTCGGCGTGGCCGCCGGGGTAGTGCGAGATCTCGGCGGCTTCGGGCGACATGATGCCGGGGTCGCGCTGGAGCAGTTCGTTGTTGCGGCCCCGTCGGCCGATCCACAACACATCCGGGTCCTGGCTATCCCACACCAGGGAGCCCTCGGTGCCCGAGACTTCCAGCTCCAGCCGGTTCTTGCGGCCGGCCTGGCACTGGGTTGCGTGGTAGACGCCCCGGGCCCCGCCGTCGAACCGGAGCAGCACGGCGCCGTAGTCGTCGGTGACGATGTTGACCGGCTCGGTCTTGCGCTGGGCGGCGGCCGAGCCGGTGAACGTCTCCGAGCCGCCCACCGGCTTCTGCCGGACCGGGTGGAAGGTGGCGAGGTCGGACAGCACCTTCTCGATCTTCAGGCCGCTGACGAACTGGGCGAGGTCCATCCAGTGCGTGCCGATGTCGGCGATCGCCCGCAGGTTCGTGGCCCCATCGGGCTCGACCCGCCAGTTGTAGTCGGTCGGCTGCAGCAACCAATCTTGCGTATAAGAACCGGTCACCGACAGCACCTTGCCGATATCACCCCGCGCGACGCGGGCTCGCATCTCGTGGCAGACCGGGTAGAACCGGATGTTGTAGTTGACCGCCGCCGCCTGGGTCGGCCGGGCCTCCGCTTCCTTGGCGAGCTCGCCCGTCTCGGCCGAGGTGACGGCCAGGGGCTTCTCGCAGAGGACGTGCTTGCCGGCCTTGAGGGCCTTCAGGGCCTGCTCGTAGTGGGCCGGGTTGGGCGAGGCAATGTGGACGGCGCCGATCTCGGGGTCGGCCAGCAACTCTTCGATCGACGAGAAGACCTTGGTGGCGCCCAGGCGGGCGGCGGTGGCGCGGCCCAGCTCCAGGTTCAATTCCAGCACGCCGGTGACCGGCACGCCGATCCGCCGGAGCGCCTCGGCATGGACCGGGCCGATGAAACCGCCGCCGATCAGGGCGACATGGGGGGGCTTGGCCAGCGTCAACGGGGCGCCCATCGCGGGATCCTCTCGGGAGAGATGGGGATGATTCGTCCGCCCCGATCGCCGGTCATGCGACGGGTCGGCGGCTCATCCGATTGATCAGCCTGGCGGGCCTCAGACGGCCGGCCGATACCGCCCAATCTAGCCGCCGATCCCCCCGATTGCCAGGACGTCGCGGCCTTCCCGCCCGCAGATCGGCCTTGATTCAATGCGATCAAATCGGTTTGATCGAGCGAAATCCCCGGCACCCTCCGGAGGTGGTACCGTGCGTTCCCTTTCTTTTGCCCTGTTTGCCCTGCTCGCCTGCGTCCCGCGGGTCCACGCGGGGCAAGATCCCGAGCCGACGCCGACCGGCGACCTGGCCCGGATCCAGGGGACCTGGAAGGCGAGCAGCGGCCATGGCCTGGTCGACCTCGTCCTGAAGGTCCAGGGGGCGACCACCCGTTTGGAGGCGAAGGACGCCAACGGCCTGGCGATCGTGGTCAAGTCCCGCCTGGCGCTGGGGGAGGATACCAAGCCGAAGACCTGGACCTCGACCGCGCGGGTCCAGGCCGATGGCAGCCGGGCCCCGGACGTCCAGGCGCTTTATGAGCTGGCCGGCGACGTCCTGCGGATCTGCTCGAACGGGCCGGGGAAGCCCCGCCCCGCCGAGTTCCGCGAGGGGGCCGACGGCCTGCCGATCATCACGCGGTTCGATCGAGTCAAGGAAGCCCCCCAACCCCCGGATCGGAAGGAGTCCCGTCCATGACCAGCCGACGGATTGCCCTGGCCCTGCCCGCCCTGGCCCTCGCCCTCGCGACCATCCCGGCCGCCGCCCAGCAGCCGAAGACGCAGGCCGCGGCCGCGACGCCCGCCCTCAGCGGCGACCTGGCCAAGATCCAGGGCACCTGGAAGGCCCAGTTCGGCCCCGACAAGCAGGTGCTGACGATGGTCGTGCAGGGGACCAAGTCGACCATCAAGGTGCCGGCCGCCGACGGCGGCGACATGCTGATGGTGGCCGAGGTCAAGCTCGACGAGGCCGCCAGCCCCCGCAAGTGGGACTCGGTGAAGCGGAAGATCGACGGCGCCGACTTCCCCGACGGCGAGGCGATCTACAAGCTCGACGGCGACCGCCTGACGATCTGCGGCGGAGGCCCGGGCCTCCCCCGGCCGGTCGATTTCCAGGCCAGCGACGACGGCCAGGTGACGCTGGTCGTCTTCACCCGCGTGAAGGCCAAGTAACCGCCGCAACCGCCCCGGAGTTCGCCGATGAACCCGACCCCGTTCGTCATCGCCTGCCTGCTGGCCGTCGCGCCGGCCGCCGCCCAGGACGCCGCCAAGAAGCCGGAAGGTGACCTGGGCAAGCTGCAAGGCCGCTGGAAGGCGATGATCGGCCCCGAGAAGAACATCCCGGTGGTGGCCACCATCGAGGGCCGCAAGATCACCGTGAAGATCACCCCGCCCGAGGCCAGCCAGGCGTACGAGATGCAGGGGGAGCTGAAGCTGGACGACAAGGCCAGCCCGCCGACGGTCGATTGGGTCGGCTTCCGCACGCCCAACGGCGACGAGGCCGAGATTAACCGGGGGATCTACAAGTTCTCGGCGTCGGGCGATCGCTGGACGATCTGCAACGGCGGCCCCGGCAACCCCCGCCCGGCCGAGTTCAAGCAGGGCGAGAACGGTCCGCCCAACATCATCGAGTTCGATCGGGTCAAGCCGGGGGAATGAGCGCCCGACCGTCGGCGCCGGCGGGCCGTCCCGCCCGGCGCCCGGCCCGTCTGGAACCGCTTGATGTCGCTTGACATCCGGCGGGGGTAGCGCTAGACTCACTGTTCCACTTGCCTCGGCCCCGTCCGGGCCGCGCGCCCAGGGCGCCCCTTTCGCCCTCGAGCGAGCGGTTCCGCGTGTTGAGCTATTCTAGTGCCGCTCCTACCCGCCAGGATGCTGCAGTAACCCCCTCGGATGGATTGTCCCATGGACACCCCGATTCCCGTCGATCTGGGCCGGATCGCCCAGGATTTGCAGATCCGGCGCGTCCAGGTCGAGAGCGTCGTCCAGTTGCTCGACGAGGGCAACACCGTCCCGTTCATCACGCGCTACCGCAAGGAACGGACCGGCAACCTGGGCGAGGTGGTGATCCGGGAGATCCAGTCGCGCGTCGGCCGGCTCCGCGACCTGGCCGTGCGCAAGGAAACAATCCTCAAATCGATCGAGGCCCAGGGCAAGCTCACCGAGGAACTGGCCGCCGCGATCCGGGCCGCGGACAACCCCAAGCGGCTCGAAGACCTCTACCTGCCGTACAAGCCCAAGAAGAAGACCAAGGCGTCGGAGGCCCGCGACAAGGGCCTGGAGCCGCTCGCGCTGCGGATCTGGAACCGGGACGAGACCCTGGCCGACCTGCAGGCCGCCGCGGCCGAGTTCCTCAACGCCGAGAAGGGCGTCGAGACGGCCGACCAGGTGCTCGAAGGCGTCGGCCACATCCTGGCCGAGTTGATCGGCGAGACGGCGGCCGTCCGCGACCTGGCCCGCCGCGCCCTCTGGCGCACCGGCAAGGTGGTGACCACCAAGGCGGAAAGCCTTGCCGAGGGCCAGGGACTCGAATACCGCGACTACTTCGCCTACACCGAGCCGGTCTCCCATATCCCGCCCCACCGCGTGCTGGCGATCAACCGGGGCGACAAGGAAGGGCCGCTCAAGGTCAAGATGGAGTCGGATCGCGTCGAGCTGGAGAAGGCGGTGCTGGGGCCCCTGGAGCTCGAAGGCCACCCCCACGCCGAATTCGTCCACAAGGCGGCGATCGACGCCCTCGACCGGCTCCTGCTCCCCAGCCTCGAAAGGGAAATCCGCCGCGACCTGACCGAGATGGCCGAGCGTCACGCCGTCGAGGTGTTCGCGCGGAACCTCCGCAGCCTGATCCTCCAGCCGCCCATCCAGAAGCAGGTAGTGCTGGCGATCGACCCCGGCTTCCGCACCGGTTGCAAGGTGGCGGTCCTGGACACGATGGGGCACCTCGTCGAGCACGGGGTGATCTACCCCCACCAGCCCCAATCCCGGCGGTATGAGGCCAAGCAGTACATCAAGGATCTGGTCGGCAAGCACCAGGTGAACGTGGTCGCCATCGGCAACGGCACCGCCTGCCGCGAGACCGAGGAACTCGTCGCCGAGGTCATCACCGAAGGCACCTACTTCCACGAGCACCCGGGCGAAACCCATCTGCCGGGCTACGTGGCCCCCCCCGAACCGCCCCCCGTCGCCGAGCCGGAACACCAAGCCGAGGCCGCCGCCCCGGCCGCAGAAGCCCCCGCCCCCGAACCGGCCGAGGCCGCGCCGGTCGCGGAGGCCCCTCAGGCGCCGGCCGAGCCCGTGCCCGACCCGGCCCCCGAATCCGAACCTGCGCCGAGCGGGGTTGGCGAAGCGGCCTCGGAGATCCCGCCCGAAGACCTCCCGCCGATCGCCGGCGGTGCCCCGGCTTCCGACGGCGAAACCGCCTCGACCGACCCCGTCCCCCCGACCCTGCCCTCTCCGGAAGCCATCGCCGACGCGGGCCATCCGCATGAGGAAGGCGGGGCGGAACCGATCGCCGGGGAGACCCCCCCGCCCGCCGAAGTCCACCAGCCCGAAGCGACGGCCGAGGCCCCCGCCGAACCGGCCCCCGAGGGTGAACCTCAGGCCGAAGCCGTCGAGGGCGAAAGCCACGCCGAAGCCGCCGAACCGGCTTCCGGGGGCGAAAGCCACGCCGAAGCCGCCGAGGGGACGCCCGAAGTCGCGGCCGAAGCGGCTGCGCCCAAGCCCCAGGGGAAGCCACCCCGGCAACCCCGCCCGCCGAAGCCCCCCAAGCCCCGGACGCCCCCGCCGCCTCCCGGCCCGCACTCCGCGGACGGCCAGATCGCTCAGCTGGCATATGTGATCGTCAATGAGGCGGGCGCCAGCGTTTATTCGACCAGCACGGTCGGACGCGAGGAGTTCGCCGACCTCGACCCGACCACCCGCAGTACGATCTCGATCGGCCGCCGGCTCCAGGATCCGCTGGCCGAGCTGGTGAAGATCGAGCCCCAGAACATCGGCGTCGGCCTCTACCAGCATGACGTGAACCCCAAGCACTTGAAGGAGTCGCTGGAAGGGGTCATCGAAAGCTGCGTGAACTTCGTCGGCGTGGACCTGAATACCGCCAGCGTGCCCCTGCTGCGGCATGTGTCGGGCCTGAACCAGCTCACGGCCCGCCGGATCGTCGATTACCGCAAGGAGAAGGGCGCGTTCTCCGACCGCGAGCAGCTCAAGGAGGTCGAGGGGATCGGCCCGGCCACGTACACGCAGGCGGCCGGCTTCCTCAAGATCCCCGAGGCCGCCCACCCGCTCGACCGCACCTGGGTCCACCCCGAGAGCTACGAGGCGGCCACCAAGGCGCTGGAGAAGCTCGGCTTCACGCCCGACGTCATCAATCACAAGGATCGGATGCCCGAGCTCCACGCCGCGATGAACGCCGTGGAACTCCCGGCGCTCGCCGCCGAGTTGGGGATCGGCGTCCCCACGCTCGACGACATCTTCGAGGCGCTCGCCCGGCCCGATCGCGACCCCCGCGACGACCTGCCCAAGCCGATCTTCAAGCGGGGCGTCCTGAAGCTGGAAGACCTCGAAGCCGGCATGGAGCTCAAGGGCACCGTGCTGAACGTGGTCGATTTCGGCGCCTTCGTCGACATCGGCCTGAAGGACTCGGGGCTGGTGCACATCAGCCAGCTGGCCAACCGTTATATCAAGAGCCCGCACGACGTCATCAGCGTGGGCGACGTGGTCACGGTCTGGGTGATGAGCGTCGATCAGGAGAGGAAGCGGGTCTCCCTCACGATGGTCAAGCCCGGTACCGAGCGTGCCGGGGCGGGCCCCGGCGCGAGCGGAGGCCCCGGCCCCAGGGCCGAGGGCGGGCCGCCCGCGGCGAACCCCGCCGCGGCGGGCCGCCGCCGCAACGCCAGGCTCAGGGCCAGGGGCAGGGCAATCGGCCCGCCCGGCGGGACGAATCGGGTGCCCCCCAACCGGCCGGCGGGCCCAGGGGCGAGGGTCACGGGCAGGCTGCCCCGCCGCCCAGGTTGCGCGTCCCGGGGCCCCCCCAGCGGGCCCAGCAATTCGGCGGAAGGCCCGGCGGAGGCCGGCCCGGGGCGGGTCGGCCCGGCGGAGGCGGGAAGGCCCGGCGGAGGCCCGAGGCCGCCGCAGGGACGCCAGGAGCCCGACAACGCCGGCACGCCCGCCCCGCCCCGCCCCAAGAAGCCGGCCCCCGCGCGGAGCCGCTGTCGAAGGATGCCCTGAAGGGTGCCGTGCCGCTCCGCACGTTCGGCCAGCTCCAGCAGCTCTGGGAGGCCCGCAAGGCCCCCGAATCCGAAGCGACGCCCGCAGCATCCGACTCGCCGGAAAGCCCGCAAACGCCCGCCCCGGAGCCGCCCGCCGCCCCGGAGTCGCCCTCGGGCGATGGGGAGGCCTGATGGTCGCCCGCCGGCCTCCCCCGGGCCGGCCGACCTCACCCGACCCGACGGAAGGGGAGAAGACGGATCGATGTGGACCTTCGCCTGGCGGAACCTGCTGACGAGGCCCGTGCGCACGGCGCTGGCCCTCGTCGGCCTGTCGATCCCGATCCTCGGGGTCCTCGGCCTGACCAGCCTGTCCGACGGCCTCAAGAACCTGGTGGGCGACACCCTCAGCCAGGTCCAGGGGGTGATCGTGCTCCGCGAGGGGACGCCCAGCCCCGTCGCCAGCCTGCTCCCTTCCGACATGGAAGCGAGCCTCCGGGCCGTGCCGGGCGTGGTGCGGGTCGCTCCCGAGGTCTGGCAGTTCCCGCCGACCGTCGAGAACAAGAGCCTGGCCGGCAAGGTGGTTCGCGGCGGGATCCGCGAGATCGCGTCGCGACTTACCAAGAAGGCCGACGACAACAATTCCCAGTTGATCAACAGCGTCCTGGATATGCCGGTGCTCTCGGGCCAGGATATCGCCAAGCACCAGGACCTCCGCAGCGCCATCTTCCCCAGGGCGATGAAGGAAGGCCGATTCCTCAAGCCCGGCGACGAGGGCTCGAACCGCATCGTGATCAGCCGGAAGGTCGCCCGCGACTTCCCCAATCCGGACACCGGGAAGCCCCGACAGGTGGGCGATTCGCTCGACATCGCCGGTTCGCCCTACACGATCATCGGCATCTATGAGACCGGCTCGATGCTGCTGGACGTGACCATCCTCATGGATATCGATACGATCCGGCGCATCACCAACGTCAACGACCAGACGGTCTCGACCTTCTACGTCGAGGGGAATGACCCCGCCCACAACGACGAGCTCTCGGAGCGGATCGAGCAGGCCATCCCCACGGCCGACGCCCGGGGGGTCAGCGAGATCATGTCGAACTTCGGCCACCTGATGGGACAGCTCGACAAGTTCCTGCTGGCGACGGTGGCGCTGGCCCTGATCGTCGGCGTGGTCGGCATCGTCAACACCATGCTGATGAGCACCACCGAGCGGTTCGCCGAGTTCGGCGTCCTCCGCACCCTGGGCTGGTCCCGGACCCACGTGCTCACCCTGGTCACGGCCGAGAGCGCCTACCTCGGTTTCCTGGCCGGCCTGGCCGGGTTCCTCCTGGCCCTGATCTTCACGATGGTCGTGAATCCCATGATCGGCAATACGGGTTTATCCCTGTCGATCACCCCGTACAATGCGGCGCGGGGATTGCTTCTCTCGGTCGGCATGGGCACGCTGGGCGGGCTCTACCCGGCCTGGAAGGCGTCGAGGCTGGTGCCGATGGCGGCCATCCGCCTGGGTGCCCGTTGAGTCGAGCGGACGAGGATCGCCGATGATTGAAGTCAACGACGTCCACAAGGCGTTCCGCCGCGGCGACCGCGCCGTCCACGCCCTCCGCGGTGTCAGCTTCGGCATCGACCGGGGCCGTTGCGCCTTCATCGTCGGCCCGTCCGGGTCGGGCAAGAGCACCCTGCTCTACCTGCTGGGTGCCCTCGATCGGGCCGATTCCGGTCGGATCGTCGTCGAGGGGCTCGACCTCACCACCATGGGCGAGGCCGAGGCCAACGCCTACCGGCGCGACCGGATCGGCTTCATCTTCCAGTCGTTCAACCTGATCAGCAACCTCACGGCGGTCGAGAACGTCCTGGTCGCGTTCATGCCCCGGGGCGTCACGGCCGAGCTCCGCGAGAAGGCCGCCCGATTGCTCACCGAGGTCGGCCTGGGCGATCGCCTCGACCA
The DNA here is from genome assembly GCA_046350035.1 of Isosphaeraceae bacterium. Lineage (GTDB taxonomy): Bacteria > Planctomycetota > Planctomycetia > Isosphaerales > Isosphaeraceae > CALLYK01. The sequence continues at coordinate 80,296 of JAXMBD010000021.1, read as the reverse complement.
TCGGCCCTATCAGCTCTCGGGCGGCGAGCAGCAGCGCGTGGCGATCGCCCGGGCCCTCATCAAGGACCCGCTGGTCCTGCTGGCCGACGAGCCGACCGGCGAACTCGACTCGAGGACGGGCGACGAGATCTACAAGATCCTCCGCAGGATGCAGGCCGATCGCCGGGCGACGCTGGTGGTGGTCACCCACGACCGCCGGTTCATCACGCCCGACGATCTCGTCCTGGAGATCCAGGACGGCCAGTTGCAGCGCTTCGGGAACGGCTCAGGGGCGGACCACGATCTTGCCGAGACTCAGGTCGCCGGTTAGCCGCTCCTCGGCCTCGCGGATCCGGTCCAGCGGATAGGCCCCGTCCAGGATCGGGCGGATCCGGCCCTCGGCCAGCCAGGGGACGACGCACTCGGCGAACAGCCGGGTGGCGGCGATCTTCTCCTCAATCGGCCTCGCCCGGAGCGTCGTGCCGACGATCGTCAGCCGTTTCCGCAGCAGCGTGTAGAGGTTCACGTCCCCCTTCGGCCCGCCCAGCAGGCCCACCAGGACCAACCGGCCTCGATTCGCCAGGGCATCGAGGTTGCCGGCCAGGATCGCGGCGCCGATGTGATCGATCACGACGTGGACCCCTTCGCCCCGGGTCCGGTCCCGGACGACGGCGGCGAAGTCTTCCTTCGACGTATCGATCGCCACGCCCAGCCCGTATTCGCGGAGCACCGCGAGCTTGTCGGCGGTCCTCGACGTGCCGAAGACCTGGCAGCCCATCGCATGGGCGATCTGCACGGCCGCCGAGCCGACGCCTCCCGCGGCCGCCTGGATGAGCACCCGCTCGCCCGGTTGCAGGTTCCCCTGGGTCGTCAGGGCGTCGTGGGCGGTGAGGAACGCCTCGGGGATGCATGCGGCCTCGTCGAAATCGAGCCGGTCGGGGATCGGCACGGCCATCCGCTCGTGGACCGTCACGAACTCCGCCAACCCGCCGCCCGCGACGATGCCGAACACCCGATCGCCTTCCTTCAACGGGCCGATGCAGCCGGGGCCGCGGTCGGCGACCTCGCCGGCATATTCCAGGCCGGGGATGTCGGCCGGTGCGCCCGGCGGGGCCGGATAGTGCCCCTGGGCCTGCATCACGTCGGCCCGGTTGATCCCCGCGGCCCGGACCCGGATCCGCAACTCGCCGCCGAGCGGTTCCGGCGCCGGCACGTCCCGCACTTCCAGGGCTTCCACGCCGCCCTTGCGGGCGATCACCACGGCTTTCATGGGCGAGGCTCCGATCTCTGGGCGATGGCCCCGGGTTCACACCCGGCTTACAATAAGGGCATGGATACAGCAAGCCCCCTGCCGCTGGTCGTGGAAACCACCGAGGCCACCTTCGAACGCGACGTCATCGATCGCTCGAGGGATTTGCCCGTGGTCGTGGATTTCTGGGCCGCCTGGTGCGGCCCCTGCCAGCGGCTCGGGCCGATCCTGGAACGCCTGGCGACCGAGTACGCCGGCAAGTTCGCCCTGGTGAAGGTCGATACCGAACTTTGCCCGAACCTGGCCACCGGCTTCGGCGTCCGTTCGCTGCCGACCGTGATGGCCGTGAAGGACGGGCAGGTCGTGGACGGATTCCTGGGCGCCCAGGGCGAGGCCGAGGTCCGCATGTTCCTGGACCGGATCATGCCGACCGAGCGCGAAAACCTGGTCGCCGAGGCCCGACACCTGGAGGCGTCCGACCCGTCGGCCGCCGCCGAGAAGTATCGGGCGGCCCTGGCCCAGTTGCCCCACGACGAGAAGGCGATGACCGGCCTGGCCCGCGTCCTGACCGCATCGGGCAAGAACGCCGAGGCCGAGGAAGTGCTGGCCAACCTGGAACGCCGAGGACCCCTGAACGACGAGGCGGCACGGGTGAAGGCCCAACTCGTCCTCCAGGAAGGGGCCGAGGAGGCCGGCGACGTGGCCGGGTGCCGATCCGCGGTCGCCGCAGACCCGACCGACCGGACCCTGCAGTTCCGCCTGGCCGAGGCCCTGGCGGCCGATGGGCAATACCCCGAAGCCCTCGAAACCTGCCTGACCCTGGTCGAGGAAGATCGACGGGGCACCGGCGAGGAAGCCCGACGCCTGATGCTGGCGATCTTCTCGCTCCTGCCGGACGATTCGGAGCTGTCCAGCGAATACCGGCGGAAGCTGTCGTTCGCCCTCTGAGATAGGCTTGCAAGCCCGAAGCCCAAGCGAGTGGACCGATCCCCGTCGATCGCGGAAGTTCACGCGCTTGCGCATCGGGTTTGTAGGATTCTCCTCGCCCGGAAAAGGAGACGGCCGGCGGAGGGGATCCGCCGGCCGTCGGGTTTTCAACGCGGTCCGAAACCGGGCGTCACTCGTCGAGCGGGCGGGCGGCGATCCGGCCGCCGGCGTTGGCGCCGGAGGTGGCCTTGGAATCGAGCGCGTCGACGATCCGGGCCTTGAGGTCGGCCAGGTGGAGCTTGGTCATCTCGTCCTTCTCCTTGCCGCTGGCGGTGTTGATCCCTTCCAGGATCTTCCGCAGGGCGCCCCGCGAGAGCGCCGGCAGGTCGGAGGAGGCCGACGGGCTGTCCTGCTTGACGGCGTTGTCGAGGATCTCGACGAACGCCCGCTGGAGGTTTCGCCGGTAGAGGTCGACGCCCACGGAGCCGTCCTTCAGCTCGCCGAAGATGCCGTTGGACAGGTCGTCGATCAGGGCATTCGGCTGATAGGTGGCCGGGTCGCGGGTCGCCTGCTCGGCCATCCGCTTGAGGCGGGTTTCGCCCAGCAGGTTGGTCAGGAGGGACCGCTGGCTGCGGAGGATCCGGTCGGCGGTGCCGCTGGCCTGGAGGCGGGTGACGATGTCGGGCGTGACGAGGGCCGTGGGGGTCTTGAACGCGGCCTCGTTGAGGAACGCGACCGCCTTCTTCTGCTGCTCGGCCGGGATGCACTCGTAGACCTTATCGCCGTCGCCGTAGTAGACGTTATTGCGGTAGAAGCCGCCGACGACGTTGGCGACGTGGCCGAGCTCGCGGTCGCGCTGGCCGAGGAGCTGGCTGTACATCTCGGAGAGGAGGTCATAGTCCTCGCCCTCCTTGCTCGTCGCCTTGATCAGGTAGCCGGCGACGCGGTCGATGTTCTTGAGGCCCAGCTCGGTGGCGGCGACGGGGTCGGAGCCGAGGTCCTCGGTCTGCTGCGAGGGGTCCTCGCCGGGGTTGGGGTCGCCGAAGCGGAGGGTGGGGTCCTTCACCTGGCGCTTGGCGATGGCGTTGAGCTCGGCCTTCTCCTGCTCGTAGCTGGCGGCCTTGGGGAACGGCTTGTAGCCCCACTCGATGGCGAAGAAATCGTACGGGCCGATCTTGGGGATCAGGGTGGCGCCGTCGCCGGGCTGGGCGACGTAGTTGAAACGGCCGTAGTCCATGATCGAGGCTTCGGTGCCGTTCTTGGCGGTGAACTCCTTGTCGCGGAGCTGCGCCACGGTGAAGCTCGAGCTGGCCTTCATGTTGTGGGGGAAGCCGAGCGTGTGGCCGACTTCATGGGCGATGACGTAGGCGAGGCACTCGCCGATCAGGTCGTCGGAGAGCGGCAGCTTCTGGGCGCGATCGTCGTTGGGCGAGGCCTGGACGAAGTACCAGTCGCGGATCAGCTTGAGGATGTTGTGATAGACCTGGATGTCGGCCTCGAGGATCTCGCCGGTGCGGGGGTCGTGGACGTGCGGCCCCATCGCGTTCTCGGTCTGGTTGGGGATCCAGCGGATCGACGAGTAGCGGGCGTCCTCGGCGTCCCACTCGGGGTCTTCGCGGAGGGTCGGCGCGTCCTTGGCGATGATGGCGTTCTTGAAGCCGGCCTTCTCGAAGGCGGGCTGCCACATCTCGACGCCCTTCTTCATCCAGGGACGCCACTTGTTGGGGACCTCGCGGCCGAGGTAATAGACGATCGGCTTCTTGGGCTCGGAGACCTCGGCGTTGGGATCTTTCTTCTCCAGCCGCCATCGGGTGATGTACTGGACCTGCTCGACCTGGTGATTGCGCTGGTCGGCGTAGTCCTGGAAGCCGACGCTGAAGAAGCCGACGCGGCTGTCGTGGATCCGCGGCTTCATCGGCTCTTCGGGCAGCTTGACCATCGAGTGGTGGACCAGGACGGTGACGTTGCGGCCCTCGCCGGCCTGCGTCGGGATTTCGGTCGGGGCCGGGGTCGGCCGCCGGGGGGCCCCGCCGCCGAAGGCGACGCCGCCCTGGGTCCGGTAGGTCTGCCAGATCTTGGCTTCGATGTTCTCGGGGAACGCCTTGAGCGATTCGACGTTGGTCTTGCGGGGATCGACGCCGCTGGCGTTGAGGGCACGCCGGGCGCTGAATTCGTTCACGTCGCCGGTGTACAGGGCGGTGATCTCGATGACCGGGGCCTTATCCTTGCCGTAGGCCTTGATCGGGAAGATCTCGATGATCGGCTCGACCGAGTTGGCGGCCACGGCGTCGGAGATCGGGTCCTTGGCGTCGGCCCGGACGGTGAACTGGACGTCGCGCAGCAGGATGTCGTCGTTGCGCTGCTCCCAGCGGACGACGCGGGGCCGGCCGATCGGGCCGCCGGCGAAGCTGGTGCCCGACTGCGTCTTCTCGATCGTCGAGACCCAGAGCATCGGCTTGCCCAGCTCGCCGGTGGGGATCTCGAAGAAGTACTTGTCCTCGACCTTGTGGACCCAGAAGAGGCCCTTGAAGGTCTTGGCGTCGTTGGGGATCACCTCGTCGAAGGGCTTGATGTTCCCCTTGGTGGCCGCCTTGCCCGAGGCGGCCTGCGTCGGCCTCTCGAACTTCTTGGCGGCGCCTTCATCCTTCCTCGGTTCGGGGCGCTTCGGCTCGTCCTTCTTGGGCTCTTCCTTCTTCGGTTCTTCCTTCTTGGGCTCGTCCTTGGGCGGATCTTCCTTCTTGGGCTCGTCCTTCTTGGGTTCTTCCTTCTTCGGCTCTTCCTTCTTCGGTTCGTCCTGGGCGATCGCCACCAGCGTGGGCGTCGCGATCAGCAGCGCGAGCGTCAAGCTCGCGGCGAACAGGCGGCTGAGCATGCGGAGATTCCCCCGGTGCGGGCTCAAGGTATGAAGGCGAACAGTCGGGTTCAAGTCTCGGGCGGAAGGAGGGCGGGGCATGATTCCCCGCCCGACCCATCCCTGGTAGGAGCGCCTCCCAAACGGGGGCTGGCCGTCCCTGATTGTGAAAAATTAACGCGCAAGGGCGTCGCACGGCCAGATCATCGGCCGGAATTGTTGGGCAAACGGGCGGGGTTGTGCCGGTTGTCGGGGTGTCAGCCGTCCGCTTGCCGCTCGGAAGCGACGAACGCCCGGATGTCGTCCAGCACCCCCCGGCGGTCCTGGATATAGCGCCCCCGGGCCCCGTAGAGGGCGGCGTGGCGGGTCTGGAAGTCGTATCGGGCGGCCGTCACGCCGGGCGGCTCGTTGCGGAATTCGCGATCGAAGGCGTGGCCGATCAGCTCGCGGACCGTGACCGGCTCGGTGGTCAGGTGGATCAGGTCGAGGCCCGCGTCGAGGGCCGTGGCGATGTCGGCCCAGAGGCGGTCGAGGCCGTAGAACTGGAAGGCCGCTTCCGAGTGGATCTTCTCGACCTGGTTGTCGTGCAGGAAGTCGTAGATGACGTTCTTCTTCAGCCCCCTGCCGAAGAGGCCGGGCAGGCGGACGACCAGCACCCGGTCGTAATGGTCGCGGGCGAACTGCTCCAGCTCGTATCGGTGGAGGCCGTAGGCGTGCAGGCCGTCGGTCTCGACGGGCGTGTCCTCGTCGACGCCGATCGGCCGGCCGAAGACGTCGACGGTGGAGAGCAGGATCAGGCGGTCGGCCCGGGCCTTCGCCAGGGCATCCCGGAGCGGGGCGAGGTTGGCGCGGTCGCGTTCGGGATCCTGGTTGGCCTTCCACTTCTCGGCCGGCGCCCCGGCGCAGACGATCGTGTCGAACGCCTTGCCGGCGAGTTCGCCGATGTCGGTCGATCGGTAGAGGGCGTCGAAAGGCCGCTGGCGGAGCAGGTTGCCGCCGACGAAGCCGGTGTGGCCGATCAGGGCGTCGGGCATGGGAGTGCGGTCCCCTGGCGTGGGATGATCCGCAGCGGGTCGGATCATCCCACGAGGGGCCGGGATTGACCAGCCGAGTTCGCCCCGGGCCCGGCCCGATTAGCGGACCAGGCGTGCGGGGCCGGCCGGGACGGCGAGGCCGGCGGTGGTCACGCCCACGAGCCCGCCCTTGTTGAAGAAGACGGCGTAGGTGGTGACGGCCTTGTTCTGGGCGTCGAGCAGGCCATTGACCACCAGCTTGGCGTTGACGCCGGCCGGGATCGTCAGCCGCCCGCCCGGCGGGGTGAGCGTGATCGCCGTCTTGCCGGCGGTATACTTCACCGTCGGGCGAAGCGGCTTGTCGTAGAGGATCGTCGTCTTGCCCTTGACCCGCACCTTCCGGCCGACGAACAGCGTGTAATTCGTCGCCTTCAGGGCGCTCGTGTTATTGAGCGCCCGGGACGTGTTGAGGGTGATGGTCGTGATCGCGGCCCCCTTGGCCTTCACGGCGATGCCGGCGGAGCCCGCCAGGACGACCGTGGCCACATCGGCGATCGCCAACGACTGGGCGGGCGAGGTGCTCGCCGCCCAGCGCCCCGCCGCGGCGTACTGGGCCGTGATCGACCCCGAGCCGACGGGGAGGTTGCTCAGGGTCAGGCTGGCGACGCCGCCGACCAGGGCGGCCGTGCCCAGCGACGAGCCGTTGCGGAAGAAGGTGACGTTCCCCGACGGGGCCCCCGCGTTCGACCCGACCGTGGCCGTCAGCGTGACCGGCTGGCCCGCCGTGGCCGACGAGGGCGAGACCGTAAGCGATGTCGAGGTCGGCAGGGCCTGGACGGTAACGACCTGGGCCTGGGCCGCGGGGGTGCCGGCCGCCGCCCAGTTGCCCGCCGCGGCGTACTGGGCCGTGAACGAGTAGGTGCCGACGGGCAGGTCGTTGAACGTCGCGATCGCCGTCCCATTGGCCAGGGCGGCCACCACCGGCCAGCCGCCGTTGATGAAGAAGGTGACGGGCCCGTTCGGCGAGCCCGAGTCCGAGGTGACGCGGGCGGTGAGGGTCACCGCCTCGCCCACCGTGGCCACCGTCGAGGGGGCGCCGATCGTGATGGCCGTCGGGATGGCCGTCACCGCCAAGGGCTGGGCGCCCGACGCACTGGCGGCCCAGTTGGCGGTGGGGGCGTACTGGACGGTGAACGTGGGGTTGCCGATGGCGAGGCCGTCCACCGTCAGGCTGGCCGCCCCGTTGACCAGGGCGACCGTATTCAGCGTCGCGCCGTCCTTGAGGAAGGTGACGCTGCCTGTCGGCGTGCCGTTGGGGGACGACACGCTGGCCCTCAGGGTGAGCGACTGGTCCGCCCGGATCGTGGAGGCGGACAACTCCAGCGAGGTGTTCGTCGCGGCGGCGCCGACGTTCAGGTTCACGACGTTCGAGTTGCTGCCCTGCAACGTGCCGCCCGAGTAGATCGCCTGGATCGCATAGGCGCCGGCGGGGAGGGTGCTGGTGGTGAACGCGGCGGTCGTGCCGTTCACCAGCGCCGTACCCAGCACGGTGCCCCCATTGACGAAGGTTACGCTGCCGCCCGGGTTGGTGCCGCCCCCGATCGTGGCTGTGAAGGTAACCGCCTGGCCGAATGCGACCGAGGCCGACGACAGCTCAAGCGTGGTATTCGACGGGAACGGGGCCGAGTTGGCCGAGTTGACCGTGACGTTCACGACCCGCGTCACGACCGGGCTGACCGAGTCGGTCACGCCGACGGTCAGGGTGTAGGCCGGGTTGAACGGGCCGCCGGTCGAGAGGTCCCAGGTGACGACGCCCGTGGCCGAGTTGATCTGGGCGCCCGGGGGGGGGAATTCTCCAGGGAGTAGGTCAGCGTCTGGCCGGCGTCGACGTCGGAGCCGATCGCCCGGAAGGTGAGCACCTGGCCGGCTTTGACCACCTGGTTGGCGATCGGGTCGAGGGTCGGCGGCGTGTTCGAGGGCGGGTTGATGACCATCGCCCAGGGTTCGACGCCCCGCGATCCGTCGGACAGGGCCAGCAGCGTGCGACCGCCGGCCCGTCCCAGCACCAGCGGCCCGGTGCCGGTGGTCGCGCCGGCCGATCCGGGGGCAATCTTCGCGGCGAGCTTCGTGCCGTTCACAGTGCCGTCGCTGATCCAGGGCTCGACCCCGTCCACGCCGTTATTCGCCAGGAAGACGAGGGTCGATCCGACGGCGGTCAGGTCGGAGGGGTTCGAGCCGCCGGCGCCGGGGTTGATATCCCTCAACAGCGAGGCGGTGTTGCCGTCGAACCTGTACAACTCGCGGCCGCCGGGCCCGTCGGCGGCGAAGTAGGCGTTGCCGCCGACGCTCACCGGCTGGCCGGGGTTGGCCACCGTCTGGCCGCCGAGCGTCACCAGCCCGGCCGCGCCCGAGGCCCCCGTCACCCAGAGGACCGGCGAGCCGTTGACCAGACCGTTGAAGACCAGGGCCGAGCCGGTCGAGGCCAGGTAGGGGGTGTCGCTCACCGTCACCGGGTTCGACCCGGTATCGTTGACGACGGACGCCACGCCCTGCGAATTGATCCGATAAAGCCTCCTGGAACCGAACGACCCGGCGACGACGAACGGGGTCTGCCCGACCATCGTCACGCGGGACGGGTTGGTCAGCGGCTGGTTGGCGCCGAAAGTGACCTCGGCGAGGACGCCCGCGGTGGTCATCGACCAGAGCCGGGGCCCGGCGCCGTCATCGGCCGTCATGTAGAGGCGGGAGTCGTTGCTCACCAGGTCGGTCACCGAGGTGGCGAACGTCCGGACGGGGGAAGCGGACGTGCCGTTACTCGTCCAGAGCTGTTTCGTCCGGAACGAGCCGTCATCGGGCATGGCGTTGAAGTACAGCGAGCCGCTGAAGGTGGCCATCGAATCGGACCCTTGCAGGTGATCGATCGAGGCGACTAGCGAGGCCGAAACGCCGTCGGTGGACCAGAGTCCTTCGTCCTCGGACAGGTAATTGGCCTGCTTGACCACGTAGTAGGCGCGGCCGTTGTAAACCACCGGGGCGGCGGCGGTGACGACGCCCTTCTGGGTGAACGCATGGAGCAGGGAGGTGTTCCCGGCGGTCCCGTCGGAAGTCCAGAGGCCATCGACGCCGGAGACGCCGTTGGCCACGAAGACCACCGGGCCGCTCGCGCCGATCGTCGCCGACAGCCTGGGGTTGCTGTCCAGGGTCGCCGCCGGGGTGAACTCGCGGAAGATGCCCGAGCCGCCGATCGTGCCGTCGGACCGGATCAGCCGGCCGACCCCGTCGGACGTCTGCGAGAAGGCGGCGTAGACCGACCCGCCCGAGCCCGACATCATCCGCACCCCGCCCCCGCCGGCGAACGGCGCCATGTCGAGGACCTGGAGGCTGATCCCGCCGGGCGCCGTCTCGGTCATCCAGAGCGCCGGGCCGGACCCGCCCGCCCTCGTGTAGTAGGCCCGCGTGCCGGTAGCCGTCAGCGACGATGGATTGGCGATCCGACTGCCCCGGAGGTCACCGGGACCGTGCCGTTCACCGTGCCGTCGCTCTTCCAGGCGTGCCGTTGCCATCGTTCAGGCTGTATACGAAGGTGCCGCCGGCGGCGACCCCGGTCGCGGAGAAGTTGTCCACCGAGGCCGCGATCGTCTGGAGCGACTTCGTGCCATTGACGGTGCCATCGGATGTCCAGAGCTGCGTGCCGGCCGGGTTGGCCCCCGCGGTCGTGATCGTGAAGAAGAAGACCTGCGACCCGACCACCGTCAGGCCGTTGGCCTGCCCGGCCGCCGGGACCCCCAGCGTGCTCAGCACGCTCGTCGCGGTGTCGAACTCGTAAAACTGGCCGTAGGACGTGTAGAACAGCTTCGTCCCGATCGCCGCCGGATTGTAACCCGGGAGGGTGCCCGGGGCGGCGTTGCCCTGCGCATCCTTGACGAGCACCGGTGCGGCGGTCGTACCGTCATACTTGTACAGATTGCTGTTCGTGGATACGTACAGCGTCGAGCCGACGCCGACGAGCGTCCCTTCGTTCGGGAAGAGCCCCTGCGACTGCGGGGCGAAATCCAGGGCGACCGTGCCGTCGATCGTGCCGTCGCTCGTCCAGACCTCGTTGCCGGTGATCCCGTCGTTGGCGATGAAGTAGAGCCGCTCGCCGACCGCCGTCAGCGAGGTCGGAAACCAGGTCGAGGCCCGCCCGGCCGCCCCCGGCACGTCCTTCACCTTGGACAGCCCTTTCGTCGCGGTGTCGATCTTCCAGAGCCCCAGCCCGTCGAAGCCCTGATCGACCGTGAAGTAGAGCTGCGAACCCTGGTCCACGCTCGTCAGGTTATCGAGCGGGGGCTTCGGCGACGGCGTCGCCGGTATCGGGAACGAGGCCAGCTTCGACGTGCCCAGGGCCGTGCCGTCGGTGACGAACAGGTCGACCGTCCCCGAGGCGTTCCTCGCCGCGTAATACTCCTTCGAGCCTACCCCCAACATCGCCGAGATCGTCACATCGGCGATGTTCAGATCTTTCACAAGCGAGGCCGCCAGCAGGGTCCGCGGCTCGAGGGCCTCCGGGGACCAGGCCGGGCGCCGCCGCCCCCGGCCCCTCGACGGGCGGGGGGATTCCAGGGCACGAACCGCGAAGTCTCGGATTTTCATGGGAGGCACGGGGGTTAGGGTAGGACGAAGACGGCGGCCCGATCCGGGTCGGCGCGTCTGCAATGTCTTGCGGATGGGAAAGCCACGGCCGGGAGGGAGCCCGGCGTACCGTAATCGTCCCTGGTGGATACCCCGCGTCCTTGCTTGCAAGCAGACCGGCACGACTGCGGGACCCATTATAGATCGCCGAGGCGGCGACTTTCGGGCTTGGTGAAAAAAATCACACGGCCCGGCTGGTTGCGCGACGAACCCCGAACGTTTGGGTCAATCACGCCATGGGAAGTTGCTCATTGGCATCATAAGTGCATGGTGCGTTGCTTGGCGGCATTCGTGGTCAACTGGTAGTTCGGGTGGACCAGGCCAGGTTGGCGGTTTGCCTCGGTCGCTGGGCCCGGATGGCGGGTTCTGGCCGGGCCTGTTAGAACAGGATGGGTGCGACCCGGGGCCCTCGCGGAGCCTGCCGACGATGCCGACCGTCCCGCCTGATCCCACTTATCGGCTCGTGATCTTCCACGCACCCGACGATCCCCGCGCCGTTCGCGAACTCCTTTGCGCGGTGACGGGGGATCATCCGACCGATGCCGCGCAGTGGGTCGCCAGGGCGCCGGGGATCTGGGCCCGGCCGCTGGCCGAGGGGGAGGTCCGCGAGCTGCTCGACGGCCTCTACAAGCTCGGGGTTGCCGCCGAGGCCCGCCGGATTGACACGTTGCCCAACCTCTCCCCCCCCCGGACCATCCACGAGGCCGCCTGCCTGCCCGAGGGCCTGCGGATCACCGGCCTCCGGGGCGAGCCGATCCACTGGATCCCCTGGGACAAGGTGGAACTGATCCACGTCGGGCAGATCGAGCAGGACGACGAGGCCCGCGAGGCCGATTGGTCGTCGAACCTGATGGACGGCCTCCGGGCCCTGAGCCACCGGCCGGGTCGGATCGGCCCGCGAACCGGGCGGACCGTCAAGGAACCGAGGCCGCCCGTCGGCGAGGCCCAGGTCGTCCGCGGGGAACCTCGCCTGGCGTTCCGCATCGCCGAGAACTCGATGAATTACGGCTATTTAAAGGGGCGACTTCAGCCGACGGCGGCGGCCAACTTCCGGCTCCTGGTCAACGACCTCGTCGAACTCGCGGCCGACGCCTACCTGACCCCGGCCACCGACGACTTCCTCGACGGCAAGCCCCGCCTGTTCGAATCCCCCCAGGAAATGCTCGGCGACACCACCCTGCAATTGCTCTGGAGCTGGTATCGCCGCGATCGCGATCGGCAAGGCCCGACCGAGCCGGGCAACGACTAGATCGGCCTGCGGCCGTCCAGGTCGCCGCGCCACCGGCGACGACGGGCCGGAACTGCCCTTCGCGCCCGGCCCGGACGTCGGTACAAAATCGCGCACGATTGGGTGATTATCTTGACTTAATCGCTCAAGATGGGCATGATTCCGGCTCGGGATCGTCCCGGGGAGTGGAGTGGCGTATGGGTTGGGGCCGGGTGGATCGTTGGCTGGTAGGGATGGCCCTGGCGGTAGGGCTGGCGTTCCCGGCCGGCTGCGCCCGGAGCGAGGCCGCGTCCGATTCGGACCGGCTGACAATCGGGGCCTATTCGGTCGTCCGCGAGGCACTCCACGAGGGGCTGCTGCCGGCCTTCGCCGACGAATGGCGGGGCCGGACCGGCCGATCGGTGCGGTTCGAGGAGTCCTACAATGCCTCGGGCGCGCAGGCCCGGGCGATCGCGGCGGGGCTGGATGCCGACGTGGCGATCCTGTCGATGGACAGCGACCTCGACATCCTGGCCAAGGCCGGGTTGCCCCTGGAGCGTCGGGGGGTGGTGAGCCGGAGCCTCGTCGTGATCGGCGTCCGGCCGGGGAACCCGCGCGCGATCGCCGACTGGGCCGACCTGGCGCAGCCCGGCGTTTCGGTGGTCTACCCCGACCCCAAGACCTCGGGCGGCGCCCGATGGAACATCAACGCGATCTACGGTTCGGGGCTTCGGGCTTCGGGCAAGGAAGCGGCCCGGGAACTCCTGGCCTCGATCCAGCGGAACGTGGTGGCGATGGATTCGTCCGGCCGGCAGAGCCTCGCGACCTTCGAGCGGGGCACCGGCGACGCGATCGTCACCTATGAGAACGAACTGCGGCTGGCCACGAAGATGACGCACGCGGAGCATCCTTACGTCGTGCCGCCCCAGACCTTGCTGATCGAGAGCCCGGCCGCACTCGTGGCCCCTTCGCTGCATCGCCACGGCAATCGCGAGGTCGCCGAGGCGTTCCTCGACTTCCTGGCCGGGCCCAGGGGGCAGGCGATCCTCGCCGAATACGGCTTCCGGGCCCTCGACGCGCCCCTCCCCGAGGGGGTCTTCGCGATGAAGGACCTCGGCGGATGGAAGGCGATGAAGGCCGAGGTCTACGACGCGGGGGGGGTGTGGGATTCGCTGTTCTCCCCGGGAGGTCGCCGATGAGCCTGGCCGCGAACCCGATCCGATCGGCCGCTTCGCCGGCCGGCGGGCGCTGGATGGCGGGCCTGAGCCTGGGCTACCTCGGCCTGATGGTGGCCCTGCCGATGGCGGCGCTGTCGGTCCGTGCGTTCCAGGCCGGCCCCGCCGAGTTCGCCAAGGCATTGGGCAGCCCCTTCGCCCTGCACGCGCTGGGTTTGACCGTCGCCACGGCCCTGGTGATGACCCTGGTGAACGCGGTGACGGGCACGGCGACCGCATGGGTGATGGTCCGCCATGCCTTCCCCGGCAAGGGCCTGGTGAACGCCCTGATCGACCTGCCATTCGCCGTGCCGACGGTGGTGACCGGCGTGATGCTGGTGGCCCTGTATGGCCCTTCGAGCACCCTGGGGGCGATCCTGGGCCATCACGGGCTCCCGATCATCTACCATCAGCCGGGGATCGTGCTGGCCCTGCTGTTCGTGAGCTTCCCGTTCGTGGTGCGGAGCGTCCAGCCGGTCTTGCTGGAACTGGACCGGGCCGAGGAGGAAGCGGCCGCCACGCTGGGGGCCGACGCCTGGCGGACCTTCCATCGGATTACCCTGCCCACGCTCCGCCCGGCGATCGTCACCGGCTGCGCCCTGTCGTTCAGCCGGGCCCTGGGCGAGTTCGGCAGCGTCGTGATGGTGGCCGGCAACCGGCCCCTGGCGACCAGGACCGCCCCGATGTACATCTTCGGCGAGATCGAGGGGGGGAACCTGCCGGGCGCCACGATCATCTCCCTGGCCCTGCTGGGCGGCTCGCTCGGCGTGCTGGTCGCGCTCAACCGTTGGCAGCACCGCCTGGGGAGGATCCATGGCCGTTGACCTCGCCCAACCAACCCGCCGGAAGCGGCGTGCCGCCGGATCCGGGCCGGCCGGGGTCGTCGTGGTTTCGCCCCGCAGCAAGCCGCCGATCGGCCGATGGTTGCTGACGGCCGCCGTGCTGGGCTGGGTTGGTCTGATGATCCTGGTCCCCGCGGGCGCCCTGCTGCGGGCGGCATTCCTGCCGGGCCCGCGGGCCTTCTGGGAGGCCGTGACCTCGGCCGACGCGCTCCGTGCCTTCGGCCTGACGATCGGCCTGGCGGCGGTCGCCACGGTGGTCAACACGGTGTTCGGGGTCGCATTCGCGATCGTGCTGGTCCGCCGCAATTTCTGGGGCAAGTCGCTGGCCGACGGCCTGGTCGACCTGCCGTTCGCCGTCTCGCCGGTCATCGCCGGCCTGATGCTGGTGATCCTGTACGGCCCGTCGAGCTGGCTGGGAGGCTGGCTCGGGGCCCAGGGGTTCCGGGTCGTCTACGCCTGGCCCGGGATGGTGCTGGCGAACCTCTTCGTCACCCTCCCGTTCGTCGTGCGCGAGGTCGTCCCGGTGCTCCGCGAGTTCGGCATCGACCAGGAGGAGGTGGCCCATACGCTGGGCGCCGGGCGGTGGACGACCTTCTGGCGGGTTACCCTGCCGTCGATCCGGTGGGGCCTGGCCTACGGGGTGACGCTGACGATCGCGCGGTCGCTGGGCGAATTCGGGGCCCTGCTGGTGGTTTCCGGGAACATTTTGGGGCGCACGCAGACGGCGACCCTGTACGTGCACGACCGGATGGAGAGTTTCGCCCCCGAGGGCTCGTATGCGGCCAGCGTGGTGCTGGCGGGCACATCGTTCCTGCTGCTGCTGGGGATGGAGGCGGTCCGCAAGCGCGTGGCCGCCCGGGAAGGCCGGGCCGACCTGGCCTGATCGGGACTCGGATCGAAACGACCCCGAAGGATCGAGGGGTGCGCCATGACGATGGAACGTCGTAACGCCTGGTGGGGCGATCGGCTGAGGGTCGACGGCCCCGAGGTGATTCGTGTCGGCCCGTGGCCCTGGGGGCGGAAGCGGGCGGGAGCCAACGAAGTGGGCATCGTGGTTCGCAACCTGTACAAGCGGTTCGGCACGTTCCAGGCGGTGGACGGCGTCTCGTTCGAGGTCCCGTCGGGCCAGCTCGTCGCCCTGCTCGGGCCTTCGGGGTCGGGCAAGAGCACGATCCTGCGGATCATCGCCGGCCTGGAGCCGCCCGACCAGGGCGAGGTCGAATTGACCGGCGAGGACGCCACCAACCTGCCGGTCCAGCGGCGCGGCGTCGGCTTCGTCTTCCAGCACTACGCCCTCTTCCGCCACATGACGGTCCGCCAGAACGTGGCGTTCGGCCTGGAAGTCCGCAAGCTGCCCAAAGCCGAGGCCAGGGACCGCGTGGACGAGCTGATCGAGCTGGTCCAGATGCAGGGGATGGCCGATCGCTACCCCTCGCAACTCTCCGGCGGCCAGCGGCAGCGCGTCGCCCTGGCGAGGGCCCTGGCGCCGAGGCCCCGCGTCCTGCTGCTGGACGAGCCGTTCGGGGCCCTCGATGCGAGGGTCCGGGAAGAACTACGGACGTGGCTCCGCCGGCTCCACGACGAGGTCCACGTCACGAGCCTGTTCGTCACGCACGACCAGCAGGAGGCGTTCGAGGTCTCCGACCAGATCGTGGTGTTGAACAAGGGGAAGGTCGAGCAGATGGGCCGGCCTCAGTTCCTCTACGAGCACCCGGCTTCGCCGTTCGTGACCGAGTTCCTGGGCTCGGTGAACGTGCTGCGGGTCGAGACGGTCCTGGGCATGAACGTGTCCGACGAGACGCCCCTGGCCCTGGAAGTCCCGGGCGGCGCCGGGTCATCCATCTATGTGAGGCCGCACGACCTGGAGGTTAGCCGGGAGCGCGACGCCCGGCCATCCTGGTCGGCGACGATCCGGCGCCTGACCCACCTGGGGCCGCTCGTCCGGCTGGAACTCACCCTGGACGACGGCACCGACCTCCAGGTGCACCTGCCCAACGCCCGCGCCCGCGAGCTTTCGCTGGAAGAAGGCGAGGGGGTCCACGTGATGCCCAAGGATGTGAAGGTCTTCCACGGCGACCAGGCCGCCGTGGAGAACTACGTCATCTGAAAAGGGGCGGCCGCCGCCGTTCAGGACTTGTTGTAGTTGATGGTGATCGCCTTCAGGGTGGCGACGCCGTCGATCTGGGCCGGCACCTTGGCGGGCAGGCTCATCCGCGGCATGACGATCGTGCCGACCGAACCCGGCCGGTTGGTCATGCCGGCGAAATCGCCGGTGGCCGAGGTGAGCGTCAGCTTTTCCTGCGTGGCGACCTTGGCGTTGGGGCTGATGGTCGGGCTGGGGCCCTTCACCGAAAACACCAGCGTGCTGGCCGGGTTGGTGACGCTGGTCAGCGTCAGGGTGATATCGCCCTTGATCTGCCCCGCCCGGTTGGCCTTCACGTTGCGGAACTCGCCCACGGCATCGAACTGGCCCAGGCCGTTGATCGTGCCGGGCGCGACGCTCTGGAATGCGACCGTGCCGGCCCGGGTGTTCCAGGAGAAATTGACGTCGACGAACTTCCCCTTCTGGACGGCCGACGGGCCCTTGGCCTTGGCCGCCTGGATCGCGGCATGGACGCCCGAGAGGGCGATGCGGGGCTCCAGCGCGATGTCCCCGACCACGGGCCTGAGGGTGCGCGAGCGTCGTGACGGCATCGGTTGGTTCCCTTGCGAAACGCGGCGATCCTGGGATTCTGCCACTCCCTGGCAACCTGGTTCGGAGCCCCACGGGCCCCGCCGTGAGCCTTTCGCCGCGGCCGATCCGGGGAATTCCGGCGCGCGGCATCATGACCGCCCGGGCCATCAAGGGCCGATTACTCGATCGGCCCGATACGCCCGGCGCTTCGGAAACAACCCGACGGGTCGCGGGCCCGCCGTCAGGCCCGGCGCACGTTGATCGTCACCGAGGTTAGCGAAGCTCTGCCCGCGATCATGCCCGTTGCCGGCGGCTTGGCGGGCAGGGCCCGCGGCGGCATCACGATCGAGCCGGCCGAGCCATTGCGGTTGCTCAGGTTGTCGAACTTGCCGGTGGCCGAGGTGAGCGTCAGCTTCTCCTGCGTGGCAATAGCCCCCTTGGGGCTGATCGCCGGGCTCGGCCCCTTGACCGAGAAGACCAGCTGCGAGTTGGGGTCGCTGGTGCTGGTGAGCGTGATCGTGCCGGTGATCCGCCCGGCCTTGCCGTACGACACGTTGTTGAAGACGCCGCTGACGTTGAATCGATCGGAAACGCCCTTCAGGACGCCCGCCTTCGTGCTCTGGAACGTCACGGTTTTGGCCGCGAGGTCCCAGTTGTAGCTGATGGGCACGAAAGTACCGGCCTGGGTGAACGTCAGGTTCTTCGCCGCCCGGATCGAAACGAGGGCCGGGGAAGCCGTCGACAGGGCAACGCGGGCCTCCAGGCCGGCGTCGCCCACGATCGGACGGAACGCTCGACGCTTGCGATTCATGCTGAGATCTCTCGGGAGGGTAGTCGGAGCGGATGGCCTGGGGGGCTTGCGTGGAAGCCGCAGATTTTTACGACCTGCACTCCCCGATTGTTCGCGGATGCTCGCAAGAAATCAAGCAAGCAATCTTGATGCCACGGGCCTCATTCGTAGCGAAGGGCCTCGATCGGGTTGAGGCGGGAGGCTTTCCAGGCCGGGTAGTAGCCGAAGACGACCCCGACGCTGATCGAGATCGAGACGGAGATGAACAGCGCGGCCAGGGATGCCTGGGTGGGCCAACCGGCGAGGACGCGGACCGCGACGGAGGCGGTCCGGCCGACGAGGATGCCGATGCCGCCGCCCAGCAGGCAGAGGACGACCGCCTCGACGAGGAACTGGCGGAGGATATCCTGCGGGCGGCCGCCCACGGCCATCCGCAGTCCGATCTCGCGGTAGCGCTCGGTGACCGAGACCAGCATGATGTTCATGATGCCGACGCCGCCGACCACCAGGGAGACCAGGGCCACGCAGGTGAGCAGGCCTTCGACCATGCTCACGGTGGCGCGCACCTGCTTGACGACCTCGGAGAAGTCGCGGACGGCGAAGTCGTCGCGCTGGTCGATGCCCAGGCGGTGCCGTTCTCGGAGGAGTTCGGAGATCTGCTCCATCGCGGCCGGGATCTCCTGGTTGCTCCGGGCTCGCGCGAGGATCAGGTCGACGTTGGTCATGCGCTCCAGCTTGGGGGTGTTGAGCACCTGGAGCGGCGCCGTGCTGGGGTAGAGGTCGTGCTGGGCCCTGGGGTATCGGCGCCGGAGCATGTTGGCCTGCTCGTGCGGGTCGATCAGGCCGGCGGCCGGGCCCTCGGGCATCGCCTCGGCATGCCCGGCCGAGATCCGATACTTGACGGTCGTCCAGGGGGCGATGAGGATATCGTCCTCGTCTTCCCCGATGATGTTGGCCCCCTTGCGGCGGAGCACGCCCAGGACCCGCAGGGGCACGTCGTTGACGAGCAGTTCCTGGCCGACGGGGGAGGTGTCGCCGAACAGTTCCTTGACGAGCGTCTGGCCGATCACGCAGACCTGGGTCGACTCGGCGATATCGGCCTCGGTGAACGCCTCGCCTTCCTCGATATCTTCCCAGTCGCGGATGTGCAGGAAGCTCGGGGTGGTGCCGAACAGCATCTTGGGCACCCAGTTGCTGCCCCGGTACGACACCTGGCTGCGGGCCGACACGATCGGCGCGACGAAGGCGACCGACGGGCACTCGCGGAGGATCGCGTCGGCATCCTCCGGGAGCAGCGTCTTGACGCTGCCGCTGCCCAGCGAGACGCCGTTGCGCGAGGCGGCGCCGGCCTGGATCATGATGTCGTCGACGCCCGTCTTGCTCAGGAGCTCGCGGATGGCGGTCCAGGAGCCGTCGCCGATCTCGACGATGGCGATCAGGGCGGCCACGCCGATGATGATGCCGAGCATCGTCAGGCCCGACCGCATCGCGTTCCGCCGGACCGAGTTCAGGGCGCTGGCGGCCGTGCGGAAGAGCGTGCGGAGGACCGGCCTTCGGGCCGGCCTCGCCTTCGGGCCCGATTTCAACGGGGCCGAGACCCGCGTGGCGGGCGTCCCCGGCGGGGTACCGTCGGGGCCTTCGGCGATCAACCCGTCCTTCATGCGGATGACCCGGTCGGCAACGGCGGCGACGTGCGGGTCGTGCGTGACCAGGACGATCGTCCGGCCGTCCTCGCGGTTGAGCTGGCGGAAGAGGCTGAGGATCTCCTCGCCGGTCTTCGAATCGAGATTCCCGGTCGGCTCGTCGGCGATCAGGAGCGAGCAATCGTTGATCAGCGACCGGGCGATCGCCACCCGCTGCTGCTCGCCGCCGGACATCCGAGACGGGATGTGGTCGGTCCGCCCGGCCAGGCCGACGCGTCCCAGCAGGGCCAGGGCGCGGGCCTTGCCGTCGGGCCCGTGGCCCTTGCCGGCGGCGTAGGCCAGCGGCAGCATCACGTTCTCGAGCGCCGTGAGCCTCGGCAGCAGGTTGAAGCTCTGGAAGACGAAGCCGATCTTCTCGCTCCGCAGGCGGGCCCGATCGACCGCGTCGAGCTGGCCGACCTCCTGGCCGTCGAGCCAGTAGTGGCCCGAATCGGCCTCGTCGAGGAATCCGAGGATGTTGATCAGCGTGGTCTTCCCCGACCCCGAGGCGCCCATCAGGGCGACCATCTCTCCCGGGCGGATCGACAGCCCGACGCCGCGGAGGACCGGCAGGGGGGCCGTGCCCCGGGCGTAGGTCTTGCGGATCCCTTCCAGGCGGATCGTCTCGGGGGCCGGGGCGGCCGGTTCGGGCTGGGTGCTCGATGGGGCCTGCCCCTTCGGGGGCCGGCCTCGGGCGGCGATCGACATGGCCGGGTCACTCCGCGGGGGGCGATTCCTGGGTCCGGGCGTGGGGCAGCACGGCGAAGGCGCTGCTGGTCGCCTCCCGCTTGACGACCCCGGTGATGACCTCGGTGTGCTCGTCGAGGCCCGCGGCGGAGACCTCGGTGATGGTGCCGTTGGACAGGCCCAGGGCGACCGCCAGCGGGCGGGCGAACTCGCCGTCGCGGACCCAGAGGATCCCCTCGCCGCCCCCCTGCCCCCGATTCTCGGGCTGCCGAGCGATCCGGGCCCGCAGCGTGGCGACCTCGTCGAGGGCATCCGGGGCGATCAGGCCGTGCCGGGGCTGCCAGCGGAGGGCCGAGTTGGGCACCAGCAGCACGCCGGTATGCCCCTGCTGCTCGAACTCGACCCGCGCGGTCAGGTAAGGCAGGACCTTCTGGTCGGGGTTCTCGAACTCGACCACTACCGTGTAGGTGACGATGTTCTGAACCATGCTGGCGTTGAGCCGGACCTGGGCGACGGTACCGTTGAACTCCTCGCCCGGCAGCGACGCGACCGTGAACCGGACCGGCTGGCCGACGTGGATGGAGCCGATGTCGGTCTCGTTGACCGATGCCCAGATCTGCATCCGGCGCAGGTCCTTGGCGATCAGGAACAGGCTGGGCGCGTTCAGGCTGGCCACCACCGTCTGGCCGATGTTCACGCGGCGGTCGAGGATGACGCCGTTGACCGGCGAGGCGATCGTGGTATAGCCGAGGTTGACCTGGGCCTCGTGGAGGTTGGCGCGGGCGACTTCCAGCGAGCTCTTGGCGACCAGGACGGCGGCGTCGGCCTGCTCGGCGGCGGCCTTGGTATTGTCCATGTCCTGGGGGGCCGCCTGGTTCCGCTCGAAGAGCAGCCGGGTCCGCTGGAAGTCGCGTTCGGCGGCGCGCTGCTTGGCCAGGGCCTGCTGGATGTCGGCGGTGGGGCGCGCCCCGCGCGATTCTCCCTGCTCGACGCGGGCCAGGTAGAGCGCCTGGTCGAGGCGGGCGAGCACCGTGCCCTCCTCGACGCGCGAGCCGTAGCCGATCGGCTTCGCCGGGTCGTCGAGGTCGCGGCCGAACTCATAGATCAGGCCGCCGACCTGCGCCCCGACGTCGACGACTTCCTCGGGCTCGACCGTGCCCGACGACCGGATCGTCGGCCGGATGTCGCCCCGGCTCACCGGCACGGTGCGGAACGAATAGGCCGATGCCTGGCGATCATTCCAGTACCAGAGGCCGGCGGCGCCGGCACCCCAGAGCATCGCCAGGAACAGCACGAGCTTCTTCATCGGGATTTCCCTTCGGATCTTCCGGGTGCATCGGCCGCCGTGCGCCCCCGCCTTCAATCATGCCCTTCGGCCACCAGGCTTTCCCACCCTTCGACCCGGCCCTCGCGGAGCCGGACGACCCGATCGGCCAGGTCGTAATAGGTTTCGTCGTGGCTGATGACCAGCACCGCCTTGCCGGCGGCCCGCAACTCGGGCAAAACCTCGTGGTAGAAAAACCGCTTGAACCGGGCATCCTGGTTGGCCGCCCACTCGTCCAGGACGTAAACCGGCCGGTCTTCCAGGAGCGCCGAGATCAGGGCCAAGCGGCCCCGCTGCCCCTGCGAAAGTTCGACGGTCGAGAAGGCCCGTTCGGTCACGCCGACCCTGCCGCCCAGGTCCATCCGCTCGAGGGAGGAGGAGGCCCGGGATTCGAGGTCGGCCGCATCCAGGCCGATCAGGTCGCGGAAGAGGTGGCCGTCGTTGAATACGGCCGTGAAGAGCTGGCGGTAGGCCTCGCGATCGCCGTCGCCGAGCTCGCGGCCGTCGATGCGGATGGCCCCCCCGTTCGGTTCGTAGAGGCCGGTCAGCAGCTTCAGCAGGGTCGTCTTGCCGCTGCCGTTGCCGCCGGCCAGGATGACCAGTTCGCCGGCCCGGAGGGTCAGGTCGATCGGGCCCAGGCGGAAGCCGTCGTCGCCGGGATCCCTTCCCTCGTAATGATACGCGATCCCGTCGAGCTCGATCTCGCCCCGGAACGGCAATGGCCGGATCTCGGCCGCCGCGTCTGACGCTTCGTCGGCCCCTTCCAGTTGCGGCATCAGGGCGGAGATCCGACCCATCGACGCCCGGGCCGAGCCCAGCACCGGCAGCCACGAGATCAGCCAGTCGAGCGGGCCCAGCAGGAAGAGCAGCACCAGGACGATCCCCGACGCGGCCGGGCGTTCCAGGCCGACCCAGGCCGGCAGGGCGAACGCCACGACGCCCAGGAAGCTGAAGAAGGCGAGCTGCCCCCAGCTTAGGACGATCGCGTACAGGCCCAGGCCGCGGGCCGTGCCCTCGCGGACCCCCTGGGCGGTCGGTTCGAGCAATTCCGAGAGGAACGCCCGGCGCCTCGGGCCATGCTGCTTCAGTTCGCGGAAGCCGTGGATCAGCGTTCGGAAGTGGCCGACGAGCTGATCCTGGCGGGATCGGGCCGCGCGGATCCGGGCCAGGGCCCGCCCGGCCATCGCCAGGTAGGCCGAGACCGCCAGCGCGGCGAAGATCAGGCCGCCGAGCAAAACGGGCGGCGACAGCCACCCGATGTAGAGCAGGCAGCCGGCGACGATCGGCACGTCGATGCAGACCTGCGGCAGGCCGGCCATCGCCTGCGCGACCAGCACCACGTCCTCGGTCAGGACCGCGAGCAGGGCCGACGAATCGAGCTTCTCGAACCGCTCCAGGGGCATCGCCAGCGTTTGCCGGCAGATCCGCACGCAGAGCGAGGCGATCGCCCCCTGCCCCGCCCGGATCGTGGCGACGTGCGCGGCCACCCGGGCGACCGCGCCGACGACGCACAGCGCGGCGAACGCCGCGCCCATCCGCCAGGACGAGGGCCCGGGCCGGGCCAGTTCGGCCTGGACCAACGCGATCATGCCGACGCCCGCCGCACCGCTGGCCACGCCCGCCGCGACGGCCCAGGCCAGCGTCTTCCTCGACCGATAGACGGCCTGCCCGAGGACGCTCATGGGCGGGCCTCCATCGCCTCGAGGATGGCGGTCGCCAGGGCGTCGAGGTGCGGCGGGTGGAGGATCGAGTAGTGGTCGCCTTCCACGCCGAACGCCCTCAGCGGGCCCCGGGCGTACTTCTTCCAGCCGAGCGACGGGCCCGAGAGCCACGTTGCCGGGTTGCCCCGGGCGCGGATCACCGTCAGCGGGCCGTCGTACGGCGCGGGCTCGTAGGCGAGGGCCGCCTCGATGTTAGCCCGGACGACGCCCAGGAGCCGATCGATCCATCCGGCGCCGGCCTCGGCCTCCCGCAGGCGATCGAGCCGGAAGATGCGGAAGACCTCCTTGCGGAAGCGTTCCGGCGACAGCCGCCGCAGTCGGTTCATGAGGAGGCGGAACGGGACGCCCTGGTCGGGCCCTGCGTCGATCAGCACGAGGGAGGCGATCTCCTCGCCCTCGGCCTTCAGTCGGCGGGCCATCTCGAAGGCGATCGGCCCGCCGAGCGACCATCCTCCCAGGTGATACGGGCCGGCGGGCTGGACCCGTCGGATCGCCTCCAGGTAACGGGCGGCCATCGCCTCGATCCGGTCGTCCGGCGGCTCATCCCGGTCGATGCCGGCCGCCTGGAGGGCGAGGAACGGGCGGTCGTCGCCCAGCGCCCGGGACAGTTCCCTGTAGTCGTAGACCAGCCCGCCCAGCGGATGGGCGAAGAAGAGCGGCGGCTTCGAGCCCGACGGCTGGAGCCGGACGATCGGCCCGGACGGTCCCCCGGCCGCCCCGCGAAGGACGCGGGCCATCCCCTCGATCGTCGGGTCCGAGGCCAATTCGCCCAGGGGCAAGGCCCGGCCGAACTCCGACTCGACCCGGGCGAGCAGCCGGAACGCGAGGACCGAGTGGCCGCCGAGGTCGAAGAAGTTGTCGGTCACGCCGATCGGTCGGATCGCCAGGACTTCTTCCCAGATCGGCAGGAGGCGGGCTTCGACCGGGTCGCGTGGAGCGATCGTCGCCGGGTCGCCGTCGATTTCGAGCGGCCTCGCGGCCAGGGCCTGGCGGTCGATCTTGCCGTTCCGCGTCTTGGGCAGGGCCTCGACCAGCACGATCCGCGACGGCACCATGTATTCGGGCAGACGGTCGCGGAGCCAGGCCTTCAGGAGCGAGGCATCCAGGGCAGGATAGGAGGCCGTCGCATACGCCACCAGGCGGCGGGATTCCTCCGCACCGACCACGACCGCGGCCGCCTCCCCGACCGCGTCATGGGCCGCGATCGCCCCCTCGACCTCGCCCAGTTCGATGCGGAAGCCGCGGACCTTGACCTGGTGGTCGGCCCGGCCGAGGCACTCCAGGGTGCCGTCGGGCAGCCATCGGGCCAGGTCGCCCGTCCGGTACATCCGGGCGCCCGCGCCGGGGGCCCAGGGATCGGCCGGGAATCGCTCGGCGGTCATCTCGGACCGATTCAGGTAACCGCGGGCCACCCCCGCCCCGCCGATGTACAACTCCCCGGGGACGCCGATCGGTAGCGGTTGCCGCTCCTGGTCGAGGACGTAGAGCTGGGTGGCGTCGATCGGGCGTCCGATGGAGACGGGCCCGTCGCCGGGCTCGACCCTCCAGGCGGAGGACCAGATGGTCGTCTCGGTGGGCCCGTAGAGGTTCCAGAGGGCCCGGCCGCAGGGCAGGAGGCGGTCGGCCAGGGCGCGGGGCATCGCCTCGCCGCCGCAGAGGAGCATCAGGCGGCGGTCGCCCCGCCAGCCGGATTCGAGCAGCATCCGCCAGGTGGCGGGCGTCGCCTGCAGGATCGTCGCCCGCTCGCGGTCGAGGAGCCGGGCCAGCCGGACCGGGTCGATCGCGTCGTCCCGAGAGGCGATGGCGAGGCGTGCGCCGACGGTGAGCGGCAGGAACAGCTCGAGCGCGGCGATGTCGAAGGAGAGGGTGGTGACGGCGAGCAGGGTGTCGTTCGACCCGACGCCGAGGATCCGCCGCATCGAGGCGAGGAAGTTGGCCAGGCCGCCGTGCGTGACCATGACCCCCTTGGGCTTGCCGGTCGAGCCCGACGTGAAGATCACGTAGGCGATGTCGTCGGGGTCGGGCGAGGCTTCCGGGTTGCCGACCGGCACGTCGCCCGCCAGGAGGTCGTCGATCTCCAGGATCGGGGCCCCGACGCCCGCGAACCGGCCCGCCAGCGACCGCTCGGTGAGGATCGCGGCCGGGGCGGCGTCCTCCAGCATGGCGGCGATCCTGGCCCAGGGATAGGCGGGATCGATCGGCACGTAGCCGGCGCCCGACTTCATCACGGCCAGCAGGGCGGCCACGAGGTCGGGCGTGCGCTCCAGGGCGACGGCGACGAGCGAACCGACGCCGATTCCCCGGCCCCGGAGCGCCGCGGCCAGCCGGTTCGCCCGGTCGTTCAACTCGCCGTAGCTCCGCGAATAGCCCGGGGACTCCGCCGCGATCGAGCCGGGGGTCGCGGCGGCCTGGGCCTCGATCATCCGGTGGGCGGGCCGGTACGGGAGGATCGGCGCGACATCGGACCGGCCCAGGGAGATCGCGGCGGCCCGCTCGGCGTCGGGGAGCATCGGCAGCGACCGGACCGGCCGATCCGGGTCGTCGGCGATCCCTTCGAGCAGGGTGAGCAGATGCCCCGCCATCCGGCCGGCCGTCCCGGACTCGAACAGGTCGGCGTCGTATTCGAGCGTGGCTTCCAGGGCGTCGCCCGACTCGTCCACCGTCAGGGTCAGGTCGAACTTGGAGCCGGCCTCCTCGGCCAGGGCCTCGATCGGCTCGATGATCAGGCCGGGCAACGGCAGGTGTTCGGCCGGGAAGCTCTGGTACGCGAACATCGCCCGGTAGAGCGGCTCCCGCCGCGGGGCGGCCTCTTCCAGGAGCCGTTCGACGCGGATCGCCTGGTGCTCGAAGGCCCCCAGGGAGGCCGCCCGGACTCGCCCCAGCAGTTCCCGGAACGTCGGGTTGCCGGAGAGGTCGGCCCGGATCGGCAGCACGTTAAGGAAGTAGCCGATCAGGCCCTCGAATTCGGCCCGATCCCGCCCGGCTGAGGGGACGCCGATCGCGAAATCGTCCTGGCCGCCGTGGCGGGCCAGCAGCACCTGGAAGGCGGCCATCAGGGTCATGAACGGCGTGGCACCTTCGCGGAGCCCGAGCGACCGGACCCGCCCGGCGAGCTCGGCCGGGATCGTGAACTTCCGCCAACCGGCGCGTCGGGCCGGGCGGGGGGATCGGGGACGATCGGTCGGCAATTGCAGGATGCCGACGCCGTCGAGCTGTTCTCGCCAGTAGGCGGCCAGGCGGTCCCTGGCCGGCCCGCCCAGCATCTCATGCTGCCACGCCGCGTAATCGGCGTATTGCAGGGGCAAGGCCGGCAGGAGCAGGGGCCGGCCCTCGCGGTTGGCCTCGTACAAGGCGCCGAGTTCCCGGGCGGCGACCGAGAACGACCAGCCGTCGAGGATGATGTGGTGGGCGACGAAGGCCAGGGCGTGATCCCGATCGCCCAGCCTGGCGACCCAGACACGGAACAGCGGCCCTCGGGCCAGGTCGAACGGGCGGGTCGCCTGGTCTCGGATCCGCCGTTCGACCTCGCGGTCCTGGGCCTCGCCCGGGGCCATCCCGGTGAGGTCGGCCTCTTCCCAGGCGACGTCCATCGACGGCACGATCGCCTGCGAGGGCCGGCCGTCGCGGGTCAGGAACGTGGTCCGCAGGATCTCGTGGCGGTCGACCAGTTGCCCGACCGCGGCACGGAGGGCTGCCAGGTCGAGCGGGCCACGGACCCGCCCGGCGGCGGGGATGTTGTAGGTGGCACGACCCGGATCGACCTGATCCAGGAACCAGAGCGCCTCCTGGCCGAGCGACTGGGGGGCCTCTTGGAGCCAGTCGTCGCGGCGCTTCGAAGGCCCGGGGGTGGACGCCGAGTCGCCCCGGATCGCATCGAGCCGCCCCGCGAGTTCGCCGACCGTGGGCGCCTCGAACAGCAGGCGGACCGGGCAGGCGACCCCCAGCCGCTGCCGCAGTTCGGAGATCGCCCGGAAGGCCAGGAGCGAATGGCCGCCCAGGTCGAAGAAATTATCCTCGACGCCGACCTCCTCGCGGAGCAGCAGGGCCGACCAGACCTCGGCGATCGACTTTTCGGTGGCCGTGCGGGGCGCCAGGTATCGGGCCCGGGGCCTCAGGGCCGGCTCGGGCAGCGACAGGCGATCGACCTTCCCCGAATGGTTTCGGGGCAGGCGTTCGAGCAGTGTCAAGGTCGAGGGGACCATCGGCCCCGGCAATCGGCCGGCCAGCGACCGGAGCAGGCCGTCGCCGGTGACCATCGACCCCGGGCGAGGCACGACGTAGGCATCGAGCCGCGAACCGCCGCCGCCATCCGGCCGGGCCACGACGACCGCGTCGGCGACCTCCGGGAAGCGGCTGAGGGCCGATTCCACCTCGCCCAGCTCGATGCGGAAGCCGCGGACCTTGACCTGCGCATCGCCGCGGCCGAGGAACTCGATGGTGCCATCGGCTTGCCAACGGGCGTGATCGCCGGTCCGATACATCTTCGCGCCGGGCTCGCCGGCGAACCGGTCGCCCACGAACTTCTCGGCCGACAGCTCGGGGCGGTCCCAGTAGCCGAGGGCCACGCCGGGGCCGCCCACGCAGAGTTCGCCCGGCACCCCGATCGGGGAGGGATTGCCGCCGCGATCCAGGATGTAGACGCGGGCGCCGGCGAACGGCCGGCCGATCGGCACCACCGACTCGGCCGGCATCGCCGAGGCGTCGCCCTCGAAGTAGGTGCTATCGATGGTGGCCTCGGTCAGCCCGTATGAGTTGATCACGCGGGCCTGGGGATGGCAGAGCCGCCGGAGCCGTTCGTGTCTCCCGGCCCGCCAGGCGTCGGAGCCGACCACCGCCAGCCGGAGCGTGTCGAGCCGGCCGCCCGATCGTTCGAGGTGGTCGATCAGGGCCGAGGCCACGGCCGGCACGAATTCGGCCGAGTCGATCCGTTGCGACGCGATCAGGGCGGCCAGGGCCGGCGGGTCGAGCAGCGTTTCCTTCGGGCAGAGGACCAGGGCGGCGCCGGTACCGAGGGCGCGGATCCAGTCGCCCGTGAAGACGTCGAAGGCCGGCCCGGCCATCTGCAAGTGGCGGTTGGACCGGTCGAGGTGGTACGCCTCGACCCAGCCCCGCAGGACCGCCGGCAGGCCGCGGTGCGGGACCATCACCCCCTTGGGCGTGCCGGTCGAGCCCGACGTGTAGATCAGGTAGGCGAGCTGGTCGGCCTCGATCATCACCTCGGGATCGGCGGTCGGCCAGTCCACCAGCGACTCCAGGTCGGCCGTGACCCGCAGGCGCTCGCCTACCCAGGGGAGGTCGAAGCCCGGGGCGGCCACCAGGACCCTGGGCCGGGCATCGCCGAGGATGTCGGCGAGCCGGGAGGTCGGCTGTTCCAGGTCGAGCGGGACGTAGGCGCCGCCCGCCTTCAGGGTGCCCAGGATGGCCGCCAGCATCTCGGGCGACTTGGGCAGGGCGATCGCCACCCGGGCCCCGGCCGCCACGCCGAGGGAAATCAGGGCATGGGCGAGCTGATTGGCCCGGCGTTCCAGGTCGCGGTACGTCCAGGCCCGATCGCCATCGACGACGGCGATGGCCGAAGGATGCGCCTCGGCCTGGGTGCGGACGATCCAGTGGATCGGCGTCGAGAACGGCTTTGCCCGCGAACCCAGGCCCCCCCGAAGGATCGCGGCCCGCTCCTCGCTCCGGAGCAGGGCCAGGTCGTTCAGGTTGGCGTTGGGCTGGTCGGCGATCGATTCGAGGAGCGTGACGAAGTGGCCAGCAAGGCGCCCGACGGTGGCCCGGTCGAACAGGTCGCGGTCGAATTCGAGCAGGCCGGTCAGCCCCTCGGCCGATTCGGCCAGGCCGAGCGTCAGGTCGAACTTGGCGGTGCCCGATCCGTCGAGCGGGTCGAGCGGCGCGATCTCCAGGCCGTTGCCGGAGAACTCGGGCGCCTCGTTGTTCTGGAGAGCGAACATCACCTGGAAGATCGGCGTCCGGCTCGGATCCCGCGGCGGCTGGACCGCTTCGACGACCTGATCGAGCGGCAAATCCTGGTTCTCGAACGCCTCCAGCACCGTCGACCGGGCCCGGCCCAGCAACTCGCGGAAGGTGGGGTTGCCGGCGAGGCTGGTCCGTAGGGCGATGACGTTGACGAAGTAGCCGATCAGGCCGGCGATCTCGGGGAGGTTCCGGTTCGCCACCGGGCTGCCCACCGCGAAATCGTCCTGGCCGCTCAGGCGGGCCATCCACGCCTGGAACGCCGCCAGCAAGGTCATGTAGAGCGTCGCGCCCTCGCGACGGCTCAAGGCGTGCAGGCGATCGACGAGGGGCCGGGGGATCGCCACCGGGATCTGACCGCCCCGGGCCGTGCGGACCGGGGGACGGGGCCGATCGGTCGGCAATTCGAGCGCCGGGACGCCCTCCAGCCGGGCCTTCCAGAAGGCCGCCAGTCGGTCGCGAACCTCGCCGGCCAGCCATTCCCGCTGCCAGGCGGCGTAATCGGCGAACTGGACCGGCAGGTCGGCCAGGGGGGACGGAAGGCCCTTCGCGAATGCACCGTAGAGGGCCGTCAGCTCGCGGGCGGCCACGCCGAACGACCAGCCGTCGGTGATGATGTGGTGCATCGACAGCAGCACGGCATGATCGTCCGGCCCCAGGCGGAGCACCGACGCGCGGGCGAGCGGGGCGTTCGTCAGGTCGAACGGCGTCCGTGATTCCTCGAGGATCTGGCGGTCCAGCTCGGCGGGCGGTTGCTCGCCGAGATCGATTAACGGGACGGAAATCGCCAGCGACTCGCGGATCACCTGGACCGGCCGGCCGTCCCTGGCGACGAACGCGGTCCGGAGGACTTCGTGCCGATCGACCAGCGCGGCGAAGGCCCGCCCCAGCGCGTCCAGGTCGAGAGGCCCACGGATCCGGGCGGCGGCCGTGATGTTGAACGTGGGCAGGCCGGGGGTGAGCTGGTCGAGGAACCACATCGCCTGCTGCGCGTACGACAGCGGCAGGTCCCCCGACCGGGGCACCGGCCGCAACGGCGGCAGCGACGGCGAGGCGGGGGCCCCCTGGGCCTCCTCGATCTGCCGGGCGAGGGCGGCCACGGTCGGCGACTCGAGGAAGTCGCGGAGCGAGACCTCGATGCCGTAGCTGTCGCGGAGCCGGGAAAGGGCCTGGGCGGCGAACAGCGAGTGGCCCCCCAGCTCGAAGAAATCGTCGTGGGCGCCGACCTGGTCTCGGCGGAGCAACTGCCCCCAGAGGCCGGCCAACTCGGTCTCGATCGGGCCCCGGGGGGCGACGTACTCGCCCGCCGCCTGGGCCGTCAGGGCCCCATCGGACGACGGCAAGGCGTTGCGATCGACCTTGCCGTTGGGCGTCAGCGGCAGGGCGTCGATCGCGACGAACGCCGAGGGCACCATGTATTCGGGCAGGTCGGCCTTGAGCGCCTGCCGGATCTCGGCGATGTCGGGGGGGCCGTCCGCCGGGACGATGAACGCGACCAGCATCAATTCGCCGGTGGCGTCTGGCCGGGCGACGACCGCGGCGTCGCGGATCGAATCCTGGCGGGCCAGCGCCGCCTCGACCTCGCCCGGCTCGATGCGGAAGCCGCGGACCTTGACCTGGTGGTCGGCCCGGCCGAGGCATTCCAGGGTGCCGTCGGGCAGCCAACGCGCCAGGTCGCCGGTCCGGTACATCCGGGCTGCCCCGTCCCGGGCGAACGGGTCCGGGACGAACTTCTCGGCGGTCAGTTCGGGACGGTTCAGGTAGCCCCTCGCCAGGCCGGAGCCGCCGATGAACAGCTCGCCGACCAGGCCGGCCGGCACCGGCCGCATCCGGGAGTCGAGGACGTAGAGCTGGGTGGCGTCGATCGGGCGTCCGATGGAGACGGGCCCGTCGCCGGGTTCGACCCTCCAGGCGGAGGACCAGATGGTCGTCTCGGTGGGCCCGTAGAGGTTCCAGAGGGCCCGGCCGCAGGGCAGGAGGCGGTCGGCCAGGGCGCGGGGCATCGCCTCGCCGCCGCAGAGGAGCATCAGGCGGCGGTCGCCCCGCCAGCCGGATTCGAGCAGCATCCGCCAGGTGGCGGGCGTCGCCTGCAGGATCGTCGCCCGCTCGCGGTCGAGGAGCCGGGCCAGCCGGACCGGGTCGATCGCGTCGTCCCGAGAGGCGATGGCGAGGCGTGCGCCGACGGTGAGCGGCAGGAACAGCTCGAGCGCGGCGATGTCGAAGGAGAGGGTGGTGACCGCGAGCAGGGTGTCGTGCGACCCGACGCCGAGGATCCGCCGCATCGAGGCGAGGAAGTTGGCCAGGCCGCCGTGCGTGACCATCACGCCTTTGGGCTTGCCGGTCGAGCCCGACGTGTAGATTACGTAGGCCAGGTTGGAATCGGCCGGGTCGCCGTCGATCGGGGCCGACGGCTGGTCGGCCCATTCGTCGGGCTCGTCGAGGCAGACGACCCGCGCGGCGGCGCCTTCGTGGATGTCCTGGAGGTGGGATTCGGTGACCAGCACGGGCGCCTGCGCGTCGCCCAGCATGTAGGCCAGCCGGGCGGCGGGGAAGCCGGGGTCGAGCGGGACATAGGCCCCCCCCGCCTTGAGGATGCCGAGCAGGCCGACCAGCATCCGCGTGGTCCGCTCGGCGCAGAGGCCGACCAGGACGTCGGGGCCGACGCCCAGGTCCCGGAGGTGGCGGGCCAGGCGATTCGACCGTTCGTCGAGCTCGCGATAGGTCAGCGAGCCGTCGCGGCCGGCGGCGGCGATCGCGTCGGGGGCCAGCCGGGCGCGGGCCTCGATCATCCGGTGCGCGGGCAACGCCCGCCCTTGCCGGCCCCGGAGCAGGCGGGCGACCAGGGCCCGCTTGGCATCCATGTGGGGCGTCGGCGGGGTATTCCCGGCGCGCGCCCCGGGGGAGCCGGCACGTTCTTTCAGGAGGCGGGCGACCAGGGCGCGCTTCTCCTCCACGGAAAGTTCGGGGAGGTCGCGCAGGGGAGAGTTCATGTCCAGGGCTCCGGTCGGTCGGCTCACGACAGCTCGTCGATCAGGGCGTCGAGTTCCTCTTCCGAAAGCCCGTCGAGGTCGGGGAAGTCGGCGTCGTCGTCAAGCGGCAGGTTCGAGGCGGCCGGCTCGGTCCAGTGTCCCAGGAGTTGGGCTTGCTCGCTGGCGGTCAACAACGGCAGGTCGCGGGGGCGCCGCGCGGCGCCCGCGGCGATGCCCCGGAGGACGGTGCGCAGGTGGCCCAGCAGGCGGTCGATCTCGGCCGTGTCGAAGCGATCGGCGTCGAAATCGGCCCGCAGGGTCAACTCCTTGCCGGGCAGGGCGTACAGGGTGAGCGGGAAGTTGGTCCGCTCGACGAAGGTGGTCCGGCCGATCCCCAGCCCTCGGGCCTTCGCGGCCAGGTCGGCCTCGGTCGGCAGGTTCTCGAACACCAGGATGCTGTCGAACGGCGAACGGCCCCGGGGGAGGTCGCTCCAGGCCTGGACCTGGGCCAACGGCGAGGCCTCGTGGGCGCGGAGTTCCAGGTTGCGGGCTTGCAGCGTGTGCAGCCAGTCGAGCAACTCGCCGTCCTCGTCCACCCTGATCCGCAGGGGCAAGGTGTTGATGAACAGGCCGATCATCCCCTCGACGCCCGGCAGCTCGGGCGGCCGGCCCGAGACGGTGACGCCGAAGACGACGTCCTCCTGGCCGCTGTACCGGGCCAGGATCAGGGCCCAGGCCGCCTGCACCAGGGTGTTGAGCGTCAGGTGGTGGGCCCTCCCCTTGGCGATGAGGGCGGCGGTCAGGTCGGCCGGCAGGGTTTCCTCGCGGATCGCGTGCGGGCCGTCGTGGCGTGTCGAGCGGCCGATCCCCAGCGGCGTGGGCGATCGGAAGCCGGCCAGGGTGTATTTCCAGTAGGCCTCGTCGCGCGACAGGTCGCGCGCGGCCAGCCAGTCGATGTATTCGCGATACGGCCGGCGATCGGGCAGGTCGGCCGCCTCGCCGCGGCGGCCGGCGTCGTAGAGGGCCAGGGCCTCGCCCAGTACCATCGGCATGCACCATCCGTCCATCAGCAGGTGGTGATTGCTCCAGATCAGGTGATGCCGGTCGGCCGACAGCTTCACGAGCTGGACCCTCGCCAGCGGCGCCGACGACGGGTCGAAGCCCCGCTTGCGGTCGTCCTCCAGTAGGTCGACCAGGCGGATCGCCTGCGAAGGGGCCGAAACCCGGGTCCAGTCGTGGACCGCCAGCGGCGTGGTCACCGACCGGGCGACGGCCTGGACGACCTGCTCGTCGCCCAGCCATCGGATCGACGTCCGCAGGGCCGGGTGGCGGGCGAACAGGCCGGCCAGGGCCTCCTCGAACGCCGGGACGTGGAGCGGCCCGTGCAGCTCGCACGCGAATTGCTCCACGTAGACGCCCGAGTCGGGCGCGGCCATCGAGTGGAACAACATGCCCTGCTGGATCGGCGCCAGCGGGTAGGCGTCCTCGATCGAAGGGTCGTCGGCCAGCGGGTTGTCGGGCCGGTTCGCCGGGGTTTGCTCGGGGGCGGGCGTCGTCGCCGGGTGGGTATCGCCGCCGGCCTTCGCGGCGAGTTCGGCGATCGTCTGGTGCCGGAACAGCTCGGCGGGGCTCAGCTCGAAGCCTTCGCGGCGGGCTCGCGTGGCCACCTGCACGCCCCGGATCGAGTCGAGGCCCAGTTCGAAAAGGTTGTCCTCGACGCCGACCGCCTCCACCTCCAGGACCTCGGCGACGATCGCCGATAGGGCCCGTTCGGCGTCGGTCCGGGGGGCGACGAATCCGGCCGAGGACGACGACGACGGGTCGGGCGCCGGCAGGGCCTTGCGATCGACCTTGCCGTTGGCCGAGAGCGGCAGGCCCGGCAGGATCGCGTATAGCGAAGGGACCATGTGCTCGGGCAGCTGGCCGCGGAGCCAGGCGCGGAGTTCGGCGGCGGATGGCGCGACCTCGCCCGAGGGCACGACGTAGGCCACCAGCCGGGGGTCGCCGGGCCGATCCTCGCGGACGATTACGGCCTGGTCGCGGACCGCCGGGTGCCGGGCCAGCAACTCCTCGACCTCGCCCGGCTCGATCCGGTAGCCGCGGATCTTCACCTGGTCGTCGCAACGGCCCAGGAATTCGAGCTGGCCGTCGGGACGCCATCGGGCCAGGTCGCCGGTCCGGTACATCCGGGCCGCCGGGTCGTGGGCGAACGGATCGGGCAGGAACCGCTCGGCGGTCAGCTCGGGGCGGTTCCGGTAGCCGGGCGCGACGCCCTCGCCGCCGACGTACAGCTCGCCGGCCACGCCGATCGGCACCGGCTGGCGGTGGCGGTCGAGCACGTAGGCGCGGGCGTTGGGGATCGGCCGGCCGATCGGCACCGGCAGGCCGTCGTCGGGGGCGTCGTCGCACCTGGCGAACGTGCTCCAGACGCTCGCCTCGGTCGGCCCGTATTCGTTGTACAGGGCCGCCTGCGGCAGCCGGTCGCGATGGCGTCGGACCAGGGCCCTCGAGCACGCCTCGCCGGCCACGATCGCCACCTTCAAGGCCGAAAGGGCCGGGGCCTGCGTTTCGGAGAGCAGCAGCCCGTAGAGCGAAGGCACGCAGAGCAGGTGCGAGACCCCCTCGTCGTCGATCCGCTTCCCCAGGCCGACGGGGTCATTGGCCGCGTCGTCGGGCGGCAGCACCAGCGTGCCGCCGGCCGCGAGCGTCCAGAACAGGCCGGCCACCGAGCTGTCGAACGCGAACGACGACAGCAGCAGGAACCCGGCCACGGGCTCGGGATAGGCGAGCAGGCGGGCCGACGTCGAATGGACGGCGTTGGCATGCGTGACCATCACGCCCTTGGGCTTGCCCGTCGAGCCCGACGTGTAGATCACGTAGGCGATATCGTCGGGGGTCGCCGTTTTCCCATGGGAGCCGTTGAGGGGCGCATCGGGCCCGTCGACGAAGAGCGGCTTCGCGGGCGAGTCGCCCAGTCGGCCCGCCAGCGTCGGCCGCGTCACCACGAT
This sequence comes from Isosphaeraceae bacterium, assembly GCA_046350035.1. Classification (GTDB taxonomy): domain Bacteria; phylum Planctomycetota; class Planctomycetia; order Isosphaerales; family Isosphaeraceae; genus CALLYK01. The sequence continues at coordinate 45,512 of JAXMBD010000021.1, read as the reverse complement.
CGGGCAGGCGCCGTCTTCGAGCAGGTACGCCAGGCGATCGGCCGGGTACGAGGGGTCGAGCGGCAGGTAGGCCGCGCCTGCCTTGAGGACGCCGAGCACCGCCGCGACCATCGCGTTCGACCGTTCCAGGCAGACGCCCACGAGCGTGCCCGGCCCCGCCCCTTCGGCGGCCAGCCGGCGGGCGATCCTCCCGGCCCGCTCGTCCAGCTCCCGGTAGGACCAGCGATCCGACCCGTCCGACACGGCGATCGCCCCGGGGGTCCTCGCGGCCTGGGCCTCGAAGAGCTGGTGCAGGCGGAGGCCGTGGGGGTATTCGGCGGCCGTGGCGTTCCACTCCTGCAAGACCCGGCCGCGTTCGAGCACCGGCAGCAGGTCGAGGCGGCTCACCGGGCGATCGGGGTGATCGGCGATCGAGCCCAGCAGGGTGCGGAACTGCTCCAGCATCCGCCCGATCGCCGGGCCGTCGAACAGGTCGGTCCGGTACTCGATCTGCACGTCGAGGCCACCGTCGCGCTCGGCGACCATCATGGTCAGCTCGAACTGGGTGGCCTGCATGTCCAGCGGCAGCGATTCCAGGGGCACGCCCTGGACCTCGGCGCGGGCGCCGTCGCTGCGGATGCCGAAGGCGGTCAGCCCCTGCGATTCCAGTCGCTGGGCCCTCTGGAACACGAACGTGGCCTGGAACAGCGGGGAACGGCCGGGGTCGCGGTCGAGGTCGAGGCGGCCGATCATCTCGCCGACCGGGAAGGCCGAATGGTCCAGGGCGTCGAGCGCCGCGTGCTTGACCCGGTCCAGCAGGGCCTCGAAGGTCGGGTCGTCGCCGAACGTGGCCCGCATCGGCAAGGTGTTGATCATGAAGCCGACGATCGGGGCGAACTCGCGCTTGCCGCGGACCGCCGCCGGCGAGCCGACGATCACGTCGTCCTGGTTGGCCAGGCGGGCCAGGAGCGTCTGGTACGCGGCCAGGCAGGCGGCGTACAGGCTGGCCCCGCCCCGCGCGGCGACCCGCTCGAACCGCCCGGCCAGGTCGCGGTCGATGCGGATCCGCCGGGTCGCGCCCCGGTCGGAGAGCACGGCCGGGCGCGGGTACGAGGTCGGCAGGTCGAGTGTCGGCAGGTCGCCAGCGAGCTGGCCCTGCCAGAAGGCCCAGTCGGCCTCGCCCTGCGGCCCGGCGAGCTGGTCGGCCTCCCACTTCACGAAATCGAGGTAAGTGGCGGAGGGGGCCGGCAGGCCGGTCTCCTTCCCCTGCAAGGCGGCCGCATAATGCTTGCCCAGCTCGTCCATCACCAGCGCGATCGACCAGAAGTCGCCGATGATGTGGTGGAAGCACTGGAGCAGGAAGTGGTCGTCGGGGCCCCGGGAGAAGACCACCCCGCGGTAGAGCGGGCCGGCGTCGAGCGGGATTGGCCGGCGTGCCTCGTCGGTCAGGCGGCGGATCACCTCGTCCTCATCGAGCCCCGACGCGTCGACGACCCGGAAGGGCGTGGGGATCGCGTCGAGGATCCGCATCACCGGCCGCCCCTCGGGCGCCGGGTAGATCGACCGGAGCATCGGGTGACGTTCGATCAGGCGGCGGAACGCCTCGGCCAGGGCCGTCAAGTCCAGCGGCTGCCGGATCCTCGCCGCGCCGGCCATGTTGAAGGCGACGCTCTCGGGGTCGAGCTGCTGGATGTACCACTGCGATTCCTGGCCGCGCGACAACGGATGGTCGGCCGATCCGCCGTCCGCCGCCGGCTTCGAGGCCGAAGGCGCCCGGATCCCGTCGCCCTCGTCGGCCAGGATTGCCAGGGCCCGGTCGACGAGCCGGGCGATCGTCGGGCCGCCCATCAGGTTCTTCACCGGCATTGACTGGCCGAGCGCGTCCTCGATCGCCCATTTCAGCTCGATCGCCGACAGCGAGTCGATCCCCATCGTGTCGAGCGGCCGCTCGGCGTCGACCTTTGTTGGGTCGAGTTCCAGGACCTCGGCGATCTTGTTGCGGAAGAACCGGACCAGCCAGTCGCGGCGGGCGGCCTCCGGGAGGTCCCGCCAGGAATCGGGGCCGATTGCAGGAACCGGCTCCGCGGTTTGGACGGTCACCGGGAGTTCGGCCGCCGCGTGGTGGCCGTTGGCCTCCGCCCGGATCGCGGGCAAGGATGCGTGGCCGTTGAGGTGGCCCTTCCCGTTCGCGCCGACATGGCTACCGTTCCGATACACGCCGTTGCCCGTCGGGGTGTGCGTCGGCATTTCCCGCCGGGCCGGCTCGATCCAGTGTCGGGTGGCCCGCCAGGGGTAGGTGGGCAACGCCACGAATCGTCCGGCCGGGTGGACCCGCTCCCAGGCGATCGGCAGGCCCAGGGCGTACAGGGCCGCCATCGATTCGCGGGCCATCCGCCGGGCATCCCCGTCGCGCCGGAGCGTAGCCAGGGCACGGCCCGGGCCGATCGCCCGCCGGATCGCCCCGTGGAGCGAGGCGGTCGGGCCCAGTTCCAGGTAGGCGTCGTGGCCGGCGTCGCGGAGCGCTTCCAGCGCCCGATCGAATCGGACCGGCTCGGCGACCTGCCTCGACCAGTAGGCGGCGTCCAGCGAAGTCCCTTCGACGAATCGGCCGTCGATCGTTGAGAAGAACGGCGAGGCCGGGGCCGCGATGTTCAATCCCGCCAGGTCCTTGGCCAGGTCGTCCCGGATTGCCCGGGCGATCGGGTGGTGCGGGGAGCAATCGAGGTCGAGCAGGCGGGCGTGGATTTCGTCGTCTTGCAGGCCGGCGACCAGCGACCGGAGCGGCCCGATTGGCCCTGCGACGGTCACCAGGTCCGGGCCGTCGATCGAGGCGATCGCCAGGCCGTCGAACCGGCCGTTCAGGCGCCGTTCGACCTCGGCCGGCGGCAGGCCCACGACCGCCAATCCCCCCTGCCCCGCGATCGATCCCATTCGCAAGCCCGAGCGGACGGCCACGAGGGCCGCGTCGGCCAGGGTCAGGGCCCCGGCGACGTGCGCGGCGGCGATCTCGCCGGCGCCATGGCCGACGACCGACGCGGGCTCGATCCCCAGCGATCGCCAGTAGGCCGCCTGCGCGACCTGCAAGGCGAGCAGGGTAGGCCGGGCGAACTCGACCCGGCCGAGCCGCCCGTCGTCGTCGCCGCGGAGGGCTGCGATCGGCGACCAGCCGGCGAGCCGCCGGACCTGGCGGTCCGCCTCGAGTAGGGCCGATCGGAAGGCCGGCTCGGATTCGAGCAGATCCAGGCCCGCCCCCCGCCAGAGCGTGCCCTCGCCGCCGAAGACGAACGCCACGCCGGCCCGCTTGCCCGGCTTCCGACGCCCTTCGAATCGGCCTGGCCCGGCCGATTCTCCCCGGCGGAACGCTTCGAGCTGGCCGATGGCCTCTTCCCGCGAGCCGGCCGAGATCGCCAGGCGATAATCGTGGTGCGCCCGATGCCTCGCGGCCGAATAAGCGAGATCCGCCGGGGACACCGACTCGTCCGCGAGCAGCTCCGCGTATGCCCCGGCCAGGTCTCGGAGCGCCTCCGGGTCGCGGGCCGAAAGGGGCAGGACGATCTCCTCGCCCTCGGCGGCCCCGGGCGACCCCGTCACAGCGGGGGCCTGTTCCAGGACGATGTGGGCGTTCGTGCCGCCGAATCCGAACGAGCTGACGCCCGCCCATCGCGGCGTTTCCGAATCGGGCCAGGCGGTCGCCTCGGTCGGGACGGCCAGCCCGAGTTCGCCGAACGGGATGTGCGGGTTGGGGGCCTGATAGTGCAGGCTGGCGGGGATCTCGCCGTGCTCGAGCGCCAGGGCCGCCTTGATGAGCCCGGCGATCCCGGCGGCGGCCTCCAGGTGGCCGATGTTCGCCTTCACCGAGCCGACCCGGCAGGGACGCCCTTCCGCCCGCCCGTCCGACAGCACGGACCCCAACGCACGGGCCTCGATCGGATCCCCCAGCAAGGTGCCGGTGCCATGGGCCTCGACGTAATCGACCCGGCCGGGATCGACCCGGGCGTTCCGATAGGCGGCGCGGAGGACCGTCTCCTGCGACCGGGGGTTGGGCGCCGTCAGGCCGTTGGTCCGGCCGTCCTGGTTGATCGCCCCGCCCCGGATCACGGCATGGATCGGGTCGCCGTCGGCGATCGCCCGCGAGAGCGGCTTGAGCAGGACGAGGCCGACCCCCTCGCCCCGGCTATAGCCGTCGGCCGAGGCGTCGAACGGCTTGCATCGGCCGTCGCCGGCGAGGAACCCGCCGCGGTCGAGGCTCTCGGAGACCGAAGGGTCGAGGACCAGGTTCACGCCGCCGGCGATCGCCATCGACGACTCGCCCAGGCGGAGGCTCTGGCAGGCCAGGTGGACGGCCACCAGCGACGACGAGCAGGCCGTGTCGACGGCCAGGCTCGGCCCCTGCCAGTCGAACGCGTACGACAGCCGATTGGCGGCGATGCTGGCCGCGTTCCCGGTGACGACGTGCGAATCGCCCGCAACCCGCGAGCGTTCCAGCAACCGCGCGTAATCGTTGCCTGAAAGGCCGACGAACACGCCCACGGGCTCGCCCCGGAGCCGATCGGGCACCTGGCCCGCGTCTTCCAGGGCCTCCCAGGCCGTCTCCAGCAGGAGCCGATGCTGCGGATCCATCCGGGCCGCTTCGCGGGGGGAGATCCCGAAGAAATCGGCGTCAAAGCGATCGACGAGGTCCAGGAAGCCGCCCAGCCGGGCGTCCTCGCCGTCCCGGGCCGAGGGCCACGGGCCGACCGCGTCGCGGCCCTCGCGGAGCAGCCTCCAGAAGGCCGCGGGGCCGTGGGCGCCCGGGAACCGGCAGCCGATGCCGACGATCGCGATCGGCTCGGTGGCCGGCAGGTCCGGCGATGCCGCCGCCGAAGGACGGGCCGAAGGATCCTCACCCAGGTATTTCGCGAGGGCGTCGATCGACGGATACTCGTAGAGCAGCGTGGGTGGCAGCCGGCGATCGAGGAATCCCTCCAGGTCGCCGGCGATCCCGACGGCCTGCGCCGAGCCGAGCCCGAAGGTCGCGAACGGGGCCTGGCGATCGATCCCGGCCGGGTCGATCCCCAGCAGGGCCGAGATCCGGCCGGCCAGCCAATCGGCGATCCCGTCGGCCTGCAGTGTGAGAGGGGCCTCGACGACCGTGGCGGCCGCGGGTGCCTCGGCGATCGCGGGGGCCTGCCCTGCATGGGTCCAGGCGGCGACCACATCCAGGCCGTCTTCGAGGAACTGGCGGCGGCAGGCGTGCCGCTGGACCTTGCCCGAGGAGGTCTTGGGGATCGACAGGGCCTTCACCAGGCGGATGGCGTGCAGGTCGATCTCGTGGTGCTCGGCGACGGCCGCGCGGATCGCCGTCAGCACGCCCTCGACGTTGTCCTTCTTGCCGGGGCGGTCGGTCTCCAGGACGACCACGACCCGCTCCTCGCCGCCGACCTCCACGCTGAAGGCGGCGGCCGAGGCGGGCCGCAGCAGAGGGTGGCTCCGCTCGGCGGTCGCCTCGACGTCCTGCGGGTAGATGTTCCGGCCGCGGACGATCATCAGGTCCTTGAGCCGGCCGGTCACGAACAACTCGCCGTCGCGGGCGAAGCCGAGGTCGCCCGTCCTCAGGAATGGCCCCTCGCCCCGATCGGTGCGGGCGTCGAAGGTGGCGGCCGTCTCGTCGGGCCGGCCCCAGTCACCGCGGGCGACGCCGCCGCCGCGGACCCAGATCTCGCCGACCTGGCCGGCCTCCAGACGCCGGCGGGTTTCGGGCTCGACGATCAGCACGCCGATCCCTTCGGCCGCCCGGCCACTGCCGGCCAGGTCGCGCCCGCCGGGCTCGCCGGGATCGGCCGGCTCGCCCCGGTCCCGCTCCAGGGCATCGCCCCGGATCGACAGCACCGAGGGGGCCGTATCCCAGGGCTTGCCGGTGACGAGCAGCGTCCCCTCGGCCAGGCCGAAGCAGGGGAGGAAAGCCTCCTTGCGGAAGCCGCAGGGCCCGAAGGCCTCGGCGAACAGGTCGAGGGTCTCGGGCCGGACCGGCTCGGCCCCGTTGAAGGCGGTCCGCCAGGTGGAAAGGTCGAGCCCGGATTTTTGTTCCGGCGTCGTCTTGCGGGCGCAAAGTTCGTATGCGAAATTGGGGCCGCCGCTGATCGTGGCGCCGGTTTTGGAGATGGCTTCAAGCCACCGGACCGGGCGCTGGAGGAAGGAGACCGGCGACATCAGGATGCTCTCGGCGCCGCAATAGATCGGTTGCAGCACCCCCCCGATGAGGCCCATGTCATGGAAGGCAGGCAGCCAGCAAACCCCCTTGCCATCGGGATAGGTGCCGAAGACCCGATGGATGCACGACGAGTTGTGCATCAGATTGGCATGCGTAACCATCACCCCCTTGGGCGTGGCGGTCGAGCCCGACGTGTACTGGAGGAAGGCGAGCGCCCCGGGATCGGGCGTCCCGGGGGCCGGGGCGGCCTCGGTTTCCAGGTCGGTGGCCAGGCAGGGCAGGCCGGCCAGCTCGGGCACCCCGGCCACCCAACGTTCGAAGTCGCCCAGCAGGTCGGCGACGGTCAGCACCGCGCGGGGCCGGGCATCCTCGACGATCGCCCGCAGTCGCGGCATCGGCCGGTTGGGCCTGGGCAGGTGCGAGGGCACCGCCACCACGCCGCCCGCCATGCACCCGAAGAAAGCGGCCACGAAGTCGAGGCCGGCGGGGTAGAGCAGCAAGGCCCGCTCCCCCTCCAGGCCGAGTTCGCGGAGCTTCCGGCCGACGGCCAGGGCCCTGTCGAACAGGCCCCGAAAGGTCAGGTGGACCGCATCCTCGGCGTCGGCATTGGCGTCGGCCTGGTAGGTGAAGACCCGCTTCCCGGGCTGGACGGCGGCCCAGTGGGCCAGCACGTCAAGCAAGGTCGAGGCCTCGGGGGGGAGGCTCGAAGGATTCCGCGTCATGAGTTCACCTGGAATCCCGCCCGCGAAGCGCGGCGGCCTGGAGGCGTCCCGTCGGTCCGCGGGTTCCCGGGCGTGATTGGAAGGTCGTCCATCGGCCCATCCTGGGCGATCCGGCCGTCGCAAACGGCGAGCCCGGTAGCACACCGGCCCACGACTTCCGCGACCGCCCGATACCCGGGGATGACGCCAGACAACTCAATCATCGGGATTGCGTCCGATCCAATCCGGAGATCATCCTTCAGTGTCTAAGCGGAGCCACCGGTCCTGCTCGGTGGATCGGAATCCTGCGGGTAAGGGCCGCGAAGTCGCCTAAATTTCGCCGCCGATCGCCTCCCGAATGCCCTTCGATCCCAACCGAACGGCCACCCCCTGCTAGAAAACATCCGGCCGGACGGCGGGTCGAGCCCGCCCCGTACCTCCGATCGCAGGGGCGACTTCCTTGCCCAATCCCTCGGGAAACCTCAGGCGAAGCCTACCGGGCGATTCGCACGCCCGGATCCGAAGCAAACCGCCCGACCGCGGACGATATGCCCCGATGTCCCGCCATCATGCGTCCCCGAGTGCCACTCCGCTGAGAGTATCGGCGGGTCGGAGGATTCGTACGAAACCCCTTCCTCGCCGTTCCCGATCTAGTCCAAAATATCCGACATCCCTCCCATGTCCAGCAACGACTGGGCAATTTCGGTAAAATTTTCCCCGCGCCGTTCGATGGTCACTCGTAGTTATCCCCGACGACCAAACGGATTAGGGTAAATCGGCCGGAACGGGCAACCTTGCCAATTCCTGCGCTCGGGTGACAACCAATTCGGGCGCGAAAGCAACCCGCACGGAGTCGACAGCCTTGATCCCGCCTCAGGACGGTTGCGACCATCGACGGGACTGCCCGGACCCCGGGCGTACCAATAGCGGCGCGTCGCTGTCCCTCCTATTCCTGAACGATCGGCATCCCGTAAGCGGGACTTGATCCCCCCTGGCCGGGCTTCAACCCTCCTCGGCCGGCTTGCTGGCGACCTTCTTCCCCGGTTTGTCCTTCTCCCTGGCGACGCTGTCGTCCTTACCCTTGTCGGCGGCCTCTTCCTTCGCCTTCTGGGGCTCGCGGTTGGGGTCGATGTAGCAGGTCGGTTTCAGGTCGGGTTCGGCGGCGAAGCCCGGGGCGGGGTCGGGCGAGCCCGCCTTCTTGTAGACGATCCGGCATTCCTTGATCTTGAGCGTGTCGGACTGGGTCCGGCTGGCGGTCCGGCCCAGCGTACCGACCCGGATCGGCGTGCTGGGGACGGTCGGCCCGACCTCCGCCGACGTCTTGCCATCGACCACCAAGGTCCGCGAACCCTCGACGACCTCCTCGGCCCGGACGATCGCATAGCCGTCGGGGAAGTGGGACTTCATCAGGTCGTCGGCTTGCTGCCGATAATGATGCGGCCAGGTATCGGTATTGGACGGGATGCCCACCACCCCGTAGAGGCCATCCTGATAGACATAGCGGGCATCGTCCACGCCCACGCAACCGAAGCCGGACGACGCGACAAGCCCCAGGGCCAACCCGCCCAGGCAAAGTCGGACGGCGCGACGCATGGTATCCTCCCCATTCGACTTCGCCCCGCGCGCCGCGTGCCATCCCTGACGCCGCGCGCAGGAAATCCATAGAGCTGCAACCGCCCATCATCATGGGGGGCGTTGTGGTAGGAGTTAGGAACGTGAATCGGCGAGGTGTCAATTCGAGGGGGTGTGTCCAGGGGAAATTCTAAGGTCCGGTACGGTGGAAGTCGATGACCTTGAAGATCACGAGTCGAGATTATCGAGAAATTGTAAGAATCTCCTCAGGCGATCGAAAGCCATCGGGGGTTCAACGTTATCAGGTCGCTCACCCCGCTTGCCGTGGGAAACCCAGTTCCGATATTTCCTGACCTGGTTAACTTCCTCGACAAGATCGCTCGCCTTCGGCTTGTAGGGTTGAATGACGCGAAAGAAGCTCCCCTGCTCCACCTGCTCGCGGGCTGATTGAGCAGCAGCGATGAGCACATGGTGGCGAATCGGCTTCTTTTCTTGATCGATCTGATCGAGGAGTCGCTCCCGAACGGTCGCTTCAAAGGCAAAGAACAGGACGACAATCGCAAGGTCTTCGAGTGCCTTCAGGCTCAGTTCGCCCTTGGCTTGGAGTTCTTCGGCCTCGACATTCTTGAACATGTCGTCTCGAAAGATCGGCGATTCAGGAGGTAATCGATTCCAATACTTCAACGCGATACGGACGAGCATTTCCAGGTTGTTTCGCGTTGCCAGATACCAATTCCAAGCCGCTTCGAGGTCGTTCATCGCAGCAGAAGTTCGATCGTTTTGTCCAGGCTGGACCGATCGAGCGGGATCATCGGCCGATCGCGGAAGCCATCAAGGAACATCCAACGATCCTTGCCGAACTCCAGATCATCCTGATCGACGATAAATCGGTAGAGCGATACTTTCTGAATGCCGTTGGTTAGATCCACCCTGCCAGAAGCGGTTGAGGCCGGGGCGTTCGGGGATTCAAAGCGACCAGCGATCCTGAGCGAGATCGGGATGAATTCCACCTCACGGACGAAGAACTGGACGATCATACGGACGACCGGGTAGCGGCCGAGGCCCTCTTCTCGGAGTTCGTCAGTCCTGAATTCAATACGGAGGCACTTGTCTTCGTCTGCTTCCTCAAGTCGATCCTTTGCCCAGTGATTCAGGCGGCTGATAGAGCGTTGCCAGGCATTGACTTCTTCCAGGGAAGCCCGGGTCTGCTCTCGCTGGCGGGAGCCTTCGGCTTTGAGAAACTCCTTGAGTGCACGCATGGCGAACCCCAATAGGACACCCAATAATCGCGCCAGGTAGTACGTACATTATAGACCAGCCGGATGGCCGTCACCACTTGTCCATCGGCCCCGTCGGCACCGGGATTCTCGGCTCGAAATGCCCCGGCAACGGGGCCGTCGGCCCCGATTCGCGGATCTCCGCCAGGGTCCGGTCGAACCGTTCGAGGCTCGGCAGGTTCACCAGTTGCAGGTAGAGCGGCTTGGGCATCCGGGTGAAGTGGTAATACCACTTGAGCGTCTTGCGGATCTGCAGGCAGGCGTAGTGCTCGCCCCTCTGATCAACCAGGCGGCGGAAGTGCCGTTCCATCAGGTCGAGCCGTTCGGCGAACGTCGGTTCGGGCCCCGGCTCGCCGTGCTCGGCCCAGTGGGCGAGCTGCCGGAAGATAAAGGGATTGCCGAGCGCCCCTCGGCCGATCGAGATGGCCGCGCATCCGGTCTCCCGGAACATCGTGGCGGCGTCGGCCAGGGTGCGGACGTCTCCGTTGCCGACGATCGGCATCCGCTCGACCGCCTCCACCACCGCCCGGATCCCCCGCCGATCGACATGGCCCCGGAACCCCTGCTCGCGGGTCCGGCCGTGGATGATGACGGCCGCCGCCCCTACCTTTTCGAAACTCCGGGCCAGGGCCGGTGCGCTCAGGGTTTCGGCGTCCCAGCCCAGGCGCATCTTCACCGTGACGGGCGTGGGCACCGCATCGACCACGGCCGCGACCAGGGCGGTCGCCGAATCGGCCTGGCACATCAACGCGGAGCCGCCGCCGCCGCGGACCACCTTGTTCACCGGGCAGCCCATGTTGATGTCGACGGCCGATGCCCCCTGATCGACCGCCCATCGGGCCGCCTCGCGCATCTCGTCGATCTTCGACCCGTAAATCTGGATCGCCATCGGCTGGTCGGCCGGGCAGGTCTCGGCCAGCTCGAACGACCGTCGCCGCCTTTCCAGGATCGACCGGGCGTTGACCAGGTCGGTCGTCGCCAGGCCCAGGCCGCCGGCTTCGCGCACGGCCAGTCGGAACGCCAGGCTCGTATAGCCGGCCAGCGGGGCCAGGAAGAACCGCGAGGGCACCGGGACCGATCCCAGGCGGAACGGCTCCCGGACGATCGCGGGAATGTCGGGGATGGTTTCGGACAAGCCGCTCGCTCCTTGGCCTTGCAATATCCGGCACGCTCGCAAAACCGCTATTCTAGCGGACACTTGCGGAGATCGACGAGGTGCTAACCGACGACGAAGCCGAACGCTGGGCCTTGACGTCGCCCGAAGGGCTTTCGCTGCTGGGCGAAATCGCCCCGGTGATCGAGCCGGGCCCCGCCGATCTGGCGCGATGGAGACGCCATTGACGCCGAACAGGTCGCGGCGGCGATATTGATTTCGAGCCGCCGCAAGGGGCCGCCAAGTTCGCGGGCCGATCGGATGCGGGTTGACGCTGGTCGGCATCGAGCAGGGCGCATGGCCGAGGTGGTCGCCCGGCACAAGGCCCGTCGATTCGAGGGGGATCGGCCCGTGGTCGATCTTTGCTGCGGGATCGGCGGGCGATAGCATCGCCATCGCGGGGGCCTCGGCCGGCGTGATCGCCGTCGATCTCGACCCGGCCACCAGTTCGCTGGAACTCGGCCGTACGGCGTGGAGGACCGCCTGATCGCCGTGCAATCGCGGGCCGAACATTGCCCACCACCGAACGCGTCCGTCCACATCGATCCCGACCGTCGGGCCGGGTCGCCGAAAAGGGCCCGATCGGTCGCCGATTACGCCCCGGCCCTGCCTTTCTTGCAGGGGCTGATCGATCCCGGGATCGGCGCGGCGATCAAGCTCAGCCCGGCCAGCGATTTCGACGACCATTTCGGCCGATCCGACGTCGAGATCGAGGTCATCAGCCTGGGCGGCGAATGCAAGGAGGCGACCGTTTGGGGAGGTCCCTTGAAGACCTGCCGACGGCGGGCCACCTGCCTTCCTGCCGGGGCTTCCTGGACCGACCGCGACGGGCCCACCCACTCAACCCTCCCGATCGCCGGCCCCCTGCCCTGGCTGCTCGAACCGGATCCCGCCCTGATCCGTTCCGGCCTGCTCGACGGCTTCGCGGCCGTTCATGGCTTGAGCCGATTGGCTCCCGGGATGGATGTATTGGTGGGCAATGAAGTTGTCGAATCCCCCTTCCTGACGCCGTTCGCGTTGCAGGAAGTCCTGCCGCTCGACCGGAAGCGCCTCATCCGATACGTTGCCGAGCAGGGCCTGGGCCCGCTCGAAATCAAGACGAGGGCCCTGGACCTGACCCCCGAGCAGGCCCGATCGTGGCTGAAGCCGCCGGGCCCGAATCCGGCGACGCTTTGGTTGATCGGGGGGCGGGGGAAAGCCCTGGCGTTGGTGGCCCGGCGCCCATCCTGGCCCCTTGAAATCCGTGGAAAGGATGGCGAACGGTCAATAAACTGACCTCCGCCGCGAATTCACTGCAAACCTGGGCCGCCATGATCCCCCCTCGCGTACCGGGGTACAAATCTCACCGTTTGCTTCGATTTCTTCCTGTGCAACGAGGTCCCGCATGCGAGCCGTGGCCTGCCTCGCCCTGGCGTTCGCCGGAAACCTGGCGATGGCCCAGGATCCGGTTGATTTCGATGCCCGCAAGCTGTTCTCCTGCGCCGAGGTCAAGCCGCCGCAGAATGCCGACACGGCCCGCAAGGTGGTCGTGATCGTGATCCCGGTGTCGGCCAACTTCAACGTCCCCGAGCGGACCATCGAGACGCTCCGCTACGAGCTTCGGATGCCGAAGTCGGTCACGATCCTCGATTACCTCCCAAAGACCCAGACCGGCACCAACGTGGTCGGGGCGCAGCGGGAGCAGCGTCAGGAACACCAACTGACCGACCTCAACGTCAACTTCGGCGGCAGCGGTAAGGTCGGCTTCAGCGTGGGTGTCTTCAACGTCAACGTCGGCGGCGGGGCCGATCGGAACAAGCGGGACTTCAACGAGGTGAAGACCAACGTCCAGGTCGATCGCCTCCCCTCCCGCGATCAAATCGTGGTGGCCGGCACCCGCGACGAGGGCCAGACCCTCTACTTCGACCTCAAATGGTTCGACCAGACCACCCGCGCCGGCCAGACCGACTACGCCATCCTGGCCGAGGTCCCCAGGGACTGGACCGGCGACATCGCCACGCTCTCCTGCGTCGCCCGCCAAAACGGCTCGGCCGCGGGCCGGCTCAACAAGGTGGTCGGCCTCTACCTCAGCGGCGACAACTCGGCCCGGCAGCGGATCGAAAAGCAGTTGGAGACGGCCAAACCGATCGGCACCGCCGCCGAGAAGGATCTCATCACCAACTCGATCGGCATGAAGCTGAAGCTGATCCCCGCCGGCTCGTTTCTGATGGGGGCCACCCCCGACGATGCCGAGGCCGACGAGGATGAGAAGCCGCAGCACAAGGTCACGATCAGTCGGCCGTTCTACCTGGGCATCTACGAGGTCACCCAGTACGAATACCGCCAGATCATGGGCGAGAACCCCAGCGAGTTCAAGGACTCGGAACTGCTCCCGGTCGAGCGGGTCTCCTGGCTCGATGCGGTGAAGTTCTGCAACAAGCTGAGCGAGCGGGAGAAGCGGCGGCCTTGTTACCGGATCGAGGGGGAAAAGGTGACGATCCAGGGTGGGAACGGCTACCGCCTGCCCACCGAGGCGGAATGGGAATACGCCTGCCGGGCCCCGCAAAGCCCCGGGTCCGTCACGAAGTACCCATTCGGCGACCGGGACGAAGACCTGGGACAGTACGCCTGGTTCGGCGAGAATTCGGGGGACAAGACGCATCCGGTCGGGCAGAAGAAGCCCAACCGCTGGGGCCTGTACGATATGCAAGGGAATGTGTGGGAATGGTGCCAGGATTTCTACTCGGATGTATACTATTCGTTTTCGCCCGACACCGATCCTTCGGGGCCGGATCTGGCCCCGCGCCGGGTGAGCCGGGGCGGTAGCTGGGACAGCATTCCGAGGAGCTGCCGGCCGGCGGGCCGCAGCTGGAATTCGCCGGGCAATCGGTCCAGGTACCTCGGGTTCCGCGTGGCCTCAGTCCAGGAGTAGCTCAAGCATGCATGCATGGCGCGGTGCGAAGGCCGGGCGTGGGGTCGTGCGGAGCCGACCCCCGACCGGGCCGGAGCGTTTGAGTGGGGTCGGATTTTGGTTCCAAGGACGTGGGCGGCGAACCGACCCTAGGCGGGTTGATGTGCATCGATTCCGCCGGTCGGCCGTCCGTGATACACTCACCCACGGGCACCACATCCGTCGAGAAAACCGATGGCCACGACGACCACCCACCTCGGCGAAACCGAGGTGACCATCCTGGCCCGCGTATTTGAGGACGAACGCGGCCAGCTCACCCGCGCGATGGCCCGCTCGATCCTGGACGCGGATTTCAGCGGCCGCGACAGGGGCCGGATGCACGATTTGGCCGTGCGGAACCAGGACAATGCCCTGACCCCGGCCGAGAAGGAAGAGCTGTTCGCGTTCGCCAAGGCCGGCACGCTGCTGGCGATCCTCCAATCCAAGGCCCGCCGCACGCTGGGCATCCCGCTCAAGAAAAGCGCGACCCCCTGAACCCGTGACGCCCATGGATGCGGCATTGATCCGGCGGGTCTGGAAGCGATCCGAGGGTCGCTGCGAATACGGCCGGATGGCCCAGGAATTCGAGCGGCTGCGCTTCGAGATCGACCGCGTCATCGCCTTCGATCGGGCAGCCATCCAGCCCCGAAGGGGCGGCGGTGAGTAGCCTGGGGCGCGAGCCCCAGGAGAGGGTCGCTCGCAACAAGAGTACCCCGGCACGGCGCCCGGAAGCCCCTGGATGCCAGGGGCTTCCGGCACGTGCCGGGGCGGGCAGAATTCCAGAGGCGGTCGCGGGTTCCTGGGGCTCGCGCTGGGCTACTCACCGCCGCCCCTTCGGGGCTGGGAAGGTCCGACCCCAATCAACCCAATCGTGAACCGATCCAGCGAAATGTGCGGGATACCAGGACATGAACAAGGTGAACCTCGCCCAGAAACTCGCCCTCTTCCACGACCACTGGAACCCCCGGATCGTCGGCGAGCTGAACGGCCAGCACGTCAAGTTGGTGAAGTTCGCCGGCGAGTTCGTCTGGCACAAGCACGACCGCGAGGACGAGCTGTTCCTGGTGGTGAAGGGGCGATTTCGGATGGACTTCCGGGATCGCCAGGTCTGGCTGGAGGAGGGCGAGTTCCTCATCGTCCCCCGGGGCGTCGAGCACAGTCCCGTCGCCGAGGACGAGGTCCACGTCCTGCTCTTCGAACCCGCCGGCACGCTCAACACGGGCGATGCCCGCGGCGAGCGGACGGTGGATCGGCCCGACTGGATCTGAGACTGAAAGGAACTCTCCCCCATGACCCGCCAAACGGTCGGTATCCTGATCTTCCCCGAAGTGGAAGTCCTCGACTTCTGCGGCCCGTTCGAGGTCTTCTCCGTCGCCCGTCTCGACGAGGAGCGGAGGCGCGAGGACCCGTCCCCATACGAAGTGATGCTGATCGCCGAATCCGCCGACGTCGTGAGGGCCACGGGCGGGTTGAGGGTCATCCCCGACGTAACGATCGCGGATGCCCCGCCGCTCGATATGCTGGTCATCCCAGGGGGCTGGGGAACTCGTCGCCAGCTGACAAACGAGAGGCTGGTTTCCTGGATCGGCGAACGGGCTGGCCAGGTTTCGACGCTCGCCTCGGTCTGCACCGGATCGTTACTGCTGGGGAAGGCTGCATTGCTGGACGGCCGCCGGGCGACGACGCACTGGCGGGTCCTTGGCGAGATGAAGGCCCTGTTCCCGGCCGTCACGGTCGTGGAGGAGGAGCATGTGGTCGAAGACGGGGATGTCTTCACCTCGGCCGGTATCTCGGCGGGCATCGACATGGCCTTGCGGGTGGTCGCCCGGCACCACGGCGAGGCCGTGGCCCGCGCGACGGCCCGGCACATGGAATATCCGTTCCCCGACGACAATCGGCGGCGGGTTTGAACCCGAGATTGCGGTTCTGAAAGGCCGGCCTCAGCCGCCCTCGCGGTAGTCTTCCCGGATCGGATGGAAGATATCGATCGCCACCGCCGGCCCCTCGATCGTCACGACCTTGTGCGGCACCCCGCCGGGGATTACCCAGCGATCACCCGCCTTCAGACGCCGCGTCACGCCGCCTACGGTGAAGTCGACCACCCCCGAGACGAGGTAGCCTAACTGTTCGTGCGGGTGCGAGTGCTCCTGGACGATCGAACCCGGTTCCAGATCGACAACCGAGAGCATCATCTGTTCGCCGCAGACCGCCCGGAGGGTTACCCCCGGGAAGATCGATTTCGGTCGGCCGGATCGGGCCGGGGCGAAGTAGGCGTCGCCCTCGGACGGCGGTTGCGGTTGCGGTTGCGATTCGCTGTTAACGTCGGCCACCGGCGTAGGCTCCGCTCACCCAGGCGCCCCAGATCTCATAGAGCTGGTCGGGTTCCATGTTCCAGCCCTGCTTGATGATGTCTTCCAGCTTCTGGTTCTCGGCGGGCGCCTCGACCGCCTGGACGAAGCCGGCCAGCTGGACGGGCTGGGTCGATGCCAGCCATTCGACGAAGGCGAACCCGAGCGCCCGCTGGGTTTCGGCGTCGGCCTCGCCCCGGAAGGCGTCCTTGACCTTGTCGACCCAGCCTTGCTGACCCTGCCGGAGCGCCAGGCTGCGGAGGTTGGTGAACTGGCGGCTCCGGGGATCCATCTGCGAACCGACGTACGAGCCGACGCCCGCGACCAGCCAGGAGGGCGCCTTGCCGCTGACCCTCGTGGCGTTCTCGGCGAGCTTCTCGGCGACCAGCCCATCGAGGGTCCGCTCGGGGCCGAAGCCCTCTTCGGACTGGCCCTTCTTCCCCTTGGCCGCCTTGGCGGGCGCCGACTTCTTGGAGAGGTTCGGATCCTCCCGCCCGGCCAGCGGATCGACCGCGACGACGTAGGGGGCCTCGACGTCGAGCCGGGCGTGCGCGACCGTGCCCGGCTCGACCTCGCGGTTCTCGACCGCGCGGATGAATTCGACGTAGGGGTTCACCTCGTTGAACACGTAGATGCCGATCTTGATCGGCCCTTCGACCGCCTTCGTCGAGTCGGGCCCGAGCACCGCCTTGACGCTGGCGACCTGCGGTTCCAGCCGCTTGAGCAGGGCGTCGGCGCGGTCCCTGGGGATGTTCGCCAGCAGGACGAAGTGGGGCGACGAGTGCTTGTCGAACGTGGCCGAGGAGGAGGCCTTCTTGAGCCGCTCGCGCCCCTTGGTTTCGGCGAGCTGGTCGCGCTGCTCGGGGTTCATCCGGGCGAGCTCGGCCCTGCGGAGGTCGTCCGGCGTGGGGGCGTACGACTTGATCGGGGCGGTCGGGTCGAAGCCGCCGTCGAGCTTGGCGCCTTCGCGGACCCAGGTCTCGATCCGGGCGATGGTCGCGTCGGCCAGGTCGTTGTTGTTGCCCGGGGGCATCTTGCGGCCCTGCGATTCGCCCTTGATCCGCAGGACGAGTTCGCTTGCGCCGGGGTCGGCGGGCTCGATCGCCTTGCCGGAGGCCCCGCCCTGCATCAGCCTGGCGAAGGTGCCCATGTCGAATTGCTTTTTCGCCTGCGCCCCCTCGTGGCAGCCCAGGCAGTTGGCGACGAACACCGGGGCCACGTCGCGCGAGAAGACGATGCCGGGCGCGTCGGACACCGCCTTGCCGCCGGCGCCCCCCTTCTTGCCCGCGGTGTTCTTGCCGGCGGGCCCGGGGGCGGGCATGGCCTCGGCGCCCGGCTTGCAGACGGTGCAGGGCTTGAAGCCGTCGGCCTCGGCGGCGGCGATGTCGGCCAGCTCGATCTTGTTCTTGGGAAGGACCCGCTTGAGCAGGGCGCAGGCCGGTCGGTGGACGATCTTGGTCGTGCCCGCCTTGATCCCCACGAGGCCGTCATCCGGGGCGGCGAGGCCCCAGCCGGACGCCAGGACGACGCAGGCCATCGACAGGCCCATCCCCAACGCCGCGTTCGCGACCCGCCTCATTTCGGAACCCCCCGACCGCGAACTGATCGTGTCTCACACGATTGTGGCGTGCATGCGGGCGTGAGGCAAGCGTCAAGGGCGTAACGTCAACGTCAGTTCCCGGCTGGCCTCAAGCCCGGCCAGGGTATCGGTCTGGATCAGGCGGAGGTGGTAGGTCCCGGGTTCGAGCTGGGCCGGCAGCAGGAGCGGGTAGCTCGCGTAATAGTCCTGCCGGGGCCGCCGGCAGACGTCGTCGGCCGGCTCGAATTCCTGCGACCAGGCGACGGTCCGCGAGCCGACGCGGATCAGTTCGATCCGGGAGGCCAGGCGGGAGTGGAACTTGTCGCCGGTGGGATCGTAACGCAGGCCCGAGATCTGGCTGTAGACGATCACCGGCCGGCCGGCCCGCAGGCTGGCCGCATCGATCGCGTCGTATTCGGCGAAGCCGCGGACGCGCCGGCAGAGGGCCAGGTCGGCGATGATCGGCCCGGCGGGCCGGGCATCGGCCGGGTCGAGCGACGAGATCGCCTCGGCGACCGGCTGGTTACGGGCGATCGGCCCGGCGGGTAGGGGCGGCATGGGCGCCGTGGCCTGCCGGGCGTGGTCATCGACGGGCGCCGGGCGAGGTTCATCCTGGGCCCGGGGCCGGATTTCCAGATCCGTCCGAATCACCCCATCCCGCCCGGCCGGATCGCGGGCCGGGGTCCGGGGCCGATCGGCCGCTTCGTCCGCGACCGGATCGCCGGACGACTGGGCGACCGGCCTGGGTCGCGGGCCGCGCTGGGTCAAGGCCGAGGGAGCGATCGGCAGCGGTTCGGGGGGGGTATCGGCCTCGGGTTCGGGGCCGAGGTCCTGGGCCGGTTCGGCCTGCGGGGGCGGCAACGCCTCGGCCGAGGGCGACAGCGCCGCCTGGATGGGCGGCGCCGGGGGTGCGGGCACCTTCGCCGGCTGCGGCTGCCGTTGGGGTTGCGGTGCCGGATCGGCCTCGCGGGCGGCCTCGACCACCATCGCCTTCTCGGCGCGGGCGCGGGCCAGGGCGGCGTCGAGGAGGGGCGTCGGGCTGGCGGCCGGGGCCGCTGCCGTCGCCGGGGCGGGCGTCGGCGCGGGGGGCCTGGCGATCGCGACCGATGTCCCCAGGGCCTCCTCGTCCGAGACCGGTTCGAGCAGGGGCGGGATGACCGGTTCGGCGCGGGAGATCGCGATCGGCAGCGGCGCGGGGGAGGCCGGGGCCATCGGATCGGCATCCGGGCCGCCGCGGGTCGGGCTGATCGGCTCGGCGCGCCGGATCGGCAGGAAGCGGCATCCGCTCGATGCGATGACCAGGGCGAGGGCCAGGGCCCTCGCGAACCAGTTCCAGCTCACCCGAGGCATCGGCTCACCCTTCCTTGGACGGGCCGCGTCGAATCGATCAAGGGGGGCATGCCCCGCAATGGCTCGGGGCTTCGGAGAGATGAGGTCGGCTGGAATACCCGATCGCGGCGGGTTGGGCAAGCCCAGGTCGATCGGGGCGATCGATCGGCACAGCCGGCTGCCATTCCCGGGGCTGGTAGGGGGTGATAAGATCACGGATGAACAGAAAAGGCCCGGGACCGGGGGCATGCCGATGAATCCGACCTCGACGACCTGGAAGGAAGTGGACCTCGAGTACCCGGAGAGCGATGGCCTGCCGATGGCCGAGAATACCACCCAGTTCCGCTGGATCGTCACCATCAAGGAAGGGATCGCCTACCTGTTCCGCGACCGCGAGGACGTGTTCGTCGCGGGCGACCTGTTCTGGTATCCGGCCCAGGGCCACCGCGAGATCCGCACGGCGCCCGACACGATGGTGGTATTCGGCCGGCCGGCCGGCGATCGCCGTTCTTACAAGCAGTGGGAGGAAGGCGGGATCCCCCCCCAGGTCGTCTTCGAGGTGCTGTCTCCCGGCAATACCGCCGAAGAGATGCGCGAGAAACGCCGGTTTTATGAGCGATACGGCGTGGAAGAATATTATGTGTACGACCCGGATGAGAATGAACTGGAAGGCTGGCGCCGGGCCGGTACCGAACTGACCCCGATCGCGGAGATGGCCGGCTGGACCAGCCCCCGGCTGGGCCTGACGTTCGAACCGGGCGGCGAAGAATTGCGGCTGATCCGGCCCGACGGCCGGGCCCTGGAGACCTTCCGCGAGGCCTGCGAACGGGCCGAGGCCGAGGGACTCCGCGCCGAGGAGGAGCGGCAAAGGGCCGAGGCCGAGGGCCGCCGGGCCGAGATCGAGAGACGCCGAGCTGAGGCCGAGATGCGGAGGGCCGAGGAATCCGCCCTTCGGGCCGAATCGGCGGAGCAGCGGGCGCAACGGCTGGCGGCCCAGCTCCGGGCCCTGGGGATCGATCCGGACGCCTGAGCGGGATCAGGCCGGCTGGGCGTCGGGCGGGGCGAGGTCGACCGGCCGGTCGTCCGCGGCCGTGTCGAGCCGGCCCAGGCGGCGGAGCCTCGGCCATTTCCAGGCGACGGCCGACACGACGAGCAGGGTGCCCACCCCGCCGCCCACCACCGAGGCGACCGGCCCGAACCACCGGGCGGTCAGGCCCGACTCGAAGCTGCCCAGGTGGTTCGAGATGTTGATGAACACGCTGTTGACCGACGACACCCGACCCCGGAGGTCGTCGGGGGTGAGCACCTGCACCAGGGTGCCTCGGATCACCACGCTGATATTGTCGCAGGCGCCGGTGAGGGCCAGCATGGCCAGGGCCATCGGGTAATTCCGCGCCAGGCCGAAGCCGATCGTCGCCAGGCCGAAGCCGGCGACCGAGACCAGCAGCGCCCGCCCGGCATGCTTCATCGGCCGATGGGTCATCAGCAGGCCCATCGCCAGGGCCCCGACGGCGGGCGCCGCCTGCAAGTAGCCCAGCCCCTTCGGGCCGACGTCGAGGATGTCGCGGGCGTAGACCGGCAGCAGCGCCACGGCCCCGCCCAGGAGCACGGCGAACATGTCGAGCGTGATGGCGGCCAGCACCAGGTCGTTCCGCCCCACGAATCGGACGCCGGCCAGCATCCCCTCCATCGAGAACGGGCTGGCGTCGCGGTTCCGGCCGACCTCGGCGATCCCGGCCAGCAGGGCCATCACGGCGGCGGCGATCGCGGCGTCGAGGATGTAGACGGCGTCGGGGCGGCCGAGCTGGGCCAGCGCCAACCCGCCCAGTGCCGGACCGCCGACGGCCGCGATCTGGAAGCCGCTGCTCCGCCAGGTGACGGCGTTGGCCGTGGCCGACGTCGGCACCAGTTCGGGCAGGAGGGCCCATCGTGCCGGGAACGCGAAGCCGCGGGCGACCCCCACCAGGCCCAGGCAGGCGTAGATCCAGCCGACCGGCGCATGCCAGTACGAGACGGCCGCCAGCCCCAGCGACGCGGCCAGGGCCAGCGATTGCGTCATCAACAGGATGCCGACCCGCGAATACCGGTCGGCGACCTGCCCGGCCGGCAAGGCCAGGGCGAGGATCGGGATCGCCTGGACAAGCCCGACCAGGCCCAGGTCGAGGGCCGAGCCGGTCCGCTCGTAAAGCTCCCAGCGGACCACGACGCTGAGCATTTCGTAGCCGATCGACGCCAGCACGCTGCCGCACAGGAAGAAGCGGAAGTTGCGGTGTCGCCAGGCGGCGTAGGGGTCATGCGCGGGGGTCGGATTCATTCCCCGCGCTCATCGGGCCAGCCGTTGGTACAACTCGGCATTCTTGCGCAGGACGTATTCGGCGGCCTGCTCGAGCGGGACCTCTCGGGCCACGGCGACCTGTTCGATCCCCCGCCTCGCGAGTTGCTCGGAAGTCAGGCCGAGGCGCGAGGCCTCGGCCTGCAATCTTTCCAGCAACTCTTCGGGCAGTTCGATCGTGATGATCGGCATGGCCGCCCCCGGGCGATCAGCTCTTGATGATGTCGCGGACGGTGCCGCCGGCCGGGATCATCGGCAGGACGTGCTCCTGGTACGGCACCAGGACGTCGAGGACGTAGGGGCCGGGGTGGGCGATCATCTCCTTGAGGGCGTCGATCAACTCGGCCTTCTTGCGGACCTGGCGGGCGGCCACGCCGAACCCCTTGGCGATCGCCACGAAGTCGGGGTAGGTGACTTCGGGGAGGTCGCCCGAGCCCTGGCCCAGCCATTCGGGGTGGTCGATCGGGCCGAGGTAGGTGTGGCCGCGGTTGCTGGCGTAGAACCGGTCCTCCCACTGCACGACCATGCCCAGGTGCTGGTTGTTCAGCACGATCACCTTCACCGGCAGCCGCTCGCAGTGGACGGTCGCCAGCTCCTGGATGTTCATCACGAAGCTGCCGTCGCCGTCGATGTCGACCACCAGGGCGTCGGGGAAGGCGGCCTGCGCGCCCATCGCGGCGGGGAGGCCGAAGCCCATCGAACCCAGGCCGCCGGAGGTGACCCAGCCTCGGGGCTTGGTGAACTTGGTCCACTGGGCCGCCCACATCTGGTGCTGGCCCACGCCGGTGGTCATCAGGAATTCGCCCTTGGCGAGCTGCGAGAACATGTCGATGACGTACTGGGGCAGGATCACGTCGTCCCGGTCCGGGTAGGACATCGGGTCGGCCTCGCGCCAGGAGTCGATCTGCTGGTGCCACTCCTTGTACTCGCCGCGCTCGACCAGCGGCAGGAGGCCCTGGAGGGTCGCTTTGACGTCGGCGTGGACCTGCAGGTGGGCCACCTTGTTCTTGTTGATCTCGGACGCATCGACGTCGACGTGGACTATCCGACCGTGCTTGGCGAACTCGCTGAGCTTGCCGGTCACGCGGTCGTCGAACCGGACGCCGAACGCCAGCAGCAGGTCGGCGTCGTTGACGGCCAGGTTCGAGTAGACCGTGCCGTGCATGCCCAGCATCCCCAGGGCCAGGTAATGGTCGTTGGGGATCGAGCCGAGCCCTTGCAGGGTCATGGCGACGGGGATGCCGGTCTTGTTGACGAACGCCCGCAGCTCCTCGGCGGCGTCGGCCGAGATCACCCCGCCGCCGCAGTAGATGATCGGCTTGCGGGCGGCCCGGATCGCGTCGGCGACCTCGCGCAGCAGGGCGGGGCCGGGCGGCGGCGGCAGCCGGTAGCCGGGCAGGTCCATCGGGGCGTCGAAATCGGGGTCGCCCAGCAGGGTGTTCTGGATGTCCTTGGGGATGTCGATCAGGACGGGGCCGGGCCGGCCGCTGCTGGCGACGTGGTACGCCTCGTTGACGATCCGGGGGATGTCCCTGGCCCGCTGGACCAGGTAGTGGTGCTTGGTGATGGCCCGGCTGACCTCCACCATCGGCGTCTCCTGGAAGGCGTCGGTGCCGATGACGCCGGTGGGGACCTGGCCGGTGATGGCGATGATCGGCAGCGAGTCGAGCTTGGCGTCGGCCAGGCCGGTGACGAGGTTGAGCGCCCCCGGGCCGGACGTCGCCATCACGATCCCCGGCTTGCCGGAGACCCGGGCGTACCCCTCGGCCGCGAAGATGCCCCCCTGCTCGTGCCGGGGCAAAATCACGCGGACGCGGTCCCGATAGCGGGTGAACGCCTGGTGCAGCGGCATGCTGGCGCCGCCGGGATAGGCGAAGACGACCTCGGCCCCGTGGCGGACCAGGCTCTCGACCAGAACTTCGGCCCCGGTCCATTGGGTCCGCGTCGCGGGCGCGGGCGTGCTGGAGGTGGTCGGATTCTGCCGCTGCTGATCGGTCGTGGACACGATGTCAAAGCCTTTCGCGTTCCGATCCCGGAGGGTCCGGGATGGCCCATCCATCGATGGGGAAGAAACGGCCCCTAACCCGCGGGCCCGAAGCCCGGGGCGAGCGGCCGCGCGTACCGTCCATCCGCACCCATGATACGACAGCGGGGCGGCCGCCTGCACCTGCAATCCGTCCGACACGCCCGGAACCGTGACCAGGGGCGAGCCCGAGCCCGACCTGGCGGACGTCCCCGGGACGATCTGCCTGCGAACGGGCCCACCCCGACACCCCGGGCGGGCCGATCCCGATCGAGCGGGATGGCCGGCCCTTCCCCGGCATCGCCGCCGCCGAACCCCCCGGTCGGGCCGATTCGCGGCCTTGCCAGGGTCGATTGACGGCCCCGGGCCCCTCTGCTAAGGTCCGCGCGGTTCGGCCCGCTTCCCCGGGAAGGATTCCCCGATGCCGCGAACGACCCTGCATGAGGCACGTCGCCCCGTTGACGGCCGAACCCCCCCCCGCCGCGGGCCCGAGCGGCCCTTCGCGATCCTCTTCGCCGCCTCGGGATTGCTCGTCGCGATGGCCATGCCGCCGTTCCAGGCGCCCGATGAATCGTGGCACTTCTACCGGGCCTATCGGGTGTCCCAGGGGCACGCGGGCCTCGAACGCGTGGGCGAATGGGGCGGCGGCAAGCTGCCCGAGGGCGTGCTCCGGGCCGTCGAGCCTTTCCTGCGCCTGCGGGGACGGCCCGACCTGAAGGTCACCGCCGCCGATTATGAGGGGATCTGGGCAAGGCCCCTGCCCCATCAAGGGAAGGTCCCCACCGCCTTCGAGGGCGGCGCGCTGTATCAGTTCGTGCCCTACCTCCCCCAGGCGGCGGCGATCCGCGTAGGCCGGTTGTTGAACGGCTCGCCCTTGCTGCTTTCCTACCTCGGCCGGCTCGCCAACCTGGCCTTCGGGACGGTGCTGGTCTACCTCGCCATCCGCACGGCCCCGGCGTTCAAGCTGGTGTTCGGGGCCGTGGCGATGATCCCGGTGTCGCTCCAGCAATTCGCGTCGAACTCGCCCGACGCGACCGTGTTGGGCGTCGCGTTCCTGGCCGCGGCGATGGCCTACCGGCTGGCGTTCCGCGGCGATCGACGGATCTCGAATCGCGAGCTTGCGGCGATGCTGGCCCTGCTGGCCTGGCTATCCGCGTGCAAGCTGCCCTATGCCTCGCTGTCGTTCCTGGTGATGGCAATCCCCGCCCGGTCCTTCGGCTCGCGGCGGAAGGCGGTGGTGTTCGGCCTGGTCGCGGTCGCGATGTCGTTCGGCCTGGGGGTCGCCTCGACGGCGTTGTCGAGGCCGTTCGTCCCCGATCCGCACCCCCTGGGCCCGGTCATCACGTCGACCTCGCAGCAAATCCAGTTCGTCCGCGACTCGCCCGTTTCGTTCGCGTTGACCTGCCTGAACACGATCACCCGCCTGGGATCGGCCTACATCGCCGAACTCGGCGTGCTGGGGTGGCTCGATACGCACGTCAACATCCTGGCCGTGTACTTCGGCCTGGCGGTGATCCTGCTGCTCGCCGTAGCCGACGCGGGGGCCTGGTACTCGCCCTCGTGGAGGTCGCGAACGGCCGCCTGCCTCGCGATCGCCGCGTGCTATGGGCTCGTGGCGATGTCACTCTATTCCTGGTGGACCGCCGTCGGGGCGCCGATCATCGATGGCATTCAGGGCCGGTATTTCCTGCCGGTCCTGCCGATCTTGCCGCTGGTCTTGCCCGGGAGATCGCGATGGCTCCGCGTCGAGGCGACGCCGGGGGCCCTGCTCGGCCTGGCGATGGGCACGGGGGCCGGCCTGGCGATCGTGACGTTGGCTTCCATCGCCAACCGCTACTATGTCCCCCACAAGCCGGTGATGGAGACCCCCATCACGCTCGCCGAACTCGCCGCCCTGGCGGTCGTGATCGCCTCGACGAGGTTGGGCGCCCGGCGGGACGCGGCCTCGATCGTCGTCGGGGAGCGGCCCGCTTCTCCGCCCGCCCCCCATGCCCCCGTCGGGTCGGGCCGGGATACCCCGATCCGTTCGAGATGATGGACCGAAAGCCCCCTACCCCGCGTTGATCATGCCCAGGATCCGCAACGCCCTGGTCACGGGAGCCTCCGCCGGCATCGGCCGCGAGCTGGTCCGCCAACTCGTCCTGGATCGCGGCTGCCACATCCTGGCGACCGCCCGACGGCTCGATCGCCTCGAAGAACTGGCCCGCGAACTGCCCGAGGGCCAGGTCCGCGTCCTGGCCGGCGACCTCGCCGACGCCGATTTCCGCGCCACCCTCTGGGACCACGCCGAGGCGATGCCGGGCGGCTGCGACCTGCTCATCAACAACGCCGCGTTCGGACACTACGCCGAATTCGCCGAGGAAGACCCCGCCACGATCGACCGGATGATCGCGGTCAACGTGATGGCCGTGCTCGACCTCACCCGGCGGGCCATCGGCCCCATGAAGGCCCGTGGCTCCGGCCAGGTCTGCCAGATTTCATCGACGTTGGGGTTCGTCGGCCTGCCCTATTCGGCCACCTACGTCGCCACCAAGCACGCGATCAACGGCCTCGTGAAAAGCCTCCGCGACGAGCTTCAAGGCACGGGCGTCCGCGTCTGGGCCGCCTGCCCGAACCGGACCGCCAGCGAGTTCCACGGCGTCGCCCTCGATCGGGCCGGGGATGCGCCCTCGATCCGTTCGGCCTACGCCGACCCGACCGACCGCGTCGCCCGCGGCATCCTGCGCGGGATCGATTCGCGGCGGACGTTCATCTACCCCTCATTCTCGGCCTGGCTCGTGCCGTTCGTCGCCTGGGCCCTGCCGTGGCCCTACGAGTGGTTCATGGGCCGCTGGGCCCCTCGCCACTTCCGGGAGGAGATGGAGCGGGGGCGTTCGTAGGCGGATCGCGGTAGGCCGTGTACTTGTCGGAACGGCCATAAGACCGATCGACCGGATACTTGAGGCCGGCCAGGTCGAGCTTCTCCCGGAGCGACGACGCCAGGTCGACGTCGCACACGTCCGCCAACCGGACGATCAGCCAGAGGCAATCGGCCAGTTCATGGGCCAGTTCCCGGTGCGTTTCGGGGACCTTCAAGGCCTCGGCGATCTGCTCGTTGGTCTTGTAGCGGAAGTGCTCCAGGATCTCGCCCACCTCGATCGCCAGGGCCAACCCGAGGTCCTTGGGGTGGTGGAACTGGCCCCAGTCGCGGGCGTCGGTGAAGGCCCGGATCCATCGCTTGAGGTCGTCGAGCGTGGCCTGATCGTCGCGGGTCGGTTGGCTCATGCTTGGAGGCAGCCGCGGACCCAGGCGAGGAAGTCCGGCGCCCAATCCAGGGTCGCCTCCCCTCGGCTACGCAGGAGGAACGGGACCAGGCCCTCGGGCGGAATCATGGGGAAGATCGGGCTGCGCTCGCGGGCCTCGTAGCGGCCGTCGGCGAGGCCCCACACCGTCAGCCGCTCGCGGTCGAATCGCCAGACTTCCGGCACGCCGAGGTCGGCATAGATCGCCATCCGGTCGATCGTGACGGGATTCGTCGCCTCGATCTCGACCACCAGGTCGGGAGGCGGGTCGATTTCCGGTTCGTAACGCTTCTTGAAGGCGATGGCTTGCCGGTTGTCGAAGTAATAGCAACGGTCCGGCTCCAGGCCTCGCTGCTTGGCCTTCTTGCGGAACGTGGTCGAGCCCTTGGGGAGATACCGGATGCCGAGTTCCGTCGCCATGTAGTTGATGAGCAGCGTGAATGCTTCGGCAATATCATCATGTTCAAAGGAAGGCGACATGATCTCCAAGGTCCCCCGATCATAAGTGAGCCGGACACGGCTGCCCCCGAGGTCGTCGAGGAGTTTCTCATACGTGTCCCAACCGATGCCGTGGAGGACCACGCGGGGCTCGGTGGCCGATGGGTGAACCGGCGGGGTGGGTTTTGCGGTCATCGTCATCGGGTTTAGCCTCCGACGTGTTCGGCGCGATGTGGGCTCAACTCCCGAAGCATCTGGACCACATCGGCCGCGAATTCGCGGAAATCCCTGGCAGGATACGTCCACAGGCTTTCTTCGAGGGATGAACGGGGAATCCTGCAACCGAGATCTCTCTCCAGCCGGAAGATCACGTCCAGAAGATCCGGGATGGGAAAATCGCCTTGCATACGCCATAGATCCCGGAAGCGATCGCCAGGCCTTATCGCTGCGGCTGGTATCCCGATCAACTCGCCCATGACGCGTCGCACGGCGAGCCAATAAGTGGCGTCTTCGGAGCCGGCGGCAACTTCGGTTAAAAAAGCATCGTCTGGAAGGGGCGGACGATCGCATTCCATGCGTTGTCGTTGTTCACGATACCACTGTGCCTCGCCGCTGATCTCCTCGAATATCCGATTCAAGAAATCGAGCGGGATCCAAAGAAGAAGTGACACGATCAGTATGGGAACCCCACAATCAGCAGAATCAGTAAAAACAGGTACAGTGGGACCAATTCGGCTCCCTTGGACCATCGCGTGACTTTCCCACCGAGGTCATACTTCATAACTCTGCAACAACTCCGGGATAATCACCTCGCTCTTCACATGCGGCTGCAACAGGGGCGCCAGGGCCTCCATGCTGGCCGGCTCGCCGTGCACCAGGAACGCCTTCTCGATGTTGCCGCCGGTCTGCGTGTACCACCATTCCAGGTCGTTGCGATCGGCGTGGCCCGAAAAGCCGTCCAGCACATAGACGGCCGCGTTCAGGTCCTGCCAGCGGTCCATGATCTGGACCTTCTCGGCGCCCTCGGCCAGTTGACGCCCCAGCGTTCCTTCGGCCTGGTAGCTGACGATCACGATGGCGTTGTCGGGGTTCTCCACCGCGTGCCGCAGGTGGTGCCGGATCCGGCCCGCCTCGCACATCCCCGACGAGGCGATGATGATCATCGGCCCGTGCAGCGAGTTCAGCCGCCGCGAGTCGTCCCAGGTGCCGCAGTAGTGCACCCAGTCCGAGCTGAACAGCTCGGCCTCGGGCTCCCTCACCCGGCGGGCCGTGGCGGTGTAGGCGTCGGGGTACTCGCGGTGGATGTGCGTCAGCCGCGTGGCCAGCGGGCTGTCGACGAACACCGGGATCGGCGGCACCTTGTGCAGCTTGAACAACTCCAGCAGGCAGTAGACCATCCGCTGCGTCCGCCCCAGGCTGAACGCCGGGATGATGATCCGGCTCTGCAGGCGGGTCGCCCGCGCCACGATCGCGTGCAGTTGCTTGATCAGCTTGTGGTACGGGTCGAGTTCCTTGCCGCCGTAGGTGCTCTCGGAGACCAAAATGTCGATGTCGCGGACCGCCTTCGGGTTGGCCAGCAGGCCCATGTCGCGCCGGCCGAGGTCGCCCGTGAACAGGAACCGCCGCGAACGGCCGTCCTCGCGGAAATCGATCTGCACCTGCGCCGAGCCCAGGATGTGGCCCGCGTCGCGGTAGGTTAGCGTGATGCCTTCGCCCAGGTCGGTCGGCTCGTCGTAGGGGTCGGGCGGAGCCGTTCCAGCAGCAAATCGACGTCCTGGATCTCGAACAGGGGCTCGTTCAGGAGCGTGCCGTCGCTGTGCGGCGACTGGTTCCTCGCCTCCTCGCGCTGGATCCGGGCGCTGTCGCGGAGCATCACGTTGATGATGTCGGCGGTGGCCGGGGTGGCGAAGATCGGCCCCGAATACCCCTTGCGCGTGAGCAGCGGCAGCCGGCCGATGTGGTCGTTGTGCGCGTGCGAGACGATCACCGCGTCGAGGTCGGTCGGGTCGAAGCTGAACCGGCGGTTGGCGCTATCGGGGCTGCTGCGGTCCGAGTCGAACAGGCCGCAATCGAGCAGGATCTTCCTGCCGCCGATTTCCAGCAGGTGGGCACTCCCGGTGACCTGCCGTGCCGCTCCATGGAAAGTGATACGCAACCCTGCCTCCCTCATCCGCCGCTGCCGGCCCAGGGCCCGTCCGTCCGTGTCCCCTGCCTACGCTACGCGTGCGGGAAGCCCCGAAGTCGGGCCACAGGAATTCACACTGCATTGTGGCCCCGACCCCGCCGTGCATCAAGGGCGGAAACCAGGGTTACCGCCGTTCTCGTCATCCCCCCCGCCCCGAATGCTTACCCAAATCGCCGGCCGGTTGAGTTTCGGGTGTTCCCCCGTAAACGGACCGCCTGTCCTCGTCATGCGATCGTTGTCCCCCGTAAAAGTCGCAATCCCTGCCGCATAATTCGACGGATTTCCGGTCGTGGGCGCGATCTGGGTTCCCACTCTTCGTATCTTCACCATATTGAGCCGACTTGCGGATCGGCAAAACAACTTGCTTGCAACGATTGGAGGGACAAATGGCCCCCGACGTGATCGCCCAAAGGAATGCCGCGAACGCCCAGTTTTCGACCGGACCCCGGACCCCCGAGGGCAAGGCCGTCTCCAGCGGCAATGCCGAGGTCCACGGCTTCTGCTCGGTCGAGCCCCGGACGCCGGAGGACCGCGTCGAGGCCGAGGCGCTCTATGGGATGCTGGCCGCCGAGCTGAAGCCGGCCACTCCGATGGAGGTCGAGGCGGTCCGCGAGGCCGCCAACGCCGACCAGCGGCGACGCCGGATCGGCCGGGCGCTGGAAGATGTCGCCGCCGCATCGATCGAAGTCCGCCGCGAAGAACGGCAAGGCCGGCTGGCGGAGGAACATCGGCAGTGCGAGGCCGAGGTCGCCTTCTGGAAGGCGGTCCAGGAGAGCCCTCCGGCGATCGGCGTGGGCTGGAAACCGGCCGTCCTGGAGTCGGTACTAGACCGGTTCGGGGTCGGGGTCAAGGGCCACCCGGAAGATCGACGGGTCGACCTTGTCCGGCTGCATCAGGCCGTCGCCCAGGGGGATGACCGGCTCCGCCAGGCCCTGAAGGCCCTCAGGGCCAAGGCCAAGGAGGATCCCGTCCCCCCCGACCACATGCGGATCCTCGAGGATTCCGGCCGCGGCTGCCGGGGCCTGATCCAGGTGGCCCAGGATTGCCTGGCCGAAGCGACGGAAGCCCTGGCCGCCTCGGCGGCCCGGCTGTCGAAGAACCAGGAAAACCCGGCGAGGGCGGACGACTGGTTCGACGACTCGAAGCGGGCCCAACTGCTGCATCGCTACAAGGCCGAGGCCGACCGCGCCTACTACCGGGCGCTGCGATCGTTCGACGCCATCCGCCGCCGCCGGGACGCCGAACGCCGGCAGGTCGAGCGCGAACAGCGGCAGGCCCGCAGGGAGGCGCAGGAGGCCGAGAAGGCGTCGCGACAGGCGGCCCGCCAGGCCGAGATCGACGCCAGGGCGAAGCCGAATCGGGACGAGGTAACGGCCAAGGTGGTCGAGCCGTTCGTGGCCAGGGCCTCGCAACGGAACGAACTCCAGGTCGGCCGGATCCCGGCCGGAACAGAAGCCCTTGCATGGGGTTACGGCGGGCACGCCGTCGCCCACACCCGCCCCGGAACCCCCCGGGTGGTCCGTCGGCGGGGGAAGGCCGTCGTCATCGAGGCCCGAACGCCATCGAGGCGACGCTGACCGGCCCGAATCGCCCCGAATTTCCGCCCCATCGGACGCCGAAAACCGCCCCAAACCGGGGCCGAAGGGGGTTGGTTCGCCTCGGGTTGGGTGGCACGGGTTTCCCATCGGCAGAGCCGTTGAAACCCGTGTGAGGAGGCCCCTCTCGAAGCCTCCCCGACCGGCCCCGACGTGCCAGCAACGTCATCGAAGTCGCCCGGAAGCCAGGAGCCGTTCCCCTGGGCCCGCTCCCCGAGAACCCAGGCCACCCGAAGGCCGCTCCACGAGGTCGAAAGCCTTTGTAAATCCGATCTGGCTCGAATTCCGGCCAGGCTCATCGTCCCATTTCCCAGACCACGGAGCCAAGGGTTTTCGCCCAAATTCCGCGCCCTTCCCGTTCCGGAACCCGGTTTGCTTTCCGCCCAACGGCGATCGAAGCTGTTCGGCCGAGGCCGATGAACTTGGAGTTATCGGCACGCACGGAACTGGGGCTCCAGGGAATTCGGAAAATTCCCCGGGGCCGTTCCGGACCCCATGATATAGTCCCCAGGGAGACCGTTGTTTCGGCGGCTTGCGCCGTCGTGCCCGGTCTTCCCCGAAGAGTTGGGGCCACGCGGGGTCCGTTGCGAGAGGGGTGGAATGCACCTCTCAGGGACGAGACCAGTGCCCACCTCCGCGGCTGGTACGGACGGATCTCACGACCACACCACACGCGATCGCACCCAGGGATGTCCGTTGTCCTGACCGAGGAGTGTCCCATGTTCGCCCGTTGCAAAATCTGCCTCCTCGCCGGCCTGGCCCTGATGATGCAGGCCGGGTTGGCGAAGGCCACGTATTGCGGCGCGTGCTCGTATTCGTACGCCGCGCCCGCCGTCGTGCAGACCCAGTGTCAGACCGTGACCCTGGTGCCCCAGTGCACGACCCTGATGCAAACCGTCTGCGAGACGGTGTACGAGCAAGAGCCCGTCACCGTGATGCAGACCCAGCTCAAGACCGCCTACCGGACCGAGGCCTACACCGTGATGCGGCCGGTGGCCGAGACCACCATGGTCCCCCGCCAGTACACGGTGATGAAGCCGGTCTACACCACGACCAACTACCAGCAGCCGTACACGGTGATGAAGCCCGTGTACCAGACGCAGCGGATGGAACGGCGCTATAACGTGATGAAGCCCGTCTACAAGACGGTCAACGTCGAGAAGCCGTACACCGTGATGAAGCCGGTCTACCAGACGCAAAGGATGGAGCGGCGGTACAGCGTGATGAAGCCGGTCTACCAGACGACCACCGTGCAGAAGCAATACACGGTGATGCGCCCGGTGGTCCAGACGTCGGTGATCCAGCAGCCCTACACGGTCTGCCGGCCGATCCAGACGACCCGCCAGGAAGTGGTCGAGACCGGCTTCATGGCCACCCAGGCCGTGGCCGTGCCCGGCCCGGTCGTCGAGCAGCGGGTGCCGCTGGTCGACGCCTGCGGAAACCAGGAGCGCGGCCTGCTCGGCTTCCCCAAGTTCACCCGCGTCGCCGTCCA
Source organism: Isosphaeraceae bacterium (assembly GCA_046350035.1). Taxonomy (GTDB): domain Bacteria; phylum Planctomycetota; class Planctomycetia; order Isosphaerales; family Isosphaeraceae; genus CALLYK01. The sequence goes on along the minus strand of JAXMBD010000021.1, from coordinate 13,109 downwards.
GACGCCGCCGAGGACCGTCTGCAAGCCGGTCTTCGTCTCGCGCCCGGTCGTCCGCGACGTCGTCGAAACCCGGTACGTCTCCGAGACGCTGGTCAGGCAAGTCCCGGTGCAAACCTGCTCGTACGTCCCCGAGGTCCGCACCGAGGCCGTGCCCGTCACGACCTGCCAGATGGTGGCCGAGGAACGGATCGAGCCGTATGAGGTGACGACCTGCCAGATGGTCGCCGAGCAGCGCGTGCAGCTCTGCCCGGTGACGACCTGCGAGTACGTGGCCGAGCAGCGGATCGAGCCGTACGAGGTCACCACCTGCCAGATGGTCGCCGAACGGCGGGTCCAGCTCTGCCCGGTGACGACCTGCGAGTACGTGGCCGAGCAGCGGATCGAGCCGTACGAGGTCACCACCTGCCAGATGGTCGCCGAGCAGCGGGTCCGCACGATCCCGGTGCAGACCTGCCAGATGATCTCCGAGACCAAGACCGAGATGGTGCCGGTGCGGACGTGCAAGATGGTCGCCGAGACGGCCACCCGGCAGGTGCCGGTGACGGTCGCCGAGCAGGTGCCGGTGACCGGCTTCCGCACGGTGGCGAAGGTGATCGGCCGGCAGGTGCCGGTGCAGTCGTGCACGATGGTGCCGGTGGTGGTGCCGACGGCCTACGTCGTCGCCCAGCCGGCCGTCATGGTGGCCCCGGCGGTGGCGGTGCCCGCCCCCGTCGCCGTGCCCGCCCCGGTCCAGGTCCCGGCCGGCGACCCGGCCGCGATGCCCAGCGGCCAGGCCGAAGAGCCGGCCTGACGCGCCGGTTCGGATCGAGAATGAGGCTGAATTTCATGGCTTCCCGGGGCATCTTGATGCCCCGGGAAGCCCTTTCCTTTGGGGCCATTCACTACCCCGGTGGCGGGTTTCCCATCGGCGGAGCCGATGGGAAACCTGTGCCACCCAATCGTTTACTTCATTCTCGTAAATGCGTTGATTTGAAGATTGTTGGGCATAAGGGAACCCCTGGGCTACGGGGGCGTCCTCTGTCCCCCTTCCACGCAGTCCGGGCGTCTGATACGGTTGTCGGAGGTTCGCTGGGGAGGGCATGCGATGGCGGAGTCGGCCGGTCGATATCGGTGGTCGCTGGCGGACGGCCTGGTCCTGGTGCTGGGCCTGTCCGTGGTGCTAGCGTCGTTCCGGCCGGGCCTGGCGGCGTGGCCTTCGGGCTCTCTGGGCGATATCGTCGCGCGAGTGATCGGCCTGTCGGTCATGGCCCTGGTGGCCTGGATGATCGTGATGGCGGTGCCGGCGCTGGTGGTCGCGGGCCGTCGGCCGGGCGGAACCGCGTGGGCCCGGCCGCGGTCGATGGCGGCGTTGCTGGCCCTACTGGCGGCGCTGGCCTTCCTGGCGGGCGAGCAGATGCAGGTCTGGGACGAGGTCGAACGGAGCCGCCTGGCGACGTCGGCGGGCCGGATCTGGGTGAGCGACGCCAGCCTGCGAGGCCGGGAGAACCTGGTGCCGGTCGCCGGCCTTCTGCTGCTCTCGGGCGTGGTGCTGGCGATGCGGCCGGGCCGGCTGGCTACCGCTCCCCATCCGTCGAGGCCGGTCGCGGATCGGGTCCGGCTGGTGCTGGCCCTCGTGGTCGGCACGCTGTTCCTGGCCGGATTCATGTTGATCCCCTACCTCGTCCTGAACGCGATCGAGGCGGTGCGGAACGCCCAGAAGCCGAACTGGGCGGCGCCCCGGATCGCCCTGGCTGAGCGGCTCGATGCCGCCGGCCTGGCGGGGTTGGTCGGGTTGATCCTCTGCTTGCTGGTGGCCGACTGGCTGGCCAGGGACCTCCGCGGCTCGTCCCGGCCGACCCGCCCGGGGCTGGCCTGGCGCGGCCTGACCTTCCTGGCGATGGTCGGATGGCTGGGCTGGATCGTGGGCGTCGGGCTGGATCGGCTGCATCCGTGGCTGGTCCGGGGGCTATCGCTGACGGTGACGCCCCGGGTGACGGCCCTGATCGCGACGGGCCTGGGCGGGCTGGCTGCGGGGATCGTGGCCCGGGCCGTGGCGGGCGACGAGGGGCGGGAGGAAGGGCCGGCACGCCGCTGGCCCGCGCCGGTGGCGATCGGGGCCCTGGCCCTGGTCACGCTGATCTGGGTCGCGGGCGAGGTGATCCTGCAGGTCCGCCCCGACCTGGCCCCGCAAGCATTGACCAGACCGATGATGACCGAGCCGGAGCCCCCTTCCCTGGTCGAACAGGCCATCCGGGCCCTGGCCGAGATCTTCTCCCACCTCCAGCCGCCGGCGCCGCTGCTGCTGGTCGCCCCGCTGTGGATCTGGCTGGCCTGGCGGATTCCCAAGCGGGTCGGCGACGCCTGGCAGCCGCGCTCGCCCCTGGTTGTGGTCGCTTCCGAGGGCGGCAAGGCCCGGCGGTTCCTGGCGTACTGGCTGGCCCTGCTGACCTTGATGATGGCGGCCATCCCCGCCTTCGGCCTGGCGGCGCTGGCCGTGATGCACCGGAGGATCCAGGACGTCGGTAGCCTTGGCGACGCCGTCCTCCGGCTCGGCCTCTGGTAGCGGCGAAGATTCCCCGGAATCTCGGACAAATCCCCGGCCCTCGGTACATTACACACGGATTACCGAGGCGGGGACGCGACCGATGGGACCTCGAAAGGCGGCGAGCCAGCACCTCCGCGTGCTCTACGACGTGGGCACGATGGGGGACCTCTCCGACGGCCAACTGCTGGAGCGGTTCGCAACCCGGGAAGGGGAGGCCGCCGAGCTGGCCTTCGCCGTGCTGGTGGAGAAGCACGGGCCGATGGTCCTGCGGGCTTGCCGGTCGATCCTGAAGGACGACCACGCGGCACAGGACGCCTTCCAAGCCACCTTCCTGGTGCTCGTCCGAAAGGCCCGCGGCCTCTGGGTCCGCGACTCGCTGGGGCCCTGGCTGCATCAGGTGGCCTTGCGGGTGGCGTCCCGGTCACGGCTGGAGGCGGCCCGCCGGCGGGCGGTCGAGGTCAAGGCGGCCGGGCTGGCTCTCCGCGGGTCGGCTGTTACGGATACGCAGGAACTGGGCGAGGTCATCCACCGCGAGATCGACGCCCTACCCGACGGTTGCCGGTCGGCGGTGGTGCTCTGCTGCCTGGAGGGGCTGTCGCTCGACCAGGCGGCCCGGCGGCTGGGCTGGCCGATGGGCACCGTGCAAAGCCGGTTGGCGAGGGGCCGCCAGAGGCTCCGCGACCGGCTGGCCCGGCGGGGGCTCTCGCCCACGGCCTCGACCGCCGGCCTGGCGCTGGCGTCTGAGCGGGCCATGGGGGCGGGTTTGCCGGCCGCCCTGGCGGAATCGACCACGAAGGCCGCGCTGCACGTCGCGGCCGGTCAGGCGATGGCCGGGGTGGTCCCGGCCTCGGTGATTGTCCTGGTGGAGGGGGTACTCAAGACCATGCAGTTTCCCATCGCGAAGGCGGCCCTGGCGGCCGTGTTGTTGATCGGCGGGATGGCGGCCGGCGCGGCGAGTTTGGTACCAGGGCCGCAGGATGGGGGCAAGTCGTCGGCGTTGTCGAGGAACGTCGGGATAGGCCCGGCGACGGAAGCACACCCGGCCGACACGGCCCATGTGGTCGGGATGCCGTTGCCGGCTGAGGGACAGACGATCGAGATTCTGGTCACTGGACCCGGTAAGGACAAGCTCAGCATGATCATCCGGGCCGATGGTAAGAAGGGATTCTTCGTCGAGAAGCACGTCACGAATCCTAACGGCAATGTCAACGAGAACTTTAATGGCACGGCCGATCAGGTGCTGGGCCGATACTCCAACAAGTCAGGGCACGACATCGCGATCGATCTGCCCGGCGACGGCCAGCGGCTGGTGATCCGAGCGGAAGGTCCCGAGAAGGACGTCCAGCAACTGACCGTCTGGAGGCAGGGTGATGGGACATATTCCACCCAACGGCAGGCCAACTTCTCGGGCGCGATGATTGATGAGAAGATGATCAGCAACGCTAGCCAGATCGGAGCCTTGCTCCGGTTCGATATTCGCCCGCCAGACCAGGCCAAGCCGACCGATCACGTTGATGCCAGCTCACGGATTGAGTACAAATACCTCCCCGTTGGGCAGGGCCAGGCTGCCCTGACGTACTACTCGACGGCTCTCCACCTGGAAGGCAAGGCCCACGAAGGTTGGGAGTTCTGCGGCGGGATCGATATGCTCCTCACGGAGGGCGAGTATCAGGCCCTTCGCGACGGGAGTGTACCCCCGCCGGCCAACGATAAGCCCGCGGCCACCTACAAGGTGCTCGTCTTCAAGCGGGCACGCGTTACGGCCCATTGACAAGCCGACGCCCCGGGTCGGGCGTATGCCCACGCAAAGCCGTGGGCATACGCCCGTTTTTAGAGCCACGACGAATCAGTTGGCCTTGATGTCGGCCCCCCAGTCGGTGTGATCGGGCCCCGGCCATTCGTCGACGTAGGTCCGCTTCGCCCACGCATCCCAGGCCGCTTCGAGCCGCTTCGCCAGGTCGGGCTGTTCGCCGATCCGGTCGTGCTGCTCGGTCCGGTCGGCCTCCATGTCGAACAGTTGCCACGGCTCCTTGTGGCGACGGACCAGCTTCCACCGGCCGTCGCGGATCGCCTTGTTCCCCTCGTGCTCCCAGCAGATCGGCTCCTTCCGGCCCAGCGATTGGCCCTCCAACGCCGGTCGCAGGCTCACCCCCTGCATCGGCTCGATCTTCTGTCCGCGGAATTCCTCGGGGTACTTCGCCCCGGCGAGGTCCACCGCCGTGGCCATGATGTCGATCAGGTGTCCCGGCTGCTTCTCGATCCGGCCGCGGCGTCCTTCGGGGATGCCGGCAGGCCAGTGGGCGATGAGCGGGGTGCTGATGCCGCCTTCGTGGGTGAAGTGCTTGTAGCGTCGGAACGGCGTGTTGGCCAGCGTCGCCCAGTTCATGCCGAGCAGGACCCGCGAATACGGCCCGCCGATCGGCCCTTCGCCTTCGGTCGTCCCCGCCGGTCCGCCCTCGGCATTGCCGCCGTTGTCGCTGAGGAAGAGGATCAGGGTGTTATCCAGGGCGCCCCGCTTCTCGAGGCCGCTGACGAGCGTGCCCATGGCGATGTCGATCCGCTCGATCATCGCCGCGTAGACCGCCATCATGGCGTCGAACCGGTCCTTGCGGTCCTCGGCCCTCGACTCCCAGGTCGGCACGTCCTTGGGCCGGGCGGCCATCGGCCAACTCGGATCGATCAGGCCCATGCCGACCTGCTTCGCATACCGGCGATCGCGGAGGACGTCCCAACCATCCTTGTACTTGCCGCGGTACTTGGCGATCGTCTCGGCCGGAGCCCGCAAGGGGAAGTGGACGGCCCCCTGGGCGATGTAGAGGAAGAACGGTTTCTTCTCGGCCTGGGCCTCGTCGATGAACTTGAGGCCCCAGTCGGTGAACAGGTCGGTCGAGTACCAGTTTTCGCCGAAGACGGGCGAGTCCTTGGGGATCTCCTTGCCGTTGAGGTAGAGGTTCTCGGTGCCGGGACGGTTGCCTTCCTTCGGGAAGTAGACCTCGCCATAACGCGAGTTGAGCGAGCGGTCGAAACCCCGCTCCCAGGGGACGCAGCCATGCTGCTGGCCCAGGTGCCACTTGCCGGTCATCGCCGTGAAGTAGCCGGCCTCGCGGAGGACCTCGGCGATCGTCACGGCCCTCGGCAGGAGCCGCCCGCGGATGCCGAGAGACTCGGGCTCGACCCGGTTATCCAGCCACCCCATCCCGGCCTGGTGGGGATACAGGCCGGTGATCAGCGAGGCCCTCGTCGGGCTGCACCGCGCCGCGTTGTAGAACTGGGCGAAGCGGACCCCCTTCGACGCCATCCGGTCGAGGTTCGGCGTGGGGACCTCGCTCCCATAGCAGCCGATGTCCGAGAAGCCCATGTCGTCGACCAGCACGACGACGATGTTCGGCCGGTCGGCGGCGGCCGAGGGGACGCCGGCCATCCCGATCGCCAGGGTGGAAAGCAGAAGGGTTCTCATGGCACTCGCCTCGGATTGCGGCCTCGATCGGAACCCGGGAGCGTATTCGACCCGTGCGATGGGGGCAAGCCCCCTGCCATAACCGGGGAAATCAAGGCAACGACGGCCGAGCCCGCTGGCCAGCGGGATGGTGGCCGCCGACGCGCCGAACAGCACGTCGGCGGCCCCGTGCTCCGCGGTGGTCAGGGCCCTGGAACCGGCCTGGCCCGATGGGCTGGGTGGTGATGGCCCCGACGTTTCGGGGCCCTTCAGTGGCCCGAACCGATGGAGGCGAACGTCTTCTTCTTGCTCTTGTCGCCGTTGTTCACCACCACGTCCGTCATCAACGCGATCGCCGGGCCCGACGTACCGTCGGCGCGGGAGGCGATGAAGCCGAAGTTGATCGTGCCGCCCGGCGCGATGTTGGCGTTCCAGCCGGCGTCGCCCACGATGTAGCGGTTGCCGACGTGGCTCAGGATCGTCGCCCCCCAGATCTGGGTGATGTTGGCGGCGAACGTGAACTCCATCGTCCAGCCGACGATCGGCAGCGTCCCGGTGTTGCCGAGGGTCACGTTGCCCTGGAAGCCGGTCCGCCAGTCGTTCGTCACCTGGTAGGTCGCCGACAGGTCGAAAACGCCCGAGGGCGGCGGCGGCACGAGCGGGCTGCCGTTCAGGACGAAGTTGGTCGGGTCGATGTAGGTGCCGTTCCGGTTGGCGGTGAACCCGAACGAGACCGATTGCCCCGGCGCGATCGTCGCATTCCAGCCGAGGTCCTGGACCAGGTAGCGATTCGACGGGTGGCCGACGATCGAGGCGTTCCAGATCTGGGTGATCGCGTAGGACGTGTCGAACTGGAGGGTCCATCCCTGGATGGCCGACGTCCCGTTGTTCTTCAGCGTGACCTGGCCGACCAGGCCGGTGCCCCAGTCGCTGGTGGCCTGGTACGTGACCGCCACGGCCGACGAGGCCGGCAGGCTGACCGTGACATTGGCCGTGCCCGAGATCGCCCCGGCGGTCGCCCGGACGGTGGCGCTCCCGGGCGTTGCCGGTGCCGAGTACAGGCCCGTCGCGCTGATCGAGCCGGCCCCGCCGACCGCCCATGCGAACGTCGGCTGGGCGGCCATCGCGGCGCCGAACTGGTCCTTCAACTGGGCCGAGAACTGGCGGGTCGAGCCGGTCGTCAGCGAGGCCGAACCGGGCGAGACGGCGACCTGGGTGGCCGTCTGGTTCACGGTCACGGTCACGGTGCTGGTGGCCGACAGGCCGCCCGGGTCGGTGACGGTGGCCAGGAACGAATAGGTGCCCGCGGCCGCGAACGTGACCGTCGTCGACTTCGACGCGTTCGCCCCGTTGGTCGAGAAGCTGACCGGGGCCGGCGGCGTGCCGACCGTCGTCCAGGTGTACTTCAGGGCCGGCTCGCCGCCGTCGTCGGCCCCCAGGACCGAGAGGACCGTCGTCGTGGCGGTGACCACCGCCGGCGATGCCGACGCCGCCGAGGCGATCGTCGGGGCCTGGTTGGGCGGCCCGCTCGTCCCGGAGATGTCGAGCAGGGTCATCGAATACGACGGGAACGCATACGAGAAGCCGTTGCCGCTGGGCGTCAAGGACGCGAGGAACGAGGTCAGCGAGGAGTGGCCGTCGGTCGTCTGCGACTGGGCCGTATCCTCCGCCTTGCCGTACTGCCACGCCTGGGCCTGCGTCCCCGGCGCCACGCCGTTGATCTGGAAGGTGCCGGTGATGCTGCTCGAGGCGCTCTTGTTGATCACGAGCAGGTCGATGTGCCCGTTGGCCTGCTTCACCGAGTAGACGGCCAGGTTGGGGTCGTCGCTGGTCGCCCGGATGACGGTGTCGCCCGGGTGGACCATCCTGGCCACGAGTTGCTCGGCGAAGTAGCCCGGGTACGGGGTGTAGGCGCCCGAGGCCGGGGCCCCGTAATTCGGGTCGCCCAGCAGGCCGTAGTCGCCTCCCAACCTCCAGCCGTAGAGGTTCGACGAGTTGTTGTTGCCCGTCTCGAACGAGTTCCGCAGGCCCCAGACGTTGGCGCCGTCGTACGAGGCGTTCAGGAGGCTGCCCAGCGAGTCGGCGATGAACAGGCCGTTGACCAGGCTGGTCGTCTGCTTGCCGGGGCCGGCATAGACCGAGTTGAACTCGGTGGCCAGCAGCTCGACGTTCGAGGCCGACGAGCCCAGGGCCTGCTGGAGCAACTGCCGATAGGCCGTCGCGCGGGCGGTCCAGTTCATCGGGTTGGTCGGGTCCTGCGTGCCGGTCCCCGAGGAGGTGTTCAGCAGCAGGGTCGCGTCGTTCTCCTGGCCGGGGGCCTGCATGTAGTGGTGGTCGCTGAGGAAGCCCGGCACGAACCCCTGCTGGGCGCCGATCGTGAGCACGTTCCTCGTCCAGTTATTCTCCTGGCCGGGGCTGCCGGTGGCGATCCCGATCGAGATCGACGGGTCGATCGCCGAGGCATAGGTGGCGAACTGCTTCGCGTAGGTGACGTAGGTGGCGGGATCGTGGGGCGCGCCGCCGACGCCTCCCTGGCCGTGGTGGTCGGTCTCCCACGAGCCGTACACCTCGTTGCCGATCTCGTAGTAGTGGAACCCGAACGGCGCCGGGTGGCCGATCCGCAGGAAGTTCAGGCCGTCGTCCTGCGCCAGGGGCGTCGCGGCCCGCAGGCCGGCCCAGTACCCGGCGGTCTTCCAATCGGCGTTGGCCCAGCTCTGCGACGAGTCGTTCCACTTCGGCCCGAGGCCCAGCACCGTCGCGTTGGTCGTCGACCCGTTGAGGTACGCCAGGAACGCGGCGGCCTCCTGCGGGCTTCCGGTGCCGTAGTTGAGCGTCACCATCCCCTTGCCGCCGATCGACTCGATCAGCTTCGCGAAGTTCGGGGCGGTGTTGAAGCCGTTGTACCGCGGCGGGTCGGCGAAGTGGTACTCGTCCGAGGATGACCCGCCCGGGAACCGGAACAGGGTCAGGCCGGCGTCCTGGACCATCTGCTTGGTGCGGGCGGTCGTCAGGTTCGAATCCCACCATGCCAGGTTCACGCCCAGGACCTGGTTGTTCACGGCGCGGACCACCTGCGACGGGTCGACCCCGATCGTCGCCGGCAACTCGCGGCATTCCAGGGCCTCGACCGTCGGCCTCCGGCGGGCCCTTCCCTGAAAACGACGGCGCATTCCACACGCGTTCTTGGAGTTCATGTTGAGGATCCGGGGGATGTGCGAACGAGATGGGCGGGCGCAAAGCGGCCTTACGCCGCCGCGATGGGGCCCTGACCAAGCTTCGTTCGTGACCGGGAACTGCGGGAGAAGAAGTGGCGGTCGTCACCATACTCAACGCCCGCGCGGCGTTTCAATGGCGACGCCGTTCGGATCGGCAATCGCATGTTGCAAACGATCAGCACGGCCCGAACAGGCCAATTTCGGCGCGGCGATTGCGTGCATGGATTGGTTCCGGGCCGGTTCCCGCCGTCCGCCGGCCTGCTCGAGGTGAAGGAGCCGGCCCCGGGGAGGCAGTTCCTCGGCCATGGGTCGATCCCGGTGGTGCCATGGGTCGCCGAATGGCCGCACGACGTCGCCGCCCGCGGTCGGAAGGACGGTCGCGGGCCTGGTCTGCTGATCGACTGGCCTGTACGATATTCTTTTGTACAGATTCTGGAGGTTCGGAAGACCCGGAGGGCGGGTAATGTCGGGACGGCATCGGCGGAGGGCCCCGGGGGTCTGCGTGGGGATCGACCTGGCGGGCGTGCCGCATCGAGAGACCGGCGTGGCGATTCTCCGGTCCGGACGATTGGAGCTTCTTACGCGGGCGGGGACCGATGAGGAGATCCTGGGATTGGCCCGAATGGCCGGGCGTTGGGGCACCGTCGCGATCAATGCGCCGCTGACGAGGCCGCTCGGCCGCTGCTGCCTCGACGACGATTGCCGGTGCCGGACCGATCCCGGGACGAGGAGCCGCCAGCTCGAACGCGACCTGGCGCGGATGGGGATCCCGACCCTGGCGACCGCCGTGCTCAAGGTGCTGGCCCGGCGGGGGGCCCGGATCGCGGAAGGGTTGCGGGCGATCGGCCATGAACCGCTGGAGGTCTATCCGTATGCGACGCTCCGGATCCTCGGCCTGCCCACCTCGGGCAAGAGGACGAAGCCGGGCCTCCGCAAGATCCGAAGGGCCCTGAAGCCGCTCGTACCCGGCCTGGATCGCCAGCGGGCCTCGGAACACCAGATCGATGCGGTGGTGTGCGCCCTGACCGCCCTGCTCTGGCGCCTGGGCCGGACCCGATCCGTCGGCCTGCCCGAAGAGGGCCTGATGACGATCCCGGATCCGGATCGCATTCAGCCGCCGTAGGCGCTGTGCTGCCGACGCCGGTTGGACGCGAATTCCTCGACCGTCCCCTTGGTGACGACCTCGTACAGGATCGCCTCCTTGTCGCCCGACTTCCGCAGGATCCGGCCGAGGCGCTGGACGTGCTCGCGGACCGTGGACGACCCCGACATCACCACGGCCACGTTCGCCTCGGGCACGTTCACCCCCTCGTTCAGGACCCGGGAGGTCGCCACGATCGGGTACTCCCCCTTGTTGAATTTGGTGAGGACGTCCTTCCGTTCCTTGATCTTGGTTTGATGGGTGATGACGGGCACCAGGAATTCGCGCGCGATCTTGTAAACGGTGGCATTATCGTGCGTGAAGATCAGGACCCGGTCGCCGTTGTGGCGGTCGAGGATCCGGGAGAGCAGGCTGATCTTCGCCGGCGCGGCGAGGGCCAGTTCCCGCTGTTCCCGATACGCCTGGTAGGCTTGCCGGCCCTCGCCCGAACGGAAGGCGGTCTTGAGGAAGCGGCCCCAGGAGCCGGGCTGCCTCATGTCGATGCCCATGTCGCGGAGGTAGTTCCGGTACACCTCGCGGCACGCCTCGTATCGGCGGCGCTCCTCGTCGCTGAGGTTGACGTGCAGGGTCTCCACGCGATAATCGGCCAGGAAACGGCCGCGGAGCTGCGTGATCTCGCGTCGGTAGACGATCGGGCCGATCAGCCAGTCGAGCTGGGTATGGGCGTTGTCGGTCCGCTCGGGCGTGGCGGTCAAGCCGAGGCGGAACGGGGCGATCGAGCCGGTGGCGGCCAGGCCGTACGTCGGCCCCGGCAGGTGGTGGCATTCGTCGAAGACCACCAGGCCGAACTGGTTCCCCAGGCGGTCCAGGTTGATGTACGCCGAATCGTAGGTGGTGACGGTCAGCGGCTGGACCTCGTAGTAGCCGCCGCCGAGCAGGCCGACCTCGGCGCCGAAGGCCAGCGTCAACTCGTCGTACCACTGGTTCATCAGGTCGATCGTGGGGGTGATCACCAGCGACGGCCGCTGGGCCCTGGCGATGGCCAGGTTGGCCAGGTGCGTCTTGCCGGTGCCCGTGGGCAAGACCACCACCCCCCGGCCCCCCGAGTGCCACCAGGCTTCCAGCCCTTCGGTCTGGTGCGGGAAGGGCGGCTTGTCGAGTTGGAGCTGCCAGGCGGTCTTCCGGGTGTAGAGCTTGGCCGCGTCGACGTAGGGGATCTTCGCCCGGTGGAGGTGCTCGACGAGGGCCCGATACCAGATCGCCTCGGCGCGGAAGTACCCCGACCTCGGGTCGCGTTGGAGCCCCGGGAGGCCCCGGGAATCGCCGTCGGCGAGGCCCTCGACGACGATCGTGCCCCCCTCGAACGTCAGCTTCAGGGGGGCCTCGGACGCACCCTCCTGGCTCATGGTCGATCCCCGTCCGCGATCGCCATGATCCGCCCCTCCTCGTGGATTGCGAGACCCGAGTACCGTTCCTATTTTATCGGACGCCCCCCCGACGGGATACGCCCGGTCGTCGCGATCGCCCGGCGTTCCCCGTCGTCCAGGTCGGCCCAACCCCCCGGTTCCAGGTCGCCCAGGCCGATCGGGCCGATCGCGACCCGGACCAGCCGGAGCGTGGGGAAGCCGACGGCCGCCGTCATCCGGCGGACCTGCCGGTTCCGGCCCTCGCGGATCGTCAGGCGGATCCAGGCGGTCGGGACATTCTTGCGGAACCGGATCGGCACCGGCCGATCGGGCAGATTCGGCGGTGAGTCCAGCAATTCGGCCTGGGCGGGCCGGGTCGGGCCGTCGTTGAGCATCACCCCGCGTCGGAGGGCCTGCAAGGCCCCGTCATCCGGGATCCGCTCGACCTGCACGAGGTACGTCCTGGGATGGTCGTACCGGGGATCGGTCAGCCGATGCGCCGTCGGGCCGTCGTCGGTGAGCAGCAGCAAGCCTTCGCTATCGCGGTCGAGCCGGCCGACCGGGTAGACGCCCGGGATCGGCACCAGGTCCTTGAGGGTCCGCCGGCCCTGGCCGTCGGTGAACTGCGAGAGGACGTCGTACGGCTTGAACAGCTTGAGGTAGCGGTGGCGTCGCACTCGGTCGGCTCCCGCTCGCGGGGCCCCTGCCCGGCCGGTTAGGGTGGAAGAGTCCGATCGTACTCGAACCGAACCGGGGGGGAACCATGAATCCGATCGCCTGCCTGGGCACCTTGATGATTGCCGCCTTCGCGACCGTCGGCGAGGGCGAAGAGAAGGACCGGGTGTTCGTCGGCTACCTCTACGGCCAGCCGAGGGCGCTCGATTACCGGCTCTACACGCACCTCTGCCACGCCTTCCTCGTGGCCGACGGCGACGGCAAGATCCGCCCCGGCGGCAATGTCCCCAACCGGGGCCTCACCGAGGAAGCCCACAAGGCGGGCGTGAAGGTCCTGATCTCGCTGGGCGGCTGGGGGTGGGACAAGCAGTTCGGCGAGATGGTGAAGTCGCATGACGCCGAGGATCGCTACGTCGCCGACGTCCTCAAGATGGTCGAGGAATTCGGCTACGATGGCCTCGACCTCGATTGGGAGTATCCCGATACGGCCGAGGAGGTGGAGGGCTTCGAGAGGCTCGTCCGGCGGTTCCGGGCCGGGCTGGACGAACAGGGCCGGAAGCGCGACCAGCCGATGCGGCTGACGATGGCCGCGTCGGCCAATCCCGGCACCCTGAAGTGGCTGGCCACCCCGTTCCTGGTCGAGACGATGGACTGGGTCAACGTGATGACGTACGACATGGCCGGCGACTGGACCCCCTATGCCGGCCACCATGCGCCGCTCCACGCATCGTCCAGGGTGGCCGGCGGCGGT